>DASYEC010000117.1:0-83732 GCA_036499225.1 Conexibacter sp.
CCCGCGATCCTCGGCGGCGAGACGACCGCGCTGTGGCCCTGGCTCGCGCTTGCCGCCCTGCTGCTGTTCGTCGCCTCGGCGGTCCTGCGGCTGCTCGGCCGCGGCGGCGGCGCGGGCGGCTCGGGCGGCGCGGGCGGCGCCGGGCCTCAGGCGGGCGGCGCGAGCGGCGCCGGGCCTCACGCGGGCGGCGCGAGCGGCGCCGGGCCTCAGGCGCCGACGACGCCCGCTTCGCGCGCGCGCTCGAAGACGATGTCGAGCGCGGGCACGTCTGTCGGCGCTCCGACGTAGGCGATGTCACGGGCGCGACAGCGCTCGCGCAGCGCCTCGGTGCGCGCGTCGAAGCGCGCGACGTGCGCGGCGACCGCGTCCGCAGTCCGGTTGACGACTCGTCGCTCTCCCGTCTCGCGATCGACCAGCTCGACCGGGCCCTCCGCCGGCGGCCGGCGCTCGTCTGGGTCGGTGACATGGACGAGCGTCGTCGCGCGCCCAGCGCGGCGCAGCTCGTCGAGCGCGTCGTCGAGATCGCCGTCGGGGACGAGCGCATCGGTCAGCAGCACCACGACGTCGGCAGGTGGCGCGGCGAGGCGGTGCGCTCTCACCGCCGCCGCCAGCTGCGTGTGACGGCCAACCGTCTGGGCCTCGAGCGCCGCGAGCGCCTCGGCCAGCAGCGCCGCGCCGCCGAGCTCGGCGCCGACGACGGCGGCCCCGTCGGCAAGCGATGCGATCCGTGCGCTGTCAGCCGCTAACAGCGCGACGGCCGCCAGCATTGCGGCGAGCTCTTGTGCGTGGCGCAGCTTCGTCGGCCGCCGGCTGGCGCGACCGCCGGCCGGCTCGTTGGGCCAGTCCATCGACGCGCTCGTGTCGATCAGCGTCGCAAGGCCGGTGCGCGCCTCCCCTGGACCGACCTTCACGAACGCCTCGCGCAGCCGCGCGTACACGCCCCAGTCGATCCGGCGCAGCTCGTCGCCGGGGTTGTAGGGCCGGTAGTCGGCGAACTCGGTCCCGTAGGCGCTGCGCGGCCCAACGTGGCTTCCCGTGAAGCCGGCGATGATCGCGTCGATCTGCGTCAGCCGCAGCTGCTCGAGCTGACGAAGCGTCGCCGAGTCGAGCAGCGGGCCGGCGCCGGGCGCTGCTATCGGGGGGCCTCCTCGGCGACCCGCTCGAGCGCGTCCCGCACGAGCTCGTCGCGCGCGACGCGGCGCCGTTCGGCGTCGAACGTCAGCACGAGGCGATGGCGGAGCACCGGCAGCGCAACCGCGCGCACGTCCTCGTAGGCGAGGTTGCTGCGACCGCCGAGGAGCGCTGTCACCTGGCCGGCGAGCGCGAGCGCCTGCACGCCGCGGGGGCTGGGGCCCAGCCGGACACATTCGCGCACGAGGTCGCTCGCGTCGTCAGCCTCGGGATGCAGCGCCATCACGAGCCGCGAGGCGTAGTGGATGACTTCCGTCGCGGCGGGGACCGAGCGCGCGAGCGAGCGCATGCGTAGCAGCATCGGCCCGTCAGCGACAACCGGGACCTCCGGCTGAACCTCGGCCGAGGTGCGGCGCACCATCGCCGTCAGCTCGTCGGGCCCGGGGAAGGTGAAGAGCAGGTTCATGAAGAAGCGGTCGAGCTCGGCCTCGGGCAGCGGGTAGGTGCCCGCCTGCTCGACCGGGTTCTGCGTCGCGAGCACGAGGAACGGCGTCGGCAGCTCGTGCGTGACGTTGCCGACGGTGACGGTCTGCTCCTGCATCGCCTCAAGCAGCGCGCTCTGTGTGCGGGGAGCGGCGCGGTTGATCTCGTCAGCGAGCACGAGGTTGGTGAAGACCGGTCCGGGCTGGAAGCGCAGGTCTGCGTTGCCGCGATCGTCTTGCGTCAAGACGGTGGTACCGGTCAGGTCGGCCGGCATCAGGTCGGGCGTGAACTGGACGCGCCGGGTCTCGAGCTGGACCGCTTGCGCGAACGCCCGCGCCATCGTGGTCTTGCCGAGTCCGGGGACGCCCTCCAGCAGCACGTGGCCGCCAGCGACCATGCTGGTCAGCACGCCGCGGAGGATCTCCTCCTGGCCGACGATAAGCCGCCCGACTGCTGCTTCGATCTCAAGCGCTGCCGCGCGGAACTCCTCAGGCGTCAGCTGGTCGGATCGTGAGGCCCCGTCAGCGGGGCGAGGTGCGGGCGTGGACATGTGGTGGGAAATCAGCACCGCCCCGAGCGGAGAGGGCGGCGGCAGAACGTGAGAGGGCCGGGGACGAAGCCCCGGCCCGCGTCACGAAACGCTGCTTGCTTGCTATCTCGTGATCGTCGACGTCACGAACGCCGCGACGTCCGCGATCTGTCTGCTGGACAGCTGCCCGCCGAACGCCGGCATGCCGCCGCCGCCGTTGGTGACCTGTCTGGTGACGCCGGCGATCGTCTTCGCCGCCGGTATCGTCGTCAGGTCCGGGCCGCCGTTGCCGCCGGTGCCTCTGGCGCCGTGGCAGACCGCGCAGTTGTCGGCGAAGACCGAGGAGCCGGCCATGGCGTCGCCTCTGACCGCGCCGCCAGCGGCTGCTCTGTCGCCGCCTCTGGCGTCTCCACCCTCACCTGCGTGGACTATTGCTCTGCCCGAGCCAGGCGCTGCCGCCGGGCCGAGGGTGCCGTCGAGGCCCCACGTCCAGAGGTTGTCGCCGTGCGGGGAGCCGTTGAGGGCGTTGCCGCCCGCGAGCTGCGTGATGTACTCGTGGCCGTCGCGCTGGTAGACCACGACCGGCGCGTTGGAGCCGGCACCGGTCTGGAAGCTCCAGACGCGGTCGCCCGTTCTGCCGTCGTACGCCTCGAGCTGGCCTCTGTTGCGGCCGACGAAGACGAGGTTGCCGCCCGTCGACACGGCGCCCGAGTAGCAGGCGTCCGGCCACTTGTCCTGCCAGGCGATTCTGCCGGTGTCCATGTTGTACGCCGTCAGCGTGCCCGGAGCGTTGAAGCCGTTGGACCCGGCCATCGCCACGCCGCTGGTGTTCTCGCCGGTCTTGTACGCGACCGTTCTCTTCGGGATGGCGACCGCGAACGCGTTGTCCTGGGCGCACACGTAGTACATGTGCGTGTCCGGGTTGTAGGAGCTCGGCTCCCAGTTGTTACCACCGGCCGGGCCGGGCGCGGACGCGAGGATCGTCGACTTGCCCGTCACCTCGAACGGCGTGAACTGCGGCACCGAGATGACTCTCGGGACCGGCTGGCCCTTCGGCGTCGCCGTTCTCACGGCAGCCTGCACCTTGGCGAGCTCGGCCGGCGCGATTCTCGTGGCGCTGAACGGCGCCATCGACGGGATCGGCTGCGTCGGCGACGCGTTCGGCTGGTCCGGGTTCGTCGGGACCTTTCTCTCCGGGATCGGGAAGATCGGTCTGCCGCTCGTGCGGTCGAGGAAGTAGACGTAGCCCGTCTTGCTCGGCTGCGAGATGCCCTGGACGTCTCTGCCGTTGACCGTCGCGTCCATCAGGACGACCGGGCTCGGCGAGTCCATGTCCCAGATGTCGTGGTGGACCTGCTGGTAGCCCCACTTGAATCTGCCGGTTCTCACGTCGAGTGCGAGCATCGACGACGACCACTTGTTGTCGCCGGAGCGCTCGCGGCCGTCCCAGTCGGAGCCGGCGTTCGCGGTCGAGTAGTAGATCATCCCGAGTCTCGGGTCGATCGCGGGCTGGCTCCAGACGCCGCCGCCGCCGTGCTTGTACTGATCCGTGCCGGCCGGCCACGAGTCGCCACCAGGCTCGCTCGGGCTGGGGATGTTGTAGTGCTTCCAGATCATTCTGCCGGTTCTCGCGTCAAGCGCTTCCATGAAGCCGCGCGTGCCGTACTCGGCGCCGACGGAGCTGACGAAGATCATGCCGTCGTAGTAGAGCGGCGGCATCGTGATCGTGTAGCCGTTTCTGGTGCTCGAGATGTTCGAGTCCCAGACGGGCGTGCCCGTTCTCATGTCGAGCGCGACGACGTGGCCGTCAAGCTTGCCGTCGAAGAGCATCCCGTCGCCCATGCCGAGGCCGCGGTTGTCAAACCCGCAGCAGACGACTGAAGCGATAGCCGGGTCCAGGTTCGCCTTGTACTGCCACAGGATTCTGCCCGACGCGGCGTCGACGGCGAAGGCGTCGTCAGCACCGGTCGTCTCGTAGATGACCCCGTTGTAGTACAGCGGCTGACCCTCAGCCGAGTACTTCGACGCCACGCCGCTGTTGTTCAGGTGCGTGTGCCAGAGGCCTCTGAGCTGGCTGACGTTCTCCGTCGTGATCTCGTCCAGCGGCGAATACCGCTGGTTCAAGAGGCTGCCGCCGTTGACGAACCAGTTGTCGCCGGGAAGCCCCGCCTGCTGATCAGGCGTGAACGCGGGAGCAGCCACGTCCTGAGTGGTGTCGTCCGCAGTCGTGTTGCTGACCGTGTTGCTGCCACCGCTGGTGCTCGCGGGGGTGTTGGCGGTCGTCTTCGAGTCATCACTGCCGCCGCAGGCGGCAATCACGAACGCGAGCGCAATAGCCAGCGCGACGAGTGCCCCTGCCGAACCGCGGCGGCGCGACCCACGCCTGCCGTTCGAAACTTGCATACCGTCCATCCTCCTAAGAGTCCTTGCGATAGTTGCGTCACGACCAATACGACGCGGACGCGCCGACCTTACATGAAGCGGAGCACGCAGCACCGCGAGGTTAAGAGAAGCTGAACGTGCTAACCCGGTATAGGGCTCCCGCGCCAACACGATGCGCCGGAAGACAGCGCTCTACGGGGAATGCGGGTTTTCCGGGCCGGCCGCGCTGTCGGCGCGGCCTGGCGCCTTCGCGTCAGCCGGTGGCTGCAAAAAGCGAGACTCGGACGGTACTCGCCTGACACTGTCAACGCGCCGACCGGACGCTACCGTGCTGGCGCGATGGAGTTGTTGGAGCGCGAGACGGAGCTCAAGCGGCTCAACGCACTTCGCGCGAGCGCGCGCAGGGACGCGGGCTGCTGCGCTGTCGTCGCCGGCACGGCCGGGATCGGCAAGACGTCGTTGCTGCAGCGGCTGGCACGCAGTCCGGCGACGCTCGCGGCCGCTGGAGGCGAGCTTGAGGACGACGTGCCGTTCGGCATCGTGCGCGAGCTGCTGGGCCCGCTCGCCGAGCAGCGCCAGCTGTCGGACGCGACGGCGTTGTGCGCGCCCGTCTTCTCGATCGGCCGCGTCGCCGCCGACCCGCGCGCGGCCGGCGCGATCCTCCACGGCCTCTACTGGCTGGTCGCGGACGCCGCCGCAAGCGCGGCGCTGACGCTCGTCGTCGACGACGTGCAATGGGCCGACCCCGCGTCGATCCGCTTCCTCACCTACCTCGCCCGTCGGATCGCCGACCTCCCCTGCCTGCTCGTGCTCGGCCTGCGCTCGGGCCCGCATGCGCGGCTGCGGCCGGACGTGCGCCGGCTCGTGGCGCTCGCGGGCAGCCAACAGATGTTCGAGCTCAAGGCGCTGAGCGCGACCGCGGTCGGCACGCTTGTCGGCAACGCCTTCGGCCGCGACGTCGAGGAGCCGTTCGCGCAGGCGTGCATGACGGCGACGGGCGGCAACCCGCTGCTGTGCGTCGCGCTTGCCGCCGAGCTGGCCCGGGCAGGCGCGCGCGGCACCGCCGACGAGCGCGAGGCGGTCGAGCGCGCCGGCACGAGCGGCGTCGCGGCATGGGTCCGCGGCCGCATCGACCGCTGCGAGCACGGCGCCGACCAGATCGCGCTCGCCGTCGCGGTCCTCGGGCCGGCCGCCGACTACCGCCGCGTGCGCGCGCTCGCCGCCGTCACCGAGGACCAGGCGGCCACGGCCGTCGACGCGCTCGTCGCCGAGGACGTGCTGGAGGACGCCCGCCCGCTGCGCTTCTCGCACCCAATCCTGCGCGCGGCGGTGCTCGACGCGGCCGGCACCGTCGCGCGCGCCCGCCAGCACGCGCGCGCCGCGCATCTGTTGATCGCCGACGGGCTGGAAGAGGAGGCCGCGCGCCACCTGCGGTCGGCCGAGCCGCTCGGCGACCATGCCGCGGTCGACGTGCTCAGACGCGCCGCCGAGCGGGCGCTCGCGCGTGGCGCCTCGGATGTCGCGGCGGCGTATCTGACGCGCGCGCTCGACGAGCCGCCGTCGGCGGCCCGGCGTGCCGAGCTGCTGTACGAGCTCGGCGTCGTCGAGGCGTACGCCGGCCTCGCACCGGCGGCCGAGCACCTGCTTGAGGCGCGGCGGCTGACGCAGGACGAGCGACTCCAGGTCAGGATCGCGCAGGCGCTCGGCGACATGCAGATGTGGGCAGGGCAGTGGGAGGAGTCGGTCCGCAACCTCGACGCGGGGATCGCGGCGACGAGTGACCCAGAGGCGACAGCGCTCCTGCAGGCGCAGATCGTGCGCGCCGCGACCGGCTCAGCGCGCGTGCGCCGGCTCGCCAGCGACCGCCTGCAACGGCTGCGCGCGCGGGCCGACTTCGCGCCTGGCGAGCATCTCGCGATGGGCCTGCTTGCGATCGAGCTGGCAATGACGAGAGGGCCCGCACCCCGCGTCTGCGAGCTCGCGACGCGGGCGCTCGCCGACGGCGCGCTGCTCGCCCCCGACCAGCCCGAGGGCGTCCACGAGCTGACCGCGACCTCGCTCGCGCTCGTCGATGCGGAGGCCGAGGCGATGAGCGCCTACGAGGCGGCGGTCGCGGTCGCGCGCGAGCGCGGCAACGCGATGCTGTTCGCGCGCGTGAGCGCGCTGCGCGGGTGGTCGTTGCTGCGCTTCGGCCGACCGCTCGAGGCCGAGGCCGACGCGCGCGGCGCGCTTGGGCTGATCGACGCGGCGGCCGGCAACGCCGTGCTGGAGACGACCGCCGTCGGCACGCTGATCGGCGCGGTCCTGCAGAGCGGCGGTCCCGTCGCGGCCCGTGCGGTCGCGGACCAGTTCGCGCACGTCGAGGCCGATGACGACAGCGCGGGGATGCAGCCGCTGCCGGTCGCGCGCGCGGCGCTTGCGCTGGCGGAGCGGCGCTCCCATATCGCGCTCAACGAGCTCGACGTCGCGCGCCGCTGGGAGCGCGCCTACTCCAACTCGGCAGCTGGCTTCGTGCCATGGCGGCCGGTCGCGATCGGCGCCCATTTGCTGCTCGGCGAGCATGACGCCGCCCGCTTCCTCGCTGCCGAGCAGCTGGCGTACGCGGAGGCGTTCGAGAGCGAGACCGAGCTCGCCGTCGCGCTCCACGCGACCGCGCTGGCGAGCGGCGACGTCGCAACGCTCGAGCGCGCCGTCGATGCCTTCGAGCGCTCGCCGGCGCGCACGCTGCATGTCGCCGCGTTGACCGATCTCGGCGCGATGCTGCGCGGACGGCGCGAGCCAGTCGCCGCGCGGACGCCGTTGCGCGAGGCGATCGAGCTGGCGACCCGTGCCGGCGCCGCCGCGCTGGCCGACCGCGCGCGCGACGAGCTGATGGCGGCCGGCGCGCGGCCACGACGCGACCAGGTGGACGGCGGCGAGGCGCTCACCCCGGCCGAGGAGCGCGCGGCGAGGATGGCCGCCGAGGGGCTCACGAACCGCCAGATCGCGCAGGCGACCTTCGTCTCCCACCGCACGATCGAGATGCACCTCTCCAACGCCTACCGCAAGCTCGACATCGAGGGGCGCGGCGAGCTCGCGGCGGCGCTCGACGGCACGCCAAGCGAGATGCAAGCGCCGGTCGGGCCGCAGCTCGCGCCCGCGCGCGCCTGAGCGCCCGCGCCTGGCGCCCGCCCCCTCGCGCGCCTGAGCGCCCGCGCCCCGCCGCCCGCCCCGTCGCGCGGGCGTGCGCCCGCGCCCTGGCGCCCGCCCCCTCGCGCGGGAACCCTCGACTAGAATTGGCTTGTCTCGCCGGAGAGGGCGCGCATCCGTAGCCGGATGTCGCGTTTTCGTCCCGTTGAACGGGGGGTCTCGGGGGAACCGGCGGCGCTGAAGGGCCCGCCGCGCGTAACCTACACGCGCTCACATGAGTCTCAATCGTCACGAGGAGTCTGAAATCTCGATGCTCATCGGAGTGCCCCGCGAGACCAATGCCGGGGAGACGCGCGTCGCGGCTACCCCTGCGACGGTCAGACAGCTTGCGGGGCTTGGCTACGACGTGCTGGTCGAATCGGGGGCCGGCGCGCTCTCGAGCTTCGCCGACGACGCATACGCTGCGGCAGGCGCGTCTGTCGGGGCCGCAGAGCAGGCGTGGCAGGCCGATGTCGTCCTGCGCGTCAACGGCCCCACGGTCGACGAGATCGCCAAGCTCAACGAAGGCGCGACGATCGTCGCGCTGCTGTCGCCCGCGTTCAGACCAGAGCTGGTCGAGGCGCTCGCAGAGCGGCCGATCACCGCGATGGCGATGGACGCGGTGCCGCGCATCAGCCGCGCGCAGTCGCTCGACGTCCTCTCCAGCATGGCCAACATCGCCGGCTATCGCGCCGTGATCGAGGCTGCCCATGTCTTCGGCCGTTTCTTCACTGGCCAGGTGACGGCCGCCGGCAAGGTCCCGCCGGCAAAGGTGCTCGTCGCGGGCGCCGGCGTCGCCGGCCTCGCCGCGATCGGCGCCGCCAACAGCCTTGGCGCGATCGTGCGGGCGACCGACCCGCGGCCTGAGGTCGCGGACCAGGTCAGATCGCTCGGCGGCGAGTTCCTCTCCGTGATGGAGCTCGAAGTCTCCAGCGACGGCTACGCGAGAGCGACGAGCGACGACTACAACCGCCTCGCGGCCGAGCTCTACACCGCGCAGGCGAAGGACGTCGACATCATCATCACGACGGCCCTGATCCCGGGCCGCCCGGCGCCGAAGCTGATGACGGCCGAGCAGGTCGCGCTGATGAGACCCGGCTCGGTGATCGTCGACATGGCCGCCGCGATGGGCGGAAACGTCGAAGGCTCGGTTGCCGGCAAGGCGATAGTCACCGACAACGGCGTCACGATCATCGGCTACACCGACCTCGCGGGCCGCCTGCCCGCGCAGGCCTCGCAGCTCTACGGCACGAACCTCGTGAACCTGATGAAGCTGCTGACGCCGGAGAGAGACGGGCAGCTGACGCTCGACTTCGACGACGTCGTGCAGCGCTCGATGACGGTCGTCCGCGACGGCGAGAAGACGTGGCCGCCGCCGGCCGTGCAGGTCTCGGCCGCGCCGGCCGCCAGAGCGGCGCCGGTTGAGCGCAACGCGGTACCGGTCAAGGCGCCGCGCCCGGCATGGACCAGATACGCCGTGATCGCGGCCGGGCTGTTCGTGCTGTGGGCCGTCAACGCCTTTGCGCCCGACCCGCTGCCGGCTCACTTCACCGTGCTGATGCTGGCGGTCGTCGTCGGCTACTACGTGATCGGCAAGGTCCACCACGCGCTGCACACTCCGCTGATGTCCGTCACGAACGCGATCTCCGGCATCATCGTCGTAGGCGCGATGCTCCAGCTCGGCGAGCAGGACGACTCGCTCATCCGCGTGCTCTCGACAGTCGCGATTCTGCTCGCCTCGATCAACGTCTTCGGCGGCTTCGCCGTGACCCGGCGCATGCTCGGCATGTTCAACAGAGGCTGATCCATGACCTCATCACTCGTCATCGGCACCATCAACGCGCAGTCGATCGCGACGGCGTCGTACATCGTCGCGGCGCTGCTGTTCATCCTCTCGCTCGCCGGGCTCTCAAGACACGAGTCGGCCCGACAGGGCGTCGCGTTCGGGATCGCCGGCATGTTCATCGCGCTCGCCGCGACAATCGGCGTCGCGACCGACGACACCGAGACAGTCGCGATCGTCCTGCTCGTCATAGCGATCGTGATCGGCGCCTCGATCGGCCTCTGGCGCGCCCGCGTCGTCGAGATGACCGGCATGCCCGAGCTGATCGCGCTGTTGCACAGCTTCGTCGGCCTCGCGGCCGTGCTGGTCGGCTGGAGCGGCTACTTCTCCGTCGAGCACAAGCCGGGCCAGACGGAGTTCGCCGGCTCGCTGCTGGGGATCCACCACGCCGAGGTCTTCATCGGCATTTTCATCGGCGCGGTCACCTTCACCGGCTCGATCGTCGCCTACCTGAAGCTGTCGGCGAGAATCAAGTCGGCGCCGCTGATGCTGCCGGGCAAGAACTACCTCAACCTCGGCGCGCTCGGCGCGTTCGTGGTGCTGACGGTCTTCTTCGTGATCTCGCCAAGCCTCGCGCTGCTGATCGCGGTGACGGCGGTCGCGCTCGCGCTCGGCTGGCACCTTGTCGCGTCGATCGGCGGCGGCGACATGCCGGTCGTCGTCTCGATGCTCAACTCCTACTCGGGCTGGGCCGCGGCGGCATCGGGCTTCCTGCTCAACAACGACCTGCTGATCGTGACCGGCGCGCTCGTCGGCTCCTCGGGTGCCTACCTGTCCTACATCATGTGCCAGGCGATGAACCGCTCGTTCATCTCGGTGATCGCGGGCGGCTTCGGCATCGAGGCCCCGGCCTCTGCCGACACCGACTACGGCGAGCACCGCGAGATCGACGCGGGCAGCGCCGCCGAGATGCTGACGAGCGCCAGCTCGGTGATCATCACGCCCGGCTACGGCATGGCGGTCGCGCAGGCGCAGTACCCGGTCGCGGAGCTGACGCGTCAGCTGCGCGACCGCGGGATCGAGGTCCGCTTCGGCGTCCACCCGGTCGCCGGCCGACTGCCGGGCCACATGAACGTGCTGCTGGCCGAGGCGAAGGTGCCGTACGACATCGTGCTCGAGATGGACGAGATCAACGACGACTTCGCCGAGACCGACGTCGTCCTCGTGATCGGCGCCAACGACACCGTCAACCCGGCGGCTGCCGAGGACCCGACCAGCCCGATCGCGGGCATGCCCGTGCTGAGAGTGTGGGAGGCGGGCAACGTGATCGTCTTCAAGCGCTCGATGGCCTCCGGCTACGCCGGCGTGCAGAACCCCCTGTTCTTCCGCGAGAACACGCAGATGCTGTTCGGCGACGCGAAGGTGAAGGTCGACGAGATCGTCGCCGCCCTCGCCGCCGAGCGCGTGCCGGCGTAGCGCCCGCTTCCAGCCTGGCCGCCGCGCGTTGCGGTGGCTGGGCTGGGCGATATCCCGGCCATCGCTATGCGCTCAGGCGCTGCATCGCCGCGGCACGAAGCGGCGGTGGCGACTCGCTCATGTCACTGCTGCGTGTTCCGCCGGGCCCGCGCCCGCCCCCGGTTTACGGCTTCAGCCCCGCGAGCAGCGCTCTGACTCCGATGCTCCAGCGGCGGTCGACTGACGCTCTCGACGACCCGAGCCGGCGGGCGTTCTCGGCCGCCGTCAAACCCTCGAGCAGCCCAAAGAAGACGAGCGCGACGTCCGTCGGGTCGCCCGCGATCACGCCTGCGTCAACCGCGACTCGAACACGGTCGACGAAGATCTCGCGGACCTTCACTCCCGCCTTCTCCTCCGCCGTCGTCGGGTCGAAGTCCGCGAACGGCCGCGAGAACATCACCTGCGCCAGCACTGGATTGGCGACCACAAACGCGCGGTAGCCCTCCGCGGCACGCTCGAGGCCCTCAATCGGGTCGTCCGTCGGCGGCAACTCCGCGAGTGCGTCCCCCAACATTCGGAAGCCCTGAAAGAACACTTCGCGGATGAGGCCGGCCTTGTCGCCGAACACCTCATAGACGGCCGGCACGGACGCCTTGGCGCGTCTGGCGACGTTGCGCGTGGTCAGGCCCGCGACGCCCTCCTCGGCGAGCACGGCGAGCGCGGTCGCAACCCCTCGCTCGCGAAGCTCGTTGGTCCGTTGCTTGACCCGCGGCACGGGGCGACGATAACAGAATGATCGATACGTAACGTCGAAATGAAACGCTGATACGGTCGCCCGAGGAGTCGAGGCCCAAGCGGCTCCCCGAGTGTGCGCCGCCTCAGCGCCCCGCGTCCCACCCCTTGCTGATCGCGTCCGCGACATCCCCCGGGAACTCCATCGAGATGAAGGTCCGCCCGCCCGGGACAGCGGTCAGCGTCGCGTTCGGGAAGGCGGCGGCCAGCCGCTCCGCCACGCTGATCGGGAAGAAGGGGTCGGCGTCGCCCCAGACGATGTGCACCGGCTTGGTGAACGCGTCGAAACGGGTCGCGACGTCGACCAAGTCGTTGGGCTCCATCGCGCTCATCAGCTTGGCGGCGTCGCGGCGAATCGCCTTGTTGCGGAACGCCGGCTCGATCCAGCTGCGGGTGACCGCCGGGTCCGGCTTGCCGACGAACAGCGGCCCGAAACCGCGCTGTCCGTCCCGGATCGCAGTGAGCATCAAGGCGGCGGCGAGCGGCCAGATCAGCGCGGCGTGACGGCCCACCTTGACCAGCCCCTCGAACTCGGGCGGCGGAAAGAGGTCGAAGGCATCGCAGTTGGTCAGGACCAGGCGGCCGACCCGGCTGTCGTCGGCGTCGATCGTGAATTGGCACAGCGCGCCACCGGTGTCGCTGCCGACCAACGTGACGTCGGTCAGCTCAAGGGCGGCGAGGAACCCGTTGATGATCGCCGCCATACCGCGCGGGCTGAGGTCCGCGTCGGCATCCATCGGGACGCGGTGCGAGCCGAGCGGCCAGGTGGGCGCGTAGCTGCAGATGCCGCGCTCCGCGAGCACGTCGGCGACGCCCGTCCAAAGCTTGCTGTCGACGAGCAGGCCATGTACGAACACGACCGGCGCAAGCGCGCTGTCAGCCCGGCCGGCGACCCGGTAGGTAACGGTCCCCTGCGGGAGCTCGACGCGGTTGAGGCTCGGCGCGGGCGTTGCTGGTGCAGACATCGCAGGCTCCTTGTGCGGGGTCTTCGCCACGCTACAACACCCCGTGTATCGTCGTTTCGTAACGCCGTACCAGGAGCCAGGGCCCAATCCGGCGCCCTCGCCCTCACCGCCGGTGCCATGCTCGAAAACGGCTCGCATAGACCCGCCGCCCCAGCCCAGCGCACGGCAGACCGCGGGCCGCTGAACGACAGGCAACCGAACGATTCGAGGTGTGTCATGGCACCACGCCCGAGCACGCGCAGGCTTTCCGTCCACCGGGGCGATCAGGCTCCCGAAGCTCTTCCCGAGGAGCCGCGCTGATGGAACAGCGACGACTCGGCGCAAGCGGCCTGCGGGTCTCCACGCTCACGCTCGGCACGATGACGTTCGGCGGCAGAGGCCGCTTCGCGGACGTCGGCGACACGGACCTGGCGGGCGCCCGCCGTCAGCTCGACATGGCGCTCGACGCGGGCGTCACGGTGATCGACACGGCCGACTCTTATTCGAACGGCCTCTCGGAGGAGATCGTCGGCGAGGCGCTCGGCAGCCGCCGCGACGACATCCTGCTGTCCACCAAGGTGCGCTCCAAGGTAGGTGAGGGCCCCAACGACGCCGGCGCCTCCCGTCATCACGTGATCAGCGGCTGCGAGGCAAGCCTGCGCCGCCTCAGAACCGACCACATCGACATCTACCACCTGCACAACTGGGACGGGCAGACACCGCTGCAGGAGACGCTCGAGGCGCTCGACCTGCTCGTCAGCCAGGGCAAGGTCCGCTACGTCGCGTGTTCCAACTTCACCGCCTGGGAGATGGTGAAGGCGCTGGGGATCGCCGACGCGAAGGGCCTGCCGCGCTTCGTCACGACACAGATCTACTACTCGCTGCAGGAGCGCTCGGCCGAGTTCGAGATCCTCCCGGCCTGCCTCGACCAAGGGGTCGGCGCGGTCATCTGGAGCCCGCTCGCCGGCGGCCTGCTGTCGGGCAAGTACCGCCGTGGCGTCGAGGGGCCGGCCGGCTCCCGCCACACGACGGATTGGAA
The DNA here is from genome assembly GCA_036499225.1 of Conexibacter sp. Taxonomy (GTDB): domain Bacteria; phylum Actinomycetota; class Thermoleophilia; order Solirubrobacterales; family Solirubrobacteraceae; genus Conexibacter. The sequence goes on from DASYEC010000117.1 coordinate 13,707, forward strand.
CGAGCCGCCGGTCTACAACGAGGACGCGCTCTACGACACGGTCGACGTGCTCGTCCAGGTCGCCGACGCGCACGGCGTCTCCCCCGCGCGCGTCGCGCTCGCGTGGATTCTCACCCGCCCCGCCGTCGCCTCGGTCGTGATCGGAGCGCGCACCGAAGAGCAGCTCGCCGACAACCTCGCGGCGAGCGAGCTGGCGCTCAGCGACGACGAGCTCGCGCGGCTCGAGCAGGTCAGCCGCCCGCCCCTGCCATACCCGCTGTGGCACCAGGTGATCAACGCGCGCGAGCGGTTTGGCCCGGCCGACCTGCCGACCCTCCAGCCATACCTGGACGCGTCGTAGGCCGCAAGTAACTGTTCGAGAACACCTCCACGTTCGCCGCCAGCTCCGCGGCCGCGCGCTCGCCCCCGGCCGCAACCGACTGGGGCTCACCGCGACCGCCGACGGCACGCGCGGCGCCCGCGACGATCACCTTCACAATCGCCCGCTGACCGAGCGACAGATCTCTGGCTGACGATCGCCCAGACGATCCCGCTCGACCAGATCAAGCGCGAACTCGGCATCGCGTAACCGAGCCCGGCCGCTGGCGGGTCGAGTTCACCCCACGCCCGAACAAGGACATTCGCCGGCTCGACCGACCAGTGCAGCAACGGATCACCGAAGCGCTCGACCGCCTCACCGAAGGCCCGCAGCTCAGAGGCGACATCAAGCGCCTGACCGGCAGCGAGGAATACCGGCTGCCCGTCAGCGATTGGCGCATTCGCTTCCGGTCTCCCTCGGCACCGGCGCTTCCGACACACGCTCGGATCTCTAAAGAACACGGCCCGAAAGCCTCCCGAGAACGACAAAGCCCCTGACTAGCAGGGGCTTCTCGTAGCGCGCCCGAGAGGATTCGAACCTCTGACCTTCGGTTCCGTAGACCGATCTCAAGTCGTCCGGTTCGATCCGGTTGCGTCCGATAGCCCTTGAGACCGAGGATATCGCGCATGTTGGGTCCTTCGAGGCGAGAACACGGTGCGGAACACGGACCGCTGGAGAACACGGTGGGGAACACGGCAGCGTGCGCACCTCGCCGGCACGATCCACTCAAACGATGCGCTGCGCGCGTTACGCGGGTCACGAGTGCCGCTCCGGTCCGCGGGCATGATGCCAGCGCGCAGCGATCGCGCGGCTCATGAAAGCTACAGCGCGATCGATGTCGTCGTGCTCGGGAGCAGCCGCGTCGCCGTGCAACGCCAGGTTGCGTTCTCTTCGAACGCTTGCGAGAAGAGCGAGGTCGTCTCTCGTGAACGGGACCTCCTCCTCGGCGAGCACGTGCTTCAGTCGCGCGGTGATCGACGGCTGGTTCAGGAACTTTCGCAACACCTCCTCGACCCGCGCTGCCTGTTCGTCCGCGAGCCCGTTTGCCGCGCGCTCAACAATCTCGGCAACGTCACGGCGCTCGAACAGCCGCCCCTGCGTACGTCCTCCAACGTAGAACTCGATCGCTTCCCAAAGCGCTCCGACACGCTGGACTGGATCGGTTGCTGTCGCGGCGCGCTGCAACGCGAGCAGCGCTTGCCGATCAGCCGGTGCGATCGAAGCTGGCAACGGAGGCTCCATCCATCGGCTGGAGGACGTCAGGGTGACCTCGCCGCAGTGGCGCTCGACTGTGGTCCCGGTCCGCCACCAACGCCGCGGACTGTCGATGGCGAGCACTGCGACACCGTCACGTCGCCTTACCGAAACGCGCGTGGGCGCGCGCTCGTAGTGCTGCAGACTGCCGTCAGGTCCGTGTGACCACGAGTACCGCAACCGCGTCGTCAGCCACGCGACCGCAGTGTCGATCAGAGCCAGGCCCTCGTCCTCCGCGTCGTAGGTGAGCCGCGCGACGACTGGGACGCGTGCGAAGGCTGTAGCTCCCTCGGCCGGTTCCGTGAATGCGGGTTCGAGCGGCGGGGAGAAGCGCCGCAGCAAATCCCACCCCTGATCTGGAGCGATGAACTCGACCACGCCGACGTGCACTGCTCTCTTAACGCAGACGCCATCAACCGGCGCCACCACCCACATAGGCTCGGCCTGCAAGCCGTCCAGCCCGTCGATATGGACGTCGGCCGCCCTGAAGCCGGCGGACCGCGTCGCTCCGTAGACAACCTCCGAAGGGGTCAGATTCTGTATGAGCATCGGAGGCATCAGGCTCTCGGTCATCACCAGTGCTGAACGCAGCGAGAGCGCAACGCTGCCGTCGCCGTCGGGAAGCGCCTCGATCACGTGCCCAGTCATCAGGGAGTGGCTGCCGATCGCGGCCCGAGCAGATCCTGCCCAATCAACAGCGGAGCGCTTGATGTCGTCGGCGACAACTGTGCCGCTGGCGGTGTCGGGCTCGTTGATCGCGTCCGTATGGCGGCCGTGGCGCACATCGAACGACGCCGGACCGACGGTGATTGTGAAAGCGTCGTCGCGAGGCTCTGACATGCACCCTGACGCTATCGCGTTGCTCACACCGAAACGCCAGTAATGAGCTAGCGTCGTGAAGATGCCAGGGAGCGCGACGGCGTGACCGAGCCTTCTCCGCCTCCGGAGGGTCCACGCCTCGCTGCTCCCTGCTGACTCACGGCATCAGCTCGCGCGTTCTTCGAGTCTTTGCCGCCGTCGCTCTGCCGCGCGCCATGCGTGCGCGGACGGGTCACACGAGGTGCGGACGGGTCACACGAGGTGGGCGAACAACGGAGAGCGAGCACCGCTCCCGTGAGAAACAGCACCGCCTGAAGGCGGTGTAACTCCGTCGATCGGTGGCGTCAGATTCTCCCACCGCCGCGAGCGTCGCTGCGAGCACGGCGCAGATACTCAAGGACGTTGAGCGCCACTACCGGCGTCCCGCCCATCGCGTCGACGTCCGATCAGCGCGAGTCGTCGCGAAACTGGAAGACAGCAGCGGCATCACCCGTCCCCGACACGACCAACAGCCGCTCGTCGCGCTAGACCGGGAGGCCCCGCACAATCGACAGCAACACCGCGGGCAGCTTACAACCCGCATGCGGCGCCGGCCGCCAGCGACGTCAGTCACGACCTCGCGTCCCGCTGCCGTGCATCGTTGGCATTGGCTTCCATTAGGCCACGTAAAAGACGATTAGATAGTGGAATGAGTCGCCCGTAATTTCCACCTCAAAGCAACCGCTACCTCGAACGCGAAACGTCGCCGGCCACGCGCGCCAACGGGCGCTGGGGCTTCCAGCTACCCCCCAACGACGCAGAGCAGGCCGCCTTGCGCTCCATCTCCCAATCGGAAGGTCGAGCTGATCAACCGGAATCCTGCGACGGCCGAACCCAAGTGCTCCCTTGCCGTTGCGCGCACCGCCTCGAAACGCAACAGTGCCCCGATAGGTCGCGCGACTCAAGATAAGAGCCTCGAACGACCGCCACCCGGCTCCGTATTTGCGGTCAGGGCCGGTGCGCCGCGGATTGACTACGCGCGGAACGCCGCTAAAGACCAGATAGACCGGTCCTCTCGTGGCCCGCCTCAAAGCGTCTGGCTCGCCTTCTCCAGGTCCGAGGCCTGCTTCCACGTTCGGTCTTCCAGGCAGCAGTTGGGCGCCCAGCGCGTAGGACAACGGACACTCGCTATCGGCTCGAGCCGCCGTCAACGCCGAGTGCGAGGCGGTCGCCGTTGGCGCGTTCGTCGTCGCGCGGTCTCCGCGCCTCCCATCGACTCCCCCTACCGCAACGGCCGCCACGACGGCGACCGCAACCAGGCTTCCAAGCATGACCCGCGAACGCATGTGTTCGCCTAAGCGAAGCGAAGCGAAGCACCGTCGTTGAAGATCTCGCCGACCGCCGTGGCGCGGCACCCGCCCCTGACGGGCGACTTGCAACCGGTCCAAGCCGGAGCGAACGTGACGCCAGCGGCAGCAGCCAGAAATAGACCAGAAACAAGATATTCATGCATACGCTGAGCTTAGGCGACGGGTGGTGGCAGCGTGCCAGTCAGGCAAAACACGACCCATCGGGGTCTCAGATTTTCCGTCTGCGGGCAAGCGCCTCTTCGAGTTCCGCGCGGACGAATCGGACATGGCGACCGATGCGGACGCTGGGAAGGCGTCTCTCCCGGGCGAGCTGCAGGACGGTCTTCGGCGGGATAGCTCCGAGGATGCGAGCGGCCTCGTCGGCGTCGAGAAGAGGGTCAGCCAGGTTCAAGGGTTCGGCATCGCGGCGAGAGTTTCGTTCGGCATGCTGCATCCTGTTCGGACCAGGGCTGTCCGGGCGCGCGGGCACAGATTCCACTCCGCCGCCTGACCATCGCGAAAGCTTGACCTTCGTAGAGCCCGCGCAGGACACCCGAGGCAGGTGGCTGCGCACCAGTAGCGCTGGCGCCCGGCCACGTCTTTGTCACCTCGTCGGCGGGCGTCGGCGGACGACGATGCGCTCCAGTCGCTCGACGCGACGGCGCAAGCCGCCAAGCTCCTTCGCCTGGCGCTGGACGACGGGCGTGATGACGCTGGACGCGAGCCTCGCGACGGTCGCCTCGCGAACGTACTGCGCCTTGGCGATCCCGTCCCGGTCGCAGACCTCGCTCAGCGCCGTCCAGGTCTCTTCGTCGAAGCGGACGGTGGTGGTGTGCATCGCCATCGCCGCTCACCGATCCCGTCCGTCGTCGGAGCGCCCTTGGTCGTGGACAACATCGTCGTTGACGTAGATGCGCAGGCGCGGGACACCGACGTCGCTGTGCTCGACCGCGCCGCCGACCACGATGTCCAGCTCGACCACAGTGATGCCATCAACGCAGGTGTAGACGTAGAGGTCGAGGCCGTCGGCCAACTCGACGTGCCGGCTGACCCGGCGTGAGGCGAGCGGCTGGGGCGTCATCGCGGCACCTTCCGATCGTTCGACTTGTCCTGCTCGACCGCGGTGACAACGACGTCTTCGATGCGACGTGCCAACCGGTCGATCAGCGCGGCGTACTGCTCGATCGCCTCGGTGCCGCCAGCACCGTCGGCCCACGTCGCGATGTACGCGAACGAGTAGCCGGAGACGTCGAAGCCGATGCTCGCGCAGACGCAGTGCGCGACGGTCTCGACGACGATCTCCTCCTTGGCGTAGCTGAGATCCGGATCGTTCTCCTGGCGGTCCGCGCGCACCAGCGCGTGGCTCAGCTCATGCACCAGCGTGCGGACCTGTGCGTTGACGGAGAAGTCGACGGCGACCGGCGCAAGGACGATCCGTCTCGAGTCCAACTCGTAGAACCCGTTCGCCGACCCGGGCACGGCCTCGACGCAGACCTGCGAGCCGATCTCCGACGCCAGTTCGCTCAACGGCTCGAACAGATGACCGAGGTGGTCGCCGTCGACGGGCACGATCGGCGGATCAAGGACGGCCGGCTCGCCCGGGAAGTCCGGAAGCGGGTCGACCTGGGAGCGGTCGAAGACGGCGGTCAGCCGGAAGAACGTCCGTGGCCGGTCGGCAGGTCGGGCGCCCGCGTCGCGCCACGCCTGCAGTCTCGCCTTCGACGGCGGCATGGGCGCCCAGATCCGGATCCCGGTCTCCCCTCTGCGCACGCAGTAGCCGAGCTTCAACCACGCCTTGAACCCGGCAACCCGCGTGGCGTCCGGCCGCTGGAGCGCGATCAGGAACTGGTTCGCGAGGCTGTAGCTGTGGAAGTGCCGACGCACGCGCAGCCACCGCTGCCAGCCCTCGCTCTCCTGCAACGCCTCCACGGACTTCGCGGCCAGCTCGCGCTCAGCGGCGCGACGCGCATCGCGCTCCGCAGCGCTCGGCGCGCGACGACGACTAGTCGACGTTGACATCGACTCCCCCTTCCAGGGTCCGGGCCCCCCGGGTGGCGGGCCGATCCCCGCCCGGCCGCACGCCCGCCAGGGCGTGCCACCATGCGGGCGGATCGGCTCCCGCCACCCGGCAGCCCGGCACCGCTACGCGGCGGCCTCCACCTCCGCGTCCACGCCCGCGCCCTCGTCAACCTCCACGTCCGCGCCGGGTTCCGGGTGCGCGGCGATCTCGGCGCGGGCCTCGGCGTCGATCACGCCGAAGCCGTACTCGCGCTGCAGCCGCGTGATCTCCGCGTCGCGTTCGTCCACCGTCATCGTCGGGGCCTGCTCCGCCAGGTCGGCGACAGCCTGCGCGCGTTCGGCCTCGAGCCGCGCCTGCTCGGCGCGCTGTTCCTCCCGCTCGTGCTTGGCGGCGCGGATCCGCTCGGTCACCTCCGGCGACAGACGCTCGATCAGCAACTCGTCGAGCAGCTCGGCGGCCTCATCGCCCCACGGCACCCCGTCGCGGCGGTCGAAGTGGAGCGTGTAGAGCGAGCGGCGCGACATCGGCAGCGCGTGCTCGTCGCCCAGCGCGCCGCGGCGAGCAGCGCGAGCGAGCGGCCGGCGACCTCTCCGGCCTTGCTGGCGCCCGCGAGGTACTCGCTCGCCTTTCGCGCCGCGTCGTAGGTCTCCAGATAGGTAACCGCGTCCGCCGCCGGCGCGGCGACATCGGCCGAGGACACGGCTGGGTGCCGGGCATCGCGCTCGCGCTTCGCCTGCGCGCGCTCCTCTCTGAGCCGCGCGATCAGGCCGTCGGCGGCGAGCTGGCTCGCCACGTCCGTGCCGACGATCAGCGTCCGGTACCCGTCCTTGGACGGGAACGCCGCCGACAAGGCGGCCGCCTGCTCGACCGCGTCGGGGTCGAAGCGGACCTGCAGCGAGTCCGGCGGGACGCCGAGCAGCTTCGCGATCTTGTCGAGCGCCGTGGTGGCTCTCGGCTCGAGCGCGAACCCCCTGACCGGATAGCTCGCGCCGCCGACGTAGACGCCCTCGGGCAGGTCCTCGTACTGCTCCGGCACCGAGCCGGTCACGATCCAGACGGGATCCGCGGCGAGGTCTTCCCAGGTCGTCGGGTCCTCCCAGCTCCGGACGGGCCCGTCAAGCACGCGCCGCACGCCCACCTCGGGCAGCTCCGGGTGGATCTTGCCGAGCGTGAGCAGGGCGGGCACAGCGCTGAGCGGAACTGTGCCGTCCTCGATCTGGCCATGCAACGCCGCGGGCAGGTCGAGCAGCGCGAGCCGCTCGCGCACGAACGACGCCGACCGGCCGACGCGCTGCGCGATCGCACGCGCCGGCAGCCCGCCCTCGCGCAGGCGACGGAACGCACGCGCCTCGTCCATCGGCGACAGCTCCTCACGCAGCAGGTTCTCGACCAGCGCATCGTCCAGACCGTCGGTCTCGCCATCCACGGCGTCGATCAGGCAGGGCACCACCGCGACACCGGCGTCGACGGCCGCGAGGTACCGGCTCTCGCCGGCCACGATCACGTACTCCTCGGAGCGCTCCGGATCGGGCGTGACGAGCAGCGGCTGCAGCACACCGCGGCGAGCGACCGACGCTCTCAGCTGTCTGAACTTCTGGCTGTCGCGCTTGCTGCGCGGATTGAAGCCATCGCGCGGGTGCACGGACGCGAGCTGGAGCATCGCGACCCGGCGCTCGGCCGGCTCGTGCGTCATCTCGGACATCTCGAACCCTCCATCGGGTCGATCGAGCCCCGCCGGGTGCGGGGCCGCTGTGCCCCTGGCGAGCGCACGCCCGAAGGGTGTGCGACCCTGCTCGCCGGGCCCAGCGTCCCCCGCACGCCGCGTCTCCGCCAGTCGTCGCGGCACCGCGTGGGCGGGCGGTACCCTTGACCCATGACGGTCAAGGAGCGCTTGCACGCACGCATCGACGAGATGAGCGACGGCGAGGCCCAGGCCCTGCTGCGAATCGCCGAACGCCGATCCGACGACCCCCTGACCCGCCTGTGGGACGACGCGCCCGCCGACGACGAGCCGTGGACCGATGCCGACGAAGCAGCCGCCGCCGAGGGGGACGCTGATATCGCCGCCGGCAACGTCGTCGACCTCGACCAGCTCCGCCGCGACCTCGCCTCCTAGATGCCGGCGGGCGATCTCCGCCCGTGGCGCCTGGCCATCGCCAACCGCGCCACGAAAGACCTGCGCAACCTCGACCCGCCTATCCGCGAACGCATCCTCGATGCACTCGACGCGCTCCAGGGAGAGGCGCCGAGAGGCGATCTGCGACCGCTGGTCGGCCGCGAGGACGAAGCACGACTCCGCGTCGGCGACTGGCGCGTGATCCTCAAAAGAGACGAAGCCGAACGCATCATCTACGTTCGCCGCGTCCTGCCCCGCGGCCGCGCTTACGACCGCTGAAGCGCGACCGTCACGTCGCTGTCACCACGGCGCGGAAGCCCACAACGTGCCTGTCGCCGCGGGCCAGCGTATGGCGCCAACGTGCCTGTCACGTCGCTCACCCAAGGTGTGACAGCCACGTCGGCGTCGAACTCCGCACCGCGACGCCCACCGGCCTACCCGCGGCGATGCGCGTCGTAGTAGCTCACGAGCGCTCCAAGCCGCCGCTCTACGTGCGGGCCGACGGCGCGCGCGATCCGCAGGAGTGAGATCCCGTGGTGCGGCTCGCCCGCGACGATGCGCGATCGCGACAACATCGTCCGCTGCTGAGTCCTCCTCGATAAGTGTTCGGAACGCTCCCGGGTCGCGGCCATAGACCTCCGTAAGCGCATCCGGGTCCTGCGACAAGTCGTCAAGCAGGTCTGGGTCCATCCGAACCCGTCGTTCCTCCCGGTCGGCCGACACGTTGTCAAGCTCCCGGACGAGACCGATGAGCCTGGCCGCTCCCCTCCCGGTCGAGCTTCAGCAAGACCTCCAATCTGCTCGCGTCCGCGTTGGACGGAACGCGTTGAATCTCGATCTGCCGCACGTTGCCGGCTTCCCGCGCGACCATGAGCTTGATCTGCTTCCGCCCTGCCGGCGTGCTTTGCACGATGGCCTCGCTCACCTCGACACCGTCGCTCCCTGCGCCCTCGACGAGCGGAGGACTCGCTCCCTCATCAAAGACCTTGTGCACGTAACGTGCTGGTTGACCATCGTCGCGCGACGTCGGCAAGCTGAGCGGGAAGCTCCTGCTTACGTAAATCCGGTCTGGCCGCCCAAATCGCGCGTAGGCGACCTCGGACAGCTTCTCGCCGTTGTGCGACAGGTCCCAACTTGGGATCATGCCTCGACCGTCCGCGGACCAGAGCTGAGCCGCTTCACGGCGGCTCGTTTCGCCTTAAGCCGATCCACGCTCTCTAGAGGTCCAGTCGAACCCGCAGTGGTTGCAGACCGCCCTCACAGGGTGCTGAGCCTGATCGGCCCGGATCCTCGTGAGCTCGTAGCTACCGCACCCGCGGCATTGCTCCCACGGCTCCGTAGAAACGTCATGCTGCTCGTAATGCCAGAGGGTGCGTCGTCCCATGGGGGCGAGCGTCGAGCCGCCTGCCGAGCCGGCGACATGTCGAGCAACCCTCGCTTGATCATGCTCTGCTCAAGCGCATCGCCGAACGAGCGACCGGCCGCGGCGTCCCTTCGGGCGCTTCACTCGTCGCCGCGATCTCGCCGGCATCGAGCTCGGCGCGTTTCGTCTGATGTGGATCACGCGGCCGGCGAAGTCCACGTCGCGCCATCTGAGCGCGCGCAGCTCGCCGAACCGCAGACCGGTATAGGCGAGCAGGAGGATCGCCAGCGCCCACATCGGACGGCTCTGGCGCATCATCGCCAGCGCGTGCCGATCGACCTTGCCGTTCCGCATCCGCGGCAGATCCTCGCCCGGGATCGCGGCGACCGCGCGCGCGACCGCCTCGACCTCGTGCGGCTCCAGCACGTTGAAGTCCGGATCGGGCTCTGGCCGCTCGATCACCTCGACGTCCTCCACCGGGTTCGCCGCGATCCAGCCCTTCTTCTCGGCGCGGTCGAGGACGGCCGCCAGCACGCGCATGCGCGTGTGGATCGTCGTGCGCGCCAGCGCCGTTTCGAGCGGCGCGTCGAGCATCTGCTCCTGGAAGGACTTGATCCGTGACGCGCCGATCCGCCGCAACGGCGTCGCGCGTCCGAACTCCTCCTCGTGCTTGCGGACGATCGACCGGTACGTGTTCAGCGTCGTCTCCTCGACGCCATCGACCGCGCCGTGTGGCTCAGCCACTCGTCGCCGGCGTCGCCGAACGTCTTCCCCTCGATCGGACGCGGCCGCTTCAGCTTCGCCCGCTCGCCGTCGAGCAGCGCAGCGAGCACCTGCTCCGCCTCACGTGGCGTCAGATACGTCGCATCCGGCTTCGGCCCGTCGCCAGCGCGCCAGATCGTCGCGCCGCGTCTCGTCGTGCGACCGGAGTCGCGCACCCCAGGCGAGCCCGAGTGCTCTCCGAGTCTTTCTCCCGTTGGCCTGGACGAACGCCGCGATCCACGCCCGACCCTGCGTTCTGCCCTCGACACGGACGCTGCCCGTGATCCTGACTTCGTCGACCTGCATCGACTGCCTCTCGGTGTCCGTCCCGGTCGACGATGCGACCGAGAATGCCTCGGCACCGAACGCTTCCGACACACGCTCGGACCTCTAGAGAACACGGCCCGAGAACACTGCGGAGCCAGAAAAACTCCCGAGAACGACGAAAACCCCTGGTTAGCAGGGGGTTCTCGATACGCGCCCGAGAGGATTCGAACCTCTGACCTTCGGTTCCGTAGACCGACGCTCTATCCAGCTGAGCTACGGGCGCTTGGGGGATGCAGGATGATAGCCGTCTGACGGGCCCGATGACGGCCCGCCTGTTGGCGGGCCCCCGAGAGGACGGACAGGGCGGGTTTCGAACCCGCGATGGAGCGTAAACCCCATACTCGCTTACTGCCGTTGACGAGTCGCGGTGTGTTGCGGCCCGCTGCGACTGCCGACTCGGTCGGCGTCGGCGGTGCGGCACGTCGCGGGTCGTTGCGGGAACTACTTGGCCCTCCCCGCTCGCGGCGAGCTGGCGGAAGGTCCCTCCGGGGATTCTTGAGTAGGAGATCGCTTCGATCGTCGTCATCCAGGGAGTCTGGGGCGAGGAGGACGGGGCTTGCTGGGCGATCTTGCTGGCAACGAGCTCGGCGAAGGCGTCGAGCACGGTGTCGGGGACTTCGAACGCCATAGGGATCAACCGCCGGCCGGGCTTGGAGTAGGTGCTTCGATGCTCATGCGTCCTAGAGCACATGAGCTGACAGCCGCCCGCAGTTTTTTTGTCGTCCGCGACGGAGCCTCGGTCGTGAGTTCCGAACTCGGATCGGGAGCTGATGCGCGACATGCGTCAGAGCACGGCTGCTCGCGCCCGCTTGATCGAGCTTTACGGGCCCGACGCCGCTGACGAGCTCCCGCCCACTGTTGTCCCGGCGGCGTGGCGGCGCAACAACGTGCTCACGCCCGTCCAGCTGACGGCAGCGCAGTCTCGCGCACGCACATCCGCCCGACGCGGACGCGTCCACACCGGGCGCGCGCTCATGGCCACCGGACCGCCTTCGTGCAGCCTTTGCTTGTGTCAGGCTTGATCCGGCTCAAGGAACAGCCGCATGGCGCCGGTCTCGAAGGTCGTGCTGTCGGTGAGTCGCAGCCGGACGAGGTGGCCGGGGTCGTCGAACAGCCGCCGGCCGGCGCCCGCCACGACGGGGGTGAGCGACAGCACGAGCACGTCGAGCAGCCCGTCGGCCAGCAGATCCCGTGCGAGGCGCCCGCAGCCGTAGGTCAGGAGCTGCTCGCGCTCGCGCAGGCCGGCGATGTCGTCGTAGCCAACGATCGTCGTGTGGTCCCACTCGTCTGCGGATCCGAGCGTTGCGGACACGACGTATTTCGGCATTGCGTTGAGCCGCTCGGCCATCGGGCCGGTCTGGTCGCGCCACGCCTGGGCCAGGCCTTGCCAGGTTTTGCGCGCGAGCAGCAGCGCGTCGGCCGCCAGCGCGAGATCGAGCGCTCCCTGTCGGCCGGCGTCGCTCATGTACGGCAAGAGCGCGTCGGCGGGCGGGGCGTCGATGACGCCGTCGAGCGTCGCGTGCGTCTGCGCAGTGATAGAGGTCATGCGCGTAAGACCGCACGCGGCCGCGCGACTCATCGCAGCGCACGAAACCGGCGCCCGGGCGGGACCTCACGCGCGGTCAAAGCACGCGTACTCGAAGCACCGGTCGACCTGGTACGGGCTCTAGGTGAGGCAGTGGCGCTGTTCGAGGCGAGCCAGCCGCTGTCCGATCACCTTGCGGCTGCCAGCTCAGGCCGCTCTTCCCGCCTTCACTCTCTCGAGCGTTCTCGCGATGCGCCGGTCGCGCGTCTCTTCTCTCTTCGCCTCGGCCACCCAGCGGGCGTATTCCTTGCGGTCGGTGTAGGAGAGGCCGTCGAAGGCGGCGCGCGCGGCGGCGTCGCTGTTGAGCGCCTGCTCGAGCGCTTCGGGCACGTCGACTGTGCGCGGCTCCTCGTCGAGCACGATCACGACCTCAACTTCGTCGCCCGCCTCGGCGCCGGCGCCGGCCCGCACCTCTCTGCTCATGCCGACGAGGAACTCGCCTCGCATCCGCGCGACCGTCGTCCGCCACGAGTAGCCGCCGATCGTCGCTCTGACCGGGAACCGCTTTGCGCCCCCGCCAACCGTCGCGGCCTGCTCGTCGTCGAGCACGACGGCCGCCGCCGGCCCTTTTCTCTGCAGCGTCGTCGTGAACGTGATCTCACCCATGCCTCAGCGCCTCCGATCAGTCTCGCGTGCGGGCCGCCCCTCGGCCGCTCGCACATCATCGTCAATGGCGCCGTCACGCGCCGTCACCATCGGTCCCCGCCGTTCGCCGCTCGCCGCTCGCCGCTCGCCGTCGACGTGCGGATCGCCCCCGCGCGCGGGGCCGGCCGAGGGTAAGCTGCTCAAAGCGGCCGCGCCGCCACCGCGGACGTATGACCTGCGCCGCAGCGATCGTGCCGGGAAGGTGCGCCAGCTCGTCGTGCGGCGCCGGCGCGCAGCAAAAGGGGATCGTGACAACGCGCCAGTAGTCGTGTGGGCGCTTCGCGTCCACGCAACGCGCGCCCTGGCATGGAATCGCCCTGCCGGAGCGTCTGGTCATGCCACGCGAAGTGCGGTTGGTGAGCGGTTGATCTAGGTAACTGAGACAGGCGTCATCTCGCCGAGCGCATTCTCGATGCGTGTGGCGAGGCGGTCGATTCCCTTGGCGGCTGCCTCGATCACGGCGAGTGGCGCGGCTTGTGCCCAGGACGCGAGGTAGGGCACCGTCTCGCTGCTGGTGTCGAAGTCGATCGAGCCGCAGACGGTGTAGGCGACCGCCTCGACCAGCAGCTCCTCTTCCGCGTAGGTCATCGGTCTGTCGTCATCGGCGGGCTCTGCGCGGACGAGGGCGTGCGCGAGCTCGTGAGCGAGCGTCCGGACTCTCGCGTTCGGCGATCGGCTGCCGTCCACGACGATCGCGCCGGCGGGAAGGTCGAGCGGCGCGGGCTCGTGGTCGGACAGCGGCTCGACCTGGCTGCGGTCGAAGACGGGCCCGGGCTTGAAGTAGGTGCGCGGCTTTCTGTCGGGGTCTCTGCCGTCGGCGACCCATCGTGCGATCGCTCTCTTTGACGACCATAGGGAGACCCCGACGGCTGGAATTGGGCAGGCCCACGCTCACGCATTGGGGCCGCTCCATAGACCGGGCGGCCGCCGGGATGCATGCTAGACGCACCAGCTATCGCCACTGCGGGTATGCGCCAGTTCGGTTGACCACCGTGCGGGCCAGTCTCTCGACCCGTCGTTGTCTGCGCGAGCCGTTGCAAGTGCCCAAGACTGGATCGCCCTATACGGGGGAAGGAGAGCTCCCCATGCTGTCGCCAGACCAGCGGCTCGCGGTCAGGAAGGCTGAGCCGATCGACGTGATTGAGACACAAGTGCTTCCGGGGACGCACGGCTCCGTCTGCCACAACCTCGTCGTGCCGTTTACCGTCCCACACGGCGACTACGAGATGCGCTCGTTGGGAGTGAGGCAGATCGTTGACGTTGTCGAGTTCTGTCTGAACTAAAGGTCCACTCACATGCCAGGGTTAGCAGTGTGGGTGCCCGATCAGGGCGCCTGGGGTTTCAGCGCGGACGAAGTCCGTAGAATGAGGACATTCGTTGTCGAGCTAGCCGGGCATGGCGAGCTCGCGAGAGGACGTATTGACGAGACGTCCGCAGCGTGGATCGAGAATCCCGGTTGAACGCGCTTTCGCGCCACGGTCAACGCCAACGGCGTCTTGCGCGCCGTCCAGCAATTGACGAATGTTAACAAGTGTGTTGACGAAGCGCTCGTCTCGGGTTCACGTCAGTGCGACCATCTCGCGGGCAGCTACGACGGGCTCGCGCCGCGCCTGCGGGCGCTGGAGGGTGCGCACGCCGCGAGAGGCGTGTCCGAAAGCGCGTTCGTCGAGGCTTGGTTGAGAAGGCGATGACCTGCTCCTGGGCCTGGACAAGGCAATGACGATCGTCGAGCCGACGCGCTTGGGGGCCGACCGCCTTCCTGGAATGACCAGGCTGCCAGCCCGCCAAGTCCCGCTCAATCTTTTCGGGGTGCCGTTTGGGATAGCGGCGCTCGCGGGCGCGACCGGACGGCTCGCGCGCTCCTAAGAAGCACCCGTCACGATCGAGAGTCCCTGGGCAAACCGCTGACCGGGCCCGTCATCGGCGGCGCACTCGTCATGGTCGGTGATCCTTTCGTCGCTGTGCGGCTCAGGCTTCTACGCGCCGTACCAGCCAGGCGATCGCGAGTGACGCGGCAGCTGCCCAGGCCGCGAAGACGACGAGCTGGGACGCTATCCCGCTGACGCCGAGCCACGGGTCGGTCAGGGCAGGGACGGCGGAGGGAAGCGCGTCGGAGATGCTGCGCATCGCGCCCGACATCGCGTCTTTCGGCGGTCCTCCACCGCCGAGCAGGTAGAGCGGGAAGAACGCCAGCAGTCCGATCGCCTGGGCCGCGCGAGCGGTCGGCGCGGCGAGCCCGATCGCGATCCCGATCAACGTGAGCGTCGCTGTCGCGGCAAGCAGGCCGAGTGCTGTCTGCAGCGGGCGGTCGATCGACGGGATGCCGTAGGTTGGCGCGGCGACGGCGAGGACGAGCACGGCACCGACTGCGACGAGCGCCCAGGTGACGAGCGCTTGCGCGGCGACGACGCGCGACGGCGGGACGCCGAACGCTGCGAAGCGGCGCAGCACGCCGCGCTCGCGATAGGAGGCGAGCGCGACCGGCAGGCCGATGACCGCCAGCGCGACGATTGGGACCGCGATTGAGGCGACGACGTAGTAGTCGTCGGGCCGCTGCATCGCGAATCCCTCGTCGCGCTCGGTGCCGAACACGCCAGCGAGGATCAGCATCGTGAACGGCGGGAAGAGGAACGCGAAGACGATCACGGTCCAGTCGCGCATGAGCAGGCGCGCCTCGGCGATCGTCAGCGCGGCGAGGCGCGTCATCGGCAGCCTCCGGTCGATCGCGGCGCGCGCGCTGAAGGTGCTCATCGTGTACCTCCGTCCAACATTGAGATGACGGCTTCCTCCAGCGACGGGCGGATCACCGTGAAGTCATGCGGCGACAGCTCGCGCCGCTCCAGCTCGGAGGCGACGCGCACGACCGCGCCGGCGTCAGCGCGGACATGCGCGCTTGCGCCGTCGAAGCGGATGTCGGCGACGCCGGGCACCCGGTCCAGGCCGTCGAGCACCGCGGCGCTCGGGCACGAGAAGCGCATCTGCACGGTTCCCTCGGCGGTCACGAGCTCGCGTGGGGGGCCGCAGGTCAGGAGACGCCCCTCGTCGAGCACGGCCACGCGGTCGCAGAGTCGCTCGGCCTCGTCCATGTCGTGCGTGACGAGCACGACGGTCGCCCCGTGCTCCCGCGCGCGGGTGACGAGCTGCCACGTCTCCCGGCGGGCTGCCGGGTCGAGGCCCTGGGTCAGCTCGTCGAGGAAGATCAGCTCGGGACGGTTGATGAGCGCGAGCGCGACGAACAGCCGTTGGCGTTGGCCGCCCGAAAGGCCGCCGAAGGCGCGGCGCAGGAGCGGGCGAAGGCCCCATTGGTCGGCCAGCTGGCCCCAGTCGACCGGGTTGTCGGCGAGCCGCGCGAACAGCCGCAGCGCCTCGCCGACGCGCAGCCGGTCCGGCAGCGCCGACGTCTGCAGCTGTGCGCCGACCTGCGAGCGCAGCAGGTTGCGGTCGCGGCCGGGGTCGAGGCCGAGCACTTCGACGCGCCCAGCATCGCGGCGGCGCAAGCCCTGGAGGATCTCGACGGTGGTCGTCTTGCCGGCGCCGTTGCGGCCGGCGATGCCGAAGATCTCTCCGCGCTCGACTGTCAACGACAGGCCGCGCAGCACGGGCGCTCCGGCGTAGGACTTGTCCAGGCCGTCGACCTGGATGGCGGTGGTGGTCATGGCGTCGACGCTACGGCCGCGTCGGCGCGAGCACATCGGCCTGCGGGCCCCTCTTGCGCTCCGACCTCAGGAGGAGCCTGGCGCGACCACGCCGTGGTCGTACGCGAACACGATCGCCGCTGCGCGGTCACGCACGCCGAGCTTGCCGAAGATGCTGCCGACGTGGGTCTTCACGGTCGCCTCGGCAACGAAGAGCGCTTGCGCGATCTCGGCGTTCGTCGCGCCCCGGGCCATCAGGCGCAACACGTCGAGCTCGCGTCCGGTCAACTCCTCAAGGCGCGCATGCTCGCGCGCGGCCGGCGCGACCCGCCGCCGATAGTGCTCGAGCACGCGCGGGGCAACGCCAGGGTCGAACCACGCGCCGCCGCCCGCGACCGCACGGACTGCGGCGATCAGGTCTTCCGCGGATGCGTCCTTGAGCACGAACCCCGCGGCGCCCGCCTCCAGCGCGCCCCACAGCACCTCGTCCTCGCCGAAGGTCGTCAGCACGAGCACGACGAGCGGGTCCGCGCTCGCCCGCAGCCGCTCGGTCGCCGCGATGCCGTCGAGGACCGGCATGCGGACGTCCATCAGCACGACGTCCGGGCGCAACGCGGGCAGCCGCTCGACGGCGTCGGCGCCGTCCGCACACTCCGCGACGAGCTCGAACCCATCGGCCGGCGCGAGGATCCGCGCCAGCCCGGCGCGGACGATCTCCTGATCGTCGACGAGCGCGAAACGAATCATGCCCGCGCCGGCTCCTTCGCCACGAGCGGCAGCCGGCAGTCGACGCGCCAGCCGTCGGGCGTCGGGCCGGCGTCGAGCTTGCCGCCGAGCGCAGTCGCCCGCTCCCGCATCCCGATCACGCCGTAGCGAGCGCGCTGCGACTCGCTCGGTGGCTCGGCGAGCACTGGGCCGGTCGTCGTCGCGGTGAGCCGCACGTGCTCGGCGCTCGTCTCCAGCTCGAGCACCGTCCGGGCGTGGGGTGCGTGGCGTGAGGCGTTCGCGAGCGCCTCCTGCGCAATTCGGTACGCGGCGAGGCCAACCGCCGGGTCGATCGGCGAGAGATCCCCGCGTACCCTCAGCTCGGCCGCAAGGCCGCCGGCGCGCGCGTGGTCGACGAGCGTCGCGACCTCGCGGGCCGTCGGCAGCGGCGCCTCGACACCGGCCTCGTCGTCGCTGCGCAACAGCGCGACGGTGCGGCGCAGCTCGTGCATGCTGCGCCGGCCGACCTCCTCGGCCGAGCGCAGCGCTTCCTCGGCCGCGTCAGGGTCGCGCCGCAACACGTGACGAGCGCTCGTGAGCTGGAGCATCACGGCCGCGAGGCCGTGGCCGACAAAGTCGTGCACGTCGCGCGCGATCCGGCGCCGCTCCGCGAACAGCGCCTGCTGCGCGAGCTCGTTCTGCGTCGCCTCGAGCTCGACGACGAGCTGCTCCTGGCGGGCCAGCGCGCGCCCCATCACCCAGGGGAACGCGATGCCCAGCAGCCACGTCCCGCTGGCAATCTCGGGCGGGTCCTGGAGCAGCGCCGCCGCGATCGGTGCGAGCAACGCAGCGATGCCGAGCGCCACCGCCCACACAAGCGAGCCAGCCCAACGCGCGAGCACGAACGCGAGCAGCGACGCCTCGAACAGCAGCGGCTCCAGGCCGCCGTCGCGCTGGGCGACGACGACCGGCACAAGCACCGCCACCGTGAGCAACGACAATGGCACGCGCGGGCGCCACGCCCAGACCGCGAACGCGGCGACCGGGACCGCCCCGAGCGCGCAGTCGACCCAGCCAGCCGGATCCGCGACCGCCGCGACGATCGCTGTCGCGAGCGCGACGAACGGAATCGGCCGCCGCAGCTCGTCGGCCTGCTCCAGCAACCGATGCTCATCCGCTCCCACCCCGCGACGGTATCGCGCCACGTCCCCGCTGACATCCCCCTCCGGGCGGAGTGCGTCCCGCGACCACGGGCCGAGGCTCCCAGACAACCGGCTCGCGGTGGATGGCCGCGGCGAAACGGGAACTCTCGCCCCGGGCCGACTCGAACGGGTCCGGTGGTCGGCTGGGAAGCGGCTCGGCACAGGACTGCCACGATGCGCGCTCAGAGCTCGTCGGCCTCGCCGCAGCCACAAGCGACACAGTCCGGTCCCAGACGGCGTCGATGCCGCCGGCTCAGGAGTGCGGTGAGTCATCGGACGCACGTCGACCTGCCAGCGGGATGAAGGCAGTGGAGATCCGCCGCGGACTCCCGCCTGTGGCGCCTCGATCGCGGGTGCGAAGGCAGCTCGTCGTTCTCTACGGCACGTCGCTACGGGAGCGATACGCCGCGAGCTGGCGACGGCGCCGTCGGGAAGCACTTGACCCTTACTTGACCCCGGCCCGGCGCCGATGCGCCGGGCCACTTCGCGATAAACCCCGTCTGTGCGAGGTTTTCGGCGGACGGACAGGGCGGGATTCGAACCCGCGATGGAGCGTAAACCCCATACTCGCTTAGTTGCCTCAGCGAGTCCTGGCACGTTGCAGACTGTCGTCATTCCCGATGCTTCAACGGTTCGCGTTGCGGCCCATTGCGACACGTTGCGGAAGCTAGGTGACCTGCAGGTGACCTTACGACGGGCGCCGCGGCCGGCCAGGAGCGGCAAGGCGCTGCCGTGGCCGCGATTGTTCGTGCAGGAGCGCGTGCTTCGGCCAGTGTGCATCAAGCGCGAAACTACCAGCGGCCACGGCGGAATCATGAGCTTCTAAGCATCGCGCCGTAGCCGGTGTTGAGTGCGTCGCGGGCTGCTGCGGCGTGCTCCCGTCTACGGAACAGGTGGACGTAGATGTCGAGGGTGGTTGTCGTCTTAGTGTGCCCGAGCGCTTGGCTGACGTACTCGACCGGGCGACCTTGATCGATGAGGATTGACGCAAACGTGTGACGGCAAGCGTGGGGCGTCGCGTCTCGGCTGAGCCCTGCTGCGTCGCGGATCTCGCTGTAGCGGTCTAAGAGGTCCCAATAGCCCATCGTTCTGCCGACGGTGTTGACGAGGACAAGGTCGACGGACTGCGAGAAGCGGGACCGCACGCGCAGCTTGCGAAGAAGATGGGCGAGGTCGTCCATCAGGACGACATCGCGGCGGCCGGCCTCGGTCTTGAGCTCGGTGCGTCTGCCGTCGCGCCCCATCTGGTACCGGACCTTGATCCAGCCGTCGAAGTCAATATCCGACCAAACGAGGCCGAGCGCTTCGCTCGCGCGAAGGCCGCAGAAAAGGAGCAGGCCGATCATCGCCCGGTCGCGGACGCCGTTCGCTTCCGTGAGGAGCGCGCGGATCTCGTTGTTGTCCAGGAAGCGCTGGCGCGATCTTCCTGGGCCGGGCCGCTCGTGAGGCTTCAACACGCCGCACGGGCTGGCCGCGATCAGCCCCTGGCGTGCCGCGTGCGTGAAGACCATCCGGAGCGCTGTCCAGCGGGCGCGGATCGACCAGGACGCTGCTCCGGAATCTCTCTGCTCCTCCACCCATTCGGCGATGTCATCCGGGGCGACCGCAGCGACCGTTCGATAGAGGAAGAACGGCATGATGTGGTTCTTGACGCTGCCGGCGTACGAGTCGTAGGTGCTTTTGGAGACGTCCCCTCTATCGAGGCGTTCCTTCAGTTCGAGGAGCGCGTCGTCAGCGACGGCATCGACTGTGGATGAGCGGTCGATCGAGACGAAGCGACCGCCGTTACGGACTTCGACGGCAAATTCGTCGCGGAGGCGTCGGGCTTCCATGACGCCGACCTCCCCCAGTGACTTCCAGCAAGCTCTTGAGCTGCCTGTCGGTCTCACGTAGGCGTAGTAGACGCGACCCTTCCTATAGAGGCCTCGTTCAACGCGTACGCGCTGTTTACCGGTGGCAGCCATGAGCGAAAGCCGCGTCAGCGCGTTGTGCGCGAACCGCGTGCTCGCTTCATGATGGCGGCATCGACCTCATCGCGGTGGAACACCTTGGATCGGCCTCCGTGAGAAGGGATGTCGCCGCTGGCAGCGAGCTGGCGGAAGGTGCCTTCCGGGATTCTGGAGTACCGGATCGCCTCATGCGTCGTCATCCAAGGTGTCGGAGGCCCGCCCGCGTTGTGGGTCACGAGTTTCGTGGCGACAGCTTCCGCGAAGGCGGCGACGAGGGCGTCGGGAACGTCGAACGTCATGGCTTTCATCACGGCCACGAGCGCGGCTCGCCCGCGTTGAGGAGTGGTGCCGCAAGACTCATGCCTTCTTAGGCGCACGAGCGCGGGACCGCCCGCAGATTTTTTCGAGGGACCGCCGGGTGAGCAGGCCTCACGACCGGAACCGCTACGTCGGTTCGCGTTCCGGGACTCGCCCACGACAGCTAGCCAGAGTTGCGCGTCGGGAAATAGTTTGGCTTCCCTAACGCCGTTCAGGACACTACGAAGTTGTCGCTACCTAAACCTATGCATATAGTTGGCGCGGAGCAGATGCAATAGAAACGGCTGGGCAGCGATGCAGCGCGCCCAGCCGCCATCAGTCAGCGGAGGTCAAGCTCCGACGACCGAACGCGAAGGCTAGCCTGCGCGCTTCTCGGTCCGTGGGCTTGTCGCTCCACAGGAGCGGCCGGCGACCCTGCAAGGTCGTCGGCCGTCACCAGGAGGAACGCACACAGTGCGAAAGCTCAAGCCATCCCCCGCGATGATCGTCGCGATCGTCGCCCTCGTGTTCGCCACGACGGGCGGCGCCTACGCGGCGACGAGATTCATCAACGGGAGCAGCATCAAGAACGGCACCATCTCGGCGGCGAAGCTGTCGAGAGCGGCGAAGCAGTCGCTTGAGGGCGACCGTGGCGCGAGAGGCGCCGCAGGCGCAGCGGGAGCAGACGGAGTGGCCGGTCCGGCGGGACAGACCGGCGCGAAGGGCGACACCGGCGCGCAGGGCGAGCGCGGCGCGCAGGGTGAGCAGGGTGCGCGTGGCGCGATGGGCGAGCAGGGTCCGGCCGGCGCGCTGGGCGAGACGGGCGACCCGGGCGAGCCCGGCCAAGCGCTGATCGCGAACAGAATCACTCCGCCCAACGACGCCATCTTGGGCATCCACGTCCTGCCCGTGCAGGTCGTGGCGTCCAACGCGGGCGACCGCCCCAACGACACGGACGACACCGAGCTCGTCTCTGCGACGATCGCCGAGCCCGGCCAGTACATCGTGCAGGGCGTCGCGCAGTTCATCGACGTCACCGAGGACACGCAGGGCATTGCCTACGGCGTCACGCGGCTGTTCGTCGGCGGGCAGGAAGCCGGTGAGCAATGGACGTCCGATATCCCTGACGACGGCGACAACCTCGCGCAAGCGTCAGGCACGACCGTCATCGACGTGACCGACCCGAACACCGTCGTGAGCGTGCGTGCAGTCGTGCGCTCGGACGCCGAGGACAACGCGGACGGCGGCATGAATGCCGGCGCGAACCTCGTCGTCACGAAACTCGACGCGGCGCCGTAGCCCAAGCCGCTCAAAGCCGGCGTTTTGACGACGCCGGCCCGGAGCTACTGCGGCAGCCCTGCCAGCCGCCCCGCCAATTCGGGGCGGCTGGGCGGCTCGGTCGAGCGGTGTGCCTAACAGCGCACGCGGACGTTTGTTCGACGTTGCGCTGGGCGCGCCGCCGCTCTAGCGTGGGACGCGCCCGAAGCTGCCAAGGCGTCGGGGAATCAGAAAGAGGGACCATGAAGGGACGCATCGCGGCGGCTGTCGCCGCTGCCGTGCTCGCAATCGGGCTCGGCGCCTCAAGCGCCGCAGCGAGCCCGCCTCGCGCGCATGCCGCAGCAGTCTGCGCTGACTACCCGAACCAGGCGGCGGCGCAGCAGGCCGCCGACACGATCGACGCGGACGGAGATGGCCTCTACTGCGAGAGCCTGCCGTGCCCGTGCAGCACGGGCAGCACGCCGCCCCCGTCTTCGCCGCCCCCGTCACACCCTGCGCCGCCGCCTGCGCCGAGAAGACGCACGCAGACGATCTCCGCTCAAATCATCAAGGTCGTCGACGGCGACACGCTCGACGTGAAGGCCTTCGGCGCGGCGCGCTCGAGATACCGCGTGCGGCTGATCGGGATCGACACGCCGGAGAGATACGGCGGCAGAGAGTGCGGCGCAGCGCAGGCGACCGGGTACATGCAGCGGATCGCGTGGCCGGGCCGCAAGGTCACGCTGCACACCGACCCGACGCAAGACACGTTCGACCGCTACGACCGGCTGCTGGCCTACGTCGATGTCGGCTCAGGCAGCTTCCAGTCGAAGATGCTCACGACCGGGCTGGCGAAGGTCTACGTCTACGGAGGAGTCCCGTTCCAGCGCGTGAAGGGCTTCGAAGCCAGCTCGAAGAAGGCGAAGCGCCAGCACCGCGGGGCATGGGGCATGTGCCGCGGCAACTTCCACCGCCGCCTCTAGCCCAGCAGCGACGCCAGCCGCCCCGCGAGCTCGGGGCGGCTAGGCAGCTCGTCCAGCCACGCCGCGGACTGCATGGCGCCGTCGAGGGTGGCTCTCGGATGTCCGCTCGCGAAGCGGCCGAGCCACCGGACGGTGCCCGCTCGTAGCGCTCGTCATCGTTGCGGGCCATGAGCACCACGATCCGCAGCGCGTCGCTCAGGCTGACTCTGCTGGGGAGGCCTGGTGCCAGGGACCCGACGCGAGCGAGGTCGCCCGAGCGGAGCGCCTGGTCGATGGCGTAGGAGACGAAGCCGTGGCCTGCGTTGCCCATGAGGACCATGATCGCGGACAGGTCCACCACCTAGAGGTGGAGCTGCCACGATCCGTCGATGCCCGCGCTTGAGCATCCCGGTCAGGATCGGCGCGTGCGTCCGCGCGAGGTCGCGGACCACTGGCAGCGGGCGGAGCGGGCGCCGGCGGTGGCGCCGGGGCAGATGGCGTTGATACCGGGGGGCTAGCCGCCGCTGCGCGGGTCGCCCCGCCGGACGGCGAGCGCGACAAGCAGCACGGCGACCGAGAGCGCCGCGCCGGCGCCGCCGGCCACGGCGATCACCTTGGCCGGTCCGTATGCGTACGGATGGCCACTCGCGTAGCTCAGCTCCGTGATGGCGACGCCCGCGAGCGCGAGAGCGGCAACCCCGGCGAGCGCAATCGCGAGGCTCAGAAGGGAGGCGCGGGTCATTCGGCCTCAAGGCGCTCGGCGAGAAGACCGAGCGGCGCCGCCAAGATGCCGATCGCAGTCTGGGTCAGCATGAGCGCGGGGGTCGTCAGAAGCAGGACGACGATGCCGCGGCCGATGTCGCCGTCGACGATGCCCTTGATGCCGAGATAGGTGCTAACGATGCCGACGCCCGCTGCGGCGATGAAGCTGATCACGAGGAGCGAGCTCGCCAGCGCGGCGGACAGGATGTAGGTGAGTCGTCGCATGGCGCGCCAGCGTAACGAGCGCTCGCGGCGCCCGCGCCAGTCGCCACAACGACAAACGCCCCAGCCGAAGCCGGGGCGCCCAGCGCTATCAATTGCTCGCTCAGAGCGTCAACGAGGCTGTCCGTCCCTCGTAGAGGCGCGACGAACCACTTGTCAGCGACAGGCGCATGTCGCAGTAGAGCCGCCAATACGCCTGCCAGAGGTCGTGGTGGGGCGGAAGCAGTTCGACTCTCAGGCCCGTTCTGATTGCGTCTTCAGCATCGATAACTGCCCCATGTGAGAGGTGCTTCTCGACGTCGTTCAGCGCATGGGCCACTTGTTTCGCCTTCTCCGGCGGCTCGTCCTTCAGCATGTGCTTTGCGAGAAACTTTTCAGCAAATCTCTCGGAACGCATCAGCGCCTTCCGGCAGAAGTCGATCAGCGCCGGGTCGAGCTTGTCGAGCAGTGGAAAGTACGCCGCTGAGAGTTCGTTTTCGGCGGCGTCAACGATCTCTCTGAGGCCATCGAGAAACGACTGTGCCGGCCGCGTCATCGATTCGCCGTTGGCCGTCGTGATGGTGACCTGCGGGTCGATTGGGCCGAGTTCGGACGGATCACCCATCACGATGCTGTCCGCCGCGATCGCGATCAGCGTTCCAGCGCTCTTAGCGCTGTCTGGGACGACTACGCGGAAGGCGCCCGCCCCGACTCGCTTACGGCACAAGAAGACGATCCGCTCCGCCTGGTCAACATCTCCACCAGGAGTGTGGAGGAGCAGGTCCAGATCGCTCCCCTGCGCCACGTCGTGCAGGATGTCGACGAACGGCGGAATGTCGTTCGCGGAGATCGACGTCATGGGCCCTGCGACGTAGGCGATCAGCCGTCGCCCGGTGCGGTTTTCGATCGCTTCGATCTGGGCCTGGCGTGAATATCGCGGCTTCTCGAAGGCGTGGTAGAGCGGTGTCTGCGTCGGTATCGAGATCTCGTTCGTTCCCGCCGCGACGGCAGCGTTTGATGCTGTTCGACGTGCTGCACGTCGACGACGCGGAGACGTGGCGTATGGCGTGGTCGCGACGCGCTCGACGCGCTCGATCTCGACGGCTCGGCGTGGAGCACGACGCGGTGGTGGCGCTCCGACGCCGACGACCTCGTGGCCGCGACGGCGTGATGGGCCTCGAGGGCGTCGTGGCGAAACGCGTGGACGCGGCCTACACGCCCGGCCGTCGCTCCTCTGCTGCCGTGAAGTTTAAGCACTGGCGCCGCGAGCACGCGCTCAACGTCACTGGGTGGCGGCCCGCTGAGGGCGACCGGCCGGAGGCGTTCTTCCTGCGCTACGACGACGGGCGCTACGCGGGCGAGGCTAGGTTCGGCCTGGGCCGTGACGACCGCGAGGTGCTGCGCGCACGAGCGCGCGCAGCTTCGGCGAGAGCGCGGCGCGGCCAGGCACGCACGGTGGCGCTCGGAGCGGTGCGTGTCGACGTCGACCATCACGGACGGCTCGGCGGACGGCTGCGCGACCCTGTGATCCGCGCGATCTGCCCCTGAGACGACGAACGCCCCCGACCGCGTCCTGCCGCCAGAGGTGCCGGCGAGGATGGAGGGGGAGATCTCAGCGACTGGCGGCGGCGCGGCGTGCGTGGCCGCCGCTTGCGGTGTCAATCGTGACGATGCGCCGGCCGTGGGGGATCCCAGTCGACCATGCATTGCGGGTCGGGTCGACGTCCTCGCCGAGCAGCGACCGAACGAGCCTAAGCGCCTGGCCGCGTGGCTGTGGGGGCGAGACGTAGGAGCCGCCAAAGCGGCCGGCGTTTCGCGCGTTGACCAGGTCGATGGTTGAGACGATGTAGGTCGTCATGCGCAAGCCTCCGTGCGTGCGAGGTGGGAAAGGAACCGGCGGTGAAGCTCTAAGCGCAGCTCGAGGAACTCGGCGCCGGCGGTGCGGTATCCGAGGACGCGCGCGGCGAGATCGTAGATCGAGCCCCCTTTGCGGCAGGAGAAGCAGAACCAGCCGCGCGCGGCGGTCGGGTAGACGTGCAGGCTCGGCCGCTCGTCGGTGTGGAACGGGCATCTGACTTTGCAGTCGCGCGGGATCCCGTCGAGCCGAAGCAGCTGCGCGACGTAGATCGCCGGCAAGATCTGCAGCAGCGGGTCGGCGCCGCCGCGGCGGGCACCCGGGCGAGCGTTGGCTACAGGCGCCAGCGCCAGCGCCGGCGTTGGCGTTGCCGTGGAGATCTCCGGCGCGTTCGCGAGCCACGACGAGAGCGGGTTGCGACTGTTGGGCTCGATCCACTCGGCGAGGACGGGCCTTGGCGGGTCGTGCTTGTGGTTGAGCGTTTCGGGAGGGCGGAGGATGCGCGCGGCGTCGAAGCACACCGGGTCGCCGCCGATCGCGGCGGCAAGCCGGCGGTTGGCGTCCTCGGCAACGTCGGCGTTGACGGGCACGGTAAGCGCGAAGTAGCCGTGAGCGTTGGCGCCGCTGCCCGAGCGGATCACCGCGGAGGGCCGTGGCTTGAAGGCGCCCAGCGTGTCGGCGGCATGGGCGGTGTCGCATTCGACCCAGAGCGTCCAGACGCGCTCGATCGCGTTGCGCCCGCCGCCGGCGGCTCTGCCGTTGCTGCGCAGGCGGCGGGGGGCGCAGCCGATGTAGACGTCGGTCGGGGCGGCCTCGTCCTCGTCGCCGGCGCTGACGGGCGGCTCGAGGATCGCGGCCGCGAGGGCGTCGAGGTCATTGACGTCGTAGAAACGGCGCCTGAGCGTTTGGGTGTCGCCGAGCCGCCAGCGCAGCTCGAGCGCTCCGTGCTGCTCCTCGCCGGCGAGCAGCTGCAGGTAGGGAAGGATGGTGTCGGTCACGGTGCCTCCGGTGCGGCGTGTGTGGCGGCTCGCTTTGGTCGCGAGCCGCCGGCCGTTCTCGTGGAGTCGCCTACTTGGCGGCTCCTCTTCTGGCCGCTCTAGCGGCGGGTCTCTCGCTGGTCGGGGCCTCGGCGGTGTCGAGCGGGGTCAGGGTGCCGGTGGCGCTGAGCGCGGAGCGCTTGGCGCCGGTGTGCTTGTCCTCCCATTCGCGGAATCGCAGCTCGCCGTTGAAGGCGACCTTGGTGCCCTTATCGATCGTGAGAGCGAGCGTCTCGGCGTCCTCGAAGACCGCGACGTCCAGGAAGCCGTTGCCACCCGCCCGGCCGATGCCCGGCACCATGATCCGGGTGCGCAAGAAATTGTCCGCGTTGTCCCTGCCGTAGGGCCGCAGCTCGGGGTTGCCGATGATCGTGGCGGTGGTGATGCAAAGGGTGGTGTTGGCGGTCTGGCTCATCTGGTTTCTCCTGCCCCTCCGGGGGGCCGTCGTTGTTGGACGACCCGCTCAACGGCGCGAAAAACGAGCGGAGTGACAAGCGACGTAGTCGCTTGCGCGCAGCGAGTGCGCGCCGAAAATGCGGCAAAGGCAAACAGCGAACGAGTCCCCAGGGGAGATGCGAGGAATTGGTGAACAACGCGCACGGCGACCTCGTTCTCATCTCCGGTAGCGATCAAGGACGTGCACCGTCCCCGGCCCGGCCGGCAGTGTGCCGCCGGCTTCTGTCTCGCCCGGGCCTGTTCCCGGCGCGAGGGCGGCGACGGCTTCCTCGATCGGCAGCGTTGGATGAGCGACCCGGGCGAGCGTGACGACGTCGAACGCGCCACGGATCTCCGCTAACCCGGCCCTGTGCCCTTCCGCGATCCAGTGGGTAACGCGTGCCTGGTGCAAGCGCTCGGGCCAGCGCTGGCTGGCTTCCTCGGGCGACATCACGCGCGCCCGCCCGGCGTCGCGAAAGCCTCGAGCAGCGCCGCGGTGGTCAGCAGCACCACGACGACGATCACCGTCCCGGCAAGCATCCCGCCTGTCAGCCGTCGCGCAGAGCGCGCCTCGAGGTATGCCCCGAGCGCCATCGCGACCGCGCCGGCCTCGAACGGCAGGTGTGGCAGCCAGCGAAGCGCCTGCAGCTGGTAGCTCCCGAGGTAGACCCCGATCTGAACGAACGCCACGGCGAGCGCGATCGCCAGCGCGACGTCAGCGATCGCTCTGAGCATCAGCGCCCACCGGCTCGACGGTCGCATCGCCGACAGCGCCGCGGCGACGATCAGGATCACCGCGGCGGTCGATGCGTTCGTCGTGAAGTAGCCGGCGGCGTCGGTCAGCCCGCTCGCGTGCGAGCCGGCGAGGACGGGCGCCTGGTGATGGTTGAGCACGAGCGCGGGCAGCAGCCCGGCGAGCGTCGCCACCGCCAGGAGCGCCGCGGCGAGGCGTGCGCGGCCGATCAGGACGGTCACGCCGCCATCCCTTCGATGAGGTCGTTGGCCACGTCGCCGCGCTGCGGATGGTCGACGGGCAGCGCGGACAGCGCCGGCGCGAGCACGACGCGGCGGACCTCGGGCATCAGCGAGCGCAGCTCGGAAAGCGGCGCTCGGGCGCCGGCGCCGGTGGTGTCGCTGACCGCCAGCAGCCAGTGGAGGTGACGCGCGGAGCGCGCGAGCGGCCCGGCCGCGAGGGCGTGCGCGACGCCGGCGGACGCGGCCGCGGAGATCGCCCACACGACAGCGGTCGCCGCGAGCAGCGCGCCGTGGCGATGGGGCTCGCGGATGGTGCCGCAGTCCACGACGACGAGCGAGTGAGCGGTGCCGGCCTCGAGGAGGACCTCGGCGACGTCGTCGGGGTCCGCGGGCTCTCGCTCGGCTGCGGTCGCCGCGGTGATGCGAAGGCCGCTGGGCAGCTGCGCGACGGGCGGCTGTGGCGGTTGCGCGCCGAGCGCCCGCAGCGTCGCGAGCTCGGCGAGGCCCTGCGGGCTGGCCCCGTCGAGCGCGAGCGCGAGACCGCCGCCGCACGGGTCGGTCTCGGTGAGCAGGACGGCGCCGGGCCCGGCGAGCTGCGCGGCGTGCGCCGCGAGTGTGATCGCGATCGTCGTGGTCCCCGCGCCGCCGTGCACGCCGCAGACCGCGACGATCGGGTTCGTCAGACCTGCGGGCGCCATGTGCTCACCGCCCATCTGCCGGGGCTCGCCTCGATCGCGCGAGCAAGGTAGACGTGGTAGGCGGCTCTGACCTTCTCGTAGGCGCGGTCGTTGTCGCTGCCGGGCTGCTCGAGCGTGACGACCACCCACGTTCTCGCGGCGGTCGGCGAGGGCGTGATCGCCTGAACCGTGCCGGTGCTCGTGATGCGGCCGCGTCGCATCTCCGTGTCGAGCGTTGCTGTCGTGGAGAGGACCTGCGCCTGTTTGCGCGCCTGGCCGCTCGCGCCGGCGGCGAGCTGCGCCTCCTGGTGAGCGAGCGTCTGCCACGTCCAATTAACCGACCGCTCGGCGAACTGGCGGATGGCCTGCTCGGCGCTCGGCGCGCCGCCGACCGGTGGCGATGGCTTCGTCGGGTCAGGCAGCTCGTGCGTGCGCTGCGCGACCGCGACCGGGTGAGTCGGCGTGGTCGACGTCAAGGCGGTCGTGGCCGCGTAAGGGTCCGAGCAGCCCCCGATCGCGACGGCCGCGGCCGCGGCGACGAGCGGCACGGTGAGGCGTGCGTGAAGGCGCATGTCAGAGTCCTTCCGGGTGTCGGACGGCGTCGCCAGGGCGCCGTGGGCGGACGTTGGAGTGCCAGCCGTTGCCGGCGTTAGGGCTGGTGTCACCGGCGAAGCCCGAGGTGTCCCAGCGGATGCCGGCGACGTACATGTAGACGTGGCCCGGGTCGCTGTAGATCGTCACCCAGCGACCAACCCCCGGCTTGCCGAAAGACATCAGCGCCGAGGAGTCCTCGGTGACGTGCAACAGGCCAGCGCCGGCGAGCAGGTGCGAGACGCCAGCCGAGCAGTCGTAGGACGCGCCGACGGCGGTGGGCGCGATGCCATGGCCGCCGCCGTACGTGTAGGGCTTGCCGTTGATCTGGTTGCCAGCGGCGATGATCGCCTTCACGGCTTGGGGCGCGTCGGCGGGCGCGGCCGCGAGACCGTTGGGCAGGATTCTTGCTCGCTCGCCCGAGGCGAGCTGAAGCGGCCCGCCGGGCGTGCCGCCGCCGGCGGGCGCCAGGTGCACGGTGCCGGGCGCGAGCACGAGATGGTCGCGCTCGTCGTGAATGGCCCCGTCGGTGCCGAGCCAGGTGCCGGGTATCGGCCGATGCAGCCCGTATTGGAGGAGCGTCGCCTCGGGGATCTCCTGCGTGCCGTCGATGTCGGCGGCATCGCCGGTGAGGTGCTGGGAGGTGGTCGAGCCGCCGACCGCGGCGTTGTGCTCGGGGGTGCGGTGGCCGCTGAGACCGGTCAGGTGCAGATTCAGCGCTCGGCCCATCGCGTCGGCGCGGCGCGCGATCTCGGGCTCCTCGTTGTAGGTGAAGTCGGTGCCGGGCGCGGCGGTGAATCCGATCCCGCCTTGGGCGTCGGGAACCGTGCCGCCCAAGGCGCTGCCAAAGCCCGCTCGCGCGGATGCGTCCTGCCACTGCTTGGCTCGGTTGAGGACATCGTCGGCGTAGTTGCCGGCGATGCCGTCCGAGCAGGCGCCGTAGTAGCCGCAGAGCGCGGCGTGGGCGGTGTCGTCGAGGTTGGGGATCTCCTTGCCGCCGACCTTGCCTTTCAGGATCACCGCGGCGGCCATGACGGCGTCGAAGTTGTCGTAGATCGACGGGTGAGGCCGTCTCTCGTCGGGGTAGCTGGCTGGCCGCACCCCGGCTCTGTAGGCATTTCTGACGCTCGCCTCGCACCACAGGCAGCCGCACGGGCTGCCGGGGACGGCGCTGATCTGCATCGGGCCCGCGCAGCCAGAGCCGTTCACGGCGTAGGTGGAGGCGTCGGTGGAGAAGCCTGTTTCCTGGTCGTGGACGGAGGCGAGCAGGAACGCGTTGACGTGCTCGGCGCGAGCAGCCTCCTCGTAGATCGGGATGAGCGCCGCGGGGATCCCGACGCCGGGGGCGATCGCGCCGCTCGAGGGCGGCGCCGCCTCCTGGTTGTAGCGGGCGCCGAACACGACGAGCACGGCGCAGACGACGAGGATGAGCGGCGCGGCGATGAGCCCGCCGAGCCGCCCCGCGCCCTTGCGCGCGGTCGCGCTCGGGCTGCCGGTGACGCTCGGCGCGGCCGCGAGCGCCACGCGCGTGAGGAGCGGGTTGGCCATCACGCTCCCTGAGCGCTGAGCCACGCGTCGTCGCTGAGCAGGTCCAGCGCGTCGAACATCGCTTGCGATCGCGCGACGTCGTCCGCGCTGGCGTCGTAGCCGACCGTCTGCAGCGCCCGCTCGCGCAGCGGCACGTCGCCTCTGGGGTCCGAGGTCGCCAGCCAGTAGAGCCGCTTGGAAAGGCGGATCGTGACCGTTCCGCGGCCGCGCGTGCCGTTGAGGAAGTACGCCTGGCTGTGGCTGCGCTTCTCGGTCCGCAGCCGCGTGATCTCGGTGACTTCCTCGTCGGTCAGCTTGACGGTCTGCGCGATGTGCTCCAGCTCGTCAGCGGCCTGGCGCAGGATCGTGAACATGGAGCTGTTGCGCAGCAGCGCGTCGCCGTACTCGCCCTCAAGGTGCGAGCGCTGCTGGCTGATGCAGATCAACCACGTCCCGATGTGCCGGACGCGGAGCGCCAGGTCGCTGATCCACGCCCCGGACGCGCGGCGCTTGACGAATCGGGACAGCTCCTCGAGCACGAGGACCGATGCGCCGTCGTAGGGGCCGACGGGGTTGTAGCCGCCGGCGACTCTGGCGAGGTGGCGCTCCCACCGCCGCTCGATGCGCGAGGTCGCGCACTCGGCGGCAATGAACATCACGACGCCGAGGATCTCCTCGGGGACCTCGCGCGTGTTGAGGACGACGAGCGGCGCGTCATGCGCACCGACGGTCGTGGGCCGGTCGAGCAGGTAGGCGTAGGGGCCGTCGCCGACGTACTCCTCGATCCGCGCGGCGAGGCTGGCGAAGATCGCCGCCTGCTCGGGCTGCTCGGACTCCGCGGCGAGGTCTTTGAGGACCTCGTGCAGGAACGACTCGCATGGCGTGTCGCCTGTCCGGTGCGCCTCCTGGTAGACGCGCCGGATGGCGATGCTGAGGAGGTTGCTCTCGAGCGGGTCGAGCTCGTTGACGTCGGCGCCCGCGTCGTACTCGCCGACCATCAGCGTGTGCAGCCGCTTGAGAAAGCTGATCTTGGACCGGGGCACGGCGCCGGGGTCCTCGACGTCCCATGCGTTGATCGTGTGGCCGTCGTCGCCGCCGAGCGGCAGGTAGGCCGCGCCGGGGATGAGGTCGACAAGCGCGCGCCAGTGGCCGGTTGAGCGGTCGATGACGGTCGCTTGCGCGCCGCGCGGAAGGACCTTGCTGACCTTGTCGATCGTGGAGACTGTTTTGCCGCCGCCAGACTTGGCGACGATGATCTCGGTGCTGTTGTCGTGGACGGGGTCGAACGCGTTGTGGCGCTCGATCGTGCGCCCCGGGTCGGCGTAGGCCCACGGGATGCCGGTCGGCGAGCCGCAGCTGGTCGAGCAGAACGGGAGCGACTGCGCGGTGTTGCGCGAGATCATCGGGAAGGTCCGTCTCGCGACGTCGAGCCCGAGCGGCAACGTCGATCGCCACAGCGCCGGCTGCATGAACTCGCCGCGCTGCACCGGTGCCTCAACGGCGCCGCTCAGCGCGCGCATCGTGCGCGTGACGGCCTCGGCGAGCGCCTGCTCGTCAGGCGCCGGGCCCGGCTCGATCGTCGCGTGGTAGATCGAGACGTCCTGAAGCGTCTGGCCGCCGGTGGAGAGGTCGTCGATGACGGCGCCGTGCTCCTCCTCCTGGGCGAGCTGGTCGCGGTCGGGCCGCTTGCCCTGCATCGCGCCGCCCTCGTTGACGCCCCACAGCTGGCGCTCTCTGCGCCGGAACCGGTTGCGCTCGGCGATCCGGTCGCGCTGGTGGACGTGAACGCTCAGCGTCCACGGCTTCTCGGACTGCATCGCGTGCAGCAGCCACCCGTAGAACGTCTGCTCGGGGCGGCGCGAGACGTAGACGGTGTGCGCGAGGTCGCCCTCGACCGTGACGCGCCGTCGGTCGGTGAGGTCGACGGCGCCGGCGCCCAGCGCGTCGCGCAGCTCGCGCGCGACGCGCTGAGCGGTCGCCGCGTCGCGGCGCTCGTCAAGCGAGCCGACGATGCCCGGGGCGGTTCGCGACGGGGCGCTGGCGGGCATGCTGCGCGCGGTGCTCGGCGCGCAGTGGCGCCAGAGGAGATCGGCGACCTCGCGCCCGTCAAGGAGCCGGGCTGCCATGTCAGCGGCGGCGTAGTCGGACCGGAGCGACTCGACGTAGTCGCGGCTCTCGCGCGCAAGGCGCAGGTGGTGCTGAAGGTCGCGGACGAGCGGGTTTCTTCTCGTCTGCCGTCTCGGAAGACGAAGGTCGCCGCCGGGAATCGGGAGGTCGGGGATCCACGGCGCGACGAGCACGAACCGCACTTCATGCGCTGCCAGGTCATGCGAGTGGACGGCAAGCGACTCGTCGTGGATCTCCGCCAGGCCGCGCAGCGCCCGACCTTGAGCAGCGCGCAGCGGGTCGCTTGAGGTGAACAGGTCGTGGGTGGCTGCGTCGGTCTCGGCGCGGTTCTGCGCGAGCAGCTGCTCGAGGCCGACGGGCGTGGCGGTGACGTAGGCCTGCGCCGACATCCCGGGCGGGATCGCGCCGAGCAGTCTGACGAAGTCCTCCGTGCGCGCCATGAGGTCCTCCTGGCCCATGACGAGCGGGTTGGACGGCAGCACCTCGAGGTAGCGAACGAGCGCGCCGTCGCTGCGGATCAGCAGGCCGTCGTGCCCGAGCGCCTCGACGGGCAGCCAGTCGCCGACGTAGGCGGCCGCGCCGCCGGACTGCGTCAGCTGCTCGGCGGCGCGTCTGTCGTGCGCGGCCGTCGCGGTCGCCGTTCTGCTGGCTCGGGCGCCGCGGCGCGTCAGGAGCGGTCCCACAGGGCCTCCATGTCGTTCGGGGTGAGCGTCGCCACAGCGTGAGCAGCAGCCGCGGGCGCGTAGTCGGTGGTCGTCAGCTGGTAGCCGGCGTAGGCGGCTGCGGGGTCAGCTCCGGGCAGCAGCAGCTTGGGGCCGCGCCGCCACGAGATCGCGGCGGCGAGGTAGGCGGGGACGTCAAAGTCGGACTCCATCGCGGCGATCGCCGCAGCGACCGGAAGCCCGGCGATCGTCAGCGCGGTCGACAGCGCCCACATCTGCGGCATGAAGAGCCCGAAGGCCTTCGAGAGCCCGAGGGCGAGGAAGACCGCGATCGCGACCTGGACCCATTGGAACCAGGCCAGGTAGCCGATGCGGATCTTGCGGTCGAGAAAACGGTAGGTAGAGAGGAACATGGGCTAGCGGGGTCGGGGGCGGGCTCTACGGACGGGTCTCGGGGGCTGCGCCGGCGGTCTCGAGGCCGCGCGCTGCGGCCGCTGCTTGGGCTGCTGAGCGTCCGGCCGTGCCTTTGACGGCGGCTGGGACGGGCGCCCCTTCGCGGGCCCGGCAACGGCGGGACGGCCGGACGCGGCACCGCCTCTGGGCGATGCGACCGAGCTCGCCGCCGGCGGCTTCTTGGCGCTCGCCGTCGGTGCTCTGGCGGTCGTGCCCGAGGCCGCGGGCGATCTGGATGTGCTGGCGCTGTTGACGGTCGGGCGAGCGGCGTTGGAGACGGAGACCGCCGGTCGCGGGGAGCGCGCGAGCCTGGCTCGCCTGCCGGTCGCGGTACCAGGCTGCAGCGCAACGCCCGAAGGCGTCCCGACGTCGCGCGGGCCGCGAGGCGCGCGCAGCCCGGCCCGTGCGTCGCGGGTGCGTCTGTCGCCGCCAGCGCCCGATGCGCTGCCCCCTCTGGGAGGGAGCGCCGGTCTGCCCGCGGCACGCGCGACGACTCCGGGCGGAACGCGTCTCGGCGACGGGATTCTGCGGTCTCTTCCGCCGAACTTGACGCCGCCGGCGATCGTCGCCGGCGGGCGCGGGGCGCGTCTGGGCGCGGTCGTTCTCGCCGCTCTCGCCGTGGCGTTCGCACGGCCGGTCTGGCGCCCCGCTGCGAACCCGGCGCGCGTGGCGCCGCCGTGGCGGTGTCTGGCGCCCTCGGCGGGGGCCTTCTTGCGCCACCAGTCGGCGCCGCGCTTGCCGGCGGCGGCGCCTCTCCCGACCTTGCGGCCGGCTGCTGCCAGGCCGTCGCCAGCTGCGAGCGCGTCGGTGGCGATCTTCGGCGACGTCGCGCCGGCAAGCTGCACGACGGATTTACCGGCCGCGCGCTGTGCCCGTCCAGCCGCCTGGTTGCGCAGCTGCTGCGCGCGCACGCCGGCATAGCCGGCGCCCTGGCCCGTCATTCTCCCGGCGGCGACGCGCAGGCCGCGGAAGCGGTCGCCGGCGCGCTGCGCGCCGCGCGCCGCGACGGCGCCGGCGTTGAAGCGACCGCCGCCACGAGCGCCGCCGCCGCCGCGACCGCCGCCGCCGATCATCCCGCCGGAGAAGACGCCGGCGGGGCTCACACCGACGGACCGTGCGAGGGAGACGAGGAACGACGGCGCCTTATAGGCGACGTAGAGGCAGGTGACCGCGGCGAAGGGCTTGGCGAGCGACTGCAGCTCGGGGGTGAGCCCGCCGCCCGGAACGCTGGGGTTGTGCCAGAGCAGCGCGTCGCGGCCAAGCACGCCCGAGGTCGCGAAGATCAGCGACCAGACGACAGGCACCGCGAGCGCCGCGCCGATGCCGGCAGTGATGGAGCGCGCGATCCAGCGCGTCGCCGTCAGCGGGTAAAAGCCGAAGCCGACAGCTGAGGCGACGTAGAGGACCGCGAGGACTGAGGTGTCGCCGATCTTGAAGATGAACAGCCCGGCGAGGAAGTAGCAGGCGACGAGCACGGCGCCGGCGGTGAGGCCGAGCGAGAGGGCGCCGGCGACCGCGGCGATCACGAGCGCGCCGCCGAGCATCTCGTTGATCCCCTCGCGGACGACTCTTTGGCCGATCAGCTCGGCGGTGAAGAGGTTGACGCCGACGACCGTCACGCTCATCAGCTTTGGTGTGAAGACGATCAGCCCGACTGAGACGACGGTGCGGCCGAACGTGCCGACCGCTCTGAACGGCGAGCTGGAGAAGACGCCCGCGGCGAGGTACTCGAGGCCAGCGGTCGTGAAGCAGATCCCGGCGATGCCGATGCCGACGCCCATCAGGTCCGCGCGCAGCTGGTTGAGCGATGCGTACCCAACGGCAAGGTTGGGGATGGCGACCAGCCATGTGACGACGTCGGTCGCCCAGTGGTCCGCGAAGTCCGGCACGACTAACCCGACGAGCGACTTGATGATCTTCCCGACGACGTCCTTGATGCTGATCCCGAACAGCCCGAAGGTCGGGTGAACGTCGCCGAGGACGGAGGCGTGCGCTGCGGCGGGGACGATCAGCGTCCCCACCGCGGCGAGCGCCAGCGCCCATGCGAGTTGATGTGCGTGGACCCGGCGCACGGGCTAGTTGAGGATGTTGGGGGCGAAGAAGACGAGCCCGAGCCCGCCGAACACGCCTCCGCCGATTTGGTACGCCCGGGGGTTGCCGGTGAACAGCAGGAAGCCGACGCCGACCAGCGCGCAGCCTCCGATCGGGATCGCGAGCGGGATGAGCGCGTCGCGGATGTTGTCGATGTAGCTGCCGATGCCGCCGAAGTCGAATCTCGGCGCGATCGTCTTCTGCGTCATGTTCTGAAGCGCGTCGAGGTGCCCGGCGTGAGCGAACGCGTAAGCGGCCAGCGCGACCAACGCGACCGCGGCCAACGCGAGCGCGGCGCGCGCCAAGCGGGCCGCGAGGCCGTCACCGCGCAAGCGTGCGACGGCTTGGGCGAGCGCAACCTCAACGTGCGCGATCGCGATGGGCGGAATGGGCTGCATGGATCCTCCTTCGGTAGTGCCGGCGCTCATGGCGCCAGCTCGTTTGACCAAACGTTTGTCGTGGGCCGACGCGCCGCCGGCGGCGCGTAGCTCGGCGCTGCCGGCGCGGCCGCAGGCTGAGCGGGAGGCGGTGGCGGGCTCGCCGCTGGCGGCGACGCCGGCGATGCGGCGACGGCGGGCGAGGCCTCGCGACGGGCCGGTCGATCGCGCGAGGCGGGCGGCCGCGCGTTCTCGCTGCGAGCAGCCGAACGGGGCGCGGGCTTGGTGGCGCGGCGAGCTGGGCGCTCACGGTTGGCCCGACGGCGACGAGCTGCGGCGCGTTCGCGAGCAGCCAGGCGAGAGGACGCGCCCCCTGTGGTTGTGCGCGCGACGGTGCCGGCCGGCGCAGGATCGGATCTCGGCTGCGCGCGCGGGCCAACGATCGTCCCGACGATCGCCAAGAGCGCCAGCACGATCACACCAGCAGCGACACCTCGCCGGCGGCTGAGCCCCGGCAAGCGGGGGACCCTCACCGACGGCAGCGACACGCTCGGCGCCCGCAAGCGCCTAGCGCGGCCGTCCGCTGTTCCTTCCCCGGAAGGCTTCTGCTTGGGATCCGCCGCGGCCGCAGGCGCAGCCAAGACGGCGGTCGGCGTGGCCGGTGTAAAAAGGGGCCGCGCCGCCCGGGCCGGCGGCTCCTCTACAAACTCGGGAGCGGGAGGCTCGACCTGGGCGGGCTCGGCGACGACGACCCGGCGCGGCGGTCTCGCCGGAGCTCTCGGTCTCGCCGGGCCTCTCGAGGCGGCGGGTCTACGCGCCGGTCTTCTACCCGCCGCTCTGGGCCTAGCGGCTGCGCGTGCTCTCCCTGCCACCCGTCTTCTGCTTGGCGCCGGCGCCGAAGCGGGCGTCCGCTCCTCGTCGTCAAGAGCGGCCAGCCGCGCCGCGGCCTCCGCTGCCGACGCCGCGGTGGGACGGGATTTGGTGGTCATGCACGCTTAAGCGCGCGACCCGGGACCCGCCCGCACTTTTTTCAGAGAACGAGTGTCGAAACCAGCACTCAGCCGGGGCTGCGTGTGTCGATCGGCAGCTCCCCGCGAAGGGGATCGCGAGGCGGCTCGAGGTGCTGCCAGTGGTCGGTGATGACGCTCCTCGGGATCTTCAGCACGACCGTCGGCTTGCCGAGCGGCGAGACCGCGAGCCGGAAGGGGAGACGGCCACGCACGATGCCGTAGAAGGCTCCGACGTCGGCCACGAAAACGATGTCTCCCGCGGCGATGAGCTCGGTGTCGACGGGCGCGAGCATCGCCGGCGCGACTGCGGTCGACGGGTCAGGCGGCGGGTCAAGGAGCCGCTCCTCTTGCCGCACCACCGGCAGCCGCGGCGCGCGACGCCAGCAGTCGAGGACGTCGCGCGCCGGGACGGCCTCCTGCCGCGTCAAGGCAGTCAGGGGCGAGACGACCAGGGCGTCCTCCTGGCGCGCGCTCACACGCGCAAAGAGGTCGCCGGCGGCGGTGGCGACGCGGACGAGGTCCTCGACCTCGACGCGCTCGGCGCCGGCGGCGTTGGGGCGGTCGTTGTCGGTCATGGGAGCAGCACCGGCGTCCTCATGTCCTGCACATTGCGATGAACGACGCGCATCAAGCCGCCTCCCCGCCGTCGTCGGGCACTGCGTCGAAGAGCGAGCCTGGAACCGCCGCGCGTCGACATCCGGCCTGCTCGAGCAGCACAGCGGCGACGAGCTCGACGGGGTCGGTCGAGCGCAGGTAGTCGCGGATGCTGCGCAGCTGCGCTCTGAGATCCTGCTCGCTCCTGAGCACGCAGCCGGTCGCGCGGCACGCTCGTAGGCCTCGGCGACGCCGCCGCGTCCGCGCGCCGCGCGCCGCGTGCCCGGCGGGTCGGTGAGCGTGAGCACGAGCTGCCCGCCGGCGTGAGACCGCCAAGGACGACATCCCGGTGCTGCAGAAGCACCTCCAGCTCGCGCAGAACGCGCTCAAGGCCGTCAGCTGACCAAGCCGACACCGACGAGGTGGCCGGCGCCTTTCAAGGCGCCGGCCACACCTATGTGCGTGCGCGAACCATGCGGGTTGATGGGGATGAAGCGACGCCACCGCGCTCGTCGCGGAACGGTTCCGCGCGCGCTCGAGGAGGGCGGCCCCCGCCGGGCACCGGACCCCGCGGGCGCCAGCTGGCGCCGGCGCCGTGATCGCGGTCATGGCTCGAGGCGGAACGGCGGATAGCGGTCGGTCAGCAGCACGAACGCGTAGGCGACGACGCGGTTGTGCCAGCGCGCCACGCCGACGACGAAGTCGAACAGCGGGCGGGGGTAGCGGCCGGTGATGAGGATCGCGAACCAGGCGATGATCACGGCGACGAGCGCGAACAGCCAGAGGAACGCGAGCAGGATGTAGTGGGGGATCGCCAGCAGCCATTTGACCAGCGGCAGCCAGCGGTTGAGGTCGCTGCGCGCGTCTGGGGAGGGCAGCTCGAGATGGACCGACTGTTGCTCGTCGGTCGACGGGTAGCGGTCGTCGAGCAGCGCGAGGTAGATCCCGACGCGGTTGATGAAGCGCAGCAGCTCGTGGTTCCACTGCTGCCACCACCACGGGTATTTTTGGCGCACGACGATCATGAGCAGGGGGCCCAGGAACAAGAGTCCGCCTGCGGCGGCGAACGTCGTCGGGCGCGTGGTGTCCGCGCCGAACTCGACCGTGGCGCCGTTGACGGTTGCGAGCACGAGCGCGATCGGGATCGCGACGAGCGGGCGAAAGAACGTCGTGAGGCGGTTCAGCGGGTGGTCGGGATAGTCGACTGCGAGTCGCACCGGATGAAGGGCTGTTGGCATGCCGGCAGCGTACGCCGGCATGCGCGCGCTGTCACCCAGGAGCGGCTGCCTGCCGCGCAGCCCACGGCACGGCGCCGCGCCTAGCGCCATGAGCTCTGCGGGTGGCTGCGGACACCACCTCACCCGCCAGGCGCGCACGCACGGGCTGACCGGCTGCCCGCCGCACGGGTGACGGCGTGGATCTCGCGAAGCCCGGCAGGCGCCCGACAGTCAAGTATCTAGAAAAACAGTTCGGGTCTTGGACCCAGGCTGTGAGGGTAGGCCCGCTTCGCGGGCGCGGCGGCGCGCTTCGACGGTGGCCGGAGGGCGGCGCCGTCGCGCCCAACTCCTCGGATCGAGAGCCTGGACGGCGCCCCCGAGCGGACCGCGAGCAACGCTTTTTTTGGGCGGGAGGCTCGCGCCCGGGACGCGACGATGCTGGCGCAGCCCGTCGGAAGCTGAGCGACGGCGTTACCGCTCCAGCGGCGTCTTCTGCGCGCCGGCGGCGTCGGTTCGTCGCGCTTGGAGACCGTGAGGTACGCGACGAGGCCGACGATGACCACCGCGAAGACGATGCTCACCTGGTTGGTTCCAAGACCGAGGCCAGCCGGGCTCTCGTCGGTCGGCGTCGTCAAGAGGTCGCCGAGCGAGGCGCCGAGGGGGCGGGTCATGATGTACGCCAGCCAAAAGGCGAGCACCGCGTTGGGGGCTTGCCGGCGGTGACCGGGGTCGAGGCTCTGCTTGACGGCGAAGTGCGCTCCGGTCACCAGCCCGATCGCGGCTGGCCACAGCAGCGCGAGCGCCGCGAGGCTCCAGCCGGTCTTCTCTTGCAGCAGGTCGCCGGCCGCGGTCCCGAGCGCGA
The DNA here is from genome assembly GCA_036499225.1 of Conexibacter sp. Taxonomy (GTDB): domain Bacteria; phylum Actinomycetota; class Thermoleophilia; order Solirubrobacterales; family Solirubrobacteraceae; genus Conexibacter. The sequence goes on from DASYEC010000117.1 coordinate 53,744, forward strand.
ACGTGAAGAGGATCGTCAGCCAGTAGAACGACTCGCGCCGACGCGTTCTGATCGTATGAATCGAGAGGGTGCGCTCGCTCGCGAACCACGCTGTGAACGTCGCGGCAAGCAGGGCCGCGAAGATCAGCGTGCTCGTCGTCAACGGGACGTTGTAGCCGTCGGTCAGGTTGTCGGTGATCTGCGTGCCGACGATGCTGATCAGCACGACCGTGAGCCAGTAGACCAAGGGGATGTAACGAGCGGTGCGGAACTGCACGACGAGTATCACGATCAAGGCGGCGCCCATCACGTAGATGGTGTTGTGCAGGCCGAAGCCGAGGGTCTCGTTGAGGTAGTCGGAGGCGGTCTCCCCGACGGTCGTCGCGAGGATCTTGATGATCCAGAAGAAGACCGTGACCTCGGGCACTTTGTTCAACATCCAACGGCCGGTCGACACGGCTCCGAGTTGCGGTGTGCCATCTGTGCTCATGGGCGGCGATCGTTCCAGCGCTGCCTGAAGTTCGCCTGACTGGATGCCGTTGAGGATGACGCCGTCTACGACCTGGGGATGAGACGGCGGCGGTTGCCGCGGTCGGCGGGACGTTGATCTACGCGGCTCGCGCTGCAGGGCGTCGCGGTGATCGCCGCGATCAACGCCGCCCACCCGTTTCTGCTGACGGACTACGCGCGGGCGCCGCACGACGAGCTGGCGCACCTTCGCGGCACGATCGCTGCGGCGCGGGTCATACGTCCGCGGTGGCGGCGCGGCCGCTGCGGGCAGCTTCCCCTCGGCGGTCGTGGTGTCGATGCGCGTCACGCCGTTGAGGATCCGCAGGCTCACCTTTCCGTGCGGCTCGGTCCTCGTATAGCGCGACCAGGTGTCTGAGCGAGCGCCAGAGGCGATCGCTGGTCCTGGACGCGCTCCCGGCGGGCGCCAGAGGCGGGGAGGCCGCAAGCGCGGCCGCGCCAGCGCCAACTGGCGACAAGGCCGTGGGCTCCCGGACGGAGCCCACGGGAGTGTCGCGCTGGCTGATGGGGTGTCAGCCGGTTAGAGGACGTGCGTGTCGATCATGCAGTTGAACCCCACGGTGGCGTTGGACGAGGGGCTGTTGTCGGTCCGGGTGAAGGTGACGGTGAATCTCTTGGCGTTGCCGCTCAGGATGTGGGTCACGCCGATGGGGTCCTTGACGAAGACCGAGGGGTGGAGCTTGTCGGTGTTGAAAATCAGGTAGGGCGTGGGGCACGAGAATGTCGCGGCCACCTTGGCGCCCGCGCCGGCGGGGACCGTGACCGACTGGATGTTCGACGGCCCCTGCTTGGGGAAGAGCTCGATGTCGGTGCTCGGCGATACGCCGTCGGGCTGCACGTCCGCGGCCTGGGTCGCCGAGCCTCCCAGCACGCCCGCGACGCTCTCGAGGCGGTTGTACGCCACGTACAGGTCCCACTCGGACCGCAGCGTGTGGGCCGAGCCGTCGTAGATCCATCCCTGGCCTTGCCCGTCGCCGCAGGGCTGCAGCGTCAATGGCCGCACCGGGGCCGACATTGGGGAGTTGGGGAGGGGGTTAGCCCAGATGGTGGCCGCCCAGTCGGTCAGGCAGAGGCTCGGGTTGCCCACCGGGCTGATCGTCCATACCGTCCCACCACCCCAGCGGTCGCGGAACACCCACTGGTAGTCGAAGTTGTTGGCGTGGTGGTCGGGCACGTCGAACACCGGCTGCTGGCCGCTGGCCGGGCCGCTGGCCGCCACCGACAGCAGCAACGGCGTCAGCCCGAGGGGGTTGGTGATGCGGGAGAGCCCGTCAGAGGTGATCGTCAACACCGCGCCATTCGACGGCGCCGCCGAGGGGGTCTGCCATGCCTGCGCCGTCCCGGCCCCGCCGAGCGCGAGCGCCGCGGTCGCCGCGAGCGCGCCCGCGGCCTGCTTCCAACGTCCTGCCATCTCCGGCCCCTTCCATCCTGGATTCACGCCGCCGCGAACCGTGCTGGAGCGGGCTTGCAGCACGGCAAGCAAACCCAGCGGGCGCGGCGACCGCCCACCTCCGGTGAGCGCGCCGCAGCCTCCCACCCAACGGACGAACGGACGTGCGACAGGGCGTTACCGCGCTGCTTTGACAGCCTCAACCGCAAACTTCGGCAGCAGCTTTCCGCCACGGCCTGCCGCGAGGGAGGCGCCGCAGCGCGCGCCATGCGGGCTCCTCATGCTCGAGCAGCATCGTGCAGCCCGCGCAGGCCGCCGCCACCGACTCGGCATAGATCCGCACGACAGCCAAGGCGGCCCGCGCTCGCCTCGCGTCCGCCAAGCACAACCGCCTAACGCGACAGCGACCGCCAGCACGAACGCGAGCGCCGCACGCCACCCGCTCGCTGCGCCGCTCGCTTGCCGCGGTGGGGACCGCCGGCGCTCGTGTAGGGCGAGCGCCGGCGGCTGGTGTCATCTCTGCTTGCTGACGGCGCGGAGCGTCACTCTGCGCTGGACCCTTGGCGCCGCTGTGGCGCTGCTGCCGAGCCGGACGGTCAGCGTGGCGCTCAGGCGGTGGGCGCTCGCGAGCAGGGCGCGAGCTGAGCGCGAGAGGCGGATCGAGACGGTCGCCTCTTTGCCCGCCGCGATCGCGTATCTGACCGTGCCGAGCTTGACGGTACGGACGTGGCTTGCGTGCTTCGCGTGCGAGCCGGTCTGCTCCGTCATCCTGGCCGTGAGCGAGGCCGTGCCCGAGCAGCGCGCGCCGGCGGCCGCCTGGCAGCGCAGCGTTGCGCGCAGCTCGCTGCCCTTCAGCCGCGGCGTGCCCCTCACGCTCACTTTGGTGCTAACGCCGGGCGTCGGGGTCACCGGGCCGGACGTCGGGACCTCTGGGGGCGTCGGGGTTTCCTGGCCGGGCTGCTGCGGTCCTGTGGGGGTCGTGGGGGGCGCGTCGACGGTCGTGCGCACGGAGGCCACGTTGTCGTCGCTGTGCGGGTCGAGCTGGTCGCCGGCGACGTGCGCGGTGTTGAGGAGCGCCCCGGCTTGTCCGGCTGTCACCGCGACCTGCACCGTCGCGCTCGCGCTCGGCGCGAGCGTCCCGACGGCGCATGTCACTGTCGTGCCGTCGCTGGAGGCCGTGCAGGCTGGCGAGGAGGCGGCTGCGTCGAAGGCGGTGCCGCCGGGGAGCGGGTCGGTCACGCGCACGCCGCTCGCCGCGTCGGTCGAGCTGCCGTTCGTGACGGTGAACGCGTAGGCCAGGCGGCCCCCTACCGTGGCCTCAGGCGCCGAGGCAGAGCCGGCAAGCGAGAGGTCGATCGTGGGCGCTGGCTGCTCTGGCGTTGTGAACGTCCGCTCGCCGCCGGTCGCTGTCGCGCCGTCGCTGTTCTGGGCGACCAGCCGGTAGGAGTAGGTCGTCCCTGGTTCCAGCCCGTCGATCGGCGCCGCGACGGCGACGCCGTCGCTGCCGTCGCCTGCCGTCGCGGCGGGCGTCTGCTCGTCGAGCGCCCCGTCAGGCCCGTACTCGAACTGGTAGGTCGTCACGAGGCCGTTGGGCACGACGACGCCGTTGAGCGTCGCGGCGTCCGGGGCAAGGTCGCTTGCCGCCCCGGTCGTCGCCAGCGGCGCCGAGGTCACAGTCGCGACAACGGTCGCGGCGTTGTTCGCGCTGTCCGGGTCCGGCTGCGCGGCGCTGACCGTCGCGGTCTGGGACACGGTGCCGGGCGTGAGCGTTCGCACCGTCGCGGTGACCGTCGCGCTCTCGCCCTGCGCCAGCGAGCCCAGCGTGCAGTCAACCTCGCCGGTCATCGCGCACACGCCCTGGGAGGCGGCGGCCGACTGCAGCGTGAGATCGCCGCCCAGCGGCACGCTCAGCCGCACATCGGTCGCCACGCTGCCGGTGTTGGTCACCCTGTACGTGGTCGTCAGCGACTGCCCCGCCGCGACGGAGCCATCCGCCGTCGCGGCGCTCAGCGCCACGTCCGACGAGGGGGACACGACGATCGCGGTCGGGAACGAAGGCAAGCTGACGGTCGCCGGCGCCTTCTTGGTGAGGCTGCCGTCCGACGCATCCCACTGGTCGACCAATCTGCCGAAGCGGTCGGGTGCATACACGCTATGGCCGTCGGGCGCGACCGCTGGCGCCAGCGAATTGCTGATGACTGCCGTCGCGACGCTCGCCACGCCGTCCGTGTCGATCTTGTACGTGCTCAAGAAGCCGTCCACCGCGTCGTTCACGTACAAATCGCGTCCGCCGGGAGCGACCGCGAGGCCGAGAGCGGCAGGGCCGGGGTCCTCGGGTGCCGCCTTCAGGGACAGCGCCCCGCTGTCGGAGATGTCGTACTGCCGCAGGCTGCCGACGGCCGCGTACAGGGTCTTCCCGTCGGGGGCGATCGCCAGGCTGTCCGGTGGGCCGCCGCCCGCCGGGGCCGGGGCCGGGGCCGTCGCAGGCGACTCGGGGCTCAGAGCGCCGTCGGCCTCGACGTCGTACTGCGAGATCGTCGCTCCCTGGCTGTTCGCCACGTAGACGGACCTGCCATCGGGCCGGACGGCGATCGCCACCGGGGCGTCGCCGGCGGGCAACGTCTTGACCGTCTTGGCGGCCAGCGTGCCGTCCGGCAAGACGTCGAACTGAGAGACCTCGTCGCTGTCCTCGTCGACGACCCAGACCGAGTCGCCGTCGGGGCTCACGGCCGCAGCGATCGGCCGGTCCCCGGCGAGAACCGCCTGGAGCGCCTTCGGCGTCAACGCGCCGTCGGCGCCGATCGAGTACTCGCGCACCTCGTCGTCGTCAGGCGAAGGGACGTAAAGGGATCTGCCGTCGGGGCTCACGGCCAGCCCGATCGGCTCAACATCAGACTCGCCGGACTCGCCGGCGCCACCCGGCACGCTTGCCGGCGACAGCGGCGCCAGCGCCCCCTGCGATGCGTCGAACTGCGAGACGCTGCCGCTTTGGTTCGCGACATAGGCATACGGGGCGGCGGAGGCCCCGCTGGCGCCATAAAGCCCCACAACCCCCGCCAACGCCCCAGCCAGCAGCCCAATCCGTTTTCCAGCGATCAAAGCCCAGAACCTCCGTGTTGCCGAAACTCCAAATCCCGCGACAAGATGTCAGACACCAGATTCCGTCCAACGCTCGTAGGCCTCGGCGACGCCGCCGCGTCCGCGCGCCGCGTGCCCGGGCGGTCGGTGAGCGTGAGCACGAGCTGCCTGCCGGCGTCGGTCGCGAGCGTCATGCCGGCTCCTCTTGCGGCGGGCGACCTTCGCTCCACATTCCCAATGCTGGTCGTCGCGGCGGTGGCCGCGATGGTTCTAGGCTGGGGTTCCTCCAACCCCTCCGGGTCCAGCACGGATTCGTTGGCTAGAAGCGGTATCGCCTAGGCAGGACGCGCGTTGACGTTCGTGCGGCGCCGGAGACCTCTCCCCGACATGGTGGTCCTCCGGCGCCCGCCAGAGCGAGGCATCGAGAATTACGATAATGGGACTTATTCGCCCTCCGGCGGAAGAATCCGCTAACGGTTGCCGTCCATGATCAGATCCCCTCCTTTAGGGGTGCGGATGGCGTCGGCCACCGGATACAAGTTGGTGCATGCTCGCCTCCACGTCGGCTGTCCTGGTCCGTGAGGCGGTCGACCGCCTCGGTCGCAGCGAGCTCGAGCTGCAAGAGCTCTTTCACGAGGTCTCCGCCCGCGTGCGGCGCGTCGTCCCGCACGACGGCTCGGTCTGGTTGACGTTCGACCCCGACACGCTCCTGCCAACCTCGACGCTGGAGTGGGAGCAGCCGCCGGACATGGTGCGCGCGCTCTGGCGCAACGAGCTGCTCACGAACGATCTCAACGGCCGCGCGGAGCTCGTGAAAATGCCCGTCCCGGTCGCGGCGTTGAGCCAGCACGACGAGGCCGCGCTGGAGAGCAGCGAGCGTGTCCAGCGCATTCTCCGGCCGGCCGGCCTCGGCGACGAGCTGCGCGCGGTGCTGCGCGTGGGCGGCACGACGTGCGGCGGCTTCGTGCTCCACCGCGAACTGGGCGGCGGCCCGTTCATCGCCGAGGAGCGGGCGTTCATCGCCGACATCGCGCGGGACGTGGCCGATGGGCTGCGTCGCAGCCTCGTGCGTCGCCCCGCAACTGAGAACGCGGCGAGCGTCCTCGTTCCGGGCGTCGCCACCGTCACCGAGGACGGCGAGCTCATCTCGACGACCGCCGAGGCCCGCCGCCTCCTCCGGTTGATGCCGAGCAACAACACAACGACGCTCGCCGGCGCCGCAATGGAGTCGACGCGCAAGCGCGAGGGTGCGCGCTGTCGCGTTCGTCTCCCGGACGGCCGCTGGCTGCTGTTGCACGGCGCACCCCTGGACGGCGACGGTGAGCACGCAACCGACGTGGCGGTGACACTGTTGCCCGCGCCGATCCCGGACGTCACCTCCCTGCTGCTGCGCCTGCACGGTCTCACCGCGCGCGAGCGTCAAGTCGCCGAGCGGCTGATGCACGGACTGACGACCGATGAGATCGCGGCGCGGCTCTACATCTCGCCGCACACGCTGCGCGACCACACAAAGGCCGTCTTCCAAAAGGTCGGCGTCAGAAGCCGCTCGGAGCTGATGGCGCTCGCCGCCGACCCGCTCGCCGCAGCAACGTCCTAAGAAAGAAGCGCTGCCCCGGGGCGATCGCCGCGGCCGCCGCGTCGCCGCCGGCGAGACTCGCGTGCGTGTCAGTTCGCTACCAGGTCGCGCGGAAGATCCACGCCTGCACCGAGGCCTACCCCGGCGGCCGCGACAACGAGCGGTTCCGCGACCTGATCGACTTGCAACTGCTGCGCGCGTTGGTCGCCGGGGACGGCAGCCTCGCAGCGATGCGCGCCGCTTGCGTCGAGGTGTTCGAGTTGCGATTCCGCCGGGTTGCGGCGAGCTGCTGCGCGGAGCGCGTCGCGGGCCTCGCCGACGGCGACGTAGAAGGGATGATCGGTGTTGTGCTCGCGGTTGAGAGGCGGTTGCATCGCGCGCACGACGCTCGCCTCGACGACCCACGGGTCGGCGCACTCGATCCACTGCACTCAGAGGTTCCGGCGCTGCCAGTCGGCGAGGGACGCGATGTCGCGATCGTTAAGTTTGGGGCCGGGTCGTCCAGCCTGGCTGCCAGCCTTGTGACCTACAGAGGAACGCGGTCAGGTCCAGGCGGAACGTCGAGCTGCCGATCGCGGCGCCGTGGTGGTCACGCAGCCGTTGCTGCAGGTCGCGCCTCGACGTGGCATTGCTGGGGGCCGTCCCAACGTAGAGGATCTCGAAGGCTGGGTTCGAGGGATGCGGCGTCCCAGGGACACCGGGGAGGGCTCCTGCGGTCTGCCACCAGGCGTACAGGCCGTGCGTGAGCGGCGGAGCGGTCATCGAACGAGCGGCGAGGTCGTCGTAGGAGTGGAACGGCTCGGCCTGCAGCGCGGAGACGATGGCGGCGGTGTTCATGCCGAAAGCATTCCTCATCGGCGGTAATTGCAGGTAACGGCCGTCGGGGACGAGCTGGCGGAGGTACCTGCGCACGGCGCGCGTGACCTCGCGTAGGTTCCGTCATGATGACGACGAGTTTGCCGGAACCGGAGCTGCTTGAGGTGGTCCCGTGGCACTACGGGTTCGCGCATTCGTGGGCGATGGCGTGGCTGATCGAGAACGCCGGTACGCGCGATCGGCTGCTTGATCTGCTCGTTCCCGGAGGCACGGCGCCGTGGCAGCTCGAAGGCCGCGTCAGACGTGAGCACCGCGTAAACGGCGCTCGTGCGGATCTCGCGTTCGAGGTCGTCGACAGCGTTGGCCGCACGGTTGAGGTCGCGCTCGAGACGAAGGTCGCGGACCCGATCAAGCAAACGCAACTCGAGCGCTACCGCGACGCAGGTCGACACGTCGTCCTCTACGTCCCCGGCGTCACGGGGATGCTCTTCGCACCCAACGGTCCCGTCGCCGGCGAGACGTGGGTGACGGGCCGCCAGCTCGCCGACGCCCTGGAGGGCGTCGAGCTTCCCTGGATCGTGGGCTCGTATGTCAGAGCCGTCGCGGATGAAGCGGGTCGGATGGATCGTGCGCGGGCGTTCGCACGCCGCGAGCGCGACATGCCCGCGGAAGACGACGCCCGCTTTCCGGCGGCGGATCTCGTCGACGCGGCATGGGTCGCTGAAGCGGCTTGGGCCCTCATTGCGGCCGGAGCAACCGGCATCCGCGTGCGCTCCGAGGCAAACGACCGCGGGCTGTACTGGGAAGGTTCACGGTGCGAGGTTCCTGGTGCCAACGGTGTGGACCTCTACCTTGACGTCATAGCCGACGTCCGCACCCACCGCCGCGCTATCGCGCTGAAAGTTGGCGGCGGCCAGCAGGCCGACCGGTGGGGTTGCCTCGAGAGGGCCGTCGCCGCGAGGCCGCCGTCGACTGAGTGGGTCCCTTGCCGGAAGCGGCGAAGCCAGACACAGATGCTGTGGAAGCTCAACGCCACTGATCTGAGCGCCGCGGAGGTCGTCCAACCGACCCTGGCCGCCGCGCAGTTCATCGTGACGCTCGCAGAGAACGGTTGAGCGTGATCGCGCCGGTCGCTTCCGAGTTGCCGGGGGCACGCGCGTCGGGTAGAACGCCGCCGTGACAACGAACCAGGGCGGACAACCACAGCCGGTTCCCAGCACGCCTCACGAGTTCGGCCGGCTCGTGAAGGTCTCGGCAAACGCGGGCTGGGCGCACGAGGCGCTCGAGTTCACGCCGTGGCTCGCCGCAAACCTCGACCGCCTCGGCGAGGCGGTCGGGATGGCGCTCGAGCTGCGCGCGCGCGAACACCCGGTCGGGAAGTATTGGCTCGACCTGCTGCTCCAGGACGCGCAGGAGCGCACGGTCATCGTCGAGAACCAGTTCGGCCAGACCGACCACGACCACCTCGGCAAGCTGCTCACCTACTGCGCCGGCACCGAGGCCGACGTCGTGATCTGGATCGCTGAGCGCCTGAACGAGGAGCACATCGCCGCGCTCGAATGGCTCAACGACAGCACGGTGCAGGGCGTCGGGTTCTTCGGCGTTGAGCTCGAGCTGCTGCGGATCGGGGACTCGGCGCTGGCCCCGCACTTCCACGTCGTCGTCAAGCCGAACGAATGGGTCAAGAGCGTGCGGCCCGCGCAGGCCATGCCGGTGGAGTGGACGTGGGAGCTCTACGGGCAGGAGCTCGGCCTCGCGCAGGAGCGGCTCGCGATCGGGCGCGCGCTGGTCGAGCGCGTCACCGCGGCGATCGACGAGCGGGGCCTTCCCTGGCAGCCGCGCTTCCGCAAGGGTTATGTCGCCTTCCAACGCGCGGGTGGCTACAACGTCGTGGTCGTCGACCTGTTGTGGAACAAGCCTCCGCGGCTTGCGATCAAGATCCCTGCGCCGCCCGCGCAGCTCGGCATGGCCTCCCCCTTCCCCGGTCTTGCCGAGTCGTGGAACGAGGCCGAGCACGAGTGGGGATGGACCGTGTCTTCAATCGACGGACTCCTCGATGTAGGCGACGCGATCGAGATCGCACTGCCCTACAACAGCGGCAGCGGGCCGATGGACGCGCCGTAAGCGACGCCTCCGCCATAGCGCCGGGCAGGCGAGTCAGCGACCGTCTTCCCCAGTAGCTTTCGCGGACGCCACGCGATCTCGGCACCGGGGACGCGTAGTCCGTCTTGCGCCCGTCTTGCTCGCGATCAGCCCCGGCGAAGCTCGACCGCGCTCAAGGCTCTGACCGGGTGTCGTACCTGCAGTCAGCAGGTACTGACCGGACGGCCGCACGGAGGTCGGGGCCGGGCCGGTTCACTCCCCGATGCGACGCAACCGCGGGCTAGTAGTGCTCGGCGACGTAGTCGTACGCACGGTCGAACAGCCCATTGGTGGCCGGCAGCCTGAACTTCTTCAGCGCCCGACGGATTTCGATCTTCGCGAGGTGGGTGCCCTCCCGGCTGGTCTGCCAGTGCGTGAACCGCGTGGCGGAAACGACAGCGTCAATCTCGTGCACGACGTTCTCGACGATGAAGTCGGCCGGGTCGATGGGACCGCGCAGGGCGTTCGCGGCTGCCAGGAGTCTGGCGTCGAGCTCTTGTTGGGAGTACCTCGGATGAGGGTTCACAGGGCGACGCTGTGCGGCACGTCACACAGTACGCGCCGTCTCACGTTCGACTACAAGTTGCGTGCGCGAGCTTATCCGCGGCCTTCCGAGCACGCCGGGTTGACGCTCCTCACGCTGCGAAACGGACGCAGGCCACCACGCGTCGCTGGAGCGGCTTCGCAACGCGTTCGACGCGCTGCTTCGACGCCGGGGTTTGCTCCGCGGCGAACTCGCGGTCCCTGAGCCACGGAACAGACCCATGGGCGCGAGGAAGCGCGGTCCCATGCGAGAATCACGCTGTCTCGCCAGGTGCAACAAGGAGAACGTTCGCGTGGCTCAGTGTTTCTGCGGATGCGGTCGAAAGGTCAGATTCAGCATGCGCGCCATCAACAAGCGCGGCGCGACGATCCGCGGCGAGGTTGCCGTGGTGGAACGGATCCTCGAACTCGGCGTCAAATCACCGAACGGCGAGATGTTCGTTCACGACGGCCTCACCATGTGCGAAGCGCTGGCTGCAGCAGCCCACGTGGGCATTGATCCCGGCCCGGAGATCCGGCAGCAGACCGCAGGCTTTATGGCGTTCGCCCGGCAGAGCTTCAGCGAAGCAGCAATCGGTCGCAACGTCCGCGCGAGCGGCATGTCCGCCGACGAAGCCGCGGCCGCGATGCGCGCTGGGAGACACGACCCGTTCGCGGGCATCGACTACCCGCTCAGAGCGCAAGCCGAGCGCGCCACGCCCGAGACGACGACGGCTGCTCCACCCGACTTCGGCGACGACTTCGTCGCGATTCGCGAGGACGAGGGGACACGGATTGCTCACGAGATCGCAGACAAGGCATTCGCCGTCTTCGAAGAGGCCCCGCCGCCTCCCGGGGAAGTGCTGAGGATTCTGCAACTCGGTCTCATGGCCGTCCGTAACATCCAAGGACGCGACCTGAGCGACCTGCCGCGCGACGTCGTCATCCCCGCGCAGACGATTGCCCGCATGGGCTTCAACGTCCGGTTGGTCGAGTTCGAGAGCTACAGGGCTGCGCGAGAAGCTGATCTCAGCTTCATGGAAGCATTCGAGGAATGGGTGTCAGATCCCGAGTTCGGCGGCACCGACATGGACCTGACCATCGCCGAAGCCGCCGCCCGGATCGCAGCCATCGAACCCCTCGGCGCCGCCCCCGACGAGCCTATGTCGTTCTTGTGGCGCGCTCCGGGCCTCGGCGGCCACATCCGCACCCAAGCCGCCGAGCGGTGCGTCCTGGCAGCAACGCTGAGCGATGACTCGGGCGCGCGCCGAACGTGGGAGACGGTCACGACTGACGACCTCCTCCGCACCTGGGTCTACGGGTTCGCAGTCCGCTACATGGTCGAGCTGCTCAACGACGGCGACCGCCTGTACTGACCGCCGTCGTAAGGGCGCAGGATCGTCCGCTCACCTCCGGGGCTCACAGGATGAAATCGGCCTAGGCGATCAACCGGCCTTGCCGAAACCAGGAAATCGTCTTCCGAGAAAGTCGAAATGAAGTCAACAAGGAATCGCTTCGCTCGCGAGTCGCGACAGTGACTCGTCTGAAGTCATTTCGTAGAGCTCGGCGTACGAGAGCCAACCCGGCGGATACATCGCAGACTTGAGCTGCCCAACGGCACTCACATCAGCGACAAGTGCACGACAAGCCTCAGGCCGCAAGCGGGCAAGTCTCGCCACGGCGTCGGTGTACGCGATCTCCGGCCAGCTACCCGGGCCGTCGAAGGCCATAGCCTCGGCGAACGTCCGCGCGAGTCTGTTCAAGAACCGAAGCAGTAATGGTGGAGGAGTCACGTCGTCAGGGGCAGCGTAGGGCGGGTGCCCGGTGTCGTGGACGTGGAGGTGGATGGCAACGCCGCTGGCCGCGACGGAGGCCCGGAGAAGCAGGTCGCCGTAGGGACCGTCGACAATCCGACTCCCGGCGAGGACGGTCCCTGTATCGCGCAGGCGGTGAGCCACTTGCTCGAGCTCGCCCGGGGTTCGCTCAGCAGCCGGCGCGATGAAGGACTCGATGGTCTGAGCGACGACGCTCCGGAAGGTCAAGCGCTCGCGTTTCGGAAGGACGCCCATCTTTTTGAGTTGCGACTCGCTCCCTTTCAAGAGCACGAGCGCTCCTACGCCTCGCGTCTGCGCCTCATCGTCCCACGAGTCCACGCGGCCATCGTGGAGTGCTTCGTGTTTCTGGCGTCCGAACATTCGGCAACGGTATCCGAGCAGGCGGCAGTACGCGACGGCTTCATGATCGACCCACGCATAAACGGTGAGAAGCGCTCTAGGTGCACGCCTGCGCGCGGCGGCCCCGCGACAGCAACGACCGCGTTGGCCTCTGTGAAAGGGTGCCGGCGCCTTGGCAACTGCACGCGGTGCACGCCGCGCAACGGACGCGGCATCAGCCCGCCAGACGGCCTGATCCTCGTCGCGGCGCGTGGCCGCAGGGCGCGCTCCGTGCACCAGTACCGGACCGCGCGCGTTCCGTCTAATTCCTGACATAACTCCCATTCCGTCAGGAGGGGATGGGAGCCTCCCTCCGAAGTGGGAGGCGTGGAACGACCTCGGCGTAAGAGCGAGCAGCGGCGGCGCGCGAGCGCGATCGGCGCCTCGCCGTGAGCGGCGAGCTCGTCCCGCTCGCCGGCGATGGCGGCATGGTCGACGTCGAGGTGGTCGACGGCGTCCTGGCGCCGGCCGGGCTGACGGTGCACGACGCGCGCGAGATCGCCCGCTGGGACGTGCTGCGCGACGAGTTCCTGTTCGCGAAGGCGCGCGTCAACGCGAACACCGCCGAGGCCTACGCCCGCGACATCCTCCAGTACGAGGACTTCCTTGACGACTTCGACGTCGAGCCGCTGATCGCGTCGCGCCTCGCCGTCGAGCGCTGGGCGCAGAGCCTCACGGCCGCCGGCCGCGCGCCGAGCACGGTCCGGCGCAAGCTCGCCGCGGTGACCAGCTGCTACCGCTTCGGCGTCGACCTCGACGCGCTGCAGCGCAACCCCGCCGCCGGCGTCGAGCGGCCCGAGATCTCCAACGAGCCCGAGACCGACACGCTCGCCGAGCGCGACGTCGCGCAGCTGCTCGCGGCCGCGCGCGCGGACAGCCTCCCCGCCTACGCGCTCCTCGCGCTGCTCTACTTCAACGGCCTGCGCGTCTCCCAAGCGCTCTCGGCCCGCGTCGAGGGCCTCGGCCTCGACGACGGCCACCGCGTGCTGCGCGTCACCCAGAAGCGCCGCAGTGGCCGCGTCCCCGTCCCCCTGCGCGCGACCGCCGCCCGCCACAGCGTCGAGCAGCTCGCCGAGCGCCGCGGCGAGGGCCCGCTGTTCGTGGTCGAGCGCGACGAGCAGCAGCGCGCCGCGCGCGGCTGGTGGAAAGGCTCCTCGGCCGCCGAGCCGATGACGCGCGGCTACGTCTGGTGGCTGCTGCAAAGACTGTGCGCCGACGCGGGCGTGCCAGCGGTCGGCCCCCACTCGCTGCGCCATGCGTTCGTCACGCACTCGCTCGAGGCCGGCGTGCCGATCCACGTCGTGCAGGACCACGCCCAGCACCGCTCGATCGACACCACCCAGCGCTACAACCGCCGCCGCCGCCGCCACGAGACCCAGCCCGGCGCGCTGCTCGAGAGCCGCCTCGACGGCTGAGCGCGAAGCCGGGCCGCCGGCCGCGTCTGTGGCCAGCACCGCCTTCTAAAAGGAGGCGGCGCGCCAGGGCTGGGGCGCCCGTCGGCGGCCGGCACGCGAAAACCCTGCAGGCCTGAGACCCCTGAGGCATGGTAAACGCATGCCGACCGCCCGAACGTCCGAACGTCACGCCGTCAAGCTGAGCGTTTGCGCGCCCAGTTACGCGCATGCTCAACTTTCTTACGTGAAGTCCGGCGAAGCGACGAAGCGTCGATTACTATGAAGAGGTAAACAGACGAGCGCCCGCTCGTCGCGACTCAATGAGGTGATTAGCAGTGAACGAATCTGCCGATAGCGGCAGGCGTCAGCCTGCCGCAACCGAGAAAGGAAGACGGTATATGCCGTCGAATCGCACGCTCTGCAAGGGAATAGCTGCAACGACCGGGGTCACGGTCGCGTTGCATTTCGCTGGTGGTTTGAACGTTCCAATCAAGAGCAACCACAATAACAGTTCCACTACCGCGTACAAGTCGAATGTCATGAACATTCACGCCAACTCGGTTGGAAACGTCAAGTCGACGTACATTACGAGACGAACGACGAATGTCACGAACAACTGCATTATCAGTAGTGATGACAGATTCGTCGTCGTTTTCGCTATGCCGATGAAGGACTTGGCAAAGGCGACGCCGACCGCGGGGGTGATGCGCGTGAAAGCGCCTAAGCGCTAGCTCTGGGCTGGGCGTCCACGGCTTCGCGCAGGCAGCCGTGGACGCCCCAGCACAGCATTGGCACGGGCGTGTGCCCGCTGCGGGCGGCAGCGCGCACGCCGAAGCGTCACCGCAGTCGGCGCGACCACGCTAGATTCCAGGTGTGCCATACCTGGACAACCCGGCGGGACGCCTTCACGATCTGCTGACGCGACTGACCACGATCGGCGGGAATCAGCAGCTCGTGGTGGCCTGGGCGCAGGTGCTGAGGGTGCAGGAGGACGACGTCGTTCTGAGACTCGGCGCTGTCGCCGACCTGGTCCGGCAGATCCAAGAGGCGGTTGACAATGCGGGCGAGCCGGCGTTGGTGCGGCCGGTCCAGCGGTATCGGCGCAGTTGGAGCAACCCGATCTTCCCGAGCGACCATGCGTTCAGCGCCCGCGCTGAGAGAGTGTTCCCGGACGAGGTCTCGCTCGAGGCGCTCGATCTCGTGTCCGCTCAGCTCCACCGGACCGCGCCCGACGGAGTTGTCCCCGATGAAGGCGAACTCGCAAGAATGCGGTCGCAGCTCGAGGATCTCGTCGCGGAGGTGCGCGAGTCGGATGAGATCCCCGACGAAGTCAAGCACGTGCTGATCGCGCGACTTCACGAGGTCGAGGAAGCGCTCGATCAACTGGCGGTCGGGGGTCCCAGAGCTGTCAGCCGCGCGATGGAAGCCGTCGTGGGTGCGCTGATCGTGCAGAACGACCCGAAGGTGCTGAAGTCCAAAGCGATCCGGAGACTTGGTGCGGTCTTGTTCGTGATGTTCGAGGTGTTCACCGCGGGGCCAAGAGTGCAGGCCTCGATCGACGCTTGGCATGACATGGCCGTCGCGGCGATCGAGGCGCCGGCGTCCCCAGCCAAGGGCTCACCAACAGAGAACGGCGCCCACGCGCGCACGACAGCGCCCGCCGACCCGTCGGACGCCGGCAACTAGCGCATCAGCGCGTTCCGCCGCCTCTCCCCAGAGGCCTTTAAAGAACACCGATTATCGAAATCGCGCTGACGGTCAGTCCGTCGGCGGTGGGGCGAGGGGCGAGCCGGCGGCGATGACGCGCAGCCGGGCGGTCAGCATCCGGCGTGTGTTGGTCCCGGGCGAGCGCGCGCGTCGGCCGATCCGGGTCGCCTCCGTGGCGGAGATGCGGGCCATCCATGCGAGCGCGTGATAGCCGACGCCGAGGGCGGCGAGTTCGCCCAGCGCGGCGTCGCGCGCGTCAAGCGCGCGCCAGTCGTCGTAGTGCTGGAGGGTGTCGCATGCCACGAGGAGCCGCGTGACCGCCGCCTTGCCGGCCTCCAAGCCGTCCATACGCGCGAGGGCAGCCACGACGCCTGCGGGCTACGCGATGTTGAAGCAGTCGGTCATCGGAGGTCGAGGTCGAGGTCGCGCCGCCGCGTGCCGACGAGCGGGTCGACGGGCTCGGGCAGCGGCGCGGCGGTCGTCATGCAGGGGTCTTCGCCGCCTCTCCCCCGCTGCCTTCAAGAACAGCGGTTATCGAAATCGGCGAACGGGAATGTGGAGGAACGTTGATTGTGGACACGGGTTGCAGACGCAAGAGGCCGCGCGCTGGCGTCGCTGGGCGCAGGTGTCTTAGAAACGGCCGTTTTTGGGACGGAGCAGGCCCCACGCGCACCGTTCGCGATCCGTGTCTCAACATCGCGCCGTTGCAAGGTCTGCTGCGGCATCCGCTGTCGGCTGTGCGCCTTTCGCCGTAACAGGAGAGCTTGCATTCCCCTGAGCGGGCTTGAAGCCCGTTGTTGGCACGGGCTGAGTTGACACCTTCGGCTGACGGCGTCGCTAGGGTTACGTCGTGGAATCGGACGCATGGCTGGCCATCGTCACCGGCGTCGGCGGGTTCGTGCTTGGAGCCGTCGGCGTGGGTTTGACGTGGTGGTACCAGAAGAAGAACGAGCGCCAGTACGAACGCGATCGTCGGACGCTCATCAGCTTTGGCGAACCCGACCGAACCGTCACCGAGCGCGAGTGGATCCTCAGAGTGCCCATTCGCAATGAGTCGCGCCACCACGTCACGCTTGTGAGCGCCGAAATCGATACAGCTCCGCAGCGAGGTGGGTCCATGGAATTCTCCCGGCTGCTGCGATCACACTCAGCCTGGCCGTCTGAGTACGAGACAGTTAGATGGGTCGAGGTCGAACCGGACGGGCTCGTTTGGGCTGTCGGGAAGATAGCTCGGTTGCAACTCAGCGACGATGACGTCGCAGTGCTCTCAGTCTCGACCTCGTCCGCATCAGCCTTCCGCTTGCCAATCTCCCTTGAGCCCAACACACGCCAGCATTGGCCCTAGCGAAGTGCCAGCGGCAAAAGCTCGTGTGGCGCTGCCTGACCGGCCCAACAGCGCGGGGCAGCTGCATGCGGTGAGCGTGCGCTGCTGGCGTGCCTTCTTTACCGCCGCGCCGGACCGGCGCTGTCCTGGACGAGTGCCCAGCCGATGAGGCCGACGGCGACCGAGAGTGCTGCGCCAGCGCCGCTGGCCCAGGCGATGACCTTGGCGGGGCCGTAGCTGTAGGGGTGGCTGCTGGCGTAGTTGAGCTCGTGGATGGCGACGCCACCGAACACCAGCGCGGCGACGGTGGCGAGTGCGAACACGAGCCCGCCGAGGGCGAGACGGCTGGTCATCCGGTGAAGCCTTCTCTGTGAGCTCCGGCCTCGATGGCGTCGCTCAGGTCGTCGTCGTATCGGGGCACGCTGGACTCCATCTCGTTGCCGCGGAAGCGGATGTGGGCATCGCCGTCGTTGAGGGAGTACTCGGTCTCCCAGTCGTCCTCTGGCAAGATCGCGTTGAAGTTGTCGATCGCGCCGCTTGACTTGAGCTGGCGGACCATGCGGTAGCCGGGCGACGAAGTGTTTTCATTGGCGCTCTTCTCTCGAGCGATCAGCGCTCCGATGCCGATGAGCGCGCCGATCGCCAGGAGGGCGAGCAGGCCCTTCGCGTGGTCGATGGCGAAGTCGCCGATGCGCTGAAGCCGCCCGTTCGTTGGGCTGAACTCCTGCACGTGCAGCTCTGTCGGTGCTCCGGCGTTGCCAACGGCGCCGCAGCCCGGGCAGAAGCGGTCCTCAGCGCGCAGCGCCGCCCCGCAGCCTGAGCAGTAGGCCTTGGCGCTCACGCGCGCTCGACAGCGGTCCGGATGTCGACAGCGACGCGGTCTGGATGGGCGTTGTCGGCGTGCGCCAGGGCGTCGTCGTAGTCATCGAAGACTTCGTGGCAGGCCTTGCAGCGCCAGCCGCCCGGCCCGGGCTTATCATCGACATCGCCGATCGGCACTCCGTCGCGCAGCTCGACGAGGGCGTCGCGGTAATCGGTGTGCGGGTGCTCGGCGTCGACGTGGTCCGCGAAGTCGTCAAAGCTGGTAAACGCCGACCGGCACAGCGCGCAGCCGTGGTCGTAGCCTTCCATGGCTTGCGCGCCATCGCGTTCGGTGTCACCGAGCTGTCCGAGAAACGCGAGCAGTTCGTCTTGGTTGTCGTAGGCGTGGCGCAGCCGCTCCTCGCCGAGCACCTTGTAGGCGTCGTTGATCTCGACCATGCGCTCGTGTGACGCGGCGCCCGCGGTGTCGGGATGATGGAGCTTGACCTGCTCGCGCCACGCAGCCTTGATCTCCTGCGAGCTGGCCGTGCGCTGAACCTGGAGGGTCGCGTAGTAGTCGCGCTCGGCAAGGACCAGCCCGATCTCATCCTCGTCGAGGTGATCCAACCATGACGGCATCGACATGTACACATCGGCGAGGCGCTGCTTCTCGCGGGCGTCGGCGCGGATCTCGTTGACGTTCATCGCACCCAGCCGGCCAGCGCCAAGCGGCGAGGCGATCAACGCCCACAGGTTGGTGACGATCGCGTAGGGGTTACGGAACCACAGCGCGATCACGCCCCACCAGCCAAACAGCAGCGTGAGGGCCATGTGCTTACCGAACTCGCGGCGGCGGCAGGAGGCGCAGAAGTAGCCCGCCGTGGCGTGGACGCGATCGACGAAGACCATCCCGACGACCCGCCGGTAGTACCGCAGTTTCAGCTCCCGGCCCGCCTCCAGGCATCCCTGACACGGCATCCCCGCCCGCGCTGGCAGCGCCGTCACATAGCCCTTGCCGTTGAGCTTGGCGAACTCGTCACCGCCGCAGGATGGGCAGTGCTCGATCTCGCGGTCGTCGTGATGAAGGCAATTGGTGCAGAGACGCATCCGTGCAGTCCTGGCTGGTAGACGGCGCGCAGAATCCTAGAGCCGTCCTCATAGGTAGAGCAAGCGGCTACCTGCAGGTAGCACGGCGGGCGCATGTGGCAGCGACCCGGACTTGTCATGCTCCATTAGGCCCGCGGACGGCCGTGACTCGCGATAACGGACTACGCCAGCCGTCCAAAACCCATGCCCATTATCAACGTCGCAATTCTGCGGGCGCGTTTCGGAACACCGTTTTGGACGCGCCTCGCGACTAAAACTGGACCGTTCGGCAAGCGGCCGTTTCTGGAACTTCCAGCGCGAACGGCGCGAAACCGGTCGCCAGCGCCGATAATCCCGCCCGCCGTCTTTACTGACAGGAGGGGTTGTGCGGAAGGCGATCATGGCGACGGCAGCGGCCGTCGCGGCATGCGGGATCGGGGCGAGCTCGGCGAGCGCCTATGACCTCGCGATGACCGAGCGCGAAGCTACGACGACGCTGGTCAAGGCAATCAGGCGCCAGGCTCCGCACCCCCGCGCGCTGCAGATGACGTGTCGCGTGAACGACGACGCCAACACGGCCGCCTGCGACGCCAAATGGACGTCCGAGCGCCGGCACTGGTCGGGGCACGCGAAGATCGTTCGCCGCGACACGGCGACTGCTGAGGTCATCTCGTACACCTTGCGCTCGAGCGAAACGTCCCGAGTCGCGAAGCTCCGGGGCGCGACGAAGCGCGGCACGGTCCAGATCGCGATCCCGAAGGGCGTCACCCGTGCGAACCCACTCCCGATCGGCAGCTCCATCATCGCCGGCCAGTGGCGGATCGCAGTCCTTTCAGTGACGCCGGACGCGACCGAGCAGGTGCTCGCTGAGAACTTGTTCAACGACGCGCCCGACCCCGGGAGACAGGACGTCCTGGCGACGATCTCGGCCACCTACCTTGGCGCCACCGCATCCTCCGTCGGCGCCGACCTCACCTTCTACGTCGTCGGCCCCTCGGCGGTCGCTTACTCGCCCTACATGGACGACTGCGGCGTCATCCCGAACGACATTGAAGAGCAAGGCGATGTGTTCCACGGCGGCATCGCGACCGGCAATGTCTGCTGGCAGGTCGACTCCTCCGACGCCGGAGCGCTCGTGATGTACACAGACGACTCGGCGTCACCGCGCTACTTCGCGCTCCCTTAGCGGAGGGAGGGCGGAGCCGGCGGTAGCGGCTAGGCCGAGTGGAAGCGTCGCGCGCATCCATTCCGGTGGTTGCGTCTGCACGCCCGGTCGACCCGGCGCACGCCGAGAACGGCGCGCCCGGCCACGGCGCCGGGTTCGCCCCACCACGCCGTACCCGCGCCTCGCGCCGCACCCCGGGCGCCATCAGATCGCCACAAGCTAAACCGCGTCCAAAAACGGCCGTTTAAGGGACGGCTCGATCCGGCAGCGTGCGAGATCGCGGTGCGAGCGACGTGTTCTCGTTCACGTTCCGTCGCGCGCCTCCCCGAACGGCTGGTAATCGCGAACGCTGATCGCCTCGTACAGAGGTCTCACCAGCCGTGTGGTGACAGCTCGAGGGTCGCCGCGCATCTCTGTGATTGAGATGCGCTCTGCGCGGCGGAACTCGGGGGCGCCGTACCTCGGTCCTGACTCCGACCACTCGCGCAGTCGCGACGCGGCGCTCGCAGGCTCAATGCCTTTCAGCACGACGCCCAGATCGACCGAGCCGAAGTACCCGCCCTTCTCGTACAGCCATGCGGCCACCCGAACGACCTGGTGGACGGCTCGCGTGACTGACTGCTCCATGATGACGGGGGCAGATTCCCCGTCCCGGGCCCGGCTGTTGATTGTTGGGCTGTTCCAGTACGTCAGCCGCCCGTTGGCTCGCAGCTCGACGGTCGCCTGATAGATACCCGCCGGATCGCGCCCGTCAGAGAACAGCCAGACGTCGGCACCGCGAGGGCTCGGTGCGTACGCCCCGCCCATGCCGCGGCTCCCCTGGTTCGGAAATGGATCAACGGCCAGTGCTTTCTGCATCATCTCTGCGGTGAAGAACTCGCGCACAGGCGCGCCACCGGTGGCTCTGCTGAGCAGTCCGGGGATTCCGGTTACCGGAGAAGCGACCACGGTGATTGGGCCGATCTGCTCAATCGGGACGCTGTAGTCGAAAGGCATTCCGGCGGATGCCTCGTTGAGGAGCGAGTCGACGTCAAACTGCCAGCGCTCGCGCCGCGCGTACAAGCGCGCCACTTCACCCTCGGTAAGCAATCGGTTGCCGCTGGCGCCGCGTCCCCAATAGCGGTTGTCGCCGCCGAGCGTGAGCATGTGCGGGGCGCGAGCTGAGGCGGGAACGACAACGACGAGATAGCCCTTCCCAGGCTCGCGCTCGCTGTGCACGTCGCGGATCTCGATGAACGGCGGCTCCGAGATCCCGGTCTGAACGACCTGGTCGATGCGTTCAGCCGCGCCTTTCAAGTCGAACGGCGTCGGCGTGTCGGGTCGGGTGCGATCGTCTCCACCGACTCCGTAGAGCAAGACGCCGCCGTCAGCCGTCATGGCACAAACGTCCTTGCCCAAATCCTTGTTCTTACCGGCCGGCGGCAAAGCGGCCTTTGCGTCAAAAGACGACGTCTCGACGACGTCGCGGCGCGCTGAGGCGCTCACGATTTGATCCTCAGATTCTGGAATCCACATTAGACACACCGTAGTCTCCGAGGCGGCGCCCGGCCGGTTGAGGTGGTATGGCCGGGCTGCGAGGAGCTAAAGCGCCGAAGGCGACCAGCGGCTGCCGGCGAACGGGTCGACAGGCTCCGGAACGGCGCTGTAGTCACGCAGCGGTCGTCGGCGCCTCTCCCCCCGACCCCTTCAAGAACACCGATTGTCGAAATCGGCCGATCAGCAAGCGCCTCGCACGGCTCGAGGAGCGCATCGCCCAGCAGCGCCCGGACACATGAGGCGTCGCGGAGGTCGGGCAGCAGGGCATTGGCCTCGCTAGCGTCGTCCAGAGGCCGGCCGTGCCGGCGGCTGGTCGGGCAGCAGGGCATGGGCCTCGCTAACGTCGTCCAGAGGCCGGCCGTGCCGGCGGCGACCGGCGACGGCCTAGAAGTCTTCGCACACGCCGTAGCGGCGGCTGTAGCGGGCGATCGTGGGGGGGCGCGCGGTCTCGCCCCAGCCCGAGCGCCGCTCCATACGAACGACCGAGCGCTCGAACGAGTTCGATTCACGGCACTCGCGCAGCTCGTCGTTCGCTGCGCCCCGGTCGAATCTGCCGCTGGTGAGCTCTAACCCCGTCTGATCCTTCACGTCCCATGGATCAAGCGAGATGATCGAGATGCCGTACTCGCTGCCCCAGAGTCTCACCACGCACTCGGGCACGTCGACGCCGTTGTCGTCCTCAGCACGCCCGCCGTATTCGGAGCACCGCTCCTGGAACAGGCGGACGGCGGTGTCAACACGCTTTTGTGGATCGTCGCCCCACCCGACCTTCCGGGCAAAAGACTGAACGAGCGTCACGATCAAGGCGATGGCGAGGACGAACATGATCAGCCCACCGCAGCCCGGTATACCGCTGCTCGGTATGTAAACGCGAAACCGCATCGGCAAGCGAGAGCCCTACGGGACCGCGGCCGTCTCGGGCAAGGGGCCCTCGACCCAACCTTCCCCCACCAGTCCCGCACAGAAGTCGAGGCCGTAGGACTGGCCACCCGAGTCGTCCACCTCGGCACGGGCGCCGGAAGGGTGCGTCAGATAGCACGCCGCCCCCCGTGCGGTCGTGGTGTCGCGTCGTTCCTGATAGCTCCAAAGGACTCCAGCCTGAGCGTCCCCTGCGATCACCTCCTCGCACAGGCTCTCGGGACCGTTCGCCGTGAACGTGACCGCGACGTTTGTCGCGGACCGGTAGACGGTGCAACGTGTGGGGGCAACGTCTTCGCCCAGCGGCAAGGCGTCCGTCGCGGCGCTCGCATGC
This sequence comes from Conexibacter sp., assembly GCA_036499225.1. Lineage (GTDB taxonomy): Bacteria > Actinomycetota > Thermoleophilia > Solirubrobacterales > Solirubrobacteraceae > Conexibacter. Next base: position 76,253 of record DASYEC010000117.1, read on the forward strand.
TGCGTCGAAGGATCAGAGCTGGCGTCGGTCAGGCGCCCGACCGCAAAGCCGCCCAAAAACGTGAGCGCCGCGAGCAAGAACGCCAGCTGCCACATGATGCGCGCATTCACCGGTGAGCACGGTACTGATTTTCGGCTTCACAGGCTTCAGACTGTTTGGCCACGCGCGCTGGTCTCTGAAAGCGCAGAGCGACCGATGCGCCCTCGCGCTCGTTTCGCAATGCCAGTTATGTGAACCCGGGGAGCGGGCGGAGCTCCGCCCAAGGCTCCGGGGGACGCAGGCCGCGCCTTTGACCGACGTGCTGCTGTCCGGCATCCACCCGGGCGCTGCCGTCCCACGAGGACTGGGGCCGCGTATAGGGTCTCGCGTATGTCCGAGCCGCTCCTCGAGGAAGTGTTCAAGACCTCTGGTGTTCCGACGCATACGTTCGTCGCGCCGAGCGCATTCCACCGTCTGCGGGTCGCGCTCCGAACCCCTGGTCGCGGCGTCGTAATCGAAGGGCCGTCCGGCATCGGAAAAACCACCGCGGTCACGCGCGCGCTTGAGGACATCGCGATGGCCGGCAGCGCGCAGATCCTTTCCGCACGGGTGCGCGAGAGCGTCGAGTACATCGCCGAGCTCCCGAATATCGCGGCCTTTGGCGTCGTCGTCGTCGACGACTTCCACGTCCTTCCGCTCGAAGTGAAGAACTCCCTCGCTGATCATCTGAAGGTCCTCGCCGACGCGGAAGACGCCGGCAGCAAGTTGGTGATTGTCGGTATCAACCGCGCCGGCGACGCGCTCGTCCGGCACGCTCCCGACCTCGCAGCCCGCATCGACGTCCTCCGTTTCGAAGTCGAGCCGGCTGAAAAGCTCGAGGAAGTAGTGCGCCTCGGCGAGGGGGCGCTGAACGTCAAGCTCTCGGCGGCAGCGCAGATCGTCGCCGCCGCTCAGGGGAGCTTCTACTTGGCGCAGATGCTGAGCCGTGAACTCTGCCTGAAGGCAGGAATCACGGAGCGGCAGGACCACCACGTCAAGGTGACCGCGCCGTACAGCAGCGTGAAGCAAAGCGTCATGGGCCAGCAGGAAAGTCGCTTCGGGCCCGCGGTCGGCAAGTTCGCGCGCGGCCCGCGATTCCGGCCCAACGGCCGAGCCAACTACCTCTTGCTGCTCAAGTGGCTGGCCGAATCGGATCGCTGGGACATTGTGCTGCGCGAGGAGATTGCCCGACATCCTGAGCACCGTCGCTCTGTTGGGCAGGTCGTCGACAAAGGTTGGCTCGCCGGTCATGCCAGAAACGACGAGATCGCTCAGATCCTTCACTACGACCCTGACGGGAAGGCCCTCTCCGTGGAAGATCCCCAATTGGTCTTCTACCTGCGCAACCTCGATTGGCGGACCTTCCCGCGAGCGCTCGGCTTCGAGAACGTCGAGCTCGAGCATGAATACGACTTCGCGCTGTCCTTCGCTGGCGAGGACCGACCCCTCGCGGACGGACTCAACGAGCTCCTGGATGCTGACGACTACGTCGTTTTCTACGACCTCAACGAACAAGCCCGAATCGTCGGCGAGGACATCGAGGCCCTGCTCGGACCGATCTACGCCTCGGACAGCCGCTTCGTCATCGCCATCCTCGGCCGCAGATATGGCGAGAAGCGATGGCCGATCTTCGAGAGCGACCAATTCAGAGCCCGCTTTGACGATGGGCACGTCATCCCGATCTGGGACAAAGACGCCCTCCCATCACGGTTCGACGAGACCCGCAGAATCGGATACCTGACCTTCGATTCCGGCGCCGACCCGCATTTTGAGGCAGCGCGCCTGGCGAAAATCATCAAAGACAAGCATGCCCACGTGATGCGAGAGACGACCGAGCCGCCGCAGATCCAGCTCGACATCGACGCCGCTGTGACGAGCCATGGTCGGCCGTCCATAGGCTAGTGCGATGAGAAGCAGCGTCGCGACGACCTGGATGGTCTTGGAGAAATCAATGAAGCGAATAGCGATCGTCATCGGATTTGGCTGCGTCCTTCTCGGTGCAGCATCCTCGACACGGGCCGCGGATGTGAGCGTGAGATTCACCGACGCGGGAACGCCCGTCACGGCATCGCTCGACACGCGCGCCGGCACCCTCCACGTCACGGTGCCTCCGCAATACGGCGAAGCCGAGGTGTCATCCGCCGATGGCTACTTCGGCGCGTCTTCCAGCGAAGGAACGGCGCTCGATTTCGACGTCGGCGACTGCGGGCCCGACGGTGACCCGAGCGCATGGTCCGTCGTGCTCCCGCCGATCGCGGCCGCCTTCCGCTCAGCCGGCCAGACGATCAGCTCGATCCCGTTCCGAGCGGATCTCGCGTACGACGGCACACCGCGGTATTCCGCGCCACTGCGCTTCGAGTCCCACCGCGCGACAGCGACGATCCTTGACAGCGACGGGGCGCTCTCATGGCAGCTCGCCAACGCCGCCGTCACGGCGACATGGCGAACCGCGCCCTTGCGCGACACGCGCCTCAACTGCGTCACCTACCACGGCCAGAGCCTGGAGAGCCCGAAGAGGAGCATCGGCTACTTCCGCGCAGCGGCCACCTGGGCGCGACAACCCACCAGCCTGCCGTGCACGAGCGCCCACGACACCAGACTCCGCGTTCGCCCACGCAGGTGCTCGAGCACGCTTGTCGCGCACGTGCTCTCGTGGGAGCTCGCGGCGATCCGCTGGTCATCGTGGGCGGCCGATCGCGCCGTCGGGCACGCGACGCTGCTGCCGCAGCACTACCTTGGCCGCGATGATCCCGGCCGCCCGGCCAGGATGATCGCCTCGCGCCCGACAAGCGCATGCGGCGCCTCACGCCCAGCGTTCACGCGCCTGCGAGTCATCGCGCCTCGCACCATTGTTTCGATCACGCCCTGGGGCGCGAGGTCGAGAGCGCGCATGGCGCTTTCGAGGCTCGACTTCACGACGCGGCTTGTTCTCCCCGTCTCCTGCCCGCCACAAGGGCTCCTCCCGCCCGACGAGCAGGCGTCGGGCGATCGCTTGTAGCACAAGACCAGTTGGGCAGTGCTGCGGGCGCTCTGGCCCCGTCCTCTGCTTGACGTGGCGGTAGACGGTGTTGCGGCCGGCGCCGATCGTCTCGGCGATTACTCTGATCGTGTACTGGGGGTCGCGCGGTGGCGCCCCTCGCTGGCGTGCTCAAGCAGGCGCCTCGTGCAATGCCAGCGTCTGCGGAAGCCGGGCGGGCCAGGACGCTGCTCTCGGCATGTGCGAGATCTTGGCGGGATGATTTGGTCACGGGGACGAACTGCGGCGGCGAAGAGTGCCGCGGAAGACACGTTGTGTGTCTCCTCGATTTTCGGCGATGATTTCGCCGCAATTCTCGTCTATTTCATCGTTGTTGTAACCGCGGTGCGCGTTTCTGATGGGCGCCGACGTCGCGCGCGGGCTGGTGCTCGTAGGCGGCGGTGCAGCTGGTCCCGCGGTGTCAGAGCGCACGGGCTAGGGCGGCGGCGCTAGGCGCGAGCCGGCCGCGATGACGCGCAGCCGCGCCGTCAGGCGCTCGCGCGTGCCGACGCCCACCGGGCGAGCGCCGCGCGCGATCTGCCGGACCGCACCGACAGGGACGCGGCCCATCCACGCGAGCGCTCTGTAGGAGACGCCGAGCGCAGCGAGCTCGCGCAGTGCAGCACGCGGGCGTCGATCGCTTCCCAGTCGTCGTAGTGCGCGAGCACGTCGCTGGCCTCGAGCAGCCGGGCCAGCGCGGCCCGGCCTTGGTCGAGCTCGCCGATCTTTGGGACGGTCACACCGGGACGCGGTCGTGAGCACGCAGGGAGGGTCGAACGGCTCGTCTCAACGACCCATCACGGCTGCCGCGAGCTGGTCGCGAGCATCGAAGACCTTGTCGTGAAGTTGCGTCAAGGCGTGAGTCTCATCACCATCAAGGTCGGCGATCGCTCCTCTGGCCGTGTCGATCAAGGTCGTCTTGCCGGGGCTTTCGCCCACTGTTTGTTCAAGGTCGGTGAGAACACGCCGCAGCCTGGCTTGCGCTGCCGTGCGATCTCCCTCGCCGAGGGTTGCGTCGATCGCGGGGTTAATGGCGTCATCGAGCCGGATAGCGATGTTGTCCAACCGTGCGAACAGCTGACGTGCAGCCACGATCTCTTGGTCGTTACGCGCCCTGACCACGTGTCTTGGCCTTGCGCGAGCGGGGAGTCTCCTTGCTGGCTTGGACTGATTGTCTGGCACCTCGGCTTGGGTCGTCATTGCACTGAGCGTCGTCGGGTCGTCGGCGTCGTGCACCCATCCGCCCAGGTAGCAGACGAGGCGCGGCGGTCTCCGAGTCCCCTCCGCGCAAACCGTCGCGACCGTTGCGGTTTCACGGGTGCTGCCACAACCGCTAGCGGCGACGGCCAACGCGGCGAGAAACGCCATCCCCAACGTCTTCACTAACCCTCCCGGTTTTCGGCTGAGTCGCGAACGCTAGTGCGCCCGAACCCTCTCTACAACGCGGAACCGACCAGTGCGGTGCCGTGGCGGCGCGGCCGGGCGCAAGAGCCTGTGCGGGTCAAGGCCCGTACGAGCGGCGTGTCGCGCAGCCGGTGGCCCAGTCCCAGACGGGAGCGGGCCAGCAACTGCACTAGCAGTGATGATGAAAACGTGATTGTCGTCTTCAATGCCGCGATGTCAGAGTTCGCGCAGCACGGCAAGAGGGGGCCGCATGTGCGCGTGATGCGCGTGAGAGCGCCCAAGCGCTAGACCTCGGGGCTCTGCGTCCATGGTGCCTGGAGGCCGTGGACGCCCCAGCCTGCCGGCGGGCCCGTCGCCTCAAAGGTCAGTCGGCGAGCGTGACGGACTCGTCGGCGAAGACGGCTCGGACTTCGAGCCGTCCGCCGAGCGCGCGGACGTAGCGCTCCAATGTGGTGACGCGCACGTCTTCCTCGCTTTCGATGCGCGCGACGTTGGGGCGGCTGGTGCCGAGCTGCTCGGCGACGGCGTTCTGCGTCACGCCGCGCCGCTTGCGCAGGTCGTGGAGCCGGACTTGCAGCTCCATCGCGCGCTTGATCTCGTCGATCGCTTCGCGGTCGGCCGGGGTGATCGGCCGGCGCTTCAGCAGGTCGTCGTGCGTGGTGATTCTGGCCATCGTGGGTCTCACCTCCCGGCGAGGTAGTCGTCATAGAGCGCGTCGGCGAGCGGGATGTTGCGCTTGTACCAGCCCTTCCAGTCGCCGCGCTTGTCGCCGCCGAGCAGGATGATCGCGCGGCGGTCGGGGTCGAACGCGAACAGCGCGCGCAGGGTGCTGGCGCGCAGCTCCTTCATGTGGCGGTGCCGGCTGCCCTTGATCGTGTCCACGAGCGGGCGCCCGAGCTGAGGGCCGTGCTCGGCGAGCAGCTCGACGGCAGCCAAGACGTGCCGGCGGGCGTCGTCGTCAAGGCCGGTGACCCAGTCTGCGGCCTGCTCGGTGTAGAGGACTTCCCACGGCACAACCATAGTGTAATGCATGCGTGACAGTAATGCAAGCGTTGCGGAGTGCTTCCGCCCCGCGCCCTCGGCCACGGCTGCCGGGCCCGCGCGCCGCCGGCCTGCCGCTGCTGCTCGCCCCCCTCTCCAAGGCCAGGCAGTTCGCTGCCCGACGGGGCAGCCTTGACGCCTACGCCGCGTATGCGAACATGTGTTCGTAATGGGCAACGCTGGACACGGGCATCCTCCCTACGTGCTCTTCCGCCAGGCGCTTGACGCCGGCGACCTGCAGCGGGTCCGCGAGCTCGCGTCGCGGATGCCGCGGGTCAACCTTCAAGACGCGCTGCGGATCTGCTTGCTGATGCGCGAGCACGACGGCTTTGAGCGCTGTGCGGTCCGCTGGCTCGGACGGTTCGCGCTGGAGGCGGCGCCGGTGTCGATCGAGGACGTGCAGCTGGCCGCGGCCGCGCTCGACGCCCTCCCGCACCGGCCGGAGAGCGCGATGGATCGGCTCGCCGCGGTGTGTTTGCGTTGCGGCGTCGCATAGCCGCGTGCCAGGCCGCTGGCCCGGTCGGCCAGCGGAAGCCGCCGCAGCGGCCGAAGGCGCCGCGGTGCGCACGGCGGGCGGCGGCGCGGTCGGCGGTCAGCTGGGCGTCTTTGGTGGATCTGCGGCCGTCGAAGCGGTAGATGTCGGCGAGGCCGGCGCGCACCATCGTGCGCTGGAACGAGGCGCCGTCGGGGAGCTGGATCCATCGCAGCGCGCGGCCGTACTCGTCGACGCGGTCGCCGCCTGGTTCGACCGAGAGGCGGATCCGCTGGCCCGGCGTCAGGAGGCGTCTTGCGAGCGCGGATGCTTCGGGCCCGCCGCACTGAACCGGCGTTCCGGGCTTGACCGTCTCGGGCGTGTCGATCGCGTACGCGCGAATTGTCAGGTCGCGCCCGTGAACGAGGGCGTGGAGCGTGTCGCCGTCGACTACGCGTACGACCTCGGCGGTGCCGCTTGTGTCGGCTGCCTTGGAGGCGCCGCCGAAGAGGGACGGGCCGGCGCTGCCGACCCAGGTCGCGAGCGCCACGACGGCCGCGGTCGACAAGGGCCAGAGCAGGCGGCGCGTCATGCGGATCGCCCCGTCCGGCGCCGGCGCCGCGGGGGGGGCGGCGCCGGCGCTGGATGAGCGGGCGCCGGCGGGGGTGCCGGCGCTGTGCGCGCGCCGTGGGCGGCGCGGGCGGTTGGCCCCGTGATGCACGCACGGGGCCGGGGTCGCCGCTGTGCTGGCTGGCGCTGTCGGGGGAGGCCAGCAGGAGCGGCGACGGTCAGAAGGGCGCATGGAAGTCGATGTGGAGGCGGTCGCGGAGCAGGCCGCGCCGGAGGCGGACGGACGCGGTGACTTCGCCGTCGGCGAGGAGCCGGACGCGGACGGGCACGGGGTGGCGGTCGAGGAGCGCGGCGGCGTCGACAGGTCCGACGCCGGCGTGGAGCTGGTGGGAGTCGACGGCGTGGCCGACGAGCTCGGCGACCTCGAGGTGGAGTGAGTCAAGCGTGGCTGGAGAGGCGTGCCGGCGGCTGTAGCGGCGGCGTAGCCGAGCGCGTGACGAGCGCCACGCGGCGTCGGCCGGCGCGCTCTGCTCCGCTGGAATGCCTTCCCCCCATCGCACTGTTTGAAAGTGTATCGCATCGACTCCCCCGGCGACAGCAGTTGTGCTGTGCTATTTGAGCGTATCGGTGCGGCGGTCGTGTGTCTATCGGGAACGGGAGGCTCGTGTGCGGGCGAGCGCGGCGTTGGTCTCGGCGCGTGAGACGATCGCCGAGGCCTGGACTCCGAGCGCTTCGGCGAGCGCGTGGAGCGTCACGTAGTTGGGTGCGGCCCTGCCGGTCTCGTAGGCGGTGATGCGGCTCTGAGCGACGCCGGAGGCGAGCCGCAGCGCGTCTTGCGAGAGGCCTGCCTCTTCGCGCAGGTGGAGGAGCGCCAGGCCGAGGTCCTGGCGCAGGGAGAGGCGCGACTCGACGCTCACGCGCTGAGGGTGACCTTGGGCTGTAGAGGACCGCAACAGCGG
>DASYEC010000118.1:0-7079 GCA_036499225.1 Conexibacter sp.
CGAAGCCGGCGAGCGCCGAGTAGCGGCCGGCGGGCCAGCTCGCCTGGCGGCCGAGCAGGACCCTGTCGCCGTCGAGCACGATCATGATCACGACCGGGTCAGTGCGCGGGTGGTGCTCGGTTCCGCAGACCGGGCAGCGGCGTATGTGCCCGGCCTCTCTGACGTCGGTCAGCGCGCCGCAGCGGGAGCAGTGGGGATGGGCGCGATGCCAGCCGACGAGCGCGGAGGCGTAGGCGGCCAGCCCGCTCATCTCCGGCGACAGCACGGCACCGGCCTCGCGCAGACTGACCGCGCGGGCGCCGGGCGTCAGCGGGCGATGTCTGTCATGGACATGCTCGACGTCGACCGCGAACAGCGCTGTGCCGTCGGGCTCGACGCCGAGGAACACGCCGGTGTCGAGGCGACCGGGGATCTCGGCCGGCGAGAGGCGGACGAGCTGCGGCGCGGTCGCGGGGCCGGTCATCAGGATCCCGTCGCGCGTCAATGCGAGGGTGCGGCTGCGCGGGTCGGTGAGGCGCTCCTGCACCCATGTGGCGTCTCTGCGCCGGATGCCGGCGCGGTCGAGCACGGCTCCGCCAAAAGTATTCGGCACGCTCATCAGATGTGACTGTGGCAGGTCGCTGCGAGACGTGCCGGTCAGTGAGCTCGGGTTTCGGGATCGGTGCAGTCGGTGCGTGCCTTTGCCGACCACGAGCGTGGAGCGCGCTCTACGCCCTGCGACTTCTCGAACCCCGACCGACCGGTCGCTAATATCGGTCCAATGGGACGGAGATCGGCCGCTGAGGCACGCGACACGCGTGCTCGGATCGTCAGCCGCGCGCTGCGGATCGCGTCGACCGACGGACTTGAGGGAGTGACGATCGGGCGCCTCGCCGACAGTCTTGAGATGTCGAAGTCGGGCGTGCTCAATCACTTCCGCACGAAGGAGCTGTTGCAGCTCGCGGTCATCGAGACGGCGGGCGAGGTCTTCCGGCGCGAGGTGTGGGAGCCGGCGCGGGCGGAGGAGCACGGGCTCGCGCGGCTGCTCGCGATCGAGCACCGCTGGCTCGACCTGATCGACGGCCCGTCGTGGCCGGGCGGCTGCTTTTGGACGGCGACCGCCGCCGAGTTCGACGACCGGCCCGGCCCAGTCCGCGACGCGCTCGCGGAGGCGATGGAGCAGTTCGACACCGCGATGCGACGGCAAGTCGGCTACGCGATCGACGCCGGCGAGCTGCCCGAGGAGACCGATCCGGCCCAGATCGTCTTTGAGCTGCGCGGCGTGCTGATGGTCGCCAACCAACAGCTGCGACTCCACAACGACGACAGCGCGCCCGAACGCGCCCACGCCGCGATCCGCCGCATCCTCGGCGCCGTCCCGCAGCCGCTCTGAGCTGAGCGCGCCTCGCGCCTCCTCAAATAGAGTCCGACCGATCGGTCGCTAAATGCGCTATCGTGGGCCGCGAATTCTGCCCCTGCTCTTGCTTCCGGAGGCGCCCCGATGTCGGAGACGACGTATCCGAACGAGCTTGTCGACCCGGACGTGCTCGCGACCCACGAGGAGCATGCGCTGCTGCGCGGCGCGCCGTGGCAGCGCTTTGCGGTGATCGGCGACAGCATCGCCGAGGGGATCGGCGACCCGGTCGACGGCTATCGGACGCTTGACTGGTCCAGACGGGTCGCGCGCGGCCTGCGGGCCCATCACCGCGATCTCTCCTACCTCAACCTCGGCAGCCGTGGCCTGCGCGCGGCCGAGGTCCGCGACCGGCAGCTGTCGGAGGCAGTGCTGTTCGCACCGGACCTGACAGCTGTCTGCGCCGGCGCCAACGACGCGATGGCGCGGCTGTTCGACGCCGGTGCCCTCGAGGCCGAGCTCGACACGATCGTCGGCACGCTGCGAGACGCCGGCTCGGACGTGCTGCTCTTCACCCTCTTCGACGTCAGCCGCGCGATAACGCTGCCCGACCCATACGGCACCCGTCTCGGCGACCGCATGGCAACGCTCACGTTGATCACGAGGGCCGTCGCCGACCGCCACGGCGCGATGGTCGCCGACTGCGCCGCTCACCCCCGCGCCGCCGACCCCTCGATCTACAGCGCCGACCTCCTGCATCTCAACATGCGCGGCCACGCGATCGCCGCCGCAGCCGCAATGCAAACCCTCGGCGCGGCGGCCGCCGGGATCGAACCCGCCGCGATGGCGTGGTGAAGGCGCCCCGTCAGCTCGCCTCCACCAGGCACCGCCCGAGTCGCGGTCGTGAAGCCGTCGGCGCCGAAAGCCGTGCGCCAGAGGCTGGCGGCGGGCGGTCGAGATGTGCGGAAGTCGCCGACGGAGCGCCCCGCTAGGCTGCGACGGGTGAGTTGGGGCAGGCTCTCCACGCGCGTCGCGTACGAGAACAGATGGATTCGCGTGCGCGAGGACGCGGTCGTGCGACCCGACGGGCAGGAGGGGATCTACGGCGTCGTCGAGATGCAGTCTCCCGCCGTCTTCGTCGTGGCGCTGACCGAGGCCGACGAGGTCGTGCTCGTCGAGCAGCAGCGCTACACGACGGGCCTGCGCTCGATCGAGGTGCCAGCCGGCGCGAGCGACGGGGAGGAGCCGCTCGTGGCGGCCCAGCGCGAGCTGCGAGAGGAGACCGGGTTGCGCGCGGCGACGTGGCGGTCGCTCGGCAAGATGATGGCGCTCAACGGCATCGCCGACGCAACGGAGCTCGTCTTCCTCGCGACCGAGCTCTCAGATGCTGAGGAAGGCGACGAGCGCGCGGCCGAGGGGATCACCGACGTGCTGCGCGTCCCCTTCGCCGAGGTGTTGCGGATGGTCCGCGACGGCGAGATCAACGACGGCGAGACGATCGCCGCCCTCGCCCTGGCTGGCATCGCCCTCGGCCGCTTCGCGTAGCGCGCTCGGCTCGGCTTGCCCGCGCCGCGTCGCCTGCCCGCCGTCCGCCGTCGCCCGCCCGCCGTCCGCCGCCCCCTCCGCCGCCCGCCGTCGCCCGTCCGCCGTCCGCCGCCCCCTCCGCCGCCCGCCGTCGCCCGTCCGTCGTCCGCCGCTACGGCAGGTCGATCCGCTCCAGCGCGACGATCTCGGCGCCCGGTGGCGGAGGGTCGGTCGAGGCGCGGTAAGCGGCGAGGGCGCCATCGCCGAGTCCGCGGAAGGCGTGCTCGACGTCATCGATGTACTCCTGGCTGATCAGCAGCGACTGATCGTGCACGCCCTGCGCGAGCCGGGCTCGGCCGGCGGCGCTGCCCGCGTACATCCAGACTCTTCCGCGCGCGTGCGCCACGCGGCTGGTCACGTCGATCCGCTCGTAGTTGCGCTCGCGCGCGTCGAGGCGGGCGAGGGCGTGAGCGTCGACCGGCAGGCACAGCCCGTTGACAGCGCTCCCGCCGTCTGCACCGGCCACGTCCAGGAAGGCGACGAGCCCGTCCGCTCGCTCACCGCTCGCCCGCTCGCGGTACCACTTGTATCCGGGGAGGTCGACGCGGTTGTCCATCGCCACGCCCCACCAGCGCCGCGACGCCAGCAGCTCGGTCGGGTAGGCGCCACGCGCCGCGCTCGTGCCCGCCGCGCTCGCGCCCGCCCCGCCTGTGCCCGCCGCGCCCTGCGCTGCCGCGAGCGAGCCGTAGCCGAAGACCCACTCGCTGGTCGCTCCCAAGCGGCCCATTCTGAGGCGTCTACCCTCCCTCGCGCGATCGTCACGTCGCCTCGCGGTGAGCGCCCGCGCCGCGCTAGCGTGGGGCGCATGCCTACGTTCGTCCACACCTGCGTCCGCGCGCGCGACATCGACGCGTCGCTGCGCTTCTACGCGCTGCTCGGCTACGAGGTCCGCGGCCGGCTCAACTTCGACTCGGCGTACAACGTCTACATGGGCTTGCCGGGCGGCCCCGACACGCTTGAGCTGACCGTCAACGTCGGACGCGAGCAGCCGTACGACCTCGGCGACGGCTACAACCATATGGCGCTGACGGTCGAGGACCTCGACGGGCTGCTGGTACGGCTGGCCGACGCCGGCATCCAGCCCGAGAAGCCGCCGTACGCCCCCGGCGGGCGCGAGGAGGTCGGCCGCATCTGCTTCGTCGCCGATCCCGATGGCTACCGGATCGAGCTGATCGACGGCGCCTTCCTGACCCCGCAGGACCCGCCGCACCCCTCGACGGTCGTCTAGCTGAGCCCCTCGAGCCCGCCCGCTGGCAAGATCACCAGCGGGCGTCGAGCCGGCGCCGAGGTCGCCGGCTTGGTCGAAAGGTCTTCAGGGATGACTGCCGGCTGGGGCCTACCAGCTCGTTGTCACCGCGACGATGAAGGGCGGCAAGGCGACCAAGACGGCCGGCTTCACGGTCGTGGCCCCGCGTCGCGGGCACGGGAGAGGCTAAACGGCGGCAGCATCGCGGCGGCGGGTGAGACCGCTGCCGCCCGCCGCGCCGCCGCCGCGCCGGGTCTGAACGCCGTGGCGCAGACAGTGCCGCCGCGGCCCTCGTGAGAACGCATCGCGAGGGCTATCGTGAGGCGAATGACCTCGTCCGACGCGCCCGTCAGGGGCTACCAGCTGAAGGACATCTCGCCGCGCGCCTGGCAGCACCCGGCCGACCGCGCCGCGACCGCCGCGCTCGCCTCGATCCCCTACCTCGACCGGGTCGTGCGCAAGCTGATCGAGCTTGGCTACGAGCGGGCGCTGCGGCAGGCGTCGCTCGGCAGCTCGGTGCGGATCGGCGAGCAGCAGCTGCAGGAGGTCTGGCGCGATCATGTCTTCGCGTACTCGACGCTCGACATGGGCGAGGCGCCGCCGCTCTACGTCACCCAGTTCCCGCAGCCGAACGCCTTCGCGATCGGCGCCAAGAGCCCGATCGTCGTCGTCCAGTCGGAGCTGTTGCGGCTGCTCGACGCGCCCCAGCGCCGCGCGGTCTTCGCGCACGAGGCGGCGCACATCCTCTCTGACCACCAGCTCTACCGCACCGCGCTGTTGATCCTGCTGAGACTGAGCGCCTCGCGGCTGCCGCTGCCGCTCGCGCCGGTTCGCACGGCGCTGTTGGAGTGGTACCGCGCGACCGAGCTGAGCTGCGATCGCGCCGCCGCGCTGGTGACCCGCGACCCGCTCGCCGTCTGCCGCACGCTGATGTCGATCTCCGCCGGCGCCATGGTGGAGCAGCTCGACCTCGACGCCTTCATGAACCAGAGCATCGAGTACGCAGAAGAGGGCGGCGGCCTGGAGCGGATCACCCGCCTGCTGCTCGACCTCGGCGTCACCCACCCGCTCCCGGTCCGCCGCACGCGCGAGCTGATGCTGTGGGTCCGCTCCGGCGACTTCGACCGCATCGCCGGCGGCGACTACCCCAAGCGCGACGAGCCCGCCAGCCCCAGAGCCGAGGCCGGCGACGCCGTCTCCTTCTACACCGACCGCTTCAAGGACGCCTTCCAAGACGCCGGCGAGACGCTCGGCCAAGGCGGCCAAGCCCTCGCCGAGTGGCTCCGCAAGGCCAAGAACGACCTCGGCGGGGACGGCGACGACGAGCGCTAGGCCGTCGCCGCCGCGGTGGCCGGGGGCGGCTGGCCCTCGACGCCGGCGCGGCGGCGCCATTCATCTTCGATCTCTTCGAGCGTCTTTCCGCGGGTCTCGGGGACGAGGCGCCAGGTGAAGAGCAGGGCGAGGACGCCGAAGCCGGCGAGCATGCCGAAGACCGCCTCGCCGCCCCACGCGGTCAGCAGGATCGGGAACAGGAGGGAGATCGCGAAGTTCGCGCCCCACTGAACGGAGTTGCCGATCGAGATCGCCTGGCCGCGGATGAACAGCGGATAGATCTCCGACGCCATCACCCAGAAGCCCCAGCCCCAGCTGACCGCGAAGCAGCCGATGAAGCCGAACAGGCAGACGACGGTCACCCATCTCCAGACGCCGCTGAAGTCGTTGACGGCGAACGCGATCGCGACGCCAGCCATCGTCACGATCATGCCGATCATGCCGCCGATCAGCATCGGGCGGCGGCCGATGCGGTCGACGAACAGCAGCGCGAGGACGGTCGCCGTGAAGTTGAGCAGGCCGATCCCGGCGGTCGTCAACGTCGAGGCCGAGTCGCCGAACGCGGCTTGTTTCAGGATCGTCGGGGCGTAGTAGATGATCGTGTTGATGCCGGTGATCTGCTGGAAGACGCCGAGCCCGATCCCGACCGTGAGGATCGTGCGGGCGAGCGGGCTGGTGAGCGCGGCGGCGATCGACTCCTTCGGCCGCGCGCGATCCTCCTCGACAGCGGCGATGATCTCCTGCATCTCCTGCTCGGTCTCCGGCGCGTCGGGGTCGCGGACCTCGTGCAGCACGTGGCGCGCGCCGTCGACGTCCCCTCTGTCGACCAGCCAACGCGGGCTGTTTGGCAGCAGGAGCATGCCGAGGAAGAGCAGCGTTGCGGGGACGCCGGCAATCGCGAAGACGATCCGCCACTGATCGGCGACGAGCGCGTTGACAAGGTAGGCAAGCAGGATGCCGCCGGTGATCGCGAGCTGGAAGAGCGCGACCATCGAGCCGCGCCGGGCGGTCGGCACGATCTCGGAGATGTAGAGCGGCACGACTGTCGAGGCGAAGCCGACCGCGAGGCCGATCACGAAGCGCGCGACGATCAGCACGCCGGTACTCGGCGCCGCCGCGGCGCCGACAGCGCCGACGATGAAGACGACGGCCGCCAGCTTGACGATCCCGCGCCGCGACATTCTCCCGGTCAGCCAACTGGAGAAGAGCGCGCCGACGAGCGCGCCAGCAGTAACGGCGCTGACGACGACGCCGATCTCACTCGAGGAGAGGTCGAACTGGCGCTCGATATAGAGCTGAGCGCCCGAGATCATGCCGGTGTCGTAGCCGAACAGGATCCCGCCCATCGCTGCGATCGCGGCCGTCAGCCACACGTGCGTCTGATAGGAGAGCCGATGCTGCTCCTCGTGCTCCGACGGTCTCGGTGACATCCCCTCACTCCTCCATCCGGCGCGTTCCCTCATGGTCCGCAACGCGCGCGAGTGTAGTTGGCGTCGCGGCGCACGCCCGCACATCTCCCATTACTGTCGCCGGATGTCCCTCATTCCGACGGAAGAACTGACCGCGTCTTGGCATCCGGCGCGC
>DASYEC010000119.1:0-46002 GCA_036499225.1 Conexibacter sp.
GCAACACGCAGGACGGCATCTCGCTGGTGCAGACGGCGGAAGGCTCGCTGACCGAGGTCCAGTCGATGCTGCAGCGCACGCGCGAGCTCGCGGTCCAGTACCAGAACGGCACGCTCGGCGCCTCTGACAGAGACGCGATCAACTCCGAGGTCACCCAGCTGACCGACGAGATCGAGCGCATCGGCAGAACCTCGACGTTCAACGGCATCAGCCTCCTGAGCGTCGACAGAAACACGATCACCTTCCAGGTCGGCGCCAACGACGGCGAGACGATCACCGTCGGCACGATCTCCCTGCAGACCGTCATCGGCACGAGAGGCACGTTCTGCCTCTCCGACAGAGCCGTCCTCTCCGCGATCGACTCCGCGATCGACCAGACGTCGGCGCAGCGCGCGACGTTCGGCGCAGTCGAGAACCGCCTGCAGCACACGTACAACAACCTGCAGACCTACGAGGAGAACCTGACCGCGTCCAACTCGCGGATCACCGACGTCGACATGGCGTCGGAGATGGTGAACTTCACGAAGAACCAGGTGCTCGAGCAGGCCGGCACCGCGATGCTCTCGCAGGCTCAGCAGGAGCCGCAGAACATCCTCTCGCTGCTCCGCTAAGCGGCAGCGTAGGCAACACCACATACTTCGCCCCTTCGGGGGCGTACACATCGGCTCCATCGAGGGACCCGACAAGGGGCGGGCGGCAATAGTCGCCCGCCCCGCCGTCGTTCTAGGCCATCTCGCCTCGCGGTTGGCGCGCGCCGCCAGTCAAGCATTCTCGCGCGCTGCCGATGACAGGGGAGCATGTCGCTCGCTGCCGCTATCGCACGGATCGATGAGATCCAGTCCGCGTTCGAGCCGGACCCCATCGCGCCGACCTCCGCGATCACCGGCGGCGCCCAGGCGCCGGCCGCGCTGACCGCGACGACCGCCTCGGCCAGCCAGTTCTCCAACGTGCTCTCCGGCGCGCTCTCGAACACGGCGCCGGCGAACGGCGCGTTCGCGCCGACCAGCCTCAGCGCCGGACCCGGCTACGGCTTTGCGCCCGGCCTCGGGTCAACGCCTGCGTTGACGAGCACGCCCGGCCTCTCAACGCCGCCGAGCCTCGGGGCGACCCCGGGGATCCCGGGCGTCGTCCCCGGCGCGGCCACGATGCCGCTGGCGCCCGGCGTCTCGCCCTCCGCGCAGCGGATGGTCCAGCTGGCCGAGGGCGAAGTCGGCCAGGCCGAGCAGCCGCCTGGCTCCAACGACTCGCCGCGGATCGCGATGTACCGCCAGGCGACTGGCGGCAGCGGCGTCGGCCCGTGGTGCGCTTATTTCGTCTCGTGGGCCGCGCAACAGGCTGGGACGCCGTTGGGCAACCAGGGCCAGGGCTTCGGCAGCGTCGACCAGCTCTACGCGTGGGCGCAGTCGACCGGCCGCGCTGTCCCCAACGGCGAGGGCTACGTGCCCAGACCGGGCGACCTGATCGTCTGGGACGAGCACAT
This sequence comes from Conexibacter sp., assembly GCA_036499225.1. Classification (GTDB taxonomy): domain Bacteria; phylum Actinomycetota; class Thermoleophilia; order Solirubrobacterales; family Solirubrobacteraceae; genus Conexibacter. The sequence continues at coordinate 1,481 of DASYEC010000119.1, forward strand.
CGGCATGGTCGAGGGGGTGCTGCCCGACGGCCGCGTCCAGACGATCGAAGGCAACTCCTCCGACAGAGTCAGCCGCAACGTGCACGACGCCTCCTCGGCGCTCGGATACGTACGCATGAGTTAGCGCCCGCGCGCCGAATAGCGGATCTGTGAGCCTCCTCGACGAAGCCTTCGACTCTGGCCCCGCGAGCTCCACCGGCGCGGGCGATGACCACTGGCAGCAGCGCCGCACGACCTCGCTCGTCGTCGTCGACCCGCACGCCGCCGTGCGCGAGGGGCTGCCCGTGCTGCTGCGCCCGCACGGCATAGAGGTCGCCGCGACGACCTCGACAGGCGATGGCGCCGAGGCCGTCATCGGCCGCCACCAGCCTGACGTCGCGCTCGTCGCGCTCGAGCTCGCCGACGTCGACGGCATCGTCCTGCTGCGCCGCCTGATCGCCCGCGGCACGCGCTCGGCGGTCGTCCTCTACGCCGACGTCGAAGACGCCCAGCAGTCCGCGCTCGCGCTCCACGCCGGCGCCGCCGGGATCGTCGGCACGCGCCGCCCGGTCGCCGAGCTCTCCCGCGCGCTCGAGGCGGTCGCCGCCGGCGGCCTCTGGTTCACCGAGCCCGGCGAGCTCGACAGCGCCCCGACGAAGCCCGCGATGGCGGTGCTCAACTCGCTCTACGAGCGCCGCACCGCGCGCCTCTCCAGCGCCGAGCGCCGCGTGCTCGAGTTGGTCGCCGAAGGCCGCTCGACCGAGTCGATGGCCGACGCCCTCTCGCTCAGCCCCCACACGATCCGCACCCACCTGCGCAACGTGATGCGCAAGCTCGAAGCCTCCAGCCGGGCCCACGCGGTCGCAATCGCGATCCGCGAAGAGGCGATTCAGGTCTAGCGGGCGGGGGCGGGTACCAGCACGCGGGTGCGGCGGCGCTCGGCGCCTGCCGATAACGCGGGTATGAGTGCGATGCCCGAGGACAGCGCGTCGGCGGCGTACGCCGAGTCGATGAGCGCGGCGCAGGCCGCCTATTCCACCGGCGACCTCGCCGAAGCGAGACGGGCGCTTGACGCTGCTCTTGCGCTCGCAGGGCGTCACGATTGGACGCGACACGGTTGTCGGTGTCGGCTCGATCGTGACGCGCTCGCTACCGGCCGGCGTGATCGCCGCCGGCGTGCCGGCGCGCGTCATCCGAGAGCTCGACGTCAGCTAGACGCTCGCGTCGAGCCCGCCGGCAGCGTCGGCTCAATCCGCCGCGCCTGCGTCCGATCACCAGGGCATGGGGACAACGCGCGCCGTATCGTCGAGGGCCTTGGCGAGCACCGTCATCGGCGAGAGCCGGACCGGCTGCAAGCTGGTGGAGCTGCCGCGGATCACAGACCCGCGTGGCAACCTGACGCCGATCGAGTCGGGCGCCGAGGTGCCGTTCACCATCCGTCGCGTCTACTACTTGTACGACGTTCCCGGCGGCGAAGGGCGCGGTGGCCACGCCCATCGCGCGTTCGAGGAGTTCATCATCGCGGCCTCGGGGTCGTTCACCGTCACGGTCGACGACGGCACGCACAGCGAGCGGTTCTTCCTCAACCGCTCCTACTACGGCCTCTACCTGCCGCCGATGGTCTGGCGCGAGCTGCACGACTTCTCGTCGGGCTCCGTCTGCCTCGTGCTCGCCTCGCAAACGTTCGACGAGCGTGACTACGTCCGTGACTACGACGCCTTCCGCCGTGACGTCCGCGGCTGAGGCGCGCGTCGTCGTCCCGTTTCTCGACATGGCGGCGGCTGCGGCGGCGCTGCGCCCGCAGCTCGACGCGGCGTTCGCACGCGTGCTCGAAAGCGGGCGCTGGGTGCTGGGACCCGAGGTCGCCGCGTTTGAGCGCGAGCTCGCCGACTACTGCGGCACCAGCCACGCGATCGGCGTCGCGAGCGGGCTTGACGCGCTCCAGCTGACGTTGCGCGCGCTCGGCGTCGGGCCCGGCGAGGAGGTGCTCGTGCCCGGCTACACCGCGGTCGCGACGTGGATGGCGGTGACGTTGACCGGCGCCGAGCCGGTCGGGGTCGACGTCGACCCGCAGACATTCACGCTCGACCCTGCACTGCTCGAGGCGGCACGCACGCCGCGCACGCGCGCGGTCGTACCGGTCCACCTCTGCGGTCATCCAGCTGATCTCGACGCGGTCGAGGCGTGGGCCTCCGAGCACGAGATCCTGGTCGTCGAGGACGCATGCCAAGCGCATGGCGCAACGCTGGAAGGCCGGCGGGTCGGCAGCTTCGGCGCTGCTGCCGCGTTCAGCTTCTACCCGACGAAGAACCTCGGCGCGATCGGCGACGGCGGCGCCGTCACGACCAACGACGACGCGCTCGCCGACAAGCTCCGCCTGCTGCGCATGTACGGCTGGCGCGAGCGAGGCGACTCCGAGATCAAGGGCGACAACTCCCGCCTCGACGAGCTGCAGGCGGCCTTCCTGCGCGCGAGGCTGCCGCTGCTCGACTCCGACAACGCGCGCCGCCGAGCGATCGCCGAGCGCTACCTCGACGAGCTTGACGGCCTGCCCGGCCTCGTCCTGCCCGGCGCACACGATGGCCACGCATGGCACCTCTTCGTCGTCCGCCATCCGCAGCGCGCCGCCCTGCGCGCCGCGCTCGATGATCGCGGCATCGGCACCTTGATCCACTATGAGGTGCCGCCACACCGCACGCGCGCGTTTGCCGCGACCTCCGCCGCGCTGCCCGTAACCGAGCGGCTCGCCGAGGAGATCGTGAGCCTCCCGCTCTACCCGCAGCTCGGCGACGACGCGGTTGCCGCGGTGATCGGCGCGGTGCGCGACAGCTGCGAGGCGTTCTGCTGCTCGACTTCGTCGAGCGCCAGCTCGTAGCAGTCGTACATCGTCGCGCGGCCGCCGTAGCTCTCTTTGTTGCGCGCGAGCCCGAAGTTGAGCGTGCCGTCGCGCTCGGTCGAGGTTCCGAAGTCGAACCACGGCTTCGACGCGTAGACGTCCCTGAGCAGATGGTCGAAAACCGCTTCGAGGGCATCGCTCTCGGCGCCGACGTCGGTCGTCGCGATGTACTGGGCGTGCGCGACCTGCTCGGTCTCGAAGACGACGACGCCGGCGAGCGTCGCCCCATCCTCGTTGCGGGCGGTGAAGAGCTTGATCTGGTCAGGGAAGCGCTCGGCGAGCAGGCCGATCTCGCTAGCGCTGTGGACGGGTGGGACCCCGTGACGCGCGAGCAGCCGCGCCTCCACGACCGGCCAGAAGCCGCGCAGGTCGAGATCCCGCACAACCGTCAGACGGTGGCTGCGCTTGACCGCCGCCTTGCGTCGCTTTGAGTACGGCAGCCGCTGCTCCTGCCGGATCGACGTCGAGGGGCTGCGGCTCGTGAGCCGAGCGCCGAGGCGAAAGAGCGCGAAGAGGTCGTCCTCTGCCGGGACGGCGTGGTAGATGTGGGGGACCGGCTTGTAGCGCAGCAGCGTCACGCCGTCAGCTTTGAGCGCCGCGACGATCTCGTCAAACCACGCGATCACCCGGGCGACCGACGCCTTGCCGTCGGTGACGAGGCCGCCGAACGTGAGGCCGCCGTGGCTCACGACCGTGTCGCCGACGCGCGTCGCTGGGAGCAGCGCACGCGCAAAGCCCTTCTCACGCACGACCAGCGAGTGGTCCACGAAGCGATCGGCGTGGTAGTCCATGTAGCCGCGCAGCAGCAGGAAGTGCGGGGCGCGAGCGCGCCGCACCAGCGCGTCCCAGTCGTCGGCGTCCGCGGCGCGGTAGCGCTTCACGTCGACCGTGATCGTGTCCAGCACGGCTATGACTCGACTCCGAAGGCGTCAAAGCTGTCGCGGCCGGTCGCTCGCGCCGGGTTGCCGACGTAGACGCCGCGTGGCGCGTCGATGTCCTTGTGGACGACAGCGCCGGCGCCGACGATTGTGTCCTCCGCGATCGAGAGGCCGTCGCCGAACGTGGCGTTGACGCCGACGAAGCTGCGTGCGCCGATCCGGCAGCAGCCCGCGACCACCACGTGGGCGCCGAAGAAGACGTCGTCTTCGATCACCGTGCCATGGCCGACATAGTCGCTCCACACCACACAGTTGTCACCGACTGTGACGAACGGCTGGAGGGAGGTGTGCTCGAATATGAAGCAGTTCTCGCCGATCGTGACGTTGCGCCACACGGAGGCGTCCGAGCTGACGAATGACGCGCACGTGAAGCCCTGCCGCTTGACCTCGTCGAACAGGCGGCGGCGCAGTCGGTTGAGCCGCTGGTAGGAGATCGCCACGAATGTTTGGTAGGTCCCCGGGTCGTAGCGTGCGGATAGCTCGTCAAGCGCCACGACGGGCAGCCCTTCCTGCGTCGCGTTCGTCAAGTACTCCCGCTCGACGGCGAAGGCGACGACGTCGTGCGGCGAGTCGACGGTGAAGTACTCGTACGCGAGCTGCGCGTGCCCGCCGGCGCCCACGATGACGATCGGCGCCGCGGCTTGATCGAGGGTCACGGTGCCCATGCCCACGAGATCGGCGGTGGGAGGGCGTTCTTGAGCGCTGGCGCCGCCGCTGCTCAATCTCGCGGCCGACGTGCCGATCCCCCGAAAGATGAAAGCGATCGAGCACGGGAGTCAGGACGCATGATTGGCTTCGGGGTCTGCGTCGGCAACCAGGCGACCTTCGACGAGCACGCTGCCGTGAGCTTCTCGCGCGTGGGCGAGGCAGACAGCGTGTTGCTGCAGACGGCCTCGGAGCGCTCGATCCATGAGGCCTACAACGAGCTGCTTGACCGGTTCGCGCGGCACGACGACCTTGAGGCGCTTGTGCTGTTCCACGAGGACATCGAGTTGACCGACCCCGGCTTCTGCGACCGCGTCCGCGCGCTGCTTGCAAGCGACGAGCAGATTGCCGTGCTCGGCACGGTCGGCGCGCGCGGCGTTCACTCGCTCGCCTGGTGGCAGGGCGAGGTCGCCGGGCACGCCGTCTATCCGCGCGGGGCCGTCGGGACGCTCGGCAGCGGCGGCGAGGTCGACGCGCTCGACGGGATGCTGCTCGTGCTGTCGCCGTGGGCGGTGCGCAACCTCCGCTTCGACGAGGGCTACAGCGGCTTCCACGCCTACGACCTCGACTTTTGCTTCACGGCTCGCGCTGCCGGCCGCAAGGTCTTCGCGACTGGCCTCGGCGTCGTCCACCACACGAAGGGCGGCTTCGGCGACAGAGTCGCGTGGAACGCCTGCGCCGCACGGGTCCTGCGCAAGTGGGGTTTGGACGCCGGACACCGTCGCAGAGCCACCACCGACGGCACCGACGAGCATCAGGCGTCGCTCGTAATCGTGCTTGACGACGACCTCGACCGCGCACAGCAATGCCTTGTCAGCGTCACCGAGCTCGGCGCCGACCAGCCGTCTCACGACGTCGTGATCGTCGCGGACCGCGCCGCGCGCTCGCTCGACCCGCTGCTCGAGCAGGTTGATGGCGAGGCGACGGTCGTGCGCGGCGACTTCCCCGCCGGCCGGCTCGACCGCGCGCTGCTCGAGGGCATCGCGCCCTGCCGCGGCACGAACGTCGTGCTGCTGCGCGGAATGCCGGTCGTCACCGCCGGCTTCTTGCGCCCGTTGTGCGATGCGCTGAAGTCCCCGATCGTCGCCGCCGCCACCAGCGTCACGTTGGAGCGCCCAAGCGCCGACCGGCGCGAGACGCTCGCGCTCGCGGCGAGACGCTCCGACCTCCTTTCCATGGCGCCGAGGCTGACCGCCCAGGACGGCGACAGCTTCGCCGGCCTCTGCGGGCAGCTCGAACGCGACGGCGAGCTCACGAGCGTCCGCTCCAGCCTCATCCGCGTGCGTCCGCCGCGGGTCGCCGCGAGCATCGCGGACACGGCGCCTGCTGCCTTGTAGCAGCCGCTCTGCAGAGCTCAAGAGTGCAATCGCGCGGTCGAATCACATGGACATGACACCTGCTGCGAACGCGGCCGGCGTGCGCGACGCCGGCAGTGCCGATGACAGTTACTTCGACTACCCCCGACCGGAGCTGCGTGAGCGCGTCCCCGAGATGGCACGGCGCGTGCTCGACGTCGGCTGCGGCGCGGGTGCGGTCGGCGCCGAGCTGAAGCGCGAGCGGCCGGGGATCGAAGTCGTCGGGGTCGAGCTGTTCGCTGATGCGGCCGCCCGAGCCCGACAACGTCTTGACGCCGTCATCGAGACTGACCTCGAGACGCTCGAAGCGCTGCCGTTTGACGACGGCTCCTTCGACGCGATGATCTTCGCCGACGTGCTGGAGCACCTGCGCGACCCGTATCGTCTGCTGCGAACGCTGCGCCGCTACCTCTCCGACAGCGGCGTGATCGTCGTCTCGCTGCCGAACGTGAAGCACTGGAGCGTTGTCTATCCGCTGCTCGTCCTCGACCAGTGGAGATACGCCGACGCCGGGCTGCTCGATCGCACCCACCAGCACTTCTTCACGCTCGAGGAGATCGGCGCGATGTTTGCGGCGGTCGGCTTCGCCCCGTTGGAGATCGGGACGACGTTCAACGGCCCGATGCCGCCCCAGGCCAACACGTTGATCAACGCCGCTGCGCGCGCCGGCGCCGACCGCGACGAGGTTGCGGCCCGTCTGAACGCGTATCAGTACCTCCTTACCGCCACGCCGGTGGACGTCGGCGCGGCGACGCCCGAGACGGAGGTCACGCCAGCAGTGGAGACGACGCCTGCCATGGAGGCGGTGCCCGCCGCAGAGGCGAGCCCCGCTCCCGAGGCTGCCGTGCCGACCGCCGCGACGACGGCGTCCCTGCTTGTCGTGCTCGACGGCTCCGAGGCGGAGGCGCTGCGGTGCCTTACCGCGATCAGCGAGCTCGGCGACGACGAGCCCGAGCACGAGATCGTGATCGTCGCCGACGGCGCGCCGCACCTCGACGAGCTGCTGGGGCGGCTCGACGGCGACGTCGCAGTCGAGCGGATTGCGACGCCGGTCGGCTTCGCCGCCGCCGCGACGCAGGGTCTTGCCCGCTGCACCGGCGAGACCGTCGTGCTGCTGCACGGCGCGCCAGCCGTCGCGCCCGGCTTCCTCGCGCCGTTGGTCGGCGCGCTCGTGCACGAGCAGGTCGCTGCCGCGGCAGCGGTCGGCCCGAGCGACCCCGAGGCGCCCGCCGTCGCGACCTCCGCGCTGGCCGTCCGCCGTGGCGACCTGCCCGCGCGGCTCCAGTCGGCCCCGCGCGGCATGGAGCTGGCCGCCCTCTGCACGCAGCTCGCCCGCCGCGGCGAGGTCGTCACCGTCCCCACGAGCGTCAGCGCCAGCGACGGTGGCGCGGCGGTCGCGCCCCCGTCCAGAACCGTCCGCCGCGCCCCCGGCCTGCGCGAGGTCGAGCTGTCGATCGTAATCCCGACGCTCGACGCCGCCGGCGAGCGCACGCGGCGCTGCGTGTCCTCCGTGCAGACGACGACCGACGTCGACCACGAGATCATCGTGATCGACAACGGCGCGCCGCCGCAGGGCTTCACGGCACCGGTCAACGCCGGCCTGCGCGCCGCCCGCGGCCGCTATCTGCTCGTGCTCAACGACGACGTCGAGCTGCTGCCGGGCTGGTGGGAGCCGTTGCGCGACCGGCTCGACCTCGGCGCGTCGGTCGTCTTCCCGCACACCCTCGAGGGCCCGATGCGGCGCGACTTCGCGGCGTGGTGCTTCGCGCTCTCGCGCGACACGCTGGAGGAGCTCTCTGTGCAGGAGGGCGAGTTCTTCGACCCCGAGATGGTCGTCTGGTTCCAGGACACCGACCTGCTCAAGCGCCTGCGCGACGCCGGCCGCCCGCCGCGCTACGTGCCGGCGTCGAAGATCCGCCACCTGCTGTCGGCGACCGTCGAGAGCGACGACCCCGAGCTGCGCGCCTGGGTCAGCCGTCAGGTGCGCGCCGACAAGGAGGCGTTCGAGGCGAAGCACGGCACGAACGTCGCGGGGGCCGCCCGGTGAGCGTCAAGCCGCTCGCTCTCCTCCCTGAGGTGCCGATGGTGAGCGTGCTCTCGCTCGTCTACAACCAGGAGGCGTTCGTCGCCGAGGCGGTCGAGAGCGTGCTGGCGCAGGAGTGGCCGGCGGAGCGGCTGCAGTACGTCGTGATCAACGACGGCTCGACGGACGGGACGGCGCGGGCGCTGGACCCGTATCGCGATCGCGTGACCGTGATCGACCAGGAGAACCAGGGGATGCTCGGCGCGCTCTCCACGGTCATGGAGCTGATGACCGGCGACGTCATCCTCGGCTGCTCGGGCGACGACGTCGCGAAGCCGCGCCGGGTTGCTCGGATGGTCCGCGCGCTGCAGGAGAACCCCGACGCGGGCCTTGTCTACAGCGACCTGGAGGTCATCGACCGCGACGGAAATCTGTTGGAGCCGTCGTTTCTCGACGCGCAAGGGATCGTTCCGGTCAGCGGCCGCATCCGTGGGCGCCTGCTGCACGGGAACGTGATGCCGGGGGCGAGCCTTGCGCTGCGCGGCTGCCTCAAGCCGCTGGTCGTGCCGTTCCCGGAGCACGTCGCGTGGGAGGACTACTGGATCGCCTGGGTCCTTGGCGGCGCTGCCGACGTGGCGTATGTGCCCGAGGTGCTGATGCGCTACCGCTCCCACGGGCAGAACCTGACGCTCGGCCACAACGGCCGTCGGCAGGCGCTGACGGCGGCGAAGGAGCTGCCGTTCCGGCGCTTCATGCTGTCCGACGTCGCGGCGGGCGAGGCGACTGCCGCGGAGCTGCTGGGCGGGATCAGAGCGCTCTGGGCGATCGCCGGCGCAGCGCCCGCCCACGCCGTCCGGCCGCTGCTGCCGCCGAGCCCGGACGAGGCGCGTGTTCCCGCGCTGCTCGCCGAGGCCTACGCCCAGGCGGACGGTGGCGACCTCGACGGCGCCGCGCTTGCCTGCTGCCGCGTCGCTGCGGTGTGGCCGTTCGGCCCGGCGTTGCGAGGGCTCGTCGAAGAGCTGACGGCGGCGGTTGAGCGACCCGCCGCCGCGGTCCGTGCACCCGACCGGTCGCTGGTCGACGAGCTCGGGGCGCGCCGTTTCGTCACGTTCGTCGACGCGAGCGCGCTGGAGAGCTGGCCCCAGCTGCTGTCCGCGTATGCGGAGCGCTTCGACGCGGACGCCGACGCGACGCTCGTGATCCATGCGCACCCGGACGACGCGGCGCGACTGTCGGCGTCGATCCCGCGGCTGATCGCGGAGCGCGGGCTCGACGGCGACGGGGCACCCGACATGGTGCTCGCCTCGGAAGCGGGGGAACGGCTGCGCTCGCTCGCCGTCGGGGTCGACGCGGCGCTTGGCCGCAGCACTCCCTTCACGCCGGCGGCGACGTATGGCGCGCAGGAGATCGACGCGCTGCGCGTGCTCGCTGAGCGCGTCTGGAAGGCGGAGCGGGAAGGCGCGCCTGTCGGGACGACACGATGAACGCCGCGCCGCTCCCGCCGCTGCCGGCAACGCCGCTCGTGACCGTCGTAACGGTCACCTACAACCACGAGCGCTTCATCGCCGAGTCGGTTGAGAGCGTGCTGGCGCAGGAGTGGCCAGCCGACCGCCTGCAGTACCTCGTCGTCAACGACGGCTCGACCGACGCGACGGCGCGCGCGCTCGGCCCCTACCGCGACCGCGCGACCGTGGTCGACCAGGAGAACCGCGGGCTGCTCGGCGCGCTGCACACCGCGATGGAGCTCGCCGACGGCGACGTGATCATCGTCTCCGAGGGCGACGACGCGATGAAGCCAGGCCGCATCGCCCGCGTCGTGCAGGCGTTCCGCGACAACCCGGCCGCCGGCCTCGTCTACAGCGACCTCGAGCTCGTCGACGCCGACGGCAACGTGCTGGCGGCCTCGTTCCTCGACGAGGAGAGACTCCCGCGCATCGACGGCCCGCCGCGCGGCCGGCTTCTGCACGGCAACTTCGTGGTCGGGACGGCCTGCGCGATCCGCGGCTGCCTCAAGCCGCTCGTCCATCCGGTGCCCGATCACGTGCAGTGGTGGGACTACTGGTGGGCGTGGTCGATCGGCGGCGTTGCCGAGGTCGCGCACGTGCCCGAGGCGCTTGTCCGCTATCGGTCCCACGGCCGCAACCAGACGCTCGGCCTCTCCGACCGCCAAGCGCGCGCGCTCTACGCGAAGGAGCTGCCATTCCGCCGCGTCGTGCTCGGCGAGGTCGTCGCCAGCGACGGGAGCCCGGAACAGCTGCTGTTCGGGATCAGCTGGTTCTGGCGGCTCGCCTCCCACGTTCGCGGCAGCCTCCTGCGCAGACTGGTCCCGGCGCGCCCTGACGGGGCGGAGGCGCTGCCGCTGCTGGCCGAGGCGTTCGCGGCGGCCGACGTCGGCGACTACCAGCGCGCCGCGCTCGCGTGCTGCCACGCCGCCGCGCTGCGGCCGTTCGACCCGGCGCTGTACGGGCTCGTGCGGGAGCTCGCGCCGATCGTGGAGACGCCTGAGGACAGCGCTGCGAGCCGCGCCCGAGCACGCGAGCGGGAGGCCACGGCAGCCGCGGCCCTCGAGGGCCGCGCGATCCTCGACGAGCTCGGCGCGCGCCGCTTCGCCGCGCTCGCCGACGCGGCCGCGGTGGTCGACGCGCCCGACCTGCTGCGGGCCTACGCCGCGGGCTTCGACGGCGACGACGACGCGACGCTCGTGATCCATGCCGACCCGGCGTCGCTGCCGTTGCTGAGCGCCGGGGTGATGCGGGCAATCGAGGCGAGCGGCCTCGACGGCCACGGCGGCCCCGACATGCTGCTCGTCTCCGAGCCTGAGCCACGACTGGGCGCGCTTCTCGCCGCCGCCGACGCCCAGCTCGGCCGCGCCGTCGGCCACGGCGCCACGGGTCTGTTCACAAGCGCCGACATCGACTCGCTGCGGCTCGTCGCTGAGCGGGTCTGGGCGCCCTCGGCGGCTACGCCTGCCTGACGGCGGCAGGGGCCGCGCTCAGCCGCGCGAAGCCGCCCGGCGCGCGCCCAGCAGCCGCCGTCCCACGACTCCCGCGAGCGCCAGGCGATAGGCCGCGTAAGGCAGCAGCGAGCGGTCGCGCTCGACTTGGCGGATCAGGCGGATCGAGGCGAGCGTCGAGGCGAACGACGCCGCTGTGCCGAGCGCGAAGGCGGTTCGCGTTCGTGGTGGGAGGCCGCGACGCAGCAGCCGCGTGCCCTTCAGGCCGGTCGCCGCGACGATCACCGGCAGCGCCGCGTGACGCGAGAGGGCGTTCGCGTCGGCTCGCGTGAACCGACGGGCACGGGCGGCGGCAAGCGTCGCGCCGTTGCGCGAGACGCCGGGCACGAGCGCGGCGCTCTGGGCGAGGCCGATCGCGAGCCCGTCGCGCCAGCTCGCCTCCTCTCTCCCGCGCTCCTGTGGCCGGCGGTCGGCGAGCGCCATCGCGAGCGAGCCGGCGACGAGGCCGCCGGCGATCGTGCCCGGCGTGCCGAGCCGCCGCTCGATCGGCCGCTCCAGCGCGAGGCCGAGCAGGCCGGCCGGGATGAACGACAGCGCGATCACCGCGAACCGCTCGCGGTCCAGGGTGCGCGCCGTTTCGAGCACCTCGTCGCGCAGGCCGACCAGCAGCGCCGCCGCCGTCCCGGCGTGCAGCGCGACCTCGAACGCCTTGCGCAGGTCGCCGTCGAGCTCCGCGTACGGCAAGCGCAGCAGCCACGGCACGAGCGTCACATGGCCCGAAGAGGAGATCGGCAGCAGCTCCGCGGGGCCGTGCAGCAGGCCGAGCGCAAGCGTCTGGCCGAGCCCGAGCGGGGCTGCGTCGCGCTCCGACAACGTCAGGAAGCGATGTCCGCCGGGTGCTCGGCCGCGTCGGCGGCCGGCTCGTTACGGCGGCGGTACCAGCGCACGACGAGGTAGACGGCCGCGGCGACGATCAGCACGGCGACGAGGTAGTCGACGTACCTGAGCTTGTCTTCCCAGTCTCTCCAGTTGTCGCCCGCCTCCTTGCCCGCGAAGGCGAGCAGGAAGACCCACGGCAGCGAGCCGAGGAAGGTCAGCACCGAGAAGCGCAGCAGCGGCATCCGCGCGACGCCGGCCGGCAGCGAGATGAACGTGCGGGCGACCGGCAGCAGTCGCGCGAAGAAGACGGCGGCAGAGCCGTAGTGCTCGAACCAGCGGTCGGCCTGCTCGAGGTTCCTTCTGCTGATGTGGAGCTTTCTGCCGTGCGTCTCCAATACCTCGATACGGCCGTAATAGCCGACGGCATAGGCGATCCACGAGCCGACGAGGTTCGCGGCCGTGCCAACGAGCGTCACCGCCAGCAGCGAGTAGTGGCCGTCCGCCACGTTGAAGCCCGCGAACAGCATCGTCGCCTCGGACGGGATCGGGATGCAGGCGCTTTCGAGCATCATCAGCACCGCGACGCCGGCAAGGCCGATCGAGTCGATCACGTTCGTCGCGAGGTTGACGATCGGCTCCGTGAGGGAGGCAAGCAGGAGCATCAGTCGCGCAAGGGTAACGGCGCCAGGCGGCGAACGCCTCAGAGGTGACCGCTCGTAGACTCACCGGCTTGACCTCCCGCCGCGCCCTCCCATCGATCCTTTGCGCCGCCGCGCTGGCCGCAGGCCTCGCTGCCTGCGGCGGCAGCGACAACGCCGCGACGACCGTCGTCGAGCAGTCGACCGTCACCCAGACGGTGACGAGCGCGGCGCCCCCGGCGACGACCGGCACGACTCCCGCGACGACCGCGCCGTCGACCACAGCGACGACCCCGTCGCAGCCGCTGACGCTCCACGCGGCAGAGCAGGTGCTTGCCGACCGCGGCTTCTCGACGCTGACCGAGAGAGACTGGCGCGCGGACCAGAACCTCAAGGTGCTCGTCGGCGTCAGACAGAACGCCGGCACCAGCGACGCCGGCCAGCAGCAGGCCTTCTTCTTCGCCGCCGACAGGTTCCTCGGCACCGACACGAGAGATCCCAGCGGGCGCATCACGGTGACAGCGCAGGAGAACGACGCCGTCACCCTCACCTACGCGCTCTATAGAACAGGTGACTCGATCGACCAGCCCAGCGGCGGTGAGAGATCAGTCACCTATGTCTGGGACGGCTCGACGCTGACCCCGCAGCAGACGATCCCGCCGGCCTCGCCGAGCGCACCCGCCAGCCGTCGCTGAGCAGCCGCGCGCGACGGCCGGTGACCAGGCGCTCGCGCGCGAAACGCGCCCAGCGGGGCGACGGCCGCTCACGCGAGGGTCACGCGATAGGTTCTGCCGTCGTATGAGCGTGCCCCTGTTCGACACCAACGGCCCCGTCGCACCGCTGCGCGCGGCGATCGACGCGCGCCTCGCGGCGGTGCTCGACGCCGGGGTCTACATCCTCGGGCCGGAGGTCGAGGCGTTCGAGCGCGAGCTCGCCGCCTACCTCGGCGCCCGCCACGTCGTCTCGGTCGCCAACGGCACCGACGCGCTGACGGTCGCGCTGCAGGCGCTCGGCGTCGGCCCGGGCGACGAGGTGATCGTGCCGTCGTTCACCTTCTACGCGAGCGCCGAGGCGATCCCGCCGACGGGTGCGACGCCCGTTTTCTGCGACGTCGACGGCGAGACGATGAACGTGACGCCGGAGACGGTGAAGGCGGCGCTGACGTCGCGCACCAAGGCGGTCGTCGCCGTCGACCTGTTCGGCAACCCCGCCGACGTGCCGGCGATCGAGGCGCTTGGCGTGCCGGTCGTCGAGGACGCCGCGCAGGCCGCCGGCTCGAAGCTGAACGGCCGCCGTACCGCCGCGCTCGGAACCGTCGGCACGCTCTCCTTCTTCCCGTCGAAGAACCTTCCCTGCTTCGGCGACGGCGGCGCGGTCGTGACCGACTCCGATGAGGTCGCCGAGCTCGCCCGCGTCTACCGCTTCCACGGCTCGCGCGACAAGGTGACGTTCGAGCGCGTCGGCTGGAACTCGCGTCTCGACGAGATGCAGGCGGCGATCCTGCGCGTGCTGCTGCCCGAGCTCGACCGCTGGTGCGACGGGCGCCGCACAGGCTGGGCGCACTACGAGCACGCCGGCTTGTGGGACCTCGTCACGCCGCAGCGCGCGACGGCCGGCGCGACGCCCGCATGGGGCTTGCAGGTCGTCCGCACGCCGCATGCGGAGCTGCTGCAGACGGCGCTGCCGGCCGCCGGCATCGGCGCGCGCGGCTACTACCGCACGCCGCTGCACCGCCAGCAAGCGCTCCAGCCGTGGGCGGAAGGGGCCGACGCGCGCCTTCCGGTCACGAACGAGCTCGCCAGGACCCACCTCGCGATCCCGATGTCGCCCGTGCTCGACACGGCCAAGGCGACCGAGGTCACCACCGCGGTGCGCAAGGCGCTCGCCGGCGCGGGGGAATGACGCACCATGCGAATTTGGGTTGACCTGACCAACTCCCCCCACGTGCTCGTCATGCGGCCCGTGATCGAGCTGCTGCGGGCCGAGGGCCACGAGGTCGAGGTGACCGCGCGCGACTTCGCCCAGACGCTGCAGCTGTGCGCCCGCTTCGGAATCGACCACACGGCGATCGGCCACCACCGCGGCGGCAAGCTCGCCAACAAGGGCGTCGGCCTCGCCCAGCGCTCCGGCGCGCTTGTGCGCTGGGCCCGCCGGCGCACGCGCGAGCGCGGCCCCTTCCAGCTCGCGCTCGGCCATGGCTCCAACGACGTCACCGTCGCCGCGGCGCTGCTGCGGATCCCCTGCTCCACGACGTTCGACTACGAGTGGGCGACCGTCCAGCACACCGTCAACTGCCGCCTCGCGCAGGCGGTCGTCGTGCCGGAGGCGATCCCGCCAGAGCGCCTCGCCCGCTACGGCGCGGTGCCGAAGCTCGGCCGCTACGAGGGCCTCAAGGAGGAGTACTACCTCGCCGACTTCGAGCCCGACCCGGCGATCCTCCAGCAGCTCGCGCTCGACCCGGCCGAGCCGATCGTCGTCGTGCGCACGCCGCCGGCCGTCTCGCTCTACCACCGCTTCGAGCACGACACCTTCGGCGCCGTGCTGCAACGGCTGCGCGCGGCGGGCGCGCAGGCGGTCGTGCTGCCGCGCACGCCCGAGCAGCGAGCCGAGCTGGCCCAGGCCGGCGGCTTCATCCTGCCCGAGCGCGCGATCGACGCGCAGTCGCTGATCGCCTACGCCGACCTCGTGATCTCCGCCGGCGGCACGATGAACCGCGAGGCCGTCGCGCTCGGCACGCCGGTCTTCACGAGCTTCGAGGGGAGGCTGGGAGCGGTCGACGAGCAGCTGATCGCGAGCGGCCGGCTGCGCCAGCTGACCGACCCCGACGCGGTCGTGATCGCCAAGCGCAGCGGCGCCTCCGGTGGTCCCGCAAGCGACCGCGTCCGCCGCGACCCGCGCGACTTCACGCGGCTGCTCGCCGCCCCGGTCGGCGGATTCTGAGCAAGCGCGGCTGCGGTCACGTGGACCTCCTCCCGTAGAATCCCGCCGATATGCGCCGGTGGTATCGCTCCGGAGCGTTCCCGGTGCACCGTCATTCGCTGATACAGCTTGTCGTTGACGGTGCGCTGGTCGCCCTCGCCTACGTCTTCGCGTTCCAGCTCCGGTTCGACGCGGGCATCCCGCACCGCTACCAGCTGCTGCGGGACGACACGATCTACTGGGTCGTCCCGCTCTGCCTGGTCGTCTTCGTCCTCTTCGGCCTCTACCAGCGGCTGTGGACCTACGTCGGGCAGCGCGACTACCAGGCGGTGATGCAGGCGCTCGTCGTCTCCGCCGTGCTTGTCTTCGGCGGGATCGGCGTGATCCACCCGGTCCAGGTCGAGACGCACAACCACGTCCAGGTCGCGGTCACGATGCCGACCGGCGTCGCGGTCCTGTGGCTGCTGCTGACCGGGGTCGGCATGACCGCCGTGCGCTTCCTCGTCCATCTCGCGTTCGAGGGCAGGAAGCGGGGCATGCGCGTCGCCAAGGGCGCGCGCGACGTGCTCGTGGTCGGCGGCGGCGACGGCGGCCGCCTGCTGGTCCGCGAGCTCGTGCGCAACCCGACGCTGCGGCTGCGCCCCGTCGGCTTCCTCGACGACGACCCGCGCAAGCGCGGGATGAAGGACGAGCACGGGCTGAAGGTGCTCGGCACGACCTCTGACGCCGACCTCGAGCGCGTGCTCGACAACGTCGAGCCGGCCGAGGTGATCATCGCGATCCCGTCGGCCCCCGGCACGCTGCGTGCCCGCGTCGTCGGCGCCTGCCGGGCACGCGGGATCCCTGTCCGCACGCTCCCGACCGTCTTCGAGCTGCTGCAGAACGAGGCCGGCGGGATGCAGGTGATGCGCCAGCTGCGCGAGCTGTCGATCGAGGACATCCTCGGCCGCGAGCCGGTGCGGATGGAGCTTGAGCGCGTCGGCGCGTACCTCTCCGGCGAGGTCGTGATGGTGACCGGCGCGGGCGGCTCGATCGGCTCGGAGCTGTGCCGCCAGATCGCGCGCGTCAACCCGCGCCGGATCGTGCTCGTCGACCACGCCGAGGACAACCTCTTCGAGATCCTGCGCGAGCTGGAGGACGCCCGCCACGTGCGGACCGCCGTGCCGGTGCTGGCCGACTGCAAGGAGGAGGAGCGGATGCGCGAGGTGCTCGCCGAGCACCGTCCCGCCGTCGTCTTCCACGCCGCTGCGTACAAGCACGTCGGGATGATGGAGCTGAACCCCGTCGAGGCGGTCCGCAACAACGCGCTCGCGACCCGCCTCGTCGCGCGGATCGCCGGCGAGGTCGGGGTCAGAACGTTCGTGCTCGTCTCGACCGACAAGGCGGTCAAGCCCGCGACCGTGATGGGCGCCTCCAAGGCGCTCGCCGAGTGGGCCGTCGAGGCGGCCGCCGCGCGCCATCCCGAGACGCGCTACGCGACCGTCCGCTTCGGCAACGTGCTCGGCTCCTCCGGCTCGGTCGTGCCGATCTTCCGTCGCCAGATCGCCGCTGGCGGCCCCGTCACGATCACCGACCCGCGTATGCAGCGCTGGTTCATGACGATCCCGGAAGCGGTCCAGCTGATCATCCGCTCGGGCTCGATCTCGGAGC
Organism: Conexibacter sp.; assembly: GCA_036499225.1. Lineage (GTDB taxonomy): Bacteria > Actinomycetota > Thermoleophilia > Solirubrobacterales > Solirubrobacteraceae > Conexibacter. The sequence continues at coordinate 18,416 of DASYEC010000119.1, forward strand.
GCAGCGGCGAGGTCTTCGTGCTGGAGATGGGCGAGCCGGTGAGGATCGTCGACCTCGCGCACGACATGATCCGCCTCTCCGGGCTGGAGCCCGAGCGCGACATCGCGATCGAGGTGATCGGCCCGCGGCCGGGCGAGAAGTTCCACGAAGAGCTGTTCAACCCGTACGAGCGCCCGCAGCCGACGCCGGCCGAGAAGATCCTGCGCGCCGACCGTGCGCGCCTCGACCAGGGATGGGTCGAGTCGACCTTCAACGAGATCAACCTGTTCGTGCTCGAAGGCGACGCGCACGGGCTGGCAGGGAAAGTCGGCGAGCTGGCCGCGCTGCGGACCGCGCCGGGCCCCCAGGTACCCTCGTGAGATCGCTGCCTCTGTCCGCGAGCGGCGATCGGCTCCGCCCGGGTCTCTACACTGCTGCGGCTCTGCCATGACCTTGACGTTCGCCCTCTCCGTCCGGAACTTCATCGACGACGTCGGTTCGTATGCCGGATTCGCCGCCTTCGTTGCCGTCGCGCTGTTCGCGCTGCTGGTCTTCGCCCAAGCGCGCGAGATCAAGCGGCTGCGCGAGTGGGGCGGCGACGCGCACGACCGGCTCGGCGAGCTTGAGCGCGCGGTCGCCTCCGCGCAGGAGCTGGCGCGGCGGGCGCTGAGCGCGCAGCGCGCGCCGCAGGCCGCGGCCCCGGCCCCGACGCAGGCGCCCCGACCGGTCGCAGGGCGCGGCCGTCCCGCCGTCGCGGCTGCTGCCGCGACGGTTCCCGCGACCGGCGTGACGCGCGTCGCCAGCACCTCGGCGCCGGTCCGCCCGCAGCTGCTGCCGGCCGCGCCGGTCGGCGTCGGCGGTCCGCCGCTTGCCTCCGCGACCGCGTTGATCCCGCTGCCCGGGACGCCCGAGAGCACCGCGGACGCCGCGCCGGCCGAGCCGTCGTCGTCGCCGCGCGCCGTCGCCGCCGTCGCCGCGGCCGCCGCTGGCGCCGCGATGCGCGAGCGCGCCGTCCCGCCGACGCCGCGCCCCGCGACGCCGCGCGGCCGTGAGGCGGCGGCTGTCGCCGCGGGGTCCAACGGCCATGACGACCAGCCGACCGAGCTCGGCGAGCGGGTCTCGGCGCCGTCGCCTTCGTCGCGTCGCGGTGCCGCGCCGCCGGCGCCGCCGCGCCGTGAGCCGCCCGCCCGCCCAGCCGGCCGTGGCCCGGTCCGCCCGCAGCCGGCAGCCGCTCGCGGCGGCGGCAACGGCGGTCGTGGCGGCCAGCCGCCGCAGGAGGAGCCGCACGGCCGTCGCCGCCTCTTCGGCGTCTTGATCGCCGCTGGCGTGCTCGTCGTGATCATCGTCGCGGTCGTGCTCGTCATCGGGCACGGCAGCAGCTCGCCGTCGAGATCGGTCCGCGTCGAGGTTCCGACCGGCACGCACGCAAGCGGCGCCAGCAGAAGAGCCGCGACGAGAACGCCGACGAGAACGACCCCGACCCCCGTCGCGGCCAACACGACCGTCTCCGTCCTCAACGGCACCGGCGCGAGCGGCCTCGCCGCCAGAGTGATGGACCAGCTGACGACGGCTGGCTACAGAAGAGGCGGCGTCGGCGACGCGACCGACGCAAACCGCACGACGACCGTCGTCGAGTACCGCGACGGCGCGGAGGCGGCGGCGAACGCGGTCGCCAGAACGCTCGGCCTCACCTCCGACACGGTCGCGCCGATCGAGCAGGAGTCGGAGACCGCCGCATGCGCGACCGAGAGCCCCTGCACTGCGACTGTCGTCGTGACCGTCGGCGCCGACAGAGCGCAGTAGCCGGGCCAAGCGCCCCGACGCGCCGATGAGCGGCTTCTTCCTCGATCTCCCCCAGCGCGGCGCCAAGCCGCGCGAGCGCGGCCTCACGCATGTGATCGACAGAGGCCTGTCGCTCGCCCAGGTCGACGGCATGATCGAGGTCGCGGGCGACGCGGTCGACATCGTCAAGCTCGGCTGGGGCACGGCGGTCGTGACGCAGAACCTCGAGCAGAAGCTCGCCCGGTATGCCGCGCACGGCATACCGGTTGTGCTCGGCGGCACGTTGACCGAGCTGGCGATCGCGCAGCAGCGCATCGACGGGCTGATCGAATGGCTCAACGACCTCGGCCTGCGCCACGTCGAGGTCTCCGACGGCACGATCGAGCTGCCGCATGCGCGCAAGCTGGCGCTGATCGAGCGGCTCGCCGCCGAAGGCTTCACCGTCCTGTCGGAGGTCGGCAGCAAGGACGCCGACACGATCATGGCGCCGTACGTCTGGGTCGAGCAGATCGAGCGCGAGCTGGAGGCCGGCGCCTGGAAGGTGATCACGGAGGCGCGCGAGTCCGGCACCGCCGGCATCTACCGCGCCGACGGCGAGGTGCGGATGGGGCTGATCGACGAGATCGTCCACGCGATATCCGCCGAGCGGCTGCTGTTCGAGGCGCCTCAGCGCGTGCAGCAGGTGTGGTTCCTGAAGCAGTTCGGCCTCGACGTCAACCTCGGAAACATCCCGCCCGACGACGTGCTCTCGCTTGAGACGCTGCGGCGCGGCCTGCGCTCCGACACCGCCGAGACGGCGCTGCCCGCCGACGCCGGTGGGAAGGCCGGGCCGGGCGGGTCAGCGAGGCCCGCGCCGGAGCGCACGGAGGAATGACCCGCGCGGCGCGCATCGTCTTCGCGCTGCTCGTCATCGCGACGCTCGGCGCGTTCGTCGTCACGCAGAAGCTGAAGAGCTCGCCGCCGCTGATCGTCCGCGCGCACGCCTCCGTCGTCTTCTCGCCGACGACCGACGAGTCGGGCAAGCCCCACCGCGCGTTCATCTCCTTCTGGATCGAGCGCGGCGACACGATCTCGATCTCGATCGTCGACAGCTCGGGGAGAATCGTGCGGACGGTCGCTGACGGCGTCAACTTGCCGACGAGAGTCCGCAAGACGTGGTGGTGGGATGGCCGCACGAACGACGGCAGGCTGGCGCCCGACGGCTTCTACAGAGCCCGCGTCGCAATGCTCCACCAGGGACGCACCGCCGACCTCCCGGGGATCGAGATCGGCCTCGACACGACGCCGCCCAAGCCGCGCGTCGTGTCGGTCTCGCCAGAGGGCAGAAGCGGCCCGGCCTTCCTGCCGCAAGCCGGCGTCCATGACGTGACGGTCGCGTTCAGAGGGACCGAGGGCCGCCAGGCGCGGCTGCAGGTCTGGCGGACCGACCTGCCCAGGCCCCGTGTGGTGGCGCAGCAGACGATCCCGGCCGGCACGGACACGGTCAGATGGGACGGCACGGTCGACGGCAGACCGGCGCCGGCCGGCACGTACCTGATGGGACTGCTCGTCTTCGACCGCTCCGGCAACCGCGGCAGCTTCCCGGCGCAGACGCCCCCGCGCAGCGGCGAGGTCCCCGGCCGCGCCGGCGTGACGATCCGCTACCTCGCTGCCGCGCCGGCGCTCAAGCCGGTCAGAGCCGGGCGCTCGACGACGGTCTACGTCGACGCGCGCAGAGACCGCTACACGTGGGCGCTGCGCCGCTTCGGCGACGGCAGAGCGCTCGACCGCGGCAGAGGCCACGACGTGAAGCTGCGGGTGAGAGTGCCGCGCGGCCAGGCCGGCCTGTACGTCTTGACGATCGCCACCCGAGACCACCGCACGCAGCTCCCGATCGTCGCCCGCGCCCCGGTCTCGGGCCGCGTGCTGGTGATCCTGCCGGCGCTGACGTGGCAGGGCCTCAACCCGGTCGACGACGACGGCGACGGCATGCCGAACGTGCTCGACGGCGCCGGCAATGACGCGACCGCCGCGCTGCGACGTCCCTATGCGCGCGGCTTGCCCGCGACGATCTCGACGCGGGAGGGCGCGCTGCTGCGCTTCCTCGACGAGAGCCTGCGGCGCTACGACCTCACGACCGACGCGGCGCTCGCCGCTGGCGTCGGCCCCAAGCTCGCCGACTACCGCGCGGCCGTCTTCGCCGGCGACTCGCGCTGGCTGACGCCGGAGCTGCGGCGCGAGCTGCGCAGACAGGTGCAGGACGGCGACCGCGTCTGGTCCCTGGGCACCGACGCGCTGCGCCGTGGCGTCCAGCTCGACGACGAGACGCTGACAAGACCAGGGCCCGCGGTCGCGACCGACGCGCTCGGCGCCCGCCCCCGTACCCCGGTCGTCGCCGCCCCTGCCGACGCTCCGGCGGCGATGAACGTCTCCCAAGACGGCCCGATCTTCGCGCTCACCGGCGGCTTCTTCCCCGGCTGGACGAGCTACGAGACGCTCGCCTCAGTGATCCAATCAGCGACGATCACCGCCGCGGCCGGCCCCGACACCGACACCCCCGTGATCGCCTCCTGGTCGCTCGGCAGCGGCCTCGCCGTCCACACCGGCCTCCCCGACCTCGCCTCGCGCGCAGTCAACGGCGACGCCGACGCCGCTGCCCTGATCCGCTCGATCTGGGCGACGCTGGCGGGCTAGTTCACCGACGGGTCGAGCGGCATGCGCGCGACGAGCGCGAACGTCCCGCCCTTGCGCGTCAGCACGTCGCTCCACAGCTCTTCGGCGTCCTCGCTGAACAGCTCTTCGGTCAGCGGCGGCTCGACGATCCAGTCCTCGCGCTCAAGCTCCTCGTCGAGCTGGCCGGGGCCCCAGCCGGCGTGGCCGGCGAAGACGCGCATCTGTCTCGTGGCGTCGCGCGACGTGGCGAAGTCGGCCTCGGCGGAGAGGAAGCCGACGTCGTCGCTGACGAGCAGGCCGGCGACGTCCGGCTCTTCAAAGGTGGCGAGCACGATCACCGCCGACGGCTGCACTGGCCCGCCGATGTAGATCGGCTCCTCGGAGTCGACCAGCTCCTTCAGCTCCGGCGCGCTCTCCGACACGGTCGTGGTCGCGGGCCGGTTGAGCACGAGCCCCATCGCCCCGTCCTCGTTGTGCTCGGCGATCAGCACGACCGTCCGCGCGAAGTTGGGGTCACCAAGCGTCGGGGATGCCAGCAGCAGCTTGCCCTTCAGCGTGTCCATCTCTTCATTCTGCCGCACTCCCTCCACCGCCCGAGGTCAGCGTGGACGGGTGGGCGAGCCAGGCGTCGCTCCACGGCTCGTAAGAGCCTTTGACGGCGTGTTGCCCGGATCAGGAGCGGAACTCGGCGATTCTGAGCGCCTCGAGCCGGTCCCACAACGGCTCGTTGCGATCGAAGGCGTCGGCGTCGCGGCGGTCGCCGAGGTTGGCGGCGTCGTCGGGGTCGAAGGCGAAGAGCGCTTGAGCGGTCGCCTCGGCGACGCTCAGCGCGCGCCAGAGCTCGGCGTCTTGGAAGCGCAGCCGCAGCCCCTGCGCAAGCGGCAGCTGGGCTGCGTCATAGAGCAGGATCACGCGGACGTGGCCGGGCAGCTTGAGCCGGCGCGCTTGGCGGACGCCGACGCCGAGGCCGACCGAGGCGGGTAGGCGTGCGAGGCGGCGGGAGGGCATCCGCGGCGGCTCGAGCGCGAGCACTCTTGGCGCGCGCAGCAGGTCGCGAGCGTGGTCGGCGTGCGCGAACTGGTCGAGCGGGACGGGGAGCAGCAGCAGCGCGAGCGGGTCCTGCGTGGTGTCTGCCATGACGCTTGAAGGACGCTACCGAGTAGCGTCCCCGGCCGTGCAGAGCCTGATCAAGCGCCTCCTCACGACGACGGTCGCCTACCAAGTCGGGGACATCGTCTCCAAGCTGTTCGCGGTCGCGCTGCTGCCGATCTACACGCGTCATGTCAGCGAGGCCCAGTACGGCGTCGCGGAGCTGCTGATGACTGGGATCGTGCTGATCAGCATCCTCGTGCGGCTCGGGGTCGGCGAAGCGTTCGTCCGCTACCACTACCTCGACGAGGACCAAGAGCGCCGCGACGCGCTCGCACGCCGGGCGATCGGCTTCCTGCTCGTCGCGACGACGGCGCTCGCGATCCCGCTCGCGATCTTTGCGCAGCCGCTCTCCAACATCGTGCTCGGCTTCGACGACGCGACCGTCTTGCGCATCGCGGTCCTCGGCCTGTGGGCGTTCACCAACCTCGAGCTCGCCTACGCGCTGCTGCGCGTCGACGAGCGCGCGCGGGCGTACGCGATCACGACGCTGACGAACGTGCTGATAACGATCGCGTTGACGATCTTCCTCGTCGTCGGCCGTGACCAGGGCGCGCGGGGCCTGCTGCTCGGCAACTACGCCGCCTCGACAGTCGTGCTGCTCGGCCTGTGGTGCTCGATGCGCCACCGCCTGCTGCCGCGCCGCGGCGGCGCTGACCATCCGAGACTGCACTCGCTCAGCCACCTGCTGCGCTTCGGCCTGCCGACCGTCCCGGCCGACGCCTCGGTCTACGCGCTCAACCTTGTCGACCGCTACTTCCTCTTCCACAAGTACGGCGCCGCGACCGCCGGCGTCTACTCGCTCGCGGTCAAGCTTGCCGGCGTCGTCGCCTTCGTCGTGCGCGCCTTCCAGTACTCGTGGCCGCCGCTCGCCTATTCGATCAAGGACGACGAGGAGGCGGGCCGCTTCTACGCCTTCATCGCGACCTATTACCTGCTGCTGACCGGCTGGGCCGTCGCTGGCCTGCTGCTGACCGGCCGCTGGATCACTCGCCTGCTGGCAGCGCCCCAGTTCTACGGCGCGCACACGGCGATTCCGTGGCTGGCGCTCGGCTGGGCGCTCTACGGCCTGTACGTGATCTTCGTCGTGATCGCCGGCCGCGCCGAGGTGACGACCCGCAACTTCCCCGCCGCCGCGATCGGCCTCGTTGCCAACGTCCTGCTGCTGCTCGTGCTGACCCCGCCGCTGGGGATCGCCGGCGCCGGCCTCGCCTTGACCGGCGCCTACATCGCGATGCTCACCGTGATGCGGTTGCTGACGCGCAGACTGTTCCACGTCGCCTTCGAGTGGAACCGCATCGCGCTCCTCGCGCTCGTGCTCGGCGGCGGCTCCGCGCTCGGAGAGCTGCTGCTCCCAACCTCCGGCGCCCCCGGCCTGATCGCGCGGATCGCGGTCTTCATGGTTCTGCCCCTCGTGCTCGTGCCGCTGCGCTTCTACCGCCCCGACGAGCGCGAGCTGGTCCGGTCGATGGCCGCGCCGGTGCGCAGAGCGATGGCGGGGCGCAAGCAGCGGGGGTAGGGACCCCCTCGGCGCTCCACGGTGGGGGTCGCCCGGGCGGCTGCCGCCCTACAGCCGCGGCCCTACAGCCGCGGCCCGCCGCGGTTGTAGTCGGCGGCCGCTTCGCGCAGGCCCTCGCCGCGGTCGGGGTGGAGGGTGGCGTGGACGTGCTGCCAGTAGCGCGCGGGGTCGTGGCGCGGCAGGACGTAAGCGGCCATCGCGCGCAGGGCGTAGGTCCAGGCTGTCAGCCAGCGCACGAGCATCGCGGCGAAGAAAGAATGGTGCTTGCGCATGTAGCGGTCGCGGTTGCGCGACAGCTCGACGATCCGGCGCTTGGGGACGCTGCCGGTCGACAGCTGCTCGTGGTGGATCGCCTCGGCCTGCGGGACGTAGAGATTCTTCCAGCCGGCGTCGTGGAGGCGCTTGCAAAAGTCGACCTCGTCGGAGTAGACGAAGAAGGCCGGGTCCATCCAGCCGATCCGTGCAGCCGCCTCGCGGCGCACCAGCAGCGCCGCCGACTGTGCCCAGTCGACCTCGCGGACCTCGTCGCCGCGGCTCTGCACGGTCAGCCGCCTGTGCATCCCGATCGCCCCCCAGAAGGCCGTGCGCGGGGTCGGGAAGCGCCACGCCGAGGGGTACTGGCCGCCGTCGGGGCGCAGCAGCTTCGCGCCCGCGGTCGCGGTTCCGTCGGTCGTGTCCAGCGCGGCGTGGAGCGCTCTCGTCGCGCCCGGCATCAGCTCGGAGTCCTCGTTCAGCAGCAGGCAGTACCTGCCGCGGGCCCGCTGCATCAGCGTGCTGTCGTTCTCGGCCTTGCCGCGGCGCTGCTCGCGTCTGATCAGCTCGGTCGTGACCGGATGGGCGCGCGCCATCCCGACGGACCCGTCGCGCGAGGCGTTGTCGAGGACGAGCACCTCGGTCGGGAACGGCAGGTCGCGCTGCTCCGCGGCGATCGCGTCCAGGCAGCGCTCAAGCAGCGCACGCTGCTCGGTGTTGACGATGCAGTAGGAGACTTCGATGCTCATGCGCGGGATGGTGGGGACCTGCTCGAGAAAGTGGGACGGCGCCGTTGCGCGTTCCCTTCCCGAAGAGGTTGTACGAGATGATGCCGGGATGCCGTCGCAGCCGTCGCCGACACGAGTCCAGCTCGTCGACCCCTCGGCCTTCACGCCGCCGTACGATCACGCGCTTGCTGGCGCGCTCGCCCGTGCTGGCGCCGAAGTCGAGCTGATCACGAGCCGGTTCGCCTACGGCTCCGTGCCGCTCGGCGACGGCTACGCCGTCAGCGAGTCGTTCTACCGGATCGCGCCCGGGGCGGCAGGCTCACGCGTCCGGCTGGCGGCGAAGCTGGCGCAACACGTGCCGGACATGCTGCGGCTTGGCGCACACGCGCGCTTCACCGAGCCGCGGGTGATCCACTTCCAATGGCTCGCGGTCCAGCCGGTCGACGTCCGTCTGCTGGAGCCGATCCGTCGGCTCGCTCGCGGCGCCGGCCTCGTCCTGACGGCTCACGACGTGCTCCCGCGCGAGCCGCGCCCCGGCCAGCTCGACGCACAGCGCCGCCTCTACGAACGCGTCGACGCCGTGATCGTCCACTCCGAGCACGGCGCGTCGCGGCTGCGCGACGAGCTGCGCGTCGACCCCGCGAAGGTCCACGTGATCCCGCATGGGGCGTTCAGCCATCTGGTGCCCGAGGCGGGGGCGGCTGGCGCGGGCGCTTCTCCAGAGGCTGCCAGCGTGAGCGCTGCCGGGGCTGCAAGCGGGCCGGCCGCGGGCGTCGCGAGCCAGCCCTCGCTTCCCTCCGAGCTCGCCGCCGTCACCCGTGGCAAGCCAGTCGTGCTGTTCTTCGGGCTGCTGCGGCCGTACAAGGGGATCGACGTGCTGCTCGAGGCGTGGCGGGGGATCGACGACGCCGAGCTGTGGGTCGTCGGGCTGCCGAAGATCGACCTTGCCGCGCTGCGGGCGCAGGCACCGCCCGGCGTCCGCTTCCTCCCGCGCTTCGTCGCCGACGAAGAGATTCCGGCGCTGTTCGAGCGCGCTGACCTCGTCGTGCTGCCCTATCGCGAGATCGATCAGTCGGGCGTCCTCTTCACCGCGCTTGCGTTCGGCAAGCCGCTGCTGTTGAGCGCCGTCGGCGGCTTCCCCGAGGTCGCCGCGACCGGCGCTGCCGAGCTCGTCGAGCCCGGTGACCCGGCCGCCCTCCACGCCGCGCTCACCCGCCTGCTCGCCGACCCTGCCGCTCGCGGGCGCCTCGCCGCCGCGGCTCGCGCAGCGGCCGCCGGCCCGTACGACTGGGACACGATCGCTCGCCAAACGCTCGCCGTCTACGCGACGCTGCCGGTGCGCGCGTGAGCGACGTACGAGCGACGGCTCGCTTTTGGGCGCCAGTCGTGCTGCGCTGCGGCGCGTTGTCGCCCGCGTCGGGCACAGCGGCGCGACGCCCAACAACCCGGCGCGTCGCCGCTCACGCGGGCTGCGTCGCGCGCCGCGGCGCGGCGGCCGAGTGCTCGGTCCGCAAGAATCCCCCGCCGTGCCGCTCGTGAAGATCGTCTTCTGGCTCTGCGCCGCGCTCGTCGCCTACGCGCAGGTCGGCTACGGGCTGCTGCTCGCGCTGCTGGCGAAAGCGCTGCCGCTTCCGGCGGGCCGGGCGAAGCCCGCACCGCTCGCCGCCGCGGGCGATGACGCCGCCCCAGCCGACGTCGCGACGCCCGGCACACGCGACTCCGACGCCGCGCTCCCCTTCGTCACCGTGATCGTCGCGGCGTACCAGGAGGAGGCGGTGATCGCGGAGAAGATCGCCAACCTGCAGGCGCTCGACTACCCCGCCGACCGCCTTGAGATCGTCGTCGCCTGCGACGGGTCGCCCGACGCGACGCCTCAGCGCGCCCGCGAGGCCGGCGCCGACATCGTGCTCGAGCTGCCGCGCGGCGGCAAGATCCGTGCGCAGGATGCCGGCGTGCGGCACGCGCAAGGGTCGATCGTCGCCTTCTCGGACGCGAACGCCTTCTGGGAGCCCGACGCGCTGCGCAAGCTCGTCGCGCCGTTCGCGGGCGCGCCGGAGGTCGGCTACGTCTGCGGCCAGGTCAGCTTCGTCAGCGAGGGCGGGACCAACCAGGAAGGCCTCTACTGGCGCTACGAGATGGCGATCCGCAGCCTCGAGTCGCGCCTGGCGTCGGTGACCGGCGGCAACGGGGCGATCTACGCGACCCGCAGAGCGTCGTACTTCGAGGTCGACCCGATCATGGGCCACGACCTCTCCTTCCCGTTCAACATGGTCAAGCGCGGGTGGCGCGCGCTGTACGCCGCCGACGCCCGCGCGACCGAGAAGATGGTCCCCAGCATCGAGGGCGAGTTCGCCCGCAAGCGGCGGATGATGACCCACGGCTGGCCGATCGTCCTGCGCGGCGGGCTGCTCAAGTTCCGCGGCTATGGCGGCCGCTATGGGCTGATGATCTTCAGCCACCGCGTGCTTCGCTACGCGACGCCGTTCCTGCACGCCGCGCTGCTGTCGACGAGCGTCGTGCTGGCGCGTCGCGGACGGCCGTACGCAGTCGCGCTCTTCCTCCAGCTCGGGCTGATCGCGGCGGCCGGCCTGGCGCGCGTGATCCCCGCCCGCCCCTTCCTTGTCGCGCGCTACTACGTGCTGACGACCGCCGCGCTCGGCGCCGGCCTGCTCGACGTCCTCCGCGAGGAGACCGAGGCAGGCTGGGAGCCACCGGAAGGCACCCGTTGAAGACTCGCCTGACGCCTCGCGTTCAATTGCGAGCACTCGCCAGAGGCTCCCGCTCGCGCTCGGAGGCCTCCGCGTGACGGCCGTGGCCAAACGCCTGATCGACGTCGTGCTCGGCGCGATCGGGACGTTGATCGGCGCGCCGCTTGTCGCGCTGGCGGCGGCGGCGATCCGGCTCGAGTCGCCGGGGCACCCGATCTACACGCAGACGCGCGTCGGCAAGGACGGCAGGCAGTTCCAGATCTACAAGCTGCGCACGATGGTGAGAGGGGCCGAGTTCACCGGCGCCGGCCTCGCGATCCAGGAGGGCGACGACCGCATCACGCGCGTCGGCTCCTTCCTGCGGCGGACCTCGCTCGACGAGCTGCCCAACCTGTGGAACGTCGTGCGCGGGGAGATGTCGATCGTCGGCCCGCGCCCGACCGTGCAGGTCCAGGTCGACCAGTACACCGACCGTCAGATGGGCCGGCTCGCGGTCAAGCCCGGCCTGACGGGCTGGGCGCAGATCAACGGCCGGGCCTCGCTGCCGTGGGCGCAGCGGATCGAGCTTGACCTCTGGTACGTCGAGCATCACTCGCTGCGGCTCGACCTGAGGATCCTCGCGCGCACGTGGCGACTGGTCGTGAAGGGCGACGGCCTCTACAAGGGAGAGACGGGCGGATGGCAGCAATGAGCAGCACGAGCGGCAGCCCCAGCGCCAAGCGGGCAGTCCTTCTCACCGGCGTCGGCAAGCGCTACGACATCGTGTCGAGCTTCGCGCAGCACACGACCGTCGTCGCCGCCGACCCGAGCCCGCTCGCGCCGGCCCAGTACGCCGCCGCCCACCGCTTCGCCCCGCCGCGGATCGACGACCCGGGCTACGTCCCCGCGCTCGCCGAGGCATGCGAGCGGTGGAACGTCGGCGCGGTGATCCCGCTGACCGACCTCGACATCGAGGTGCTTGCGCAGGCGCGCGTCGACGGGCTGCTGCCAGCGTTCGTGCCTGACCCCGAGATCGCGCGTGCCACGTACGACAAGTACGAGGCGCACCTGTTGCTGCAGTCGCGCGGCCTGCCATCGCCCCCGACCGTCCTGCCGGGCGAGGAGCCGCCCTCCTACCCGGTGATGGTGAAGCCGCGGCAGGGCTCTGGGGCGCGCTCGATTCACCTCGCGCACGATGCCGAGGAGGCGGCCTTCTTCGTCCGTTATGTGAAGGAGCCGACGATGGTGCAGCGGTGGATGGACGGGCCCGAGTTCTCGATCGACCTGCTCTCCGACCTCGACGGCCGCTGCCTCAACGCGATCCCGCGCACGATGCTCGAGTCGCGCGGCGGCGAGTCGATCAAGGGCACGGTGATCGCCGACAGAGAGCTGATCGAGCTCGGCGTGCGCGTCGTCGAGACGCTCGGCGTGCGCGGGCCGTGCACCGTCCAGGCGTTCCGCGACAGAGAGATCGGCCTCGGCATCACCGACGTCAACACCCGCTTCGGCGGCGCCTTCCCAGCCCCGGCCTATGCGACGCTCACCGCCGGACGCACCTACCCCGAGCTGATCGCGCGGATGGCGGACGGCGAGCGGATCGAGCCGCACGTCGGCGAGTTCGACGCCGGCCGCACCTTCACTCGCTACTACTGGCAGCTCGAGCTCGACGAGCAGCTCCAGCCGACCGGGCGCGACATCGTCCCCGGCGGTCCGCCGCCCGCGCGGTGAGGGCGGCGCGGCTCGACCGACCGGGCGTGACATCGTCGTCGGCCCGTCAGCGCCTCGCCGCCAAGACCCTCGCCGTGCGGGTTGGCGCGGCGCCTGCGGCGTTGTCGGCGTCAGGGCGGGTCGTGACGAGCACGCGATAGAGGCCGGCGGCACCGAGCCGCACTGCGGTCTCATAACGACCGGCGACGGTTGTCACCGTGGCTGCGCGGTAGAGGCGCCACGTGCTGCCGGGGACCGACTGGCGCGCGACCGTCACGGTGACGCGGCCCTTTGCCGGCGACGTTGAGCCGCGCACGGTCACGCTTCTGCCGGCGCGCAGCAGCTGCGGTGAGACGTGCGCGCCGACGCCCGCCGCGACCTTGACCGAGACCGTCGGCGATGTGATCCCCGCGTTGTCGGAGACGACGCGGAAGGCGCTGTCGACAGTCACCGGGACGGAGGCGGACCAGATCCCGTCAACGCCCGTGTTGATCTCCTGCGCCGTCGTCCACGCCGTGCCGTCGCGTTGCTCCAGCCGCAGCGGTGCGCCGATCGGCCGGCGGCCGGTGGCAAGCGCGAGGCGGCCGCTGAGGGTTGCCGGCCCGCCCTGTGGCACGACGCCGCCGACTGGCGAGCTCGTCAACACATTTGTTGGCGGCGGGAGCGCCGCGGCTACCTCGGCCCGGATTCTCGGCAGCAGCGCGTAGAGCGCGCCGCCGGGGCAGTCGGTGCTGTCGGCGTTGCGGTGGCCCGAGATCCGTTGGAAGCGGATGTTCGCGCCGGCCGGCCAACGGTTCTCCGGCCCGCCAGCGGAGGGCCGCACGATCTCGCCGGTCGCGGGGATCCCCGCCAGCGACATCTTCCACGCGAGCGCCTGGACGAGCGAGTGCTGCGCGGCGGGCGGCGGCGGCACGCTGACGTAGCTGCCGATCATCGCGATCCCCGCCGAGAGGCTGTTCCAGCCGCCAGCCTGCGCACCGATCACCGGCTGCTCGACGCCGCCTGCGCGGCCCTCGTAGACCGTTCCGAAACGGTCGACGAGCAGGTTGTAGCCGATGTCGTTCCAGCCGTTGCCGTTGCGGTGGAAGCGGCAGATCCCGAGCACGACCTCCGGCGCCTGGGCGCGGCTGTACGGCGCGAGCGTCTCGGTGTGGTGGACGATCGCGAAGTCGACGCGGCCGTAGCTCGGCGCCGTGCGCGGCGGGCAGTCGTTCTGCGGGTCCCATTGCGAGCGCGGCACGATCGGCGGGCCGCCGTCGGCTGCAGCGACGGCGAGCGGCGCGCGCGAAGCTGGTCTCGGGACGGCGACGAAGTGGACCGCGAGCCCACGTGGAAACCGCGCCGCGCGCAGCTGGTAACCAACGGCCCGCCCGGTCCACAGCGGGCCCGAGACGTGTCGAGCGCCCCGCGCCGGCATGTCCTCGCTCGCCGGCACGGTCGCCCAGCGGCTCCACCGACCACCGGCCCGCTCCACCCGCACAGCAACGTCGGCCGTCCCGTGCCGTCCGCTCCAGCGGAGGCCGAGCAGGTCGAAGGCGCGCGGCGCGCGGATCGGCCGTGTGACGCGCGCGCGGCCAGCGCCCACGGCTGACGCAGCCACGGTGCCCGGCCCGGCCGGCCTGCCCGCTCCGGCCGAAGCGGCAACGGCGCCGCGCCCCGCATCCCCGCCGACCACGGGCACCGCCTGCTCGAAATCGGATACGCCATCGGCAGCCTTCGCCGTGCCAGCGGCGGTCAGGAAGAGCAGGAGAAGCAGCGGCAACGCACGGCGGGCCATCGAACCCGCAACACGGTGGCATGCACCCCGACGCGGTCCCGCATGATTGGATGCAGCTGACGGTCTGGCCGCTTACCCCGCCGTAATCCAGTCCGCGATCAGTCGCCCCAGCAGCGGGCCCTGGTCCTCTTGCAGGAAGTGGCTGGCATCGGGCAAGACCTGGGCGATCTCCGCGCCGATCGCCTGTGCGAAGCGCTCGCCGGTCGCAGGCGGCAGGATCGGGTCGTGCTCGGCCCACAGCATCAGCGTCGGGCGTCTGTCGGCGGCGAGCGCCGCGAGCGTCCGCTGCCCCTCGGCCGCGCCCGTTCCGGACGGCGTCAGCGGGATCATCAGCGGGAACGCGCGCGCGCCGGCCTTCGACGGGCCGCCCGTGTACGGCGCGTCGTAGGCGGCGATCACCGCCTCGCCGGGGTCGCGGTGGCAGCCGCCGCGCACGAGCATCCCGACCGGAAGGTCCTCGGTCTGCTCGACAAACCGGTGGAAGGCCTCCCACGCCGGGCTCATCTGCTGGCGGCCGGTGAAGAGACCGGTGTCGGTGATCACGATCCGGCCGATCCGCTCGGGCTGCTCGACCGCGAGCCGCAGCCCGATCGGGCCGCCCCAGTCGTGCACGACGATCGTCGCGTCGCGGAGGTCCAGCCGCTCGAGCAACTCGGCGGCGATCTCGACGTGGCGGTCGTACGTGTACCAGTCGAGCGCCGTCGGCTTGTCGGAGCGGCCGAATCCAGCGTGGTCAGGGACGATCGTGCGCAGCCCAGCGTCGTGCAGCGGCCCCATCACGTGGCGCCACAGGAACGACCACGTCGGCTCCCCGTGCAGCAGCAGCACCGGCGGCCCGTCGCCCTCGTCGAGGTGCGCCAGCCGCAGCCCGTCGAGCTCGCGGTAGCGCGGCTCCCAGGGGAAGTCCGGGAGGCGCTCGAAGCGCTCGTCCGGCGTCCGCACGATCTCGCCCGTCGTGGTGTTCACGAGTCTCCCCAATCGCTTGGTCTCATGCAGCTCGGCGGCCCAGGCTAGCGCTCGACCGCGCATGTGGCGCCGGTCACGCGCGCGTGGCGCTCGCGTCGCGCTGGCGCCCCGCCGATCAGCCCGGCGCACCGCCCGCTCGGCCACTCGTCCGCAGCCGCCGTTGCCGTGGGCCGGGGGGATACCCTTGCGGCAGGCCGGCGCGCCTGTTTTCACGGCGCGCCGGCATTTCTCCGCCCTCGCCGACCCCAACGGGATGCCAATGGCCACTACCGCGCCGCAGTCCACCTCCGAGCAGCTCGCTGTCGACACCATCCGCACGCTGGCGATGGATGCGGTGCAGCATGCAGGCAACGGCCACCCTGGCATGCCGATGGGCATGGCGCCGGTCGGCTATCTCCTCTTCTCGGAGGTGATGCGCCACAACCCGCGCGACCCGCACTGGCCCGACCGTGACCGCTTCGTGCTGTCCGCCGGCCACGGCTCGATGCTGCTCTACGCCTGCCTGCACCTGTCGGGCTACGAGCTGTCGCTTGACGACATCAAGCACTTCCGCACGTGGGGATCGAAGACGCCGGGCCATCCGGAGGTCCACCACACGGTCGGCGTCGAGACGACGACCGGGCCGCTCGGACAGGGCTTCGGCAACGCGCTCGGCTTCGCGCTCGCCGAGCGCTTCCTTCGCGAGCACTACGGCTCCGAGGTGCAGGACCACTTCACCTACGGGATCTGCTCCGACGGCGACCTGATGGAGGGCGTCAGCGCGGAGGCCGCGTCGATCGCCGGCCATCTCGGCCTCGGCAGGCTGATCTTCTTCTACGACCACAACCACATCTCGATCGACGGCAGAACGTCGCTCGCGTTCGACACCGAGGACGTCAACAAGCGCTTTGACGCCTACGGCTGGCACACGCAGGACGTCGACGACGTCAACGACCTCGACGCGCTGCGCGCCGCCGTCACGGCTGCGCAGGCCGAGACCGGCCGCCCGTCGCTGATCCGGGTCAGATCGACGATCGGCTACCCCGCGCCGAACAAGGGCGGCACGCCGAAGGCTCACGGCGCCGCGCTCGGCGAGGACGAGGTGCGCGCGACGAAGGAAGTGCTCGGCTGGGATCCCGACGAGCACTTCGTCATCCCCGACGGCGTCTACGAGCAGTTCAGCGCGGTCGAGAGCGGCGCCGTGCAGCAGGCCGAGTGGGAGGGACGCCTGACGAGCTGGCGCGCCGCGAACACCGAGCTGTCGGCCGAGTGGGACCTCGCCTGGGCGGGCAAGCCGCTGCCCGGCATCGACGCCGCGCTGCCGAGCTTCGACCCCGCCGACAAAGGCTCGCTCGCGACGCGCAGCGCAAGCCACACGACGATCCAGGCGATCGCCCCCTTCCTGCCAACGCAGGTCGGCGGCTCGGCTGACCTCAACGAGAGCGTCAAGACCGGCATCGAGACCGACGGCCCGTACAGCCGCGAGCAGGCGACGCGCAACGTCTACTGGGGCATCCGCGAGCATGCGATGGGCTCGGCCGTCAACGGCCTCGCGCTGCACGGCGGGATCGTCAAGCCGCTCGGCGCGACCTTCCTGCAGTTCTCCGACTACATGCGCGCGCCGATCCGCCTCTCGTCGCTGATGCGCCTTCCGGTGCTGTGGGTCTACTCGCACGACTCGATCGCGCTCGGCGAGGACGGCCCGACGCACCAGCCGGTCGAGCACCTCGCCTCGCTGCGCGCGATCCCGGGCCTGACCGTGATCCGCCCCAGCGACGCGAACGAGACGGCCGAGGCGTGGCGCTACGCCGTCGAGGAGGCCGCCGGCCCGGTCGTGCTGATCCTCAGCCGCCAGAACCTGCCGGTCCTCGACCGCACGGTCTACGGCCCGGCGAAGGGGATCGACCACGGCGCCTACGTGCTGAAGGAGGCCGACGGCGCCGTCGCGACGATCGTCGGCACCGGCTCGGAGGTCGCGGTCGCGAGCGCCGCCGCCGAGCTGCTCGCCGAGGACGGCGTCACGACCCGCGTCGTCGCGATGCCGAGCTGGGAGCTGTTCGACGCGCAGGACCAGGCGTACCGTGACAGCGTGCTGCCGCCCTCGCAGCCGAAGGTCTCCGTCGAGGCCGGCATCTCGCAGGGCTGGGCCCGCTACGTCGACGCAAGCATCTCGGTCGAGCAGTTCGGCGCCTCGGCGGCCGGCGAAGTGATGCTGCGCGAATACGGCATCACGCCGGAGGCCGTCGCGGCGAAGGTGCGCGAGCTGCTCTAAGCGGCTCGCTGGCGCGCCTGCCCTGGGCGGGCGCGCCACGGACGCGGGGGCCGCGCGCTCCTGCCCCGCGCGGCCTATCTGAGGAAGCTGTCCACGTCGCCCGCGACGGTGACGTGGATCGCCTCGGGCTCGCGCACCCACGTGATCAGGTTGAGCGCCTGCAAGCGGTCGAGCATGAACTGGAACGCCTCGGCCTGTCTGTCGTTCGCGTATCTGCGGGAGATGTCGAACGACCAGCCGGTCGTGTGGACGGAGAAGGCGTTGGCCGCCTCGACGTCGTCGGAGGCGAGGCGGCGCTGGTAGCTGCCGTCGCGGACGGTGCTCGTGACCGTCAGCGGCGCATCCTCGCCGTCGATCTGCCTGACGCCGGCCGCGAGCGCGATCAGCAGGCGCAGCGCGCCGGGGCGCAGGCCGCGGTAGAGGTCGTCGGGCTGGCCCAGTCTGCCCGCGAGCGTGCCCATCTGCGCGCCGACCCGCAGCCCCAGCGCGCCGGCGTTCGACGGCAGCCGCTCGATCTGCCCGTCTCTGTAAGCGGCGCGCAGCGCGTCGGCGTCGGCGAACGCCTCGCCGGCGCTGGGCGGGTGCAGCACGTTCTCGCTCGACCCCTTCTCCGTCTCCAGCGCGGCGAGTTGCCTGAGGCCCTTCTGGTCGCTGCGCAGCTTCGCCATCACGTCGCGCGCCGCCAGCACCTTCCAGTAGTAGAGCGACGACTCGTCGCCCAGGCTGGCAAGGATTCTCCAGGCGGCGGCGTGGCTCGTCGGCGAGCTGTCGAAGAACAGCTGCGTGTAGCTCGGGGCGCCGCCGCCATACGCTCTGATCGCGTTCTGCAGGTTGCCGACGCCCATGTGGTACGAGACGATCGCGAGGTCGTCGCGGTCCAGCTGGCTCTGCGCGAACGTGAGGTATCTGACGGTCCCGGCGAGCGCCTTGCGCGGGTCGAAGCGCTCGTCGACGAGCCGCCGTCTCGCCTCCAGCCGCGCCTGCGCGGCGCTGTCGCCGCGCGACGCGGCGAGCCGGATCTGCCGCGTCAGCCTCGTGCTGGCGGCGACGTCGACGTGCATCCCGAGCAAGCCGGTCGCCGTCTCGGCGAGGATCTGCGTCAGCCCGACCGCGCCGTGCAGGTCGGTCGAGGAGAGCGCGTCCGGCCGGCCCGCGCTTTCGAGGAAGACGATCCCCTCGAGCATCGTCGGATCGACATCCGTGCCGCTCGTGGCGTCATCGATCAGCGGCCGCAGCCGCGCGACACGCTCCGCCGTCGCGACGATCCCGCCCGGGCTTCTGGAGTAGAGGACGTGCGCCTCGCCGTTCGCCGCGCGCCGCGCGTAGTCGTCGGCCGCGGCGGGGTTGTAGGCGAACGGGTCACCGTCGCTGGCGGCCGCTGACCCGGCCGGCGGCAGCGGATCATGCCCGCCGCCGCGCTGCGTCACGACCAGCGCGACGATGCCCGCGACCGCGAACAGCGCGATCGCCAGCCGCAATCGGCTCCTGCCAGGAAGGGACGGCTGAGATCGGCGGCTACTGGTCCTCGGCACGGCTCCCTTCACCGTGACAGACCGGCTCGCTCCTCGTCTGCCGCCCGTCCCGTCAGCAACCACCTCGACCCGCTTCGCAACTTCTCTGCGCAGCAACTGCATCAGAACAAGCTCGAACACCTGTTCCCACACCGTACCCGTCCGACCCCGCACATACGTTCGCTTCCGCCCCCAAAAAAATGGCCGGGGCGCTGCGCAAACAGCCCCCGGCCCGGCACAGGAGGACACCCTATGCACCGCAAGCCTAACCCCCGCGCCCGCCACTCTGCGGAGCATCTCGTGCTTGGCCGCGCCGTCCGTGAGCTGCGCGCCCGCCGCGTCTACTCCCAGGAGGAGCTCGGCGCTCACACGGGGCTGCACCGCAACTACGTCGGCGCGCTCGAGCGCGGCGAGGTCAACCCGACCTTCAAGACGCTGCTCGCCGTTGCCGGCGGCCTCGACGTCCCGCTCTCTGAGCTCGTCACGCTCTACGAGCACCGGCGCGACGAGCCGGTCGGTGGAGGCCACCGGTGACCCCGTGTACTACCGTCTCGCCCGCGATGCGCGTCCTGGCGACCGACCAGCTGCCCGATCGAATCGAGCTGGCCGACGTCGACCTCGTCGTCCAGGGCGACAACCTCGACGTGCTCAGGCGCCTGCCGGACGGCGCGTTCGACGTCGTCTACATCGACCCCCCGTTCAACACCGGCAGGGAGCAGCGCCGTCGCACGCTCGAGACCGCGCCGGACGCTGAGGGCGACCGCACCGGCTTCGGCGGGCGCCGCTACCGCACGAGCCTGTTGCAGGCGCTCGCCTTCAAGGACGAGTTCGGCGACTACCTCGGCTTCCTCGCGCCGCGCCTGGAGGAGGCACGCCGCGTGCTCGCCGAGCACGGCACGCTCTACTTCCACATCGACTACCGCGAAGCCCACTACTGCAAGCTGCTGCTCGACGAGCTGTTCGGCCGCGACTGCTTCCTCAACGAGATCATCTGGGCCTACGACTACGGCGCCAAGCCGCGCAACCGCTGGCCCGCGAAGCACGACACGATCCTCGTCTACGTCCGCACGCCGGGGGCGCACTACTTCGACGCCGAGGCGGTCGACCGCGAGCCCTACATGGCGCCCGGCCTCGTCACGCCCGAGAAGGCGGCGCGCGGCAAGCGGCCGACGGACGTCTGGTGGCACACGATCGTGCCGACCAACAGCGCTGAGAAGACCGGCTACCCGACGCAGAAGCCGGCCGGGATCGTGCGCCGCATGGTCAAGGCGTCGTCGAGACCAGGCGGCTGGTGCCTGGACTTCTTCGCGGGCGCGGGCACGCTCGGCGCCGTCGCCGCCGAGCTCGGCCGCCACTACGTGCTCGTCGACTCCAGCCCCGAGGCGATCGACGTGATGCGTAGGCGGCTCCAGCAGGACGCGTAGCTCGGGCGCCGCTGGCCCGCGCCGTGGCGCATGGCTGGTCGCGCTCACTCTCCCTCGATCAGCGGCACGAACTGCACCGCCTCTAGGCCCGTGCGCCGGAGGGCGCTGCCGCTGGTGTCGCGCTCGATCAGGACGAGCTGTTGACCGCTCGCGCCGACGGGGGCGACGAGCCGGGCGCCGGGGGCCAGCGCCTGGATGAGCGCGTTCGGCACGTCAGGCCAGGCGGCTGCGGCGACGTTGACGGCGTCGAACGGCGTGGCGCCGGGCAGGCCGCGCGAGCCGTCGCCGACCAGCACGGTCACGTGCTCGGGGCCGATGCCGGCCGCGCGCAGGTTGGTCGCCGCCCAGCGGCTCAGCTGCGGGATCCGCTCGACCGTCCAGACATGCCCGGCGAGCTGGGCGAGCAGCGCCGCGTGCCAGCCGGAGCCGGTGCCGACGTCGAGCACGCGGTCGTTGGGCTCGAGCGTGAGCAGGTCGAGCATGCGGGCGACGACGAGCGGCTGGGAGATCGTCTGGCCCCGCCCGATCGGCAGCGCGATGTCTTCGTAGGCGCGCTGCTCGGAGCCGGCCGGCACGAACAGGTGGCGCGGCACGGCAGCGATCGCCGCCAGGACCCGTGGGTCGCGGACGTAGGGCTGCAAAGACCGGGCGAGCCGGGCTGCCGGGTCCATGAAGGGTGTCTTCCCGCCGGTACCTGTCAGCATGCTGCACTGCATGCCGGGGACCCCGCCGCACATCCTGCGCCGGCGCATCGTGGCGCTGCTCGCGCTCGTGGCGGCAGTCGCGGTCGTCGTCGCGGTGATCGCGAAGCTCGCCGGCGGTGGTGGCGGCGGCGGCGGCACGACGGTGGCGGGCGCCCGCACGACGCCCGGCAGCCAGGCGCGCGCGGGCAGAAGAGCGGCGAGCAGGCCTGCCGTCTCGCCGACCGCTGGACGCGACATGGGCAGACCGGGTCCACCGCGGCCGGTCCCGATCCTCATGTACCACGTCACCGGGCCGCCGCCCCCGAACGCGCCCTATCCCGACCTGTACGTCGACCGGGCCGAGTTCGAGGACCAGATGGAAGCGCTCAAGGCTGCCGGCTTCGTCGCAGTGACCGAGCAGGAGGTGTGGGACTCCTGGCACAGAGGGGGCCCGCTGCCGGCGAGAGCGGTCGTCGTCTCCGTCGACGACGGCTACCACACGAACTGGACCAACGCCGTCGCCGTGCTGCGCAGACTCGGCTGGCCGGGCGTGCTCAACCTTAAGGTCGGCAACCTCCATGAGCCGACGTACGGCCTCACGCCCGGGCAGGTCAGAGCGATGGTCGCCGACGGCTGGGAGGTCGACTCCCACACGATCAACCATCCCGACCTGACGACGGTCGACGCCGCCAGACTCCAGGACGAGCTGGTGGACTCGCGCAAGCGCCTGCAGCGCGCCTTCAGGGTCCCGGTCAACTTCTTCTGCTACCCCGCCGGCAGATACAACGACGCCGTCATCGCGGCGGTCAGAGCGGCCGGCTACCTCGCCGCGACGACCGAGAGCCCCGGCCTCGCCCAGCCCGCCGACTCGCCCTTCACGCTCAACCGCGTCCGCGTCAACCGCGGCGTTGCCGGCGCAACGCTCGTCGACGAGCTGCACCAGCTCGGGGCGTAGCGAGGCGGCGCGCGCAGCTCCACCGGCAACGACCGAGCGCCGCGCCTACTCGTCCCCGCTCGGTCGCCGCCGCCCCTGCTTGCGCTGGGCCTGGCGGCGTTTGGTGTCGGCGCGCCGCGCTCTCGACGCGCGCGTCGGTCTCGTCGGCGCGCGGTAGCGGGGGACGGCGAGCGCGGCGGCGAGCCGGTCGCGCAGGCGCGTCAACGCCAGCTCGCGGTTTTGCAGCTGGCTGCGGGCATCCTGCGCGACGGCCGTCACGCGCGGCCCGCAGCGCGCGCGGATCCGATCCTTCTGCCATGACGTGAGCGTCTGCGAGCGCTCGACCTCGAAGACCGCCTCGATCCGCGAGGCGGTCACGTTCGCGTGCTGGCCGCCGGGCCCGGACGAGCGGCTCGCACGCAGGATGACCTCGGAGAGCGGGAGCGCGAGGTCGCGTGTGATCGGCATCGGGTCCTCCATCGCGAACGGCAGGAAGTCGGTCTCAGCCGGCGCGGCCGGCGCGCTTGGCGCTGCGTCTCGTGGCGAGGACGCCGATCACGAAGCCGACGAGCAAGCAGACGGCGATCACGACCACCAGCGGCAGCTTCACCGTGTCGAACAGCAGGTGGACCTTCACCTGGTCGAAGTTGAGGACGGCGAAGAGGGTCGCGAGCACCGCCAGGATGCCAATCGCGATCAGGCGCGCTCTTTCTCTTCTCGAGCGCGCTGAGGAGCCGGCTACGTCGCCGTCTTGCGTCGGTTGGGGGACCATGGCTCCGATCATCCCCGACCCAGCCGCCCTGTCAACAGGTTTCGGCCGCGCGCCGCCGCAGCGGCGCGCAGCTCCAGCGTTCTTAGCGGCGCTCGAACCGTCTGACCAGCGACCACGCCGACGGCAGCACGGCCGCGCCGATCGCGGCCTTCACGAGCCCGCCGACGATGAAGATCGTGAAGCCGTTGTGGACGACCCAGCCCCACGACTCGTCGGTCGCGAGCTTCAGTCCGACGAGTCCGAAGCCGAAGACGAGCACCTGCGCCAGCGCGAACGCGACGAACGCCGTCAGCGCCTTGCGGTCGGCGCCGCGCTCAGCCATCAGGCCGATCACCGCGGTCGCGATGACGAAGCCGACGATGTAGCCGCCGTTCGCGCCCCAGACGACATCCCAGCCCGACGCGCCGTCTGCATAGACCGGCAGCACGAGGCCGAGCAGCGCGTACAGCAGCATCGCCGCGGTGCCGCGGCGGAAGCCGAGCGTCGCGCCGACGAGGCCGACCGCGAGCGTCTGGCCCGTGATCGGGACCGGCGACCCAGGGACGTTGATGGAGAGCTGCGCGAGCAGCGCTGTGAAAGCAGCACCCCCGAGCACGAGCGCGGCATCGCGGACGCGCGCGCCAGGGATCGCGTCAGCGAGGACGAGGCCGCGCCGAGGCGGCGACGCGATGGTTGCGGTGGACAATGAAGCTCCTTTAGGGATAGTCCGAGCGGGGTGCGACTCGACGGGTCTACTCGATCAAGGCCGGGTGCCCGCCTACGAGATCGCTCATTGTGGGGCACCCGGGCGGGGCAGGCCCCCGGTCCGGGGGGTGGGCTGTCGGAGCGCGGGCGTGAGGTTGGCGTGGGCGGGGCATTCAGAGACCGCTCGAAAGGCAAATGGGAGCCTGTTCGGCGGGGTCGCTCTTAGGGTTGCCTAATACCTATGTCCCCGGTCGGATATTCGAGCGAAAGTCGACCCGGCGCTACAGTCGTGCGGTGGCGCAGCTCGATCCGCAGGCCTTGGTCGTCCACCTCGACCGGCTCTACCGCGCCGCCTGGGCGCTCTGCGGCTCGCGCGAGGACGCCGAGGACCTCGTGCAGGAAACGGTCGCGCGCGTGCTCTCCAAGCCGCGCAGACTGCACGGCGAGGAGGAGCTCGCCTACCTGCTCGGCGCGCTGCGCAACACCTTCCTGACCAATCGCCGCACTGCCTCACGCCGCCCGCAGGAGGCCGCGACGCTCGACGAGGTGATCGCGCCGGACACGCGGACGAGCACCCGCCCCGAGGCCGCCTTCGAGGCCCACGAGCTGCTTGGCGCGATCGCGCAGCTGCCGGAGGAGTTCCGGCTGACGCTCGTCGCCGTCGACGTCGTCGGCCTCTCCTATCGTGAGGCCGCCGCGGTGCTCGAGACGGGCGAGGCGACGATCACCTCGCGGCTCCATCGGGCCCGCCTGCGGGTCGCGCGTACCCTTGAGTCGAGCGACGCGAACGTGAGATCGGGCGATGAACGGGAAGGCAACGGGGCTCAGCGGAGTCTGAGGTGATGGACGGTCCCATGAGAAACGAACGGCACGACGACGACGCAGCTCGCGCGGCATGGATCGCGGCAATGGTCGGCGGGCTCGACACGCCCGCCCCGCACGGCCTGCGCCAGGCCGTCGAAGCAGCCGTCGCCCAGGCCGCCGTCGCCGAGGCCCCGGTGGTCACCGAGACGCCGGCCGCGGCTCCGATCGCCTCGGCTTCCTCCTCTTCGCGGAAGCCGCGCCGCCGCAGCGGCTGGCCGTCGTTCCTGCCCGGTGGCCGCGGCTTCGCCCTCGGCGGCGGCGCGCTCGCTGCGGTCGCGGCTGTCGTGATCGCGATCGTGCTCGCCACCGGCGGCGCTGGCAGCCCGCCGGCGGTCCCGACTGTCGCCCAGGTCGCGCTGAGAACGCCGACGCAGCCTGCGCCGTCGACGACGACCAACGGCAGACTCGACTTCGAGAGCGACGGCGTCTACTTCCCCGACTGGTCGACGCGCGCGGGCGGCCAGTGGCAGGCGGTCGGCGAGCGCAGCGACCGCATCGGCGACCGTGACGTGCGCACCGTCGTCTACAAGAACGCTGACGGCGCCCAGGTTCACTACGCGATCGCCGCGGGCGACGCGTTGCCGTTCGGCGCCGGCGGCAAGCCGGTCACGCGCAACGGAGTGAAGATGTGGGTCTACGACGTCAGCGGCGGCGGGACCGCGGTGATGTGGCTGCGCGGCGGCCACACCTGCATCGTCAGCACCCGCGACGTCGCGTCGCAGACGCTCGTCTCGCTCGTCAGCCAGCGAACGTAGGTCGTAAGCCGCCCGCCGGCCGCCAGCGGGCGTGCCCGGAGCGAGGGCGCGGACCGGGCCGTCCGTCAGGCGGCCGGCACGTCGACGTACTGCAAGACGACGCGCCCGACGACGACGACGTCGCCGTCGTGCAGCTCGGCCTCGTGGATCTTGCGGCCGTTGACGAAGGTGCCGTTGGAGCTGCGGTCGTCGAGGATCCGCACCGCGCCGCGGCGCTGCGTGACGATCGCGTGGCGGCGCGAGACGCTGACGTCCTCGAGCTGCAGGTCGGCGGTGAAGCCGCGGCCGATGTGGGTGATCGTCCGGTCGAGCGCGATCATCCGCTCGGAACCGTCCTCTTCGACCGCGAAGTAGCGCCCGGGGGCGGGCTGCCCGGCGGGCGCGACACGTTCGCTCGACGCCGGCTCGGGCAGTGCCTCGATCGCGGCGGTCGGCTCGAACGCGGCGGTGTGTTCCGTCGGCGTGATGGTCATTGCCTCACCTCAGCGCTGGTACCTCAAGGAAACCTCAAGGAAAGCGAAGATCGAGAAGAGAGCGATGAATATTCGGTGAATACGGACCGAGGGCGATTGCGTGGAAGCGCCTGCGGGCACGCGCGCGCGGGCGAGCGCTTAGTTGAGCTGGCGCGTCGGGCGTACGACAAGCTCGTTGATGGCTACGTAGTCAGGTTGGCCGAGCGTGTAGACGATCGCGTTGGCGATGTCGCGCGCCTGCAGCCCGATCACGCCGTCGTATTGTCTCGACGCGGCAGCCCAGACGTCTCTGCGAACGTGGCTCTGCAGCTCGGTCAAGACAAGCCCAGGCTGGACTGTCGTGACGCGGATGTCGGTTGTCGCGAGCTCCTGGCGCAGCGACTCCGTGAAGGCGCTGATGCCCGCAGCCGTGAGGCTGTAGACGCCGCTGCCCGCAGCCGCCGCGCGCCGGTCGACCGAGCCGACGGTGACGATGTGGCCAAAGCCCTGCGCCTTCATCAAGGGAACGGCCGCGTGCGTTGCATAGAGGACGCCGTAGACGTTGGTGTCGATCATCCGCCGCCACTCGCGGGTCGGAGCCTGCTCGATCGTTCCAAGCAGCATCACGCCAGCGTTGTTGACCAGCGCGTCGAGGCGGCCGAGCTCGGCGTGCGTGCGCTCGATGAAGACGCGCGCCTCGTCCTCCTCGCCGACGTCGATCGCGATCGGCAGCGCACGGCCGCCGGCCTTCTCGATTCGTCTTGCCAATGCCTCGATGCGACCGCGGCGCCGCGCGGCGACCGCCACCGCGGCGCCGGCCTCAGCCGCCGCCAGCGCCGTCGCTTCGCCGATGCCCGAGGAGGCGCCGGTGATCGCGACGACACGACCTGTGAGGTCGATGTCCATGGTTCGTCCCTTCAATTGGGAGCGCGCTCGCGAAGCGCGACTACGTAGCCAGCGTGGCAGACGACGACAGCGTTCTTGTGACGTTGTTCACCGGACCGAGCCGTGAGCGCGGCGTGGCATACGATGGCCGCACCGCACGTTGACGCCTGGAGACACCCCGTGAGCACCGAACCGAACCTCTATACGTTGTACGCCGCATTCAGCGCGCCCGCCGCGCGGCGCCTGCCCGAGGAGCGCCGCGCCGAGGCCGCCGCTGAGGCGGACGCGGCGCTGGAAGGCAGCGGCGCCACCGTCCGCGGCTTCTACTCGCTGGAGGGCTTCCGCGCGGAGGCCGACCTCTTCCTGTGGCTGATCGCGCCGAGCGCCGACGCGCTGCAGGACGCGGTCGTCGCCTTCCGCCACACCGAGCTCGGCCGCTCGCTCGACGCCTACTGGACGAACATCGGCGTCCACCGCGAGGCCGAGTTCGCGAAGGCGCACGTACCCGCCTACCTCGCTGGCGAGGAGCCGCGCAAGTACGTCTGCGTCTACCCGTTCGTGCGCTCGCTCGAGTGGTACCTGCTCGAGCCCGAGGAGCGCTCGACGATGCTGCGCGAGCACGGGATGATGGGCCGCGACTACCCGGACGTGCGCGCCAACACGGTCAGCGCCTTCGCGCTCGGCGACTACGAGTGGCTGCTTGCCTTCGAGGCTGACGAGCTGACGCGGATCGTCGACCTGATGCGCCACCTGCGCGCCGCCGACGCCCGTCGCCACACGCGCGAGGAGCTGCCGTTCTTCACCGGAATCCGAAAGCCGCTCGCTGAGGTCGTCGCGGACTTGCCGTAGCGGCTCAGCCGCCGGCGAGCCAGCCGTCGACGAGCCGCCGCGCGATCGCGATCCGCGGCGGTAGCAGGAGGGCGCTCCCGGCCGGCAGCTCGCCTTCCCACGTGGCCGAGCCGTCGAGCTCGGCCGCGGCGGCGACTTCGGCGCGCGTGAACCAGCGCACGTCTTCCAGCTCGCCGTCGCGCACCTCCGCCTCGCCGCCGTCGTACTGGGCGGTGAAGCCGAGCATCAAAGAGCTCGGAAACGGCCACGGCTGGCTGCTGACGTACCGGGGGTCGCGGACCCTTACGCCCGCCTCTTCCTCGACCTCGCGCGCGACCGCCGCCTC
>DASYEC010000120.1:0-3001 GCA_036499225.1 Conexibacter sp.
TCGCCGTCGGCGACGCCGCCTTCCAGTACAAGTGCTACCAGCAGTTCGAGCGCCTGAAGGCCGAGGGCAAGACGATCGTGTTCGTGACGCACGACATGAGCGCGGTCGAGCGGTTCTGCGACCGCGCGATGCTGATGGAGAAGGGCAAGATGGTCGAGATCGGCGCGCCGCGGGACGTCGCGCGCGCCTACAACCAGCTGAACTTCTCCGGCGTCGTCCACGAGCCCGCCGAGCAGGGTCGCCACGGCGACCGCAAGTCGGCGGAGATCACGCGCGCCTGGTTCGAGAACGAGTCCTGGAGCGAGGTGACGAGCCTCCCGCAAGGGATGTTCTGCCACGGCCTGTTCGAGGTCGCGTTCCACGAGGACCTCCAGGACCCGATCTTCGGCTGGGCCTTCCGCAACCTCTCGGGCCAGACCCTGCTCGCCGCCACGACGCAATACGAGCATCCGGAGACCGGCAGCTTCAAGGCCGGGGAGACGGCGACAATCCGGATCGGCTTCCCGATGCGCATGGGCGCCGGCCAGTACACGCTCACGCCGATCGTCTCGCAGAACGGGCGGCCTGCCGACGTGATCGACGAGCGCGAGAACCTCGCCTCGCTGCTCGTGCACGCCACCCGCAGCACTGGTGGCATGGTGGACCTCGAGCAGGTCTTCATGATCGAGCGCTGATGGCCGTCACGACTCTCTCGGGCTCGGGCTCGAGCACCCGCACCGAGACGCTGCGGCGCACCTGGACGCTCGCCTGGACGCTCGCCGTGACCGAGTGGAAGCTGCGCTTCTACGGCAGCTTCCTCGGCTACCTGTGGTCGCTCGCGCGGCCGTTCGCGCTGTTCGGCGTGATTTACACCGTGTTCGCGGAGTTCGCGAACCTCGGCGATCAGGTGCCGCATTACGCGGTCTACATCCTCTTCGCGCTGGTGCTGTTCCAGTTCTTCACGGAGATCGCGGGCGGCTCGGTGACCGCGCTCGCCGCGCGCGAGAACCTGCTGCGCAAGGTGCGCTTCCCGCGCCTGGTGATTCCGCTGGCCACCGTGCTCACGGCCCTGTTCAACCTCGGCATGACGCTCGTCGCGGTCATCATCTTCTCGATCGCCTCCGGCGTGTACCCGCGCTGGACATGGCTGCAGCTCCCGCTGCTCATCCTCGTGCTGCTGACGTTCGGGATCGGCCTCGGGATGCTGATGTCGGCGCTGTACGTCCGCTTTCGCGACATCGCGCCGATCTGGGACGTCGTCCAGCAGGCGCTGTTCTACGCGTCGCCGGTCCTGTACGTCACGACGATGGTGCCGGAGAAGTTCCAGCAGGCGTACCTCGCGAACCCGATCGCCACCGTGCTCACCCAGATGCGCTACGCGATCGTGGATCCGAACGCGCGGCCGGTATGGGACGCGATCGGCAACCCGGTGCGGCTGCTGATCCCCGCGGCACTCGTCTTCGGAGCGTTCGCCCTCGGCCTGTGGGTGTTCCAGCGCGAGGCGCCCCGCATCGCCGAGAACCTCTAGGCCGACTCTGCTGTACTGATCCGCGATGCTGCTCCGGAAGCGCCGACAGGGCGCACCCTCAACGGCTGACCCCGTCCAGGCGCTCAACCAGACCTGGTCCCGCTACGCGCGCGAATGGGACGATCGGCCCGACCTGAACCTCGGCGTCAAGACGCTCGGCGAGGAATGGGGCGGGGCCGAGTTCGCCGAGCGGATCGTCACCGACGTCGCCGCCCCCTACCTCGGCGACCAGGTCGACGTGCTCGAGATCGGCTGCGGCGGCGGGAAGTTCAGCGCTCACCTGCGCCCCCGCACGCGCCACCTCATCTGCGCCGACATCTCGGCCGACATGCTCGCTCGCACCCGCCGCCACGTCGGCGAGGGCCCCGACGTCGAGTACGTCCAGCTCAGCGGGCGCGACTTCGCCGGCGTGCCCGACGCGAGCGTCGACTTCATCTACAGCTACGACGTGCTGCTGCACCTGCAGCCCCAGAACGTCTTCAGCTACCTGCGCGACGCGCGACGCGTGCTGCGGCCCGGCGGCGTGTTCATGGTCCACGCGATCAACCTGGCGGCGTCGGGCGGCGCGTACCACTTCGAGGTCCAGTACGTACAGGACACGTGGAGCCGGGCGTTCGACGACCCGCACCGGCTCGGGCACATCTACTACATGAGCGAGGACCAGCTGCGCTCGCTCGCCGGGCTGGCGCGCTTCAGCGTCGACCGCATGATCACCGACTGGCCGCCGCCGGGCGATCCGATGCGCTCGGTCACCAGCGGGCGCGACACGATCGGCTTCCTTCGGCGCGAGCCGGGCATCCACGAGCAGCGGGACGTGCGGATCATCAAGGCGCCGGACGAGCGCTTCTACGCGATCGCCGACGGGCGCCGGCGCGAGTTCCAGATGACCGAGATCCTGGAAGGGGCGGGCTACGCGCTCGACGCGGCCGAGCCGATCGGCGCCGAGGAGCTCGCCGCGCTGCCGGAGGACCAGCCGGTCTCGCGGTGGGAGTACTAGCGCTCGTCCGCGCGGCGGGCTCGGGGCCCGCGCAGGAGACGGCCGAGCACCTGCGCACGCTCGGCGCGGGCGACGTGCGGATAGTCGAGGAGGACGAACTGGCGGGCGCGGGCGCCGCGGCGAGCGGCGACGTGCTGGTGGTGCGCGCCGGTGCCCGTCTGGCGGCCGGCGCGCTCGAGCGGCTGGCCGAAGCCGCCGGCGATCCGGTCGTCGCCACCGCCGCCGCGATCGCGCTCGACGGCGCGCACGACGCCGCGGCGGTCGCCGAGCGCTCGCTGCACTTGCGCCCGCGCACGCCGCGGGCGACGCTCGACTGCGCGTGGGTCAACCGCTCCGCGCTCGAGCTCGCGGGCCCGCTGGACGACAGCTTCGGCGAGCGCTGCAGCGCGCTCGGCCTCCTGCACGTGGTCGCTGACGACGTCCTCGCCGCCGGCGTGCCGGCCACCGATTCCACCGACCCGCTCGACGCCGAGTACCTCGACGGCCCGCCACGGCCG
>DASYEC010000121.1:0-6612 GCA_036499225.1 Conexibacter sp.
CCGAGCTGGACGGCCCGCTGCGCTCCGCGGTGTCGCGCTGGCTCGTCGAGCGCTGGCCATTCGAGCGTGCGCTCTACGCCGACCGGCCCATGGCGTGACCTGCTGAGCTACCGACGCCCACTTCGCGGCGCTGCTGCTTCGAGGTAGCTCGCCGATCTCGCGCCGCCGCTGATCGCGCAAGGGAGCAGTGCCGAGGGCGCGGCGAGACCGCTCCTGCTCGTCCGTAGCGGTAGCCGAAGGGATCGTGCTCGGCGCCTCCATTACCACGCGAGAGGAGAACCTGCCCTACCTGCGGCGGTGCTCAGCTGTACCCGCGGAATCGGACGCGCGAGCGATCCCGCTTGAACACGTCGAGCAAGTCGGGCGCGACCGGTCCCAGTTCTCCGTTCGTCCAAAGTCGATGCCCACCTCGCATCGCCCGCTCACTCCTTGGCTCAAGACGCGCCTGAGCCGAGCCGCGCTGACGAGCGTCCGAGTGAGTCCATCAGACAGTCGGGAATGACACCTTCCACGTCACGATCGTCTTGTCGAGGCGCTTGGCCCCGACGCCCGCGTTGAGTTTCACACCTGGAATCTTTGCCAGGGCCTTGAAATCGACCGACCGGTCGTCGTTGAACTCGGTGGTGAGGTCGTAGCTCGTGATGCCCGCATCGCGTCTTTGGCGGTGAATCTCCTGCCATTCCGGCTCGGCTGCGAACCAGATCCACTCGGACGGTATGAGCGGAATCGGTGCCGAACGCCCAGGGCCCTCGCTGACCGTGCGACGCTTGGTGCTTTCGCTGCGTTTTGCGTTCAGCTTGCCTGAATCGGTCCTCGGACGCTCCTCGTAGCCCGCGTCAGCCGCGAACCCCAAGTCGTCGCTGTGATCGATGGTCATCTCGACCTTCGACGCACCGCAGCAGGTCATCAGGAAGGTCTGGGTCTCACGGGTGCGTTCCTCCAGGATGATCCGCGCAAAGCTCGCCGCGGGCAGGTATCGCTCGTGCTGGATTGGATGCGCGGTGTAGACACCCCCGAGCTCGAACGGGCCTTCACTGAACGTCAACCCCTGGGCCGCCGACGCAGCGACGATCGTGACGATGTTTGGGTTGCTGTTGCGGCTTTTGAACACAAAGGCGGCGACGCCGATTCCCACAACTCCGAGGGCCAGGGCGGGCGCCATCCTCGGTGGGGTTGCCGCCGCTCGTGAGGCGCCGGCTCGGACAATCTCGCGAGCGCGGTCGACCGCGGCGCCGGCGGCTTTTGGGGCATCAACGGCGCCGGCGAGACCGACGGCCAGCTCCAGCAGCTTCGGGACCTGGTCCGTCGAAGCGGCCTGCTCGATCTCCAGCTGATCCGTCTGCTGCGTCGATGCGAGCTGCTCGATCTCGCGCAGGTCCTTATCGGGCAGAACCATCAAGGTTTGTCGCTCGTGGACGGGGAGTGCGAGCAGCTGCTCGGAGGACGTGATCGTTTTCATGGTCTCGGAAGGGTCGCGCAGTCTGGGACAGATCTGACATGCATCGGCTTGAGAGCTGGGCGCTTGAGCCGCCCAGCCACCAAATCGTCGGAGGCGCACGGTGCTGCGAGCATTTCGGCGCCGCGCTGGCGGGAGCGGCGTGTCTCAGGCGTGAGCACGGAGTCCGCCGAACCGCAGAGACCATCCTGGAGCGCATGGACTGACCTCGCGGGCGCAGCGCTCGGTGTCGTGAGCCGGCGCTCGCCGTCGGTCGGCCAACGTGGGCGGAGGTCGATTGAACTGAACCGCTGCTCAGCTACCCCGTCTAACCCCGTTCAGCCTTTGCAGCAGCGGGACCCTAAGCCAGGCGCCGAGTTGCGATCCTCGTGTGGCGCGAGATCGGCTGCTTCGGCTCCACCTCCGGCTAGTGCACTCCGATCGTCCAGTCAGCGATGCTTCTGTCATGCGCAGGATCGCGAGGGGCGGCATGACGCTGCTGTGGGCGGCAGGCATCGTGCTGGCGGCTGCAGTGGCGACGATCGTTGCCACAGCTGTCGTTGAGACGGTCCTGCTGATCGTGAACCCGAGGTTCTCGGATCATCTTGACCGCTACGTCTGGCTCCAGATGCTGCTCGGCGTCCTGATGACTCTGGCTTTCGCGCTCAGCTACGTCTGGCTCGTGGCTCGATCGGGCCGAACGCTCGCGTCTCGCTGGATGCTCGCGGCCATTGCGGTAGTTGGCGCCGCCTTGATCGAGCCAGTCGAACTTCCATGGTCGTTCCTGGGTGCGACCCTGATGGTTGTAATCGTCCTGACATTCATCGCCGCGCTCCGCGCTTTTGCCGGTCCCGAAATGCCCCGCGCCGTGATCTACAACCTCGCGTCGTGGGGCATGGTGGCCGTCGTCCTCGTCGGCATCGTGGTTGCATTTCTTCCGCGCGCCACCGGGTTCTGCGCGAGCCACGATTGCATCCCGAGCTTCGCGAACGGCACGGGCTTCATCGTCCAGTGCGCCGATGGCAAGTGGTCGCAGTCAGGCGGCCGGCCAGGCGCCTGCAGCTATCACGGCGGCGTGCGCTGAGCCGCGGGGCCCCACCAACGCGAAGCTGAAGCGTTTGTTAGCCGGGTTGGCTGAGGAGTCGCTACTGCTCGAATGCGCTGAGGACGCGATCGAGCTTCCAGAACGTGTCATCCAGCTCTGGGTAACCCACACGCGGCGAGATCCAGCTGAGCACGACGTTGCCGTACGGCTTGACCGCCCAATACGTCAGCGTCTGCGTCGAGTCGTCCTCGTGCACTTCCCAGTAGATGCCGTCCTCATCGGGCTCCTGCGGCTGCCCGTCGGGTCCGGAGGGGAGAATGTCCGCAACGGTCGCCCCGCGCGTCGCAACGTAGATCGTGAAGACGCCGAACTCCTCGGCGAGCCGTTGGTCTACGGCAGTCCAATCGAGGTCGTCCTCGCTGTTGGGATCGCCGAGCCCGAGGTATTGCACGTCGGCGTCAGAGAGGTCCTTGTCCATCAGAAGTGTCTCGCCGGTCGCAGCCTTGAACTGTCGGACGACCTTCCTGGTCAGGTCGGTGGGCTCGCCAGGGCGGAGGGGCGGCGGGGTACGCGACAGATATCCGTCGTAGGTCTTGTGATTCCAGCCGTCGCACGCCCGCCCGTTGCCGTCTGGGTCGAGGTTCCTGATGCTGCCTTGGTCGTGATGGCGCAGCTCATGGACAAGCTTCGCTTGAGCATCGGTCTTTGACTCGAACTGGTCGCACACCCATGCGCCGTCCAGCCCGAACAGATCCCAATGATCCACAGCGAGATAGGAGCCCGCACTCGCGATCGGCACCCCTAGGACCGCGAGCGCGCTGAGCAGGACAGTGAGTCGCTTCGACACGCACCTGAGTAATCGGCAACGACGACCTTGCCTTCAGTGTCACGCCCGGTAGGTGGTTACTGGCCCGCGCCGAGGACGAGCATCCCATACGCTCGCACACGTGGTCCAAGGGCGCGTGCGTGCTCATGCTGGGCTACTAGCCCGGAGAGGCGGATCCCCGGCCCCGCTCGCGACTCAGTTGCCACGGCGATGCCGCCGCGGGTCGGGCGTGCTCGGCGACTGCGCAATCGACGATAGGAGAAGCGACACGACCCCTCGCCTCTCGCGCGCGGTCAGGCGCTTTCGCGTCCGGGCGAAAGCGCAAGCGACTCGGCCCGGGGGTAGCCGTCGTCGCGTCCTCCTTAGCTGCCACGGCCGGGCGGAACTACTATCGGGCCGCGTGTCCAGCCTGGGGGAGGTTGTCAATTGCGTCGCCGGTTCGGCACGGGCATGACCGATTGCCGTACCGCAGCGCTTGCATATCCCGGTGACTTCCCCGCGCAGTTCGGCTGCCGCTACCGACGCGTCGCCGGGCGCGTGCCGGAGGGTGCGACCGGGGTGACTGGTGAACCGTGGCAACGCGAGTTCGCTGCGCTTGCACCGACCGAGCAGGCGCGAATGCTGGAGATCGCTCGCCAAGACGGCGACTGACGCAGCGGCGCGCCGGCGCACGGAGCGGAGGGCCGCGGCCATCGCTTCCAAGGCGTAAGCAGCGGTGCACAGGGTGCTCGCGCGCGAGGAGTCCGCGACCGTCGAGAGCGAGCGGACGAGGCGCTCGAGATCGATGACGAGCTCCACACGACGCGTCGACCCGGTCGTGCCTGAACGCAGCCGGGCCCACACGGCAGCCTAACCCGGCACTCCCAGCCCGCCGAGGCGGTAACGGCGCCCCGCCCCAAGCAAGACCATGAACAGCACGACCTCTCCGAACCCTAGGGCCGACTGTCAAGCATCACCCGAGACTGATCCGTCAAGCATTAGCCGAGACTCGACAAGCGGACTCCGGGCAGCCCTGCCGCTCACGCGCGATCGCTCAATCCGCGCTCACGCGGGTGGGACGGCTGCGTAGGGCGAGCGAGGGCGGCACCGGTCGGGCGTGGTTAGCTGGCGGCGTGCGGGTGAAGCTCGTGGCCTGTGGCGTCGAACCAGCGGGGCGGTGCGATTCCCGCGTACTGCTCGGTACCGGGCCGGTGCAGGTCGTAGTAGTTGTTGTGCACCGCGGCGGTGATCGTCTTGCCCCCGCGGACACGAACTCGGACGCGAGCGGCTCCGTCCGGTGCGAGCCCGGCGGGCGGGATGGTCCAGCGCTTCCGGCCCTGGAGCGCGTCCGTGAGCGAACCGCAGGTCATCCCCGAACCCGCGCCGTCGTACCCGGCGATGAGGCGAAGAGCATCGCGAAGGTCGTCGTTGACGTCGCGCGGGTTGCGGTGAAACCCGTTCGATCGGCACGAGGATCGTGACCCCGTTCGACCGCCGCTGGAGCAGCCGGACGGCATCGACGCGGACGCCGCTTCCGATGTTCGAGGGCAACATGCGGAGGAGGTCCTGGACGGCGGTCGAGCGATCGGCGCGCGACTGCGGCCGGCGGAGTACTGCGAACGCTGCTGCCTGCTCCGGCGGGACGGGCGAACGTGCGATCACAGGATGCCCGCGATCGTTGTCGCCGACGACCGGACTCCACGTCGCGGATGGTGTCGCGGTCGTGGCCTCGCGTTCATCAGACGGACGCGGCGAGCGGTCGCGAACGAGCACGAGCACCGTCGTGAGCGTGAGCGCGAGCGCGAGTGCCGGGACGAGTCTCCGCATGCGCCGAGTTCGGCGCCGAAAGCGGCGGCGCGTGGCGTTCCGGAGCTGTTGTTCGAGTGTGTCGAATGCGTTCACGATCGATCCCCAATCCGGGTGCGCAGGGCTTGCAGTCCGCGTGAGACCCGTTGGCGGACGACCTGCGGCGAGCACTTCAGCTCGAGCGCGATGTCCGCGTAATCGCGCTCGTCGAGTACCCGCGCCCGCACCGCTGCTTGTTGCTCCTCCGGCTGCTCGGCGAGGAGCCGTTCCAATGCCGCTGCGCCCGCTGCGGCGCGCTGCTCGACGCCCAAGAGATCGTCATCGTGGACGGCAATCGGCTCTAGTCGCAACCGCTGTCGCGCGGCCGCCTCGACCCGGCCGCGACGCAAGCTCTCCAGCAGCTTGTTCCGGGCGATGCCCAGCAACCATGCGGCGGCCGGCCCGCGCCCTGGCTCGTAGCGGCGCACGGTGATGAGCGCTGCCGCAAACGTCTCGGCCGCCAGATCGAACGCCTGCTCTGGATCGGCGACGCGCTTACGCAAGTAGCTGAGTACCAGGTCACCGTGACGCAGATAGAACGCCGCGAACGCGTCGCCATCTCCGCGAGCAGCGGCAACAAGAAGGGCATCATCGCTCCGGCGGGGCATCTATTGCCATCTTGCGCCACGCGAAATCTTGTGACCACCACGCTCTAGGTGCGGGACGCACTCTGCGGCGGGACCCGGGCCCTCCCTCGGAATCGTTCGCGGCGGCGCGATGACCGGCTGTCTCTCGCGCGAGAGGTCACGGGCGGGGCGATCGCAACGCATGGGAAGGATCGTCCGGGCGACCGAGCCGCGCTATCGGCGCCAGGCGAAAGGGAGAGCGTCGCCGTTAGGGTTCGAGCAGATGCACTCAGGCTCCGTCCCGGCTTGGGTCCACGACGCGGTTGCGCGCTGCTTGCACGACATGCAGCAACCCACGGTGGTGGACCTGCACCTCACGCTCTCCGACGATCGCCAACACCTGATGTTCTGCGAGTCGGACGGAAGCTGTTCAGGGTTCTACCTGGTGGACGACCAGCGGGAAGCCGACCTGGTCGTTTCGCTCGCGGACTTCCTACAGGAGCAGGTCTTCCCGGAAACGCAGGCGGCGTGGGGAGAGGCAAGACCGGCGTGCCCTGGCCACCAGCATCCGGCAGCCCCGGCCCTCGTCGGCGACGAAGCGTGGTGGGTCTGCCCGGACACTCATCACGGCCTGTCCATCATCGGCGCCTACGAGCCGCCGAAAACTCGGTCCTGAGCGAACACGAAGCCAGGCCGAGCGGCTGCTCCTTCGGGGCAGATCCGACAGCGCCGCGGGCATCGAACGCGCACGCGCTCCTCGCGCATTGCGATCGCGAGCTCGATGGGATGCGGGGGCCGCTGGGTCTCGGCCCGCGCGGAAGTCTCGAGTTCCACAGTCTCGACACTCTCGCTCTCGAGGGGCGGCGCTCGCATCCGCTCCATCACCGTGCAGTTGCCAGGCGATCCGCTGGCTGCG
>DASYEC010000122.1:0-89688 GCA_036499225.1 Conexibacter sp.
GGCGGGAATCAAGCACAAGAAGGCGATCGTCGACGCGAGACGCGGTGCGGCGTTCACGAAGCTTGCGCGCGCGATCACCGTCGCCGCACGTGAGGGCGGCGGCGACCCGGAGCTGAACGCCTCGCTCTACAACGCGGTCCAAAAGGCGAAAGACGTCTCGATGCCGAAGGACAACATCGAGCGCGCGATCGCGAAGGGGACCGGCGAGGGCGCTGACGCCGACGCGATCGAGACGATCCTCTACGAGGGCTACGGCCCCGGCGGCGTCGCGCTGCTGATCGAGGCGCTGTCGGACAACCGCAACCGGACCGGCGCCGATGTCCGGCACCTGCTCTCCAAGCACGGCGGCAGCCTCGGCGAGCCCGGCTCCGTCGCATACCTGTTCGACAGACAGGGCGTGATCGTCGTCGACGCCGAGCGCTACAGCGAGGACGACCTGATGGTGGCGATCGACGCCGGCGCGCTCGACATCGAGCAGGACGAGGACGCCTTCGAGATCCTCACCGAGCCCGCCGACCTCTCGGCCGTGCGCACCGCGCTGGAAGAGGCCGGGATCGCGATCGAGAGCTCCGGGGTGACGCAGCGCCCCAAGACACGCGTCCCGCTCGACGAGGAGCAGGCGACGAAGCTGATGCGCTTGATCGACGCGCTCGACGAGAACGACGACGTCAACGAGGTCCATGCGAACTTCGACGTCGACGCCTCCGTGCTCGAGAAAATCGCGGGCTGATCGGCCCAGCCGCCGCAGCGCGGCGGCCAAGCCGGCAGGCGTCCGGCACGCGCCGCAGAATACGAACAGATGATCGTCCTTGGGATCGACCCTGGCACGGCCAACACGGGCTACGGCGTCATTGCCAGGCGGCGTAGCCGCGTCGTCGCGCTTGACGGCGGCGTGATCGAGACGCCGGCCGGGCAGCCGCTCGAGCGGCGGCTCGCGACGATCCACGCGCGGCTCGCCGAGCTGATCGCCGAGCACAGCCCGGAGGCGGTCGCGGTCGAGGACCTGTACTTCGGCGCGAACGCCAGATCGGCGTTCCAGGTCGGCCAGGCGCGCGGCGTCGTGCTGCTCGCTGCTGGCCAGAACGGGATCCCATGCAGCTCGTACACGCCGCAGCAGGTGAAGGGCGCGGTGTGCGGCAACGGCCGCGCCGACAAGCTGCAGGTGCAGCAGATGGTGCAGCGGCTGCTGTCGCTGACCGAGCTGCCACGGCCTGACCACGCCGCCGACGCGCTCGCGGTCGCGATCTGCCACGCCAACCGCGCGCCGTATGCCTTGGCACTGGGAGCGTCGGCGTCGTGATCGCGCTCGTGCGCGGCGAGGTCGCCGGCCGCAGGCCGTCCCCGCCGTCGGGCGGCGACGTCGTCGTCGACGTCAACGGCGTCGGCTACCGGCTCGCCGTCTCGAGCGAGACGCTGAAGCAGGTCCCGGCCGCTGGCAAGCAGGTCACGCTCCACAGCCATCTGATCGTTCGCGACGACGCGCTTCAGCTGTACGGCTTCGCGACCGAGGAAGAGCGCGACCTCTTCCTGATGCTGCTCGGCGTCCAGTCGGTCGGCCCGAAGGTCGCGCTCGCGGTCCTCTCCGGCGGCTCGCCGCGCGAGCTGCTGTCAGCGCTCGCGGCCGGCGACTCCAAGCGCTTCCAGGCGGTCCCCGGCATCGGTAGACGGACGGCAGAGCGGATCATCGTCGAGCTGCGGGAGAAGGCGGGCGTCGCGGTCCCGGCCGACGGCGTGCCGTCGAGCGTCGGCTCCGACGACCCGCGCGCGATCGCCCGCGAGGCCCTGCTCGGCCTCGGCTACTCGCTCGAGGAGGCCGACAAGCTGCTCGCCAGAGCGCCCGGCGAGACGCCTGAAGAGCTGATCGCGCACGCTCTGCGGACGGCGCGGCGATGAGCGTGGCGCGGATCCAGACCCCCGGGGAGCTGCCCGAGGACGACGCCGACCGCTCGCTGCGACCGCGGCGGCTGACCGACTTCGTCGGCCAGGAGGCGGTGCGCGAGCAGCTCGCCGTCTCGATCGAGGCGGCGACCGCGCGCGGCGACGCGCTGGACCATGTGCTGCTCGCCGGCCCGCCCGGCCTCGGCAAGACGTCGCTCGCACAGATCGTCGCCGAGGAGCTTGGCGTCCCGTTCGTGCAGACGGCCGGCCCGGCGCTGGAGCGCAAGGGCGACGTCGCGGCCTTCCTGACCGCGCTGGAGCCGCGCGCGGTCTTCTTCGTCGACGAGATCCACCGTCTCCCGCGCGCGCTGGAGGAGACGTTCTACCCGGCGATGGAGGACGGCCAGCTCCCGATCACCGTCGGCCAGGGCGCCGGCGCCCGCGTCGTCACGCTCGACCTGCCGCCGTTCACGCTCGTCGGCGCGACGACCCGCGCCGGGCTGCTGACGACGCCGCTGCGCGACCGCTTCGGCATCCAGCATCGGCTCGAGCACTACGGCCCCGACGACCTCGGCCGGATCGTGACGCGGTCGGCCGCGCTGCTGGGGATCGAGATCGAGCCCTCCGGGGCCCGCGCGATAGCGATGCGCAGCCGCGGCACGCCGCGCGTCGCCAACCGGCTGCTCAAGCGCGTCCGCGACTACGCCGAGGTGCGCAGCGACGGCGTCGTCACCGAGGCGGTCGCCGCCCACGCGCTCGACCTGCTGCAGGTCGACCACGAAGGCCTCGACCGGCTCGATCGCGAGCTGCTGCGAGCGATCTGCGAGATGTTCAGCGGCGGGCCCGTCGGCCTCTCGACGCTCGCTGTCGCGGTCGGCGAGGAGCAGGACACGGTCGAGGACGTCTACGAGCCTTACCTGCTCCAGCGGGGGCTGATCGAGCGCACGCCGCGCGGCCGTGTCGCGACCGGCCGAGCGTGGCGCCACCTCGGCCTCGAGCCGCCTGACGACGGCGTCCGGCTGTTCTGACCGGGCGCCCCCGCGACGGGGCGAAATTCGCTCGCGCGGCGCGATCATCGGTGCCACGCCGAAGTTCGGGTTCGTGGGGCACCGGCTTTAGGTTTCCTTGAACAGTTCGGAGCCCGCGCTTCAGCGCAACCTACGTATCCTAAGCAGCGCGATGGCCCACCTCTTCATCTGCCCGAACTGCGGACACCGTACGTCGGAGACCGATCGGACCGCCGGCTTCAGCCGCGTCCCCAAGGGCTGCTCGAAGTGTGGCTTCGGCTTCCTGTTCGAGCTGCTCGACGATTACTACCCGGCACCGAACGCCGCCTTCTTCGTCTGTGACAAGGAGGGCCGCGTGATCGGCTGTGGCCGTGGCTCGTTCGAGCTGACCGGCCTCGACGACGAGCGCGTGATCGGGCGCTCCGTCCGCGAGGTGCTGGGCCTCGACTTCGGCGACGGTGCCGAGGACCCTGTTGGAACGGTGCTCGAGTGGGGCGTGCGCGCCCTAGGGAAGCAGGTTGTCGTCAACGCAGAGGGAGACCTTCCGGCGCGAGCTGTTGCCGATTTGTTTCCCGCGTACGACGACGACGGTGGATTGCTGCTCGTGCTGACCCCAGCCAAGTAGCATCCCCGGTCCAATGAACGAACGACGCCGTACCGGCTTCATCCTCCTCCTCGTCGTCGGGCTCCTGATCGCCTCCGGCGTCGTTATCGCGACGAAGGAGACCAAGCTCGGACTCGACCTTGAGGGCGGCGTGGAGCTCGTCTACCAAGGCCAGCCCACGCCTCAGGTCCCGACCGTCACACCCGACGCGATCAATCGCGCGGTCGATATCATCCGCAAGCGCGTCGACCAGCTCGGCGTCGCGGAGCCTGAGATCCAGAGCTCCGGCAACGACCAGATCTCGGTCGGCTTGCCGGACATCACGGACATCGACCGCGCCAAGCAGCAGGTCGGTACGCCGGCACAGCTCTTCTTCTATGACTGGGAGAGAGACGTGCTGGGGCCGGACGGCAGATTCGTCGCCCCGCAGCTCAACTCGCAGGATCCCGACGCGGTCGGGATCAGCCAGGCCGGCGGCGACGCCGCGCGCGGCCAGCCGCTGTACGACGCCGTCAAGCTCGCGTCGAGACAGACGCCGTCGACCAACGCCAGAACTGGCTCGCGCACGGGCTCCGCGTACTACCTCTTCGGCAGAGACCAGGGCTACCTCGCCGGGCCTGAGAAGTCCGAGAGAGACCTGCTCTCGGCGATCAACAGAAGAACGTTGCCCGCCGGCAGCTCGGTCATGACCGTCCCGCAGGGCTGGGTCGTGCTGCAGTCGGTCACGACAGACGCTGGCGCTCCGGTCACGACGAGAGACCCGGCCGCCCGCTTCTACGTCCTGAGAGACTCCGTCGCACTCTCGGGCAGCGACATCAAGGACCCGCAGCAGGGCTTCAACCAGTCGCAGCAGCCGGACGTCGAGTTCAGATTCACGGGCAGAGGCAAGACGGCCTTCCAGGACGTCACGCGCGAGATCTCTCAGCGCGGCCAGAACCTCGTGCTGCCGGGCACGGACCCGCAGGCGGTCGCCCAGCACTTCGCGGTGGCGCTCGACGGCAGACTGATCTCGGTCGCGTCGATCGACCCCCAGCAGCTGCCGGACGGCATCGACGGCAACAACGGCGCGATCATCGAGGGCGGCTTCACGATCCAGAGCGCCCAGGACCTCGCGAACCTGCTGAAGCTCGGCGCGCTCCCGATCGGCCTTGACCTGATCTCGCAGTCGCAGGTCTCGGCGACGCTCGGCAAGCAGGCGCTCCATCAGGGCCTGATCGCCGGCATCGTCGGCCTCGCGGTCGTCGCGCTCTTCCTGATCGCCTTCTACCGCGTGCTCGGCCTGATCGCGACCTCCGCGCTGATCATCTACGGCATCTACTTCTACGCGCTGATCAAGCTGGTCCCGATCACGCTGTCGCTGCCAGGCATCGCGGGCTTGATCCTCACGATCGGCGTCGCAGCAGACGCGAACATCGTGATCTTCGAACGCGTGAAAGAGGAAGCCCGAGCAGGGCGGTCCATCGCGGCAGCGATCGCGGTGGGCTATCGCAAGGGCTTGACAGCGATCATCGACGCCAACGTCGTCACCGTGATGGTCGCGTTCATCCTCTTCATCCTCGCGACCGCGGACGTCAAGGGATTCGCCTTCACGCTCGGCGTCGGCACCTTGGTCTCGCTCTTCACCGCCGTCATGGCGACGCAGGCGATACTCACGACGATGGGCCGCACCAGCGTGCTGCGGCGGCCCTCGGCGCTCGGCGCGACGGGAGAGGGCCACAGATGGAAGGCCAACTTCATGGGCCTCTCCCGCTGGTTCTTCTCGCTTTCCGGGTTGATCCTCCTGATCTGCGCGATCGCGATCGGCGGCAAGGGCATCAACTTCGGCATCGACTTCACGTCGGGCACGCGGATCACCGCGAGCGTGATCAGACCCGCGAGCGAGGACGCCGTCCGCTCGGCGCTCTCCTCGGAGGGCGTCACTGACGCGACGATCCAGAGAGTCACGAACAGACAGCTGGGCCCCAACGTCATACAGATCCAGACCGAGCAGCTCGGTCCGACAAAGGTGTCGGAGGTCAGAGACGCCCTGACGAGAGACTTCGGGGGCGTCAGAAGCTTTGACAGCACCTCGGTGGGGCCGACCTTCGGAAAGACGGTCGCCAACAGCGCGATCATCGCGATCATCGCCTCGTTGTTGGTGATCTCCGCCTACATCGCGCTGCGCTTCCAATGGAAGTTCGCGGTGCCGGTGTTGATCGCGGTGATGCACGACATCTTGATCGTGTCCGGCATCTACGCGTTGACGGGCCGGGAGGTGACGGCGTCGACGGTCGCGGCGCTCTTGACTGTCTTGGGCTACTCGCTCTACGACACGATCATCGTGTTCGACCGAATCCGAGAAAACATGCCGCGCATGCCGCGCGCTGCCTTCTCGCAGATCGTCAACCGCTCCATGTCTGAGGTGCTGACCCGGTCGCTGGCGACGTCGTTCTCGACGCTGCTGCCGATCGTGGCGCTGCTGATCTTCGGCGGCGACACGCTGCGCGACTTCGCCTTCGCGCTGATGGTCGGCGTCATCTCGGGCGCGTACTCGTCGATCTTCATCGCGAGCCCGGTGCTGTGGCACTGGAAGGAGCGCGAGCCGGTCTTCGCCGCCCGCCGCAAGCGGATCTCGGCCGAGAACGGCGGCGTCGTGCCCCCGTACGCGATCGCAACGACCGGCGCCCCGGTCGACGTCGAGCCGGAGAGAAAGGCGCGCCGTCGTGGCCGCCTGACGAACCCCGACGACCCGGACCGTGGCGTCTCGGCGGCTGAGTTCGAGGAGATGAAGCGCGATATCGACCTCGAAGACGGCCCGGCCTCGATCACGCGGCCCAACCGTCGGGCCGCGCGCACAGCGACCGCTGAGCCGCCGGCCCGTCCGCAGAAGAAGCCTGAACCGACGCCCGAGCCCGAGCCCGAGCCCGACGCCGAGCCGGCCCCGCCGCAGCTCGACGCCGACGGCCGCGCGCCGGACGTACCTGAGAACGAAGGGGTGGCGAAGCAGCAGAGAAGAGCTCGCGGTCGCCGCCGTCACGGGAGGCCGCGCTGATGGGCATGCTCGTTTGGGTCATGATCGGGCTTGCGATCTGGCACTTCACGATCTGGATCCCGGACCGCTTCTGGGGCGGGATCGTCGGAGCGTTCCTCGGAGCGCTCATAGGGTCAATCGTCGTCGGGTTGCTGATCAACGGGATCTCGATCCCAGGCAATTCCGACGTCTCGATCGCGACCGCGCTCGAAGGGATTCCGGGCGCGCTGATCGGCCTCGGCGCCGTCTACCTCGAGGGCATGCGCCGCGCTCGGCATGCCGGCATCGACTACGCCGACATCGGCATCTAGCCCGTCCTCGCTGTCATTCGCTGCACCACGCGGCCCGCTTCGGCGGGCCGCTGTCGTTCGGGATCGATCCGGTCGCGGCCGTAGCCTGCGTTCGATGTCTGCCACCGCGCCGCCTCCCTCTCCCACCAGCCCGGAGCTGACCGCGTTGGCGGAGGGGTCGGTCGGCCCGACGCCAGCCGATCGCGCGCCCGAGCGTCGGATCGAGCTGGCGCCCGCGGACGTGGAGGCGGTCGAGGCGCTGCGCTCCGCGCTGCGCTGCAGCCGCACGCTGGCGCAGGTGCTCGTCCGGCGCGGCTACGCCGACCCGGCGGCCGCGCGCGCGTTCCTCGCGGCCGACGAGCGCCACGACCCCAGCGAGTTCGCGGGGATCGACGAGGCGGTGGCGTTGATCCTCAGACACGTGGATGCGCGA
Source organism: Conexibacter sp. (assembly GCA_036499225.1). GTDB lineage: Bacteria > Actinomycetota > Thermoleophilia > Solirubrobacterales > Solirubrobacteraceae > Conexibacter. The sequence goes on from DASYEC010000122.1 coordinate 7,223, forward strand.
ACGCGCATCACGGTCCACGGCGACTACGACGTCGACGGCGTCGCGTCGACCGCGATCTTGCTGCGCGCGCTCCGCCGGCTCGGCGCCGACGTCGACTGGTTCCTGCCGAGCCGCGTCGACGACGGCTACGGACTCGCCGCCGCGACCGTCGAGCGGCTGGCCGACCGCGGCACCCGACTGCTGATCACCGTCGACTGTGCGATCACCGCCGTCGAAGAGGTCGCCGCCGCCCGCGCCGCCGGCCTCGACGTCGTCGTCACCGACCACCACCAGCCGCGCGCCGACGGCAGGCTCCCCGACGCCCCGATCGTTCACCCTGCGCTCAGCGGCTACCCCTGCCCCGACCTCTGCGCCGCCGGCGTCGCCTACAAGCTCGCACAGGCGCTCCACACGGCGGCGGGGCGAGAGAAGGGCGCAGCGGCCGACGGCGCGCTTGACCCATGTGCCGGGCGCTCGAGCGGCGCGCGCGCGGGCGACGGCCGCGCGCGCCTGAGCGGCCTGCCCGGCGTCAGCGCCTCGGCAGGCGCAGCCAGCCCCGCCGACGACGACCTCGACCTTGTCGCGCTCGCGACCGTTGCGGACCTTGTGCCGCTGCGCGGGGAGAACCGCCGGCTGGTACGCGAAGGGCTGCGGGCGCTCGCCGGAACGGGCAAGCCGGGGCTGCGCGCGCTGATGCGGATCGCCAGAGTCGACCCGAGCGGCCTCGATGCCAGCGCGGTCGGCTTTCGGCTGGCGCCGCGGATCAACGCCGCGGGCCGGCTCTACCGCGCGGACGCGGGCGTGGAGCTGCTGCTGACCGACGACGACGACCGCGCCCGCCTGATCGCCGACGAGCTCGACCACGCCAACGCAGAGCGACGCCTGACCGAGCAGCGGATCATGTGGGAGGCCGAGCAGCAACTGCGCGAGCTGGGGGAGCGGCCCGCCTACGTGCTCGCCGGCGAGGGCTGGCACCCCGGCGTGATCGGCATCGTCGCCTCCAGAGTCGTCGAGAGAACGAACCGCCCGGCGCTGCTGATCGCGCTCGACCCCGAAACGGGGAGCGGTAGCGGGTCGGGCCGCTCGATACCGGGCTTCGACCTGCTCGGCGCGCTGCACGCCGCCGCGCCGCTGCTCGAGCGCTACGGCGGCCACCGCGCTGCCGCCGGCCTGACGATCTCCGCGAGCCGTGTCGACGAGCTGCGCGAGGCGTTCGAGGCCCACGCCGCCGAGCACCTGAGCGCCGACGACCTCGTCCCGGTCGAGCGGGTCGACGCCGTCGTCGGCGGCCGCGCGCTCGGCCTCGCGCTCGCCGATGAGCTGACCCAGCTGGAGCCTTCCGGGATGGGCAACCCTCGCCCGAACCTGCTCGTCCCTGCCGCGACCGTCGCTGACGTACGGCCGATGGGGCAGGAGAAGAGGCATGCGCGTTTCACGGTCGTCACCGGCGGGGTGCAATGCCGGGCGGTCGCGTTCGGCTGCGACGGCCGCCTCTCGGTCGACGAGCACGTCCCGGCCGACATCGTCTTCCGGCTCGAGCGCAACGAGTGGAACGGCGCCGTCGAGCCGCGCCTGCTGCTGCGCCACTTAGCTCCGAGCCGTCCCGCGCCGATCGAGCTGCTCGCGCCGCCGCCGCCCGCTGAGGACCCGGTCGCCTGGCTCGCAGCGGTGCTCGCCGAGGCCGATCGCCTCAAGGCCGCCGCCAGCATCGGGCTGGTGCCAGCCGCCGCGCCGACGCTGATCGCCTCCGCCTCCGCGCCGACGCCGATCGCCCCCGCTTCCGCGCCGACGCTGATCGCCTCCGTGCCCGCGCCGCCCGCGACGGCGCCCCCGCGGCGCATCCTCGACCGCCGCGGCGAAGGCGGCGCGGCAGTGCTCGCCGAGCTGGTGCTGGGCGGCGCGCGGGCGCTCGCCGTCTGCGCCGACGTGCCGCGCCGGATCGGCGGTCTGGAGGAGCGTGTCGGCGGGTTCGCGCTCTGCTCGCACGGCGATCTCGAGCGTGATCCGGCGCTCGCCAGCAGCTTTGACCACGTCGTCGCGCTCGACCCGCCAGGCGACCGCGGGCAGGCCGAGCGGATCCGCGCCGGATCCACGACGGGGGCCGTTTCCTTCCTCCATCTGACGTGGTCCGACGCTGAGCTACGATTTGCAGAGCAGATCCATGAGTCGGAGTACGGCCTTCGTGCTTCGCTTGTGCCGCTCTACCGGGTCTTGCGGGACCACGGCGGGGTGGCCGGCGAGGAGCTCGGGCGCCTGCTCCGCGGGAACGGAAGCGGTCGTTCGGTGACACTCGCCGCGCGGCTCGTCTCGGTCCTCGAGGAGCTGGGGCTCGTCAGCCTCGACCGGGAGCTGCAGGCCCTGACGGTGCCGAACGCCGAGCGCACCGAGCTCGAGCGGTCGTCGACCTACCGGGCCGCAACCGCGCGATACGAGGACGGCCAGCGATTCCTGCTCGAGACGGCAACGACACCAACGGACGCACCAGCCGACTGACCCCGGCCAACGGCCGCGGAGCGATCGAGGCTGCCGTCGCGCACTCCGAGAGCGCGATCGGCGGCGGCCGCCTGCCCGTCGACGGCGTCGACCACGAGGTCACGGCGACCCCGGTCGTCGACGACCAGCTGACCGGCAGCCAGCGCGAACTGCTCGGCGACCTGTTCGCGATCGTCGAGGAGCATGCCGCCGGCAGCCCGCAGCAGATCGACCGCGTCCTCGTCGAGCGCGCCTTCGTCTACGCCTGCGAGCACCACGCCGACCAGCGCCGCAAGTCAGGCGAGAGCTTCATCATCCACCCGGTCGGCGTCGCGAAGATCTGCGCCGGCATGCGGCTGGACACCGACACGCTGTGCGCCGCGCTGCTGCACGACACGGTCGAGGACACGTCCGCCTCGCTCGAGGACGTCAGAGAGAAGTTCGGCGAAGAGGTCGCCGGGCTGGTTGACGGCGTCACGAAGCTGACCGGCCTGACCTTCTCCTCGCGCGACGAGGCGCAGGCCGAGAACTACCGCAAGATGATGGTCGCGATGGCCTCGGACATCCGGGTCATCCTGATCAAGCTCGCCGACCGTCTGCACAACATGCGGACGATCGAGGCGATGCCGAAGCAGAAGCAGATCGAGAAGGCGAAGGAAACACTCGACATCTACGCCCCGATCGCGCACCGCCTCGGCATCCACGCGATCAAGTGGGAGCTCGAGGACCTCGCGTTCGCGACGCTGCACCCGCGCAAGTACGCGGAGATCAAGGGCCTCGTCAACCAGCAGCGCGCCGAGCGCGAGCGCTACGTCAACGAGGCCGGCGCCTACCTCTCGCACGAGCTCGACGCGCTCGGGATCGACGCCGAGATCAACGGCCGGGCGAAGCACTTCTACTCGATCTACTCGAAGATGACGAGAAAGGGCCGCGCGTTCAACGAGATCTACGACCTCACCGCGATGCGCGTGATCGTCGACTCGGTGAAGGACTGCTACGGGGCCGTCGGCGTCATCCACTCGCTCTGGAAGCCGCTGCCCGGCCGCTTCAAGGACTTCGTCGCGATGCCGAAGTTCAACATGTACCAGTCGCTGCACACGACCGTGATCGGGCCCGAAGGACGGCCGCTGGAGATCCAGATCCGCACCCGCGAGATGCACGACATGGCCGAGTTCGGCATCGCCGCGCACTGGATCTACAAGCAGGACCCGACCGCCAACGACAACGACGGCAAGCTCCGCTGGCTGCGCCGTCTGCTCGACTGGCAGCAGGAGATGTCAGACCCCAAGGAGTTCATGGACACCTTGAAGGTCGACCTCTTCGAGGACGAGGTGTTCGTCTTCACGCCGAAGGGCGAGGTCAAGTCGCTGGCCGCCGGCGCGACACCGCTGGACTTCGCCTACGAGGTCCACACCGACGTCGGCCACCGCTGCGTCGGCGCGAAGGTCAACGGCAAGATCGTGCCGCTCTCCTACGAGCTGAAGTCGGGCGACATCGTCGAGGTGCTGACCTCCAAGCGCGAGCGCGGCCCGTCGCGCGACTGGCTGGCGCTCGTGAAGACGACCCGCGCACGCAACAAGATCAAGCAGTGGTTCAAGAGCGAGTCGCGCAAGGACACCGAGCACGCCGGCCGTGAGCTGCTGCAGGAGCACCTGAAGAAGCAGGGGCTGCCGGCGCAGCGGATCGTCGGCTCGCCGCTGCTGGCGGACATCATCCGCGAGATGGGCTTCCGCAAGGGCGACGAGTTCTACATCGCGCTCGGCGGCGCGAAGATCTCGCCGAGAACGGTCGTCAACAAGGTGATGCAGCGGCTGAAGCAGGGCGAGGCCGCCGACGGCGTCCCGACCGCGGCCGACGACCTGCTGAAGACCACCCCGCAGCGCGAGCGCCGCCCGACGACCTCCTCGACGAAGTTCGGCATCTCCGTCGACGGCGTCGGCGACGTGATGCTGCGCCTGGCGAAGTGCTGCCGCCCGGTCCCCGGTGACCCGATCGTCGGCTACGTCTCACTCGGGCGCGGCATCACGATCCACCGCGAGGACTGCCCCAACGTCCAGGTGCTGCGCAAGGACCCCGACCGCTTCACGCCGGTCTCGTGGGACGGCGAGGCGGCGACGTCGTTCAAGGTCGAGATCCACATCGACGGCTGGGACCGCCACCGCCTGCTCGAAGACCTCGCGCGCACGTTCAGCGAGGCGGGCATCAACATCGTCGACGCACGCTGCGCGTCCAACCCGCCGATGATCAGGAACCGGTTCGTCGTCGAGGTCGCCGACACCAAGACGCTCGACACGACGATCACCCGCCTGCGCAACATCGAGGCGGTCTTCGACGCCTACCGCGTCACGCCCGGCGCGGGAGCTTGACAGCCCCGCGCCTCGCAGCGCGGATCAGCGCGGCCCCTTCACGACCTCGAAGTCTCTGCCGGTGAGGCGGTCGAGGGCTTGGAGCTGTGTGTTGTCCCAGCGAGGGTCGGGTGCACCGCTGACGTTCCAGGGGGAGCCGTTGTCGGCGAGCAGCAGGCCGTAGCGCTTCATCGCGACGGCGATCACGCGCGCCTGCGGCGGGAGGCCGCGGAGGCTCACGGAGCGCTTGAGGCGCACGCGCAGGCCCATCGGCGGCAGCTTCGGGTCGTGGCTGTCGGAGGCGAAGTGACGAGCCGGCCGGATGAATGCGGCGCGGGTGCGCGGAGCGGTGAAGCGCAGCGCGTGGTCGATCGCGCCGACGGCGACCTCGTCGTAGCGGGCGAGGCCGGGGAGAATCGGCAGGCCGGCGGCGTCGGCGCTCGTCCAGCCACGCGGTCGAAGGACGTTCGAGGTCAGGTCGTACGTCGCGCCGGAGCTGGCGTGCCAGGCGCGGCCGCCGACGAGCGGGTGGGCGTCGTAGAGCTCGTAGTCGGTGCACGTGCTCTTGTCGACGACGAGGACGTGGCGATCGCCGTCCGCGCCGGGCCCGCCCTCGACCTTCGCGCCCGGCGGGATTGGGTACGGACCGCGATCGGACTCGCTCGCGTAGCCGAACGTCACCTTCACCTTCGGCTGTCTCCCACCGACGACCGTGTACGGGATCCCGATCGGGCCGCTATCCCATGTGCCGGAGCCGAAGTCAGCGTGGAAGTGGGACGTCAGGCCGATGCTGGCGATGAGCGGTGCGGAGTTGTTGGCGACTGGGGCGCGGTCGACCCGTTGGTTCCAGGGGCTGCTTCTGGGAAGGAGGGGGCAGCCGGCGATCGTGGCGCTCAGCGCGGGTGGCGCTGTGGCGCCGACTGTTACGACCGCCACGAGGAGGGCGGGGAGGAGGCGCCGGCAGGGGTGGCCGGGGCCGGGGCTTCGGCGGAGAGGGAGGCGCACGGCTGCGGATCCTATATCTGTCTCACACCCGGAATTTGACGAAAGGAAATTCACTGTCGTTATACGACAGTAAATCGCCGGTGCTCGGATTTGGGGCGATAGCTAGGCGACTATCCGCAGACCGTGATGGTCGATGGAGAAGGTTGCTTCCGGGACGGTGCCCAAGTAGTCGCCGTCGACCTGCAAGGGGAGCTCGCGGTCGTCTCCCGTGCGGACGGTGAGGCTCTCGGCGCCGGAGAAGCCCTCGACGCGACGGTGGCGAACGATGCTCGCGCTTCTCGAGAGCGCCCGCCAGCCGACCGACGGCATGTCGAGCAGGCTTGCGCGGCGCAGGACGACGCCGGCAAGCGTGCCGTCGTCGAGCGAGACGCCCTCGGAGAGCTCGACCGGACGTCTGCCGAAGAAGGTATACGGCGTCGTGTTCTGGATGATCGCGGTGACGCCCTCGATCTCCTGGCCGTCGACTGACGTGACCAGTCTCGGCGGCTTCATCGCGTACTCGCGGCTGAACGCCGAGACCGCCGCCGCCGAGTAGAACCACGGGCCGTATCTCGCCTTCAGCCTCGGGTGGGCGTCGACCTGCTGGGTGACGCTCGCGTCCAGGCCGACCCCAGCGGTGAAGAGGAAGCGGCGGCCGTTGACGACGCCGAGGTCGATCGGGCGCGGTCTGAAGTCGTCGGCTATCCGCAGCAGGTGCTCGGTCGCGTCGACGACGTCGTTGGGAATCCCGAGGATCCGCGCGAAGACGTTGGCGGAGCCGCCGGGCAGGCAGGTCAGCGGCGTGTCCGACCCGACGAGGCCGTTGGCCGCCTCGTTGAGCGTGCCGTCACCGCCGAAGGCGCAGACGACGTCATAGCCTTCCTGCGCCGCCTCGCGACAGAGCTCCGTCGCGTGGTTGCGCGACTGCGTCTCGACCGAGTCGACCTGGTAACGCCCCTGGAGCGCGTAGACGACGAGGTGCTTGAGGCGCTCTGAGACTGTGGTGGCATACGGGTTGACGATCACCAGCATGCGCTTGCTCGGGTCGCTCGTGCCGAACGTCTGCGCGAGCCGTTCGAGCGAGGCGAAGGAAGTGGCGGCCACGTCCTCTCTACTCCGCCGTCTCACAACCGTTACGCGAATGTTGCCGAGCGGGGCGGGCCGCGCTCACAGCCAGCGGCGCTTGCGGAAGAAGGCAAGCATCCCGCCGCCGATCACGACCATGACTCCGATCACGATCCAGAACGGCGCGACCTCTTCCTCGCCTGGGACATGGACGTTCATGCCGAGGATGGAGGCGATCAGCGTCAGCGGAAGGAAGACGACGGTGAGCACCGTCAGGATCCGCAGCACGTCGTTCAGCTGGTGGGAGAGGACCGACTCGTTCGTCGCCTCGAGCGCCTCGACCGTCTCCTTGTACGTCTCGAGCATCTGCCATACGCGCTCGGAGGCGTCGTTGATGTCGTCGAAGTAGACGTCGAGGTCCTCGGCCATGTAGCGCTGCTTCGTGCGCTCGAGGTCGCCGAAGACCGCGCGCTGCGGCCGCACGATCTTGCGGAAGTTGATGATCTCCTGCTTCACGTTGGAGATGTCGCGCACGACGTCGGCGGAGTTGCCGGCGAAGATCTCGTCCTCGATCCGCTCCAGCTTGTTGCCCATCTTCGCGAGCATCGGGAAGCTCGCGTCAACGCAGGCGTCGACGATCTTGTACAGCAGGTAGCCGGTCCCCTTCGAGAACCAGTTCTCGCGCAGCTCCTCGTTCGTGCGGCAGCGCTCGAACAGGTACTCGACCGGCTGCAGCGGCTGGTTGGGCAGCGTGACGACGAAGTCCGGCCCGACGAAGAGGTCGAGCTCGGCCGCGTTCAGCCGCCCGACCTGCTTGTCGAAGCGGGGGAAGTAGAGAACGATGAAGAGGTAGTCGTCGTACTCGTCGATCTTCGGGCGCTGGTTGCGCGAGAAGACGTCCTCGTAGTCGAGCGCGTGGAACTGAAAGCGCTCTTCGAGCCAAGCGCGATCGGCGGGGCGGGGCGTCTCGAGGTTCACCCAGCGGACGCCGGCGCCCTCGGCGACCTCGATCTCGGAGGTCTCAGGCTCGGTAGGAGGCGCCGCGATCGACCCACGACCGCGGGGCACGCGAACGAAGCGAGGCTTTGGCAAGCTCGGCATGCGGACTTCGCGGCTCGTCGCTCATCGGGTCGGTCGTCTCGTACGGCATGTGCTCCAGTCTATCCGGCCGCAGGCGATTATCGGAATGCCGCGTTGCAGCTCCGTCACAACCGTGCGTATACTTACCTGGCACATAGCAGTACGCATCCAGAGGGGTGGAGGGAACTGGCCCGACGAAACCCCGGCAACCCCCCGAAAGGGGAAGGTGCCAATTCCAACAGGCAAAGCAACAAGCCTGGGAGATGTGGTTTCAGCGGTTGTCCCAACCTCTGCCCACGAACCCCGGCGGAGGTTTTTTTATGCCGCCAGAGTCACTGACGTGCAAGGAATGCAAGACCGTCTACCCGCTTGAGGCGAAGTACGTCTGCGAACGCTGCTTCGGGCCGCTCGAGGTGACCTACGCCTCGTGGTCCGACGCCGACCCCGAGGAGCTGCGTCGCCGCATCCAGGCGGGGCCGCACTCGCTGTGGCGCTACCGCGACTTCCTCCCGCTCGTGAACGGCGCCCCAAGGGGCCTGCTCCCGGCCGGTTGGACGCCGTTGCTGCGCGCCGACCGGCTCGCCGAGCGGCTCGGGCTGCGCGAGCTGTGGATCAAGAACGACGCGGCGAACCCCACGCACTCGTTCAAGGACCGCGTCGTCGCCGTCGCGCTCGCGCGTGCGAAGGAGCTCGGCTACGAGGTCGTCGCGTGCGCCTCGACCGGCAACCTCGCCAACGCTGTCGCCGCGCACGCCGCGGCGGCCGGGCTGGAGTCCTACGTCTTCATCCCGTCCGACCTCGAGGAGCAGAAGATCCTCGCGACCGGCGTCTACGGCACCAACCTCGTCGCGGTCAACGGCAACTACGACGACGTCAACCGCCTCTGCACCGAGGTCGCGGGCGAGCACGACTGGGCGTTCGTGAACATCAACATGCGCCCGTACTACGCCGAGGGCTCCAAGACGATCGCGTACGAGGTCGCCGAGCAGCTTGGCTGGACGGTGCCGGACCGGATCGTCGGGCCGATCGCGTCGGGCTCGTGCTTCACGAAGATCGCGAAGGGCTTCGAGGAGTGGATCGAGCTCGGCCTCGTCAGAGGGACCGTGCCGACGATGAACGGCGCGCAAGCTGAGGGCTGCTCGCCGGTCGCGACCGCGTACGCCGAGGGCACTGACGTCTGCCGCCCGGTCAAGCCGAACACGATCGCCAAGTCGCTCGCGATCGGCAACCCGGCTGACGGGCCGTACGCAATCGAGCTGGCGCGCCGCACCGGCGGGTCGATCGACTCGGTCACCGACGACGAGGTCCGCGCCGGCATCAAGCTGCTGGCCGAGACGACCGGCATCTTCACCGAGACGGCCGGCGGCGTCACGACGGCGGTGCTGAAGAAGCTCGCCGACCGCGGCGACATCGACCCCGACGAGAGAGTCGTCGCGATCATCACCGGCGAGGGCCTCAAGACGCTCGACGTCGTGCGCGGGACCTTCGAGACGTACGAGATCGACTCCAACTACGACGCGTTCGAGTCGACGGTGCCGATCTCACAGGTGAGCGTCTGATGGCGATCACCGTCAAGGTCCCGACGCAGCTTCGCGCTGCCACCGGCGGCGAGGCGACCGTCTCTGTCAACGGAAGCACGACGGTCGGTGAAGTGCTGGACGCGCTGTACGAGCAGTTCGGCGAGCTGCGCGAGCGGATCGCCGACGACGGCGGCCTGCGCCGCTTCGTCAACGTCTACATCGGCGAGGAGGACATCCGCTTCCTCGACGGCCTTGACACCCCCGTCGCCGATGGTGACGAGGTCACGATCCTCCCGGCCGTCGCCGGCGGCTGACCCGCCCCGACGAACACCTTTTCGTTGCTTCCGCGGCGGCCATTTTGGCCGCCGCAGTGCGTTGTGGGACGCGCTGGAGGTTCCGGATGAAACGATTCTCTCGATCGATCGCAGGCGCATCCCCGCAGGCGGGCCGCTCGACGGCGCGCCACGTAGGGATGCGCGGCCATCTCGTAGGAATGCGCGGCGTCACGTAGGGACGCGCGGCGCCACGTAGGGATGCGCGGCCGCCGCGTCGCGCTACGCGCATGACGGCCGCGCGCTTGAGGGGGAACGGAGGCGCTTGCCCGCTGGGGGGCTTAGCTGTACTGCTCGTCGGCGAGCGCGTGCGTCTGCGCGCTCGCGGAGGCAGCAGCACGCGCGGCCGTGCGCGCCTCACGCGCTGCCTCGCGCAGCGCGATCCGCTCTTCCCGAGCGTGGATGATCAGCTGCTCAGCGGCGTCGCTGAGCGCAAGGTTCGCACTGCTCAGGCGCTCAAGCTCTTCGGCGAGACGAGCGAGCGGGTCGTCGGCGGCGTCCATCGGGGGAGTGTCGCATGTTTATGTGACGCTTCGCCAGCGCGATCGTGCTTGTTGACCCCGGATCACCGTCGCCCGATCCTCCGCCACTGCGGAAATGCACGCCATTGCGTGCTTGGCGCCCGTCCTGGGGCGTAGACCTCGCGTCAGACCCCTGTGAGGGTTCCGGTCGTGGTCAGACTCCACCCACGCGAGAGCCGCGCGATCGGCGCTGTCCTGAGCGGATTTCGCAGCGAAGCGAAGCTCACGCAAGAGGAGCTCGCTGACCTCGCTGGAGTCAGACGCAACCTGATCGGCAGCATCGAGACGGGCAGGGCGCGCAACCCGAAGTACGCGTCGATCCGTCGCGTTGTCCAAGCGTGCAAGCGATCGATGGGCGAGTTCGAGGAGCGCGTCGACAAGCTGCTCGCGGCGGAGGTCACATGAAACCGTCGCCAACACCCGCCCGACAGCCATCAACACCACGGACAGGTGGTGAAACTCCCGCTTTAGCAGGAAAGTTTCCCGCTCTAGCGAGTGGTTTCACACACATCTGAGGGTCAGGGTTCTGGGGGTGGCCGCAACCCTCACGCGCGAACGCCGAGCGATGGCGACTGCCGTGCGCGAGCTGCGGGCACGGCGGGCGCTGAAGCAGGAGGAAGTCGCCGACGCCGCCGGGCTGGGCCGCAACTACCTCACGACGCTGGAGCGGGGGCGGATGAACCCGTCGTTCGAGGCGCTCGTGCGGATCGCGAGAGCGCTCGACGTGAGCTTCTCAGAGCTCACCGCGCTCTACGAAGACCGGCTCAGAGAGTCCTCCTAAAGGGTCGTCGCTGGGTTCGAGCGCAGGCTCGCCCTCGACACCGTGCCCCGGCGGCCCCACCGCGCTCCGCCCGCCGCCACGATAAGCTGGATCGCTCACGCGCCCGTAGCTCAGTGGATAGAGCGCTTGCCTCCGGAGCAAGAGGCCGCTGGTTCGAATCCAGCCGGGCGCGCTCGGCGTTGAGGCCCGCTTCGGCGGGTCTCGCTCGTTCTAGGCTTGCAGGATGCGCCTCGCGATCGTCAGCGACACGCATATGCCGAAGGGGGAGCGGCGGTTGCCCGGGCGGTGCGTTCAGCTGATGCGCGGGGCCGACCTGATCGTGCATGCCGGGGACCTCCTGACGATGGCGGTCGTGGAGGAGCTGCGGGGGTATGGGGAGCTCGTTGCGGTGCATGGGAACGTTGACGACGCCGAGGTGCGGGCGACGCTGCCGGCCGTGCGGATGCTCGAGCTGCCAGGCGCGGTGCGGATCGCGGTGACGCACGACGCCGGGCCGCGCACGGGACGGCTGCGGCGGATGCGACTGCGCTTCCCCGACGCGCACGCCGTCGTCTTCGGGCATTCGCACCTGCCGCTGCACGAGGTCGACGCCGACAGAGGGTTTCAGCTCTTCAACCCGGGCAGCCCAACGGAGCGGCGGCGAGCGCCGCATCGCACCATGGGGACCGCGACCGTGGCGGACGGGGCGGTCCGGTTCGAGCACGTGGTGCTCGACTGACGCGGTCGCGCGACCGGCAAGTAGGCGCCGGGTTCGCACACGTGGTGTTAGGCGACGAGCCGGTCGAGTCACGGGCGGGCACGCCCGCCCGTAGAAAGGCAGCCGCCCGCCCACGCGCCGGCTTGCACGAGTCGGGTAGCTTTTGGGGACCGAGCAGGCGACGTCCGGCTGCCCCGGAGCGTGCGTTAGAGACGCGCGCTTTCCCCCGCGCCCGCAGGCATTGATAGGACACGATGGACCTCTCGCTCTTCTTCGCCGGCACGGCCGGCTCCGTTCCGACCGCTCGCCGCGGGCTGCCGGCGATCATGTTGCGACGCGGGGGAGACCGGATCCTGTTCGACTGCGGGGAGGGGACGCAGCGCCAGCTGCTGCGCTCCGCAGGGCTTGCGGACGTCAACGAGATCTTCATAACGCACTTTCACGCCGACCACTGGTTCGGCCTGCCGGGGATGCTGAAGACGTTCGACCTCCGCGCGCGCGAGAAGCCGCTGACGATCTACGGCCCGCCCGGCCTGCGTCCGCTGATGCACTCGATCCGCCACCTGTGGGGCGGGCTGAGCTATGAGACCGTCCTCGTCGAGCTGCCGGCCGACGGGATGGTCGAGCACGACGAGTACGTGATCGAGCCCTTCGCCGTCAACCACCGCGGCACCGCCTACGGCTACGCGATCACCGAGGACGACCGGCCGGGCAGGTTCGACGTCGAGCTGGCGGTGAAGCTCGGCGTCTCGGCTGGCCCAGACTTCGGCCGCTTGCAGCGCGGAGAGACGGTCGCCGGCGTGCGCCCCGAGCAGGTCATCGGCGAAGCGCGCGCTGGGCGCAAGCTCGTCATATCCGGCGACACCGGGCCCTCGGAGGAGCTGATCGAGATGGCCCACCACGCCGACGTGCTCGTGCACGAGGCGACCTTCCTTCAAGAGGAGGCCGAGCGCGCGAAGGAGACGCAGCACTCGACCGCCGGCCAAGCCGCGCGCGCCGCGGCTGAGGCGGAGGTGAGGCTGCTCGCGCTCGTCCATCTCTCGACCCGCTACGGCGGCCGCGAGATCCGTGACGAGGCCCGCGCCGTCTTCCCGCGCGTCGTCGTGCCGCGCGACTTCGACGCGATCGACGTCCCGTTCCCCGAGCGCGGCGAGCCCGAGTTGGTGCGCTGGGAGCCCGGCCGCGCCTCCGGCACCGACGGCGCGGCCGAGGCAATGCTGGTGCAGCCGGTGGAGCGCGGCAGCCGATGATGCGCCGGCCGGCGAGCTGGGCCTCCGTCGCCGTCGGTATCGCGGCGGGATTCCTCGTCGGCGTCCTGCTCGTCGTCGCGCTCGGTGTCGGGCGCGCGCAGGACCCGCCGACGCACACCGTCACGATCCTCAGCAGAGCGCCTCCGCTGACCGGCGACGAGACGGTGATCACGAAGACCGCCGTCCCCAACGTCGTCGGGCAGCGCCTCGACACCGCCCATACGTGGCTCGACCAGCAGAAGTTCGTCGTCAAGGAAGACGGCGGAGGCCTGTTCGGCACGATCATCGACTCCGACTGGGAAGTGACGTCCCAGGAGCCCGCCGCCGGCACGCTGCTCGAGCAGGGCGCGACGGTAAAGATTCACCTGCAGCGGCGCTGACGCCCACCCAGGCGCCAGACCGTCGGGCCCCGTTGCTAGTGTGAGCAGCGTTGTACGTCCTTTAACCCGGTCCAGTGAGGCCAGGAAGGCACCCAGTGACAGAAGCGAAGGTCGTCCTCGACCGCGACGACATGCGCCGCACGCTCGTGCGCATCGCGCACGAGATCGTCGAGAAGAACCCTGACCAACAGCTCGCGATCGTCGGCATCCACCGACGCGGCGCCGTGCTCGCGGCGCGGCTGCACGAGCTCGTCAGCGGCCTCGTCGACGAGGCTCCGCCGCTCGGCGACATCGACATCTCGTTCTACCGCGACGACGTCGCGACCCGCGTGGGCGCGCCGGTCGTCCACGCCTCGCACGTCGACTTCCCGCTCGACGGCCGCACCGTCGTGATCGTCGACGACGTGCTCTACACCGGCCGCACGGTGCGCGCCGCGATCGAGGCGATCTTCGACTACGGCCGCCCAGCGCGCGTGCAGCTCGCCGTGCTCGCCGACCGCGGCCACCGCGAGCTGCCGATCCGGCCCGACTACGTCGGCAAGAACCTTCCGACCGCGCGCGAGGAGCGCGTCAACGTCCGCGTTGAGGAAGTGGACGGCGTCGACAAGGTCACGATCTCCGCCACCGTGGAGGTGACGCGATGAAGCACCTGCTCTCCATCGAGGACCTCGACCGCGCCGGGATCGAGCGCGTGCTCGATCGCGCCGAGTCGTTCGCCGAGGTCGCCGGGCGCGAGATCAAGAAGGTCCCAGCGCTGCGCGGCCGCACCGTCGTCAACCTCTTCTACGAGGCCTCCACTCGCACGAGCAGCTCCTTCGAGCTCGCCGCCAAGCGGCTCTCGGCCGACCTCGTCTCGATCCGCGCCGCCTCTTCGAGCGTCACCAAGGGCGAGTCGCTGAAGGACACGATCGCGACGCTGACCGCCTACGACCCGGCCGCGATCGTGATCCGCTCGCCGTACGCCGGCGCCGCGCAGCTCGTCGCCGGCTGGACCGACGCCGCCGTCGTCAACGCAGGCGACGGCAAGCACGAGCACCCGACGCAGGCCCTGCTCGACGTCTACACGCTGCGCCGCCGGCTCGGCTCGCTCGACGGCGTGAAGGTCTGGATCGTCGGCGACGTGCTGCACTCGCGCGTCGCGCGCTCGAACATCCTCGCGTTCACGCAGATGGGCGCCGAGGTCACGCTGAGCGGCCCGCCGACGCTGATCCCGCGCGGGATCGAGGCGCTCGGCTGCACCGTGCAGCCAACGCTTGAGCGGCTGCCCGAGGCCGATGTCGTCTATGTGCTGCGGATGCAGCGTGAGCGGATGGAGGAGTCCTACGTGCCCTCGCTGCGCGAGTACGCAATGCGCTACCAGATCGGCATGGCCAGACTGCGCCCCCAGCAGCTGCTGATGCACCCTGGCCCGGTCAACCGCGGCCTCGAGCTCTCCGGCGACGCGATCGACTCGCCGCAGGCGCTGATCACCCAGCAGGTCGAGGCGGGCGTCGTCGTGCGGATGGCAGTGCTCTACGAGCTGCTCGCAGGCGCTGGCGCAAGCGCGCCGCTGCCCGCGTCCAACGGGATCAAGACGGCGGTGGCAGCGTGAGCGTCAGGGGCTTGTACTTCGCCGGCGGCCGTGAGGCCGAGCTGCTGATCCGCGGCGCCCACGTGCTCGACCCCCGCACGGGCCTCGACGGCCCCGGCGACGTGCTCGTGCGCGGCGGCGAGATCGCCGAGGTCGGCGCCCCGGGAACGCTCACCGTCCCCGCCGACGCCGAGACGATCGACGCCGAGGGCCTGCATCTCTTCCCTGGCTTCGTCGACCCGCATGTCCACTTCCGCACGCCCGGCCAGGAGCACAAGGAAGACCTCGCGACCGGCACGGCCGCAGCAGCCGCCGGCGGCTTCACCGCCGTGATCGCGATGCCGAACACCGCGCCGACCGTCGACGACGCGTCGATCCTGCGCTCGCTGCGCGAGGCAGCCGAGCTGCAGGCGCGCGTCCCGGTCGGCTTCCTCGCCGCGATCACGCGCGGCCTCAGAGGCGCCGAGCTGACCGAGATGGCAGAGCTGCGCGACGCTGGCGCGCTCGGCTTCACCGACGACGGCAGACCGGTCGTCTCCGCCGGCATGCTGCGCCGCGCGCTGCAATACCAGCGGCTCTGCGGCGGTGTGCTCGGGCTGCACGAGGAGGACCCGTCGCTGTCCGGTGCCGGCGTGATGCACGAGGGCGAGGTGTCGGCGCGGCTCGGGCTTGCTGGGATCCCGTCGATCTCGGAGTCGAGCTTCGTCGCGCGCGACGGGATGATCGCCGCCTACGAGGGCGGCCGGATGCACTTCCAGCACCTCTCGGCCGTGCAGTCGGTCGAGGCGCTCGCGTACTGGAAGGCGAGAGGCGCCCAGGTCAGCGGCGAGGCCTCGCCGCACCACCTGACGCTCACGCACGAGGCGGTCGCCTCGCTCGACAGCCGCTTCAAGATGAACCCGCCCCTGCGCTCGGAGCAGGACCGCCAGGCGCTGATCGCCGGCCTCAAGGACGGCACGATCGACTGCATCGCGACCGACCACGCGCCGCACGCCAAGCACGAGAAGGAAGTCCCGTTCGAAGAAGCGCCGATGGGCACCACCGGGCTGGAGACCTCGTTCGCTGCGGTCTACACCGAGCTCGTGCTGCCGGGCGTCTTCTCGCTCGGGCTCTTGGTCGAGAAGCTGACCTCCGGCGCCGCCCTGTGGGACATCCCGACGCCGCGGATCGCGCCGGGCGAGCCCGCCAACCTCGCGCTGCTCGACCTCGAGGAGGAGTGGGTCGTCGGCAAGGACGGCTACGCCAGCCGCTCGCAGAACTCCTCCTTCCACGGCCGCACCCTCAGGGGCGCGGTCAAGCTGACGATCGCCGCCGGCACCGTCGCCCACAACGCCCTCTCAAGTACCGCCGACGCCACCGGAGTGACCGTATGAACGACGCGACCGCCTACGTCCTGCTGGAGGACGGTGAGCGCTTCGACGGGATCGCCTGCGGAGCGGAGACGCACGCGGTCGGCGAGGTCGTCTTCACGACCGGCATGACCGGCTACCAGGAGGCGATGACCGACCCGAGCTTCGCCGGCCAGCTGATCACGTTCACGACCGCGCACGTCGGCAACTACGGCGTCTCCGACGCGGCGATGGAGTCCACGGGCATCCACGCGCGCGCGGCGATCATGCGCGCGGCGACCAACCGCGACGACGCGCCCGGCGCGAGCGCCGGCTGGCTCGACTGGCTGCGCTCGAACGGCATCCCTGGCATCACCGACCTCGACACGCGCGCGCTCGTCCGCCACATCCGCGACGCGGGCGCGATGCGCGGCGGCGTCTTCCCGGCCTCGCTCTCCGAGCAAGACGCGCGCGCGCTGATCGCCGCCGAGCCCACGATGGACGGCCGCGACCTCGCGCGCGAGGTGACGCCGCAGGCGTTGGCGATCCTCAGCCCGCTTGGCTCCGGCGCCGGCGACGGCCTCACGATCGCGATGATCGACACCGGCGTGAAGTCGTCGATCGTCGCCAACTTCCGCACACGCGGGGTGACCGTCGAGCTGCACCCCTGCACGACGAGCGCCGCCGACCTGCTCGCGCGCGACGCCGACGCCTTCTTCATGGCCAACGGGCCCGGCGACCCGGCCGCGCTCGGCTACGTCGTCGAGACGCTGCGCGGCCTCGTCGGCAAGAAGCCGGTCTACGGCATCTGCCTCGGCCACCAGCTGCTCTGCCGCGCGGTCGGCCTGGAGACCTACAAGCTGCCGTTCGGCCACCGCGGCTCCAACCACCCGGTCAAGGACCTGACGACCGGCCGCGTCGAGATCACCAGCCAGAACCACGGCTTCGCCGTGCTCGGCCCGGGCGGCGCCGAGAAGGTCGAGAGCGACGAGCCGGTCCGTTGGGAGACCGACTTCGGCGCCGCCGAGCTGACCCACGTCAACCTCTACGACCGCACCGTCGAGGGGCTGACGCTGCGCGACGTCCAAGGCGCGACCGTCCAGTACCACCCCGAAGCCGGGCCAGGCCCGCACGACTCGCTCTACCTCTTCGACCGGTTCATCGCCGAGATCGCGGGCTCCTGACATGCCGAAGCGCACCGACATCAGAAAGATCCTCATCATCGGCTCGGGGCCGATCGTGATCGGCCAGGCGGCCGAGTTCGACTACTCCGGCACGCAAGCCTGCAAGGTGCTGATGGAGGAGGGCTACGAGGTCGTCCTCGTCAACTCCAACCCGGCGACGATCATGACCGACCCGGAGATCGCCACCGCGACGTACGTCGAGCCGCTGCTGCCCGGCCCGGTCGCCCAGGTGATCGAGCGCGAGCGGCCCGACGCGCTGCTGCCGACGCTCGGCGGCCAGACCGCCCTCAACCTCGCCAAGGCGCTGCACGAGGACGGCACGCTCGCCAGATACGACGTCGAGCTGATCGGCGCGGACTACGACGCGATCGACCGCGCCGAGGACCGTGACCGCTTCCGCGAGACGATGGACAAAGCGGGCCTGCGAGTCCCGCGCTCGACGATCGCCCACACGCTCGAGGAGGCGCGCGGCGCGCTGACCGAGATCGGCCTGCCGATGATCATCCGACCGGCCTTCACGCTCGGCGGCCGCGGCGGCGGCATCGCCCGTACCGAGGCTGAGTTCGAGGCGATCTGCCAGCGCGGGATCGAGGCCTCGCCGATCGACCAGATCCTGATCGACGAGTCAGTCCTCGGCTGGGGCGAGTTCGAGCTCGAGGTGATGCGCGACCACGCCGACAACGTCGTGATCATCTGCTCGATCGAGAACCTCGACCCGATGGGCGTCCACACCGGCGACTCCGTCTGCGTCGCGCCGCAGCAGACGCTCACGGACAAGCAGTACCAGGCGCTGCGCGACCAGGCGATCGCGGTGATCCGCGCGGTCGGCGTCGAGACGGGCGGATCCAACGTCCAGTTCGCCGTCAACCCGGCGACCGACGAGATCATCGTGATCGAGATGAACCCGCGCGTCTCGCGCTCCTCCGCGCTCGCCTCCAAGGCGACCGGCTTCCCGATCGCGAAGATCGCCGCGCGCCTCGCGGTCGGCTACACGCTGCAGGAGATCGACAACGACATCACGCGAGCGACGCCGGCCAGCTTCGAGCCGACGATCGACTACTGCGTCGTCAAGTGGCCGCGCTTCGCGTTCGAGAAGTTCCCCGGCTCCGACGCCGGCCTGACGACGCACATGAAGTCGGTCGGCGAGGCGATGGCGATCGGCCGCACCTTCAAGCAGGCGTTCGCGAAGGCGCTGCGCTCGCGCGAGCTCGACCAGCTCGCCTCCCCGCCGGCCGACGACGAGCAGCTGCTGTCCGAGCTGGAGACCGGCGGCCCCGACCGCTTCGACCTCGTGCTCGAGGCGTTCAGACGCGGCGCGACGGTCGAGACGCTGCACGCGCGCACGCAGATCGACCCGTGGTTCCTGCGCGAGCTGCAGGAGCTGGCGCTCGACCCGGAGGCGGCGGAGGCCGGCCAGCGGACGTTCAAGTCGGTCGACACCTGCGCCGCCGAGTTCGCCGCGCGGACGCCGTACTACTACTCCGCGCGCGAGCGGCCGCGGCGATCAAATCCCACCCACCCCGGCCACAGCGTCGACTCCGAGGTTGTCCGCGGCGACCGCCCGAGCGTCATGATCCTCGGCGCCGGCCCCAACCGGATCGGCCAGGGGATCGAGTTCGACTACTGCTGCGTGCACGCGGCGATGACCGTGCGCGAGTCCGGCAGAGACGCGGTGATGGTCAACTGCAACCCGGAGACGGTCTCGACCGACTACGACACCTCCGACCGCCTCTACTTCGAGCCGCTGACGCTCGAGGACGTGCTCGGCGTCTGCGAGGTCGAGAGACCCGAAGGCGTGATCGTCCAGTTCGGCGGCCAGACGCCGCTGCGACTCGCCGCCGGCCTGCAAGCCGCGGGTGTCCCGATCCTCGGCACGAGCATCGACGCGATCGACCACGCCGAGGACCGCGGCCGTTTTGGCTCCTTGCTGAGAGAGCTCGGCTTCGCGGCGCCGCCGTACGCGACCGCCCACTCTCCCGAGGAGGCGCTCGCGAAGGCGCCCGGCGTCGGCTTCCCGCTGCTCGTGCGGCCCAGCTACGTGCTCGGCGGCCGCGCGATGGAGATCGTCTACTCGCTCGACGGCCTCCAGGACTACCTGACGCGCGTCGGCGCGGCGCACGGCTCGGGCAGAGAGATCTTCCTCGACCGCTTCCTCGAGGACTCGATCGAGGTCGACGTCGACGCGCTCTGCGACGGCGAGGACGTCTGGATCGGCGGCATCATGCAGCACGTCGAGGAGGCGGGGATCCACTCCGGCGACTCGGCCTGCGTGCTGCCGCCGCACTCGCTCGGCGGCGACGCGCTGCAGCAGATCCGCGAGCACACCGAGGGGATCGCGAAGGCGCTCGGCGTCGTCGGGCTGCTCAACGTCCAGTACGCGGTCGACAAGTCGGGCCAGCTGTTCGTGATCGAGGCCAACCCGCGCGCGTCGCGCACGGTCCCGTTCGTCTCCAAGGCGATCGGCCTGCCGCTGGCGAAGCTCGCCTGCCGCATCATGCTCGGCGAGCGGATCGCCGACTTCGGCCTGCCGGAGGACCCGGTCGGCGACGTCGTCTGCGTCAAGGAGGCGGTGATGCCGTTCGACCGCTTCGCCGGCGCCGACTCGCTGCTCGGGCCTGAGATGCGCTCGACCGGCGAGGTGATGGGGATCGCGCACGACTTCCCGACCGCGTTCGCGAAGGCGCAGGCGGCCGCCGGCTCACTGCTGCCGAGCGAGGGCACGGTCTTTATCACGGTCACCGACAGCGACAAGCCGGCCGCGGCCGGCGTCGCGATGGCGCTCCACGGCCTCGGCTTCAGAATCGTCGCGACGTACGGCACCGCCCAGGCGATCAAGCGGATGGGGATCCCCGTCGAGGCGCTCGAGAAGATCGGCCAGGGCTCTCCGAACGTGCTCGACCGGATCGAGGGCGGGGGAGTGCAGCTCGTCGTCAACACGCCGGTCGGGACCGGCGCGCGCATCGACGGCTGGGAGATCCGCTCCGCGGCAGTCGCACACGGCATCCCCTGCATCACGACGATGACCGGCGCGATGGCCGCCGCTCAGGCGATCGCAGCGGGCGGGCGCGGCGAGCCGTCGGTGATCGCGCTGCAGGAGCTGCAGCGTCAGCCGGGCGCGCCGGCAGTCGCCTGACTGCGACCCGAGACACGTTGAGAGTCATACTTCCGGTGTGGGCGCGTCGTGTGACGTCGCTCACCCACCGGTGAGCGTGCTCGTGCACCGTCGCACGAGCACGTCAGCGTGCTGTCTAACAGAGGGCGGGTGTTGGTCGGAACACTCCGTCGGGAACGCACGAGTTCTGGCGTATGGGCGCGGCGAGAGAATTGGACTGGTCGGGAAAACTCCTGCAAAGCAGCGATATACCAATGTTCACCTTCGAGAGGGCTCGACCTCAACTCGAGGTTGAGACGAATTCGTCCCTTGGCGCTTGCCGACCCCCGCTCAGGATGTAGACTCGCCGCCATGCCGCCGGCCAGCACCACGCCCACGAAGCACGCGACTGCGCCGGAGCGTTCCCTCATGCAGCGCATGGACGCGCTCAACCGTGCGAACGAGATTCGCACGAAGCGCGCACAGCTCAAGCGGGACCTCAAGGCCGGGCGCGCGGCTATCCACGAGCTCCTGATGGAGCCTCCGACCTACATCGAGACCGCCAAGGTCTTCGACCTCCTTCTCGCGGTTCCGAAGTACGGCCGCGTGAAGGCGAACAAGGTCCTCACGCAGTGTCGTATCTCGCCGAGCAAGACGATCGGCGGGCTCTCCCAGCGACAGCGCGCGGAGCTCGTCGCGCTGCTCCGTCGCTAGGCGCCGCCACCTCCGCGTGGCACGCGTCTTCGTCATCACCGGTCCTTCGGGAGTCGGTAAGGGCACCCTGATCCGCAACTTGATCAGCCGCGTCCCCTCGCTCGAGCTGTCGGTCTCCGCGACAACGCGGAGACCGCGGCCGGGCGAGGTGGACGGTGTCGACTACCACTTCCTTACGGACGCGTCGTTCGCCGAGAAGGTCGCCGAGGGCGCCTTCGTCGAGCACGCCGCCTACTCCGGCCGCCGCTACGGCACGCTGCGCTCCGAGCTGGACCGACGCACTGCGGCCGGCGTCCCGGTCGTCCTCGAGATTGAGGTCCAGGGCGCGCGCCAGGTGCGCGAGGCGCTGCCCGACGCGGTCCAGGTCTTCATCGTCCCGCCCTCCGCGGAGGCGCTGCGCGAGCGGCTGGTGGGCCGGGGGACCGACAGCCCCGAGGACGTCGAGCGCCGCCTCAAGGTCGCCGAGCACGAGCTGACCGCCTGCGACGAGTTCCAGTACCAGGTCGTCAACGACCGGCTCGAGGACGCCGTCGAGCAGCTAGAGCAGATCGTCGCGCGCGAGCTCGCAAACGGCTGAGCCCGGCGCGCGTGCGCTCCTGCGCGCGAGGTGAGAGTGCGCTCATCGGCTTTTTCCCGGTAACAGGTAGAATTCAGCGTCAATGACCTCTCGAAAGGCCACGTCTTGATCTCTCCACGCATCGATCGCCTGCTCCAGCACGTCGACTCCGACTACGCGAGCGTCGTCGTCGCCGCCAAGCGCGCGCGCCAGATCAACTCGTACTACCACAACCTCGGTGAGGGCACCTTCGACGAGTTCCCGCCGCCGATGGTCGAGACGCGCTCGAAGAACTACCTGACGATCGCGCTCGAGGAAGTCGCGGACGGCAAGATCAAGTACCACTACCGCTAGGCCGTAGGGACCGCGGGGCGGAGAGGCGTTCGTGGCACGGATCCTGCTCGGCGTCAGCGGCGGGATCGCCGCCTACAAGGCGCTCGAGCTCGTCCGCCTCGCAACGAAGGCCGGCCACAGCGTCCGGGTAGTACAGACGCCGACGAGCGAGCGCTTCGTCGGCGTCGCGTCGTTTGAGGCGATCACCGGCGCCCCGGTCCTGACCAGCGAGTTCGCGCCCGACCCGGCGCGCGGCGCCTTCCCCGGCGAGCAGCCGCCGGCACACGAGCCGATCAGCCACCTGGCGCTCGTCGGCAACGCCGACCTCTTCCTGATCGCGCCGGCCTCAGCGAACACGCTCGCGAAGCTCGCGCACGGCTTCGCCGACAACCTGCTCACGAGCGCCGCGCTCGCCGCGCGCTGCCCGCTGCTCGTCGCTCCGGCGATGAACGACGCGATGTACGAGCACGCCGCCACGCAGGCGAACCTCGCGAGGCTGCGCGCCCGCGGCGTGCGCGTGATCGACCCAGGCGTCGGCCAGCTCGCCTCCAAGGGCGAGTTCGGCGTCGGGCGGCTGGCGGAGCCGGCTGAGCTCTTGGCGGCGTGCGAGGAGGTGCTCAGCGGAGCGACGCGCGACCTCGCCGGCCTACGCGTGCTCGTGACGGCGGGCGGGACGCGCGAGCCGATCGACTCCGTCCGCTACATCGGCAACCGCTCCTCGGGGCGGATGGGCTTCGCGCTCGCTGAGCAGGCGGCGCGCCGCGGCGCGGCCGTGACGGTGCTCGCCGCCAACGTCGCGCTCGCGCGCGCGGACGGGATCGCCTATCGCGACGTCGAGACTGCTGCCGAGCTCGGGGCCGCCTGCGCCCAAGAGCTCCCGACCGCGGACGTGCTGCTGATGGCCGCCGCGGTCGCCGACTTCCGCCCGGTCGACCCGCCGGACGGCAAGATCAAGAAGGACAGGGACGCGCCCGACTCGATCGCCTTGGAGCGGACGTCCGACATCCTCGCCACGCTCGCCGAGCAGCGCTCGCCCCGCCAGACCGTCGTCGGCTTCGCCGCCGAGCACGGCGAGGGCGCGATCGCCTACGCGCGCGAGAAGCTGACGCGCAAGCGGCTCGACGCGATCGTCGTCAACGACATCTCGCGCGCCGACATCGGCTTCGACACGCCGGACAACGAGGTCACGATCGTCACGTCGGCGGGCGAGCGCCCGCTGTCGTTCGCCCCAAAGCACGAGATCGCCGGAGCGATCCTCGACGAGGTCGTGCGACTGCGGGCCCACAACGCGGTTCTCGAGGAGCACGATGGAGCCACTGGGCCAACTGCCACCGGTAGCGCCGCACGAGTGTGAGGCGGCGGCGGGCACCGCCCGCCGGATTGCTGAGAACGTCCGCAGCGCCGTGCAGGTGCCGGGCCGCACGCTCGAGCACGTGCTCGTCGCGCTCGTCGCCGAGGGCCACGTGCTGATGGAGGACTATCCCGGCGTCGGCAAGACCGCGCTGGCGCGCGCGCTCGCGCGCTCGATCGACTGCCAGTTCGCCCGCATCCAGTGCACGGCGGACCTGTTGCCCGCAGACGTCGCCGGCACGAACGTCTACAACCAGCGCGAGGGCCGCTTCGAGTTCCGCCCCGGGCCGGTCTTCGCGAACGTCGTGATCGTCGACGAGATCAACCGCGCCTCGCCGCGCACGCAGTCCGGCCTGCTGGAGTGCATGCAGGAGCGGCGCGTGACGGTCGACGTCCACACGCACGAGCTGGCGCGCCCGTTTCTCGTGCTCGCGACGCAGAACCCGATCGAGTACGAGGGCACGTATCCGCTGCCCGAGGCGCAGGTCGACCGCTTCATGGTCCGCGTCTCGCTCGGCTACCCCGACCTCGAGCACGAGGTCGCGATGCTCGCCGACCATGCCGGCGGCGACCGCGTGCTGGCGCTCGAGCCGGTCGTGACCGCCGCCGAGGTGCTCGCCGCGCAGGAGGTCGCCATGCGCGTGCGCGCGTCTCAGGCGCTGCGTGAGTACCTCGTCCGCGTGATCGCGCGCACCCGTGACGACTCGCGCGTCGAGCTCGGCGCCTCGCCCCGCGCTGGGCTGATGCTGCTGCGCGCCGCGAAGGCGCGCGCGATGCTCTACGGCCGCGGCCACGTCGAGCCCGACGACGTGCAAGCGCTCGCGCTGCCGGTCCTCTCCCACCGCCTCGTGCTCGCGCACGACGCGCTCGGCACGAGCGCGGGCGCGGTGATCTCCGACGCCGTCGCGGCCGTTCCGGCCTTGTAGCGGTATGCCGCGCGCCGCCGGCATCGCGCTGCTCGGCCTCGTGCTCGCCGTCGTCGCGGGCGTCTTCGACGCCTCGCCGCTGTACGTCCCGGGCGTCGGATTCATCGTGCTCGGGGCGCTGACGAGCGGGTGGGTGGCGCTATCGGCCCGCGGCGTCTCGGTCACGCGCACGCTCGAGGTCAGACGGGTCGTCGAGCAGGAGCCGCTGACGGTGAGGATCGACGTGCTGGCCGGCAAGCTGCCGCTGCCGGTCGCGACGGTCGAGGACCCGCTGCTCGACGCCCCGCTCGCGCTGCCGGCCGGCGCGCGCTCGCACCAGTTCACCGCGGTCGCGCGCTTCCAGCGGCGCGGGCGCCGCCGCGTCGCGCCGCCCGCGCTTGTGCTGCGCGACCCGCTTGAGCTGGCGCGCGCGCTGGTCCGTGGGGGCGGGGTGGAGGATCTGCTGGTGCTGCCGCGCACGAGCCCGGTCGCGTTCGGCGGCGGGCGCGGCGACGACGGCCGCTCCAACGGCGGCCTCGGAGCGCTGCTCGGCGCGGCGCCGACGGAGGTCGACGGCGTCCAGCCCTACCGCGAGGGCACGCCCGCCTCGCGCATCCACTGGTCGGCGCTTGCGCGTGGGGCCGGGCTGATGGAGCGACGGCTGCGTGTTGAGTCCGACGCCCGCCCGCTCGTCGTCCTCGACACCCGCACCGACGCGCTCGACACGGGGACGAGCCGCCACGACCTCGACATGGCGGTGCGCGCCGCTGCCTCGCTGACGCTGACGCTCGCGCGCGCAGGCGGCTGCTCGCTGCTGCTGCCCGGCGACCGCCGGCCAGCCCCGATCGAGGAGGACTTGAACGGCTGGGCCGCCGCGCACGTCCGGCTCGCGCTGGTGGACGGCGGTGAGTCGGTCCCGGCGCCCTCGCTCGCGAGCGCCGGCCTGCGCCGCGGCGCGCTGCTGTACGTCAGCGCCCGCCGCGTCGAGCGCATCCCCGCCACCGCCCGCGCGATCACACGCGGCGAGGCCCTCCTCGTCGTGCCCGGCAGGGTTCAGGGCCGAGAGGCAGCGTTCGGCGTCGCTGGGTGCAGCGGGTATCGGATGCCGGCCAGCGGGCGCGCGAACGGCGCGGCAGCGACGGGCGCGAGCATCGAAGGGAGCCGGCCATGACCGGCGCGCGCAAGCAGTGGCGTCCGACGGGCACGCCGGGCGAAGCAGGAGCGCTCCCGCGATGACGGCGATCGCCCAACCGCCGCGCAGCGCGCGGCCGGCGAGCGCGCCGGCCGGGGGCGATGGGCAGCCGTCGGGCGCGCGCTCGCGGGCGCTGCTCACGGCACCGGTTGCGCGCGTCGTGGGGCTGGCGGCGCTGGGGATCTGGGCGGCCGATCGCTGGGGGATACTCGTCGACCCGTCCGGGACGCCGCGGATGCTCGCGCTGCTCCTGCTCGCGCTTGCGACCGGCGCCACCGTCGCGCAGCTCGCGCGGCTGCCCGCGACGACGCAGGCGCCGGCCGCGGTCGGCGTCGTGATCGTCTGGACGGCGACGAGCCTGATCGCCGCCGGCGCACCAGCATCCGACGTCCTCAACCCGACCCACTGGGACACGCTCGCGCTCGGGCTCCAACACGGCGTCGACGTGCTGCCGAGCGTGATCGTCCCGTACTCGGTCGACGAGCCCTGGCCGCGGATCGCGATCCTGCTCAGCGGCGCGCTGCTGCTGACGCTCGGCTGCGTGCTCGGCCTCGCGCCCGGCCGCCACGGCGTCCCGTTCCGCGACGGCGCGCCGTTTGCCGGCGGCTTCGAGCTGCGGCTGATGAGCGCCGTCCCGCTGGTCGCCGCCGCGGTCGTCCCGGCGGCGATCCTCACTCCCGACTCGCCAGCGCTCGAAGGCGTCGTGCTGATGATCGTCGTCGTTGCCTATCTGTGGCTCGAGCGGCTCAGCCGCGCTCAGCTGCCCGGGGCGCTGATCGTGCTCGCGGTCGCGTGCCTCGCTGGCGCGGTCGCGACACCGCTCCTCGACCGCGGCGAGCCGTGGATCGACGTGCAGCACCTCGTCGACAGGATCGACAGACCGGCCGCGACGAGCTTTGACTGGACCCAGACGTACGGCCCGCTCGACTGGCCGCGCACCGGCCGCGAGGTGCTGCGCGTGCGGTCGAACGTCGACTCGTATTGGAAGGCCGAGAACCTCGACGACTTCGACGGCCTGCGCTGGGCGCCGGCGAACGGGGTCGCCGAGAATGCGCTCGCCGAAGTTCCGCACGCGGCGCTGCTGCGCAAAGCGTGGCAGCACTCCGTCGTCGTCACGATCGGCGATTTCTCGACGCCTGACGCGGTCGCGGCGGGCACGACCGTCAACTTCGCCGGCGAGGGGAGCCGCTTCACCGGCGGCAGCAGCCCGGGCACATGGGTCGCGCACGGCGCGCTGAGACCGGGCGAGACTTACGTCGCGGAGTCGATCGTCCCCAGACCCAAGGACGCGCAGCTGCTCGGGTCCGGCACCGACTACCCGCAGGCGATCGCCAGCTACCTGAAGGTTGGGCTGCCCGAGCACGCGGGCAACGGCTACGCGCCCGGCACCACCTCCGTGCAGCTGCCGGCGTTCGGCGCGGGGGAGGCCGAGTTCGCGATCCGCCAGCAGCTCGCGCTGAGCCCGTATGCCGGCGTCTACTCGCTCGCCCGCCGCCTCGCGGCCAGCGCCACGACGCCGTACAGCTACCTCAACCGCGTCCTCGGCTACCTGCGCGCCGGCTTCACCTACAGCGAGGAGCCGCCACCGTCAAAGGTGCCGCTGGCGTCGTTCCTGCTGCGGGACAGACTCGGCTATTGCCAGCAGTTCGCGGGCGCCGCGGCGCTGCTGCTGCGACTCGGCGGCGTGCCAGCGCGCGTCTCGACCGGCTTCACGAGCGGCTCGAGAGACTCCAACGGCGACTACGTCGTGCGCGACTACGACGCGCACGCCTGGATCGAGGTCTGGTTCCCGAACATCGGCTGGGCGCAGTACGACCCGACGCCGACCGCGGCGCCCGCGCTCGGGGGAAGAGTCCCGGCAGGCGGGACGGTGACGCCGTTCAGAGCGCCAGTCGTGCCGAGAAGACTGCCGCCGCTGAGACAGGCCCCGCGCCGTGACTCGGGCGTGGCCGCGCCGGTCGCCGACAACGGCTCGTCGTTCCCGTGGATCCCGGTGATCGTGATAGCCGTGCTCGCCGCGGCCGCGCTTGCCGCGCTGCTTTGGACGCTGCGCGCGCCGGTCGGCGAGGAGGCGCTGCTGGCTGAGCTGGAGCGGGCGCTGCGCCGGACCGGCAGGCCGCCCAAGCCGAAGACGACGCTGCTCCAGCTCGAGCACCGGTTCCACGACTCTCCGGAGGCCGCCGCCTACGTCCGCGCGGTCCGCATGGCCCGCTACGCCGAGGGCGAGGCGACGGTCACCGCCCGCCAGCGCCGCGCGCTGCGCGCCGAGCTCGCAAGGGGGCTCGGCCAGCTTGGCCGCATCCGCGCGCTGTTCGCCCTGCCGCCGCGCCTGCGCCACCGCTGAGCGTCGGGCGCGTGATGCTCCGAGCGGCCGCCTACACTCAGACCATGGCTGACGTGTACCAGTTGTACGTCCGCGGCGTTGAGCTGCTCGAGTCCGGCGATTTTCATCAGGCGACCGTTCCGTTGCGCCAAGCGCGCGACGCCGAGCCGGACAAGACGTCGGTTCGCGAGGCGCTCGGGCGCGCCCTCTTCCACGCGCAGGCGTACGAGGAGGCGGCCGGTGAGTTCGAGGCGGTTGTCGAGCGCGCGCCAACGAACGACTACGCGCTCTTCTGCCTCGGCCGCTGCCTGCAGCAGCTCGGCCGTCACGCAGAGGCACGTAGGCCGCTCGCCCAGGCTGCCGGCCTGCGCCCCGAACGCCGGGACTACCGCACCTACCGCGACCGCTCCCGCGCCGCGACCGGCCGCTAGGCAGCGTGCGCCGCGCCCCCTTCAGTCCTCCATCAGCCGCCGCACGAACGCGCCTGGCTCGTTGAGGAAGGCGCGCATCAGCCGGACCGGCGGCGCTTCGTCGTAGGGGATCGCCTCGATGCCATCGTCGGAGAGGCAGTAGATCGTCGCGTCCGGGTAGGCAAGCACGACGGGAGAGTGGGTCGCGATCACGAACTGCGACCCGTCGGCGACCAGCTCGTCGATCCGCCGCAGCAGCGTCATGCAGTTCTGCACGGACAGGGCCGCCTCAGGCTCGTCGAGCAGGTAGAGGCCAGAGCCGCCGAAGCGGTTGACGACGATCGCGAGGAACGACTCGCCGTGCGACTGCTCGTGCAGCGACGTGCCGCCGTAGGAGTCGAACGTGGTCTCGCCGTACGGGTCCTCTCGCTTCAGCCGCTCGAGGTAGGTCGCCGCGTTGAAGACGCTCTCAGCGCGCAGGAAGAAGTCGGTTCGCGGCCGCTTGACGCCGCGCACGAGCCGCAGCGCGTCGGCGAACGAGCCCTCCTCGGGGCGTGTCGAGAAGGCGAAGTTCGACGAGCCGCCTTCCGGGTTCATCCCGGCCGCGACCGCGAGCGCCTCGATCAGCGTCGACTTGCCGCTGCCGTTCTCGCCAACCAGAAAAGTCACGTTCGCGTGCAGCGCGAGCGGCTGCTCAAGCGCGCGCACGACCGGCAGCCTCCACGGATGGCCGCACCGCTCGGGCTCGCCGTCGGCCGGCGGCCGCAGCGCGAGCGAGCGGATGAAGGCGCCGTCCAGCATCCCGACGGCGCCCGCGCCTCAGCCGGCGGCGCCGGTGTCGGTGGGGCTGTCGGGCCCCGCGTCGACGCCGTCGGAGCCCTCAGCGCGCCCGGCCGCTTCGCGCGCCTGCACGACGCTGAGCACGAGCAGGCCGAGGAAGGCGTCGAGCTGCGGCGGGTCGACGGCGGAGAGCGGCAGCTCGCCCTGGATCCAGACCTCGCCGTCGCGGGTGTGGGCGAAGCAGACGAAAGGGATCTGGCGGTTCCAGCGCAGCAGGTCGTGCGGGTCGATCCGGTCGGGCCCGATCACATGCGCTTGCGCGCGCAGCAAGCCGTCGCGGATCGCGATGCCGACGTCCAGCGGCCAGCCGGCCGCCTCGACCGTCACGCCCCACTCGGCGAACGCCAGTCTGCGGGTGTCGCCGTCAAGGCTGGAGACGAACTGCTCGACGGTTGTGCGGGGATCGTTGGCGGCCACGGCGCGCAAACGATACGCGGATGCAAGAACGGCGGCGCATTGCAGCGGATTTGCACCCCACCAGACGCGGCGGTGCTAATCTGAACGCACAGCTTTCCGCGCTGGCTTGTCCGGCGGCAGTTCAAGGAAGTGGGCGCTCGCCCACTTTTTTTTATGAGGAGGTGATCACGTGACCAACAGAATCCAGAGCGAAATCGAAACAGCTTTGACGACGGCCGAGCCCGATGTCGAAGTCCTCCTCGCCGAGGTGCTCGGCGGCAAGACCGTGCGCCTCTTCATCGACCACCCCGACGGCGTCTCGCTCGAGCTTTGCGAGCGCGTCACGCAGCACCTCATCGGCGTGCGCGAGCGCTACGCGCTTGAGGTCTCGTCGCCCGGCAGCGACCGCCCGCTGACGAAGCCCGAGCACTACCGCCGCTTCGTCGGCCGCCATGCCCGCGTGCGCACGCGCCAGTCGCACGGCGGCCAGGGCTCTTACAGCGGCGAGCTGGTCGGCGCCACCGACTCCGACGTCACGATCGCCGCAGAGACAGGCGTCGTGACCATCCCGTATACCGACATCAAACGGTCCAACCTCGTCCCAGGAGAGTAAGCAGCATGTCGAAAGAGATCCTGGATGCCGTCCGTGGACTCGCGGCCGAGAAGAACATCTCGAGCGAGAAGCTCATGGTCGCGCTCGAGGACGCCCTCCTGTCCGCCTACAAGAAGACGCCCGGAGCGGCGCCCTACGCGCAGGTCGAGATGGACCGTGAGCTCGGCGACTTCACCGTCTGGGAGCTGGTGATCCCCGAAGACCTCGAGGACCAGCTCATCACCGAGCAGGAAGAGCTGATCGCCGCCGAGTTCTCTGGCGTCGACCCCGAGACGGGCGAGCAGCGCGAGCTGCCCGAGCCCGAGCTCGACTTCGAGAAGCTCGCCGAGTACGAGGACCAGATCGAGCGCGTCGACGTGACGCCCGAGGACTTCGGCCGGATCGCCGCGCAGACCGCCAAGCAGGTGATCCTTCAGCGGATCCGCGAGGCTGAGCGCGACATGATGTTCGAGGAGTACCGCGACCGCGTCGGCGAGCTGATCACGGGCATCGTCCAGCAGTCGGACTCTCGCTACACCCTCGTGCAGCTGCGCGAGCGGGTCGAGGCGCTGCTGCCGAAGTCCGAGCAGGTCGACGGCGAGCGCTACGACCACTCGCAGCGGATCAAGGCCGTCATCAAGGACGTCTCCGCCTCCACGAAGGGCCCGAGCATCATCGTCTCGCGCCGTGACCCGGAGCTGATCAAGGCGCTGTTCGAGCTTGAGGTGCCCGAGATCGCCGACGGCCTCGTCGAGATCACGAACGTCGCCCGCGAGCCCGGCTACCGCTCGAAGATCGCGGTCGTCTCGCATGCTGACGGCGTCGACCCGGTCGGCGCGTGCGTCGGCCCGCGCGGCTCCCGCGTGCGGATGGTCGTCTCCGAGCTGCGCGGCGAGAAGATCGACATCATCCCTTACAACGACGAGCCCGCCCGGTTCGTCGCCAAGGCCCTGTCGCCGGCGCGCGTGCGCGAGGTGCTGGTCGACGACGACGGCAAGCAGGCGACGGTGATCGTCCCTGACGACCAGCTGTCGCTCGCGATCGGCCGTGAGGGCCAGAACGCGCGGCTTGCCGCACGCCTGACCGGCTGGCGGATCGACATCCGCTCCGAGACCGAGTTCGCCTCCGAGGAGGCCGAGCACGGCTACGAGGAGGAGGAGGTCCAGGGCGGCCGTTGTGCCGCGATCCTCTCCAACGGCCGGCGCTGCCCGAACGCCGCGCTGCCTGGCTCGCGCTACTGCGGCCTGGAGACGCACCAGGCGCTCGCCCAGATCGACAGCGACGAGGTCGCCGCGCTCACCGGCGGCGGCACGGCCGTCGCGGTCGCCGAGGAAGAGGCCGAGCTGCTCGAGGAGACCGAGGGCGAAGAGGCCTACGAGACCGAGGTCGGCTACGACGAGGAGGACCTCGTCAACGAGGAGGGGCTGCTCGACGAGCAGCCCGACGAGCCCGATCACGCGCAGGCGTCGGGCGAGGAGCACGCGGAGGAGCCCGCGTCATAGGGGTGGGCGAGCCTCAACGACGTTGTGTGGCCTGCGGCCGCATCGCGCCGAGAAGCTCGCTCGAGCGCTACGTCGTCCGCGACGGAGCGCTCGTCCCCGATCCCGCGAGCCGGCTGCCCGGCCGCGGGGCGTACACCTGCCGCACGGCGGACTGCTTCGAGCAGGCCCGCGCGCGCGGCGGCTTCAACCGCGCGTTCCGGCAGGCCGTTCGGATCGCGCCCGAGACGGTCCCGCCACCCTTCGGCGCGCCCGCCACGGACCTGCCCGCCGAGCCGACGCGGCTCGATTCCTCAGAGAACGTACACTTGGACACTGCATGAGCAAGAGCAAGGTCAGCGACATCGCAAAAGAGCACGGCATCTCCGCGGGGCGTTTGATCGCCACGTTGAGAGCCGCCGGCATCAACGCGCCGACGCCATCGTCGAGCGTCGACACCGACGAAGCCGTGAGAGTGCTGAGCGCGAACGGCCTCGCCGGCAGATCGCAGAGACCGGCCCGCGCCGTCGGCACCTACCGCGACAGAAACGCGCCTGAGAGACCCAGACCGAGAATCGCCGCCCGCGCCCGCGCGGCGCAGCGACCGGCAGCGGCGAACGGGCAGCAGCCGGCCAACGGCCAGCGTGGGCCAGGCGGCCCGCGCTCCGGCGACGGTCAGCGTGGCCCAGGCGGCCCGGGTGGCCCACGCGGCGGCGGACGCCCCGGCGGCCGTCCTGGCGAGGGCCAGCGCGGACCAGGCGGCCCGCGCGCTGGCGGACGTCCCGGCGATGGCCCGCGCGGCCCGCGCCCGACCGACGGCGCGCCCCGCACTGGCAACGGCCAGGCTCCCGCTGACCCGCAGAGACGTCCGACGCGCGACTCGATGCCCGGAGGCGCCCCCGGCGCCGCTGGCGGCGGCCGTCGCCGTGTCGTGATCGACTCGCAGGCTTCCCGCCGCACCCCCGGTGGCGGCGGCCCGCAGAACCAGCCGCCGCGCCGTCAGCGCCGTGGCCGGCGCCGTCGCGGCACGTACGAAGAGCCCGCTCCCCTCGAGACGAGAGTCGCGACCGGGCCCGCGCACGTCAGAATCGCCTCTGGCTCGACCGTCAAGGACGTCGCGGAGTACCTCGACATCCCGGTCCCCGAGATCATCAAGAAGCTGATGCAGCTCGGTGAGATGGCGACGCTGACGCAGACGCTGTCCGACGAGGCGATCGAGCTGATCGCGACGGAGTTCGGCCGCACGGCCGAGGTCATCCGCGCGGCTGACGACGTCGACGCCGAGCCGGTTTTCCAGGACACCGAGGACGAGCTCGTCGAGCGCGCCCCGGTCGTCACGATCATGGGCCACGTCGACCACGGCAAGACGTCGCTGCTCGACGCCATCCGCGACACCGAGGTGACCGCGGGCGAGGCCGGCGGCATCACCCAGCACATCGGCGCCTATCAGGTGCATCACGCCGACAGAACGGTCACGTTCCTCGACACCCCGGGCCATGAGGCGTTCACCGCCATGCGTGCCCACGGCGCCAAGGCGACCGACATCGCCGTGATCGTCGTCGCCGCCGACGACGGCGTGAAGCCGCAGACGCAGGAGGCAGTCGACCACGCGAAGGCCGCCAGAGTGCCGATCCTCGTCGCCGTCAACAAGATCGACAAGGAGGGCGCGCAGCCCGACCGCGTCCGCACCGAGATGACGCAGCTCGGCCTGCAGCCCGTCGAGTGGGGCGGCGACACCGAGTTCGTCGACGTCTCCGCGAAGACGAAGGCCGGCCTCGACGACCTGCTCGACACGATCCTCGTGATGTCCGAGGTCGAGGAGCTGAGAGCGAACCCGAACGCCGAGGCGTCGGGCGTCGTGATCGAGTCGAAGCTCGACCCGGGCCGCGGCGCGGTCTGCACGGTCCTGATCCAGCGCGGCACGCTGAGAGTCGGAGACGCGCTCGTTGCCGGCCAGCACTGGGGCAAGGTCCGCGCGATGAACGACTTCTTGGGCAGCCGCGTGAAGAAGGCGGAGCCCGGCGAGCCGGTCGAGATCCTCGGCTTCGACTCCGTCCCCGAGGCGGGCGAGTTCGTGCGCGTCGTCGAGAACGACCGCAAGGCCCGCCAGCTCGCTGGCGAGCGCGCCAACCGCCTCAAGACCGAGGCGCTCGCTCGTCGGTCGGGCAAGCGCATCACGCTCGAGGACATCTTCAAGAGCGAGCTGCAGGAGCTCAACCTCGTGCTCAAGGCCGACGTGGCCGGCTCGCTCGAGGCGATCGAGGACGAGATCGCGAAGCTGCCGCAGAGCGAGATCTCGGTCAACGTCGTCCACCGCGGCGTCGGTGGCGTGAACGAGTCCGACGTGATGCTCGCCGCCGCGTCTGACGGCGTCGTGCTCGCGTTCAACGTCCGCCCGATCGGCGACGCGGCGCGCGTCGCGGACCGCGAGGGCGTTGAGATCCGCTCCTATGCCGTCATCTACCGCGCGATCGAAGAGCTGCGCGCGGCGATGGAGGGCATGCTCGAGCCCGAGGAGGTCGAGGACCAGATCGCGACGATCGAGGTCCGCGCGATCTTCCGCGCTTCGAGAATCGGCGTCATCGCCGGCTCCTACGTCACTGACGGCAAAGTCACGCGCGGCGCCAGAGTGCGCCTCGTGCGTGACGGCACGGTCGTCTATGACGGTGAGATCGCGTCGCTGAAGCGGTTCAACGAGGACGTCAGAGAAGTCGCCGCTGGCTTCGAGTGCGGCATCGTGCTGAGAGATTTCGCGGACGTCAAGGAAGGCGACGTGCTCGAGGCGTACACCACGCGCAAGGTCGAGCGCGAGCTCGCGTAGCGCCCAATGTCTGGCGGCTTCGTCGCCGTGATGGTGGTGGATGTGCACTTCCCCGACGCGGGAAGCCTGAAAGGCAAGCGCAAGGAGCTGTCGTCGCTGAAGGCGCAGCTCCAGCAGCGCTTGCACTGCGCGGTCGCGGAGACCGCGTACCAGGACCTGTGGCAGCGGGCCGAGCTCACACTCGCGTTGACGGGCGGCTCGCTGCCAAGGCTGGAAGCCGCGGCCGACAACGTCGAGCGGTGGTTGGAGGAGCGGCTGCCGCAGGGCGTCCGCGTCGATCGTTTCGTCCGCTCCGTGTCAGACCTCGAAGGTGTTTGAGTGATCAACGCGATTACCAGCGCAGGATCGGAGTGGCGGATAGGATGAGCGGCAGTCGGATTCGTCGCGTCGACGAGGCAGTTCGCGCCGTGCTGAGTGACGCGATCACGCAGGAGCTGAAGGACCCGCGCGTCGGGTTCGTGACCGTGACCGCCGTGAGAACTAGCTCAGACCTTCGCCATTGCCGCGTCTACGTCAGCGTCCTCGGCGACGAGGAGACCCGCGCGGCTGGGTTGGAAGGGCTGCGCTCGGCGCAGGGCTTCCTGCAGCGCCGCGTCGCCGGCGCGGTGCGGCTGAAGTACACGCCGGAGATCACCTTCGCCTACGACGACTCGGTCGACAGAAGCATCCGGATCAGCGAGCTGCTTCAAGAGGTCGGCCCGCTGAGCGAGAGCGAGAGCGAGCCGCCGAGCGAGAGCGAAGAGGCGTGACCGGGGTCGGCACGAACGGGAAGCGCGCGACGCGCTCCCAGGTGCTCGACGAGTTCCGCAACGCGGACAAGTTCCTGCTTGGCACCCATGAGAACCCCGACGGCGACGCGCTCGGCTCGCTGGTCGCGATGCATCAGATCCTTGCCTCCAGCGGCAAGGACTCGATCATGTTCATGGACGCCGACGAGTTCCCGCTGCCGTACGAGTACCGCTTCTTCTCGCTCGACGGGCTCGTCTCGGTCCCGCCGCCGGACATCGAGGAGCGCACGATCGTGCTGCTCGACTGCGGCAACATCGATCGCAACCCGGCTGACGCGCTGAAGTTCGAGGGCGCGCACATCCTCAACGTCGACCACCATCACGACAACACCCACTTCGGCACGGTCAACCACGTCGTGCCGGAGGCGTCGTGCACGGCCGAGATCGTCTGGGACCTGATGCGCGGCCTCGGCGTCGAGCCGACGACCTCGATCGCCGAGGCGCTCTACGTCGGCCTCGTCACCGACACCGGCATGTTCATGTACGAGAACACCGGCACGCGAGCGCATGTGATGGCGGCCGAGCTGATCGACGCCGGCGTTGACGTCCACGACATCTACCGGCGGATATACGAGGGGATCCCGTACGGCAAGCTCGCGCTGCTGGCGCGCGGCCTCTCGAACATCGAGCGCTACGACGACGGCCGGCTGACCGCGACGAGACTGACGGTCGCCGACTACCGCGACTCGGGCGCCGAGGAGAACTACTCCGAGGGCGTGATCGACCACCTCCGCTCGGTCGAGGGGACAGCGGTCGCGGCGCTCGTGCGCGACCGCCTCGGCCCCGGCCAAGAGGGGCTGAGAAAGGTCTCGCTGCGGGCCAGCGACGAGCGCGTCGACGTCTCGAGGATCGCCCGCGCGCTCGGCGGCGGCGGCCACCGCCAAGCGGCCGGCTTCTCGACCTCGCTGTCGTGGGAAGAGCTGATGGCCTTCCTGCGCGAAGAAGTCGCGCAACAGCTCTAGGGCGGCACCCGTGAGCGCCGCGCCCGCGCCGGTCATCGACGGCGTGATCCTTTACGACAAGCCTCGCGACATCACCTCGCATGACGTTGTCGCGCGCGTGCGCCGGACGCTGCCGCGCAAGACGAGAGTCGGCCACGCCGGCACGCTCGACCCGTTCGCGACCGGGCTGCTGCTCGTGCTCGTCGGCCGCGGGACGCGCGCGCAGCGATTCCTGATGGGGCTGGCGAAGGACTACGAGACGATCGCGCGGTTCGGCGCCGTCTCCAGCACGGGGGACAGCGAGGGGGAGATCACGGAGACGGGCCGCGTCCCCGACGGTGATCTCATCCTTCCGAGAGGCCGCGTCAGACAGCGCCCGCCGGCCTACTCGGCGTTGAGAGTCGACGGCGAGCGTGCCTACGCCCGCGCCCGCCGCGGGGAGGAGGTCGAGCTGCCCGAGCGCGAGATCACGGTCTACGACTTTCAGGAGCTTTCCCGTGAAGGAGACCGCCGCGCCTTCGCGATCCGCTGCTCGTCGGGGACGTACGTGCGCAGCCTCATCGCCGATCTCGGCGACGCCTATTGCGAGGAGCTGCGACGGACCGCGATCGGGAGCTTCGACGTCGCCGACGCCGACCCTGAGCGGATCGTCCCGCTCAACGACGCGCTCGCGTTCATGCCGGCGGTGACGCTCGACACCGAAGCGGCGCGAAGGGCGTCGCACGGGGTCGCGGTCGCGGTGCCCGCTGGCGCTGAGGCGCCGGGCATAACCGCGCCGGCGGGGTCTGACACGTCCGGCACGACCGCTGCCGACGGCCCCGACAGACCCGCCCCTCCGTTCATCCGCCTGCTCGACGAGCAGGGGCTGATCGCGATCGCGCAGCCGCGCCCGGATCCCGACGATCCTGCCGCGCCAGCGCTGCTCAAACCGGTCGTCGGGCTGCGTGGTTAGCCCCTCGCGGCGGCCGCTCATCTACTCTTCCGCGCCATGCAGATCACCTGGCTGCCCGACGTCGCGCCGCGGCCCCGGCGCGTCGCCGTCGGAGAGTTCGACGGAGTCCACGTCGGCCACCGCACCGTGATCGCGGGCAGCGACACGGTCGTGACGTTCGAGCCGCACCCGCTCGCGGTGCTGCATCCCGACAAGGCGCCGCAGCTGCTGACGAGCCTCGCGGTGAAGGCGGAGCTGATCGCTGGGCTCGGAGTGCGCGAGCTGGTCGTGATCCCGTTCGACGCGGCGTTCGCCGCCCAGAGCGCGCAGGCGTTCATCGACGACGTGCTGGTCGGCCGCCTCGGCGCGACGCACGTCTCCGTCGGCGACAACTTCCGCTTCGGCCACGGCGCGAGAGGCGACACAGAGCTGCTGCGCGCCGACGGCCGCTTCGAGCTGCGCGTCGTGGGGCTCGTCGACCTCGAGCACGAGGTGATCTCCTCCTCGCGCGTGCGCGCGCTGGTCCAGGCTGGCTCGGTCGAGGAGGCCAACCGCTACCTCGGCGCCCCGTTCCGCATGCGCGGCGAGGTCGGCCACGGCGAGCGGCGCGGCCGCGAGCTCGGCTTCCCGACCGCCAACCTCGAGCCCGACCCGGCGCTCGTCTGCCCCGGCAACGGCGTCTACGCGACGCGCGTGACGATCGCCGACGGCGGCGGGACGTACTGCGCCGCGACCAACGTCGGCACGCGCCCGACGTTCAGAAGCGAGCTCGGCGTGCTGGTCGAGCCGTATCTGATCGACTT
This sequence comes from Conexibacter sp., assembly GCA_036499225.1. Classification (GTDB taxonomy): domain Bacteria; phylum Actinomycetota; class Thermoleophilia; order Solirubrobacterales; family Solirubrobacteraceae; genus Conexibacter. Next base: position 45,175 of record DASYEC010000122.1, read on the forward strand.
CTCCGGAGACCTCTACGGGCGCACGATCGAGGTCGAGTTCCTGACGCGTCTGCGCGGTGAGGAGAAGTTCGAGTCGGTCGACGCGCTGATCGACCAGATGCACCGTGACGTGGCGACAGCACGGGCGATCTGTGCAGGCGATTCTGCTACGCTGCGCGGCCGATGACGACCCTCACCACCGAGCGCAAGCAAGAGCTGATCGCGAAGTTCGGCAGAGACGAGAAGGACACCGGCGCCGCCGAGGTCCAGATCGCCATGCTGACGGAGCGGATCAACGACCTCACCGAGCATCTGCGCACCCACAAGAAGGACCACCACTCTCGGCGCGGCCTGCTCATGCTCGTCGGCCGCCGTCGCCGCTTCCTCAACTACTTGCAGCGCAAGGACCTCAACGGGTACCGCGCGCTGGTGAGAGAGCTCGGCCTCCGTAAGTGAGCATCGTCCAGCCGGGCGCGCCCGCGCCCGAGTTCACCTTGCAGCGCGAGGACGGCGGGTCCTTCACACGGGAGGACCTCGCCGGCAGAACGACGGTTTTGGTGTTCTACCCGTTCGCGTTCAGCCCGGTCTGCACCGACCAGCTCAACCTCTACGAAGAGGTCAGAGACGAGTTCACGGCACAAGGCGCCACGCTGTACGGCGTCTCGTGTGACTCGAGCTGGACGCAGAGAGCGTTCAAAGAGAAGCTCGGCATCACGATCGAGCAGCTCTCCGACTTCGAGCCCAAGGGCGCCGCATGCAAGGCGTTCGGCGTCCTGCACGAGGGCGGCTTCCCGCAGCGGGCGCTTGTGATCGTCGGGCCCGACAGGGTCGTCAGATGGTCGTACATGGCGCCGTCGCCCGGCGACCTCCCCGGCGCCAACCTGATCTTCGACGGGCTCGCGTAAAGCTGCGGCCTGGGGCCTTGCTTTCCGTAGGAAGAGCTCGCCAAGAGGCTCGCTCTTCGCGTAAAGCTGCGGCCTGCGGCCTTGCTTTCCGTAGGAAGGGCTCGCCAAGAGGCTCGCTCTTCCGATCCCTCCGTCTTTCGGTGACAGAGTGAGCAGATGGCCATGAGCCCGCTTTCCAGCGCGCCGCTGCCGCCGCCGAGCACCGAAGACCACCGCGACGGCCCGCCCGACCGCGCGCTCGCGATCGTTTACGCCGACTACGAGTGCCCGTATTGCGCGGTGCTCGAAGAACGGCTCGTCGCGATCGGGGCGCAGCGGGTCTTCCGCCACTTTCCGGTCAAGTCGAAGCATCCCCGCGCTTGGGCAGCCGCTTGCGCGGCCGAGGCCGCCGGCTTGCAGGGACGCTTCTGGGAGATGCACCGCTCGCTGTTCGACGACCAGGGCCGGCTCGAGGACCCGCATCTGTGGGACCGCGCCGAGCGGCTCGGGCTCGACGTCGCGCGCTTCGACGCCGACCGTCGCTCTGAGGCGGTCCGCGAGCGCGTCGCGCGCGACTTCACCAGCGGCGTGCGAGCCGGCGTCGTAACGACGCCGACGCTGTTTCTCGACGGCAAGGCGCACCCCGGTCTGCCGAACGACGAACTGCTCGCGCTGCTGCGCTGATCTCCGCCAATACGCAGGCACTTCGCCCCAGTCTCGCTACGATGACGGGGTTCTGTACAGAAAAGACGCAAAGCACTCCGCCATCCGAAGCGCGGAGCAGAAGGGAACTACCTACATGTCTGACGCCGTTACGCGGCTTGCCGTCGAGATCGCCGGCAAGGAGATCTCGTTCGAGACCGGCCGCATGGCCAAGCAGGCCTCGGGCGCCGTCGTCGTCCGCTCGGGCGACACGATGGTCCTGTCCACCGCGACCGCGGGCAACCTCCGCGACGTGGACTTCCTCCCCCTGACCGTCGACGTCGAAGAGCGGATGTACGCCGCAGGCAAGATCCCCGGCTCGTTCTTCAAGCGCGAGGGCCGCGCCGGCGAGAAGGCGACGCTGACCGCTCGCATGGTCGACCGCCCGATCCGCCCGCTGTTCCCGAAGGGCTGGCGCCGAGAGACGCAGCTCGTCACCCTGACGCTCTCGGTCGACCACGAGCACCCCTACGACGTGCTCGCGATGAACGGCGCCTCCGCGGCGCTGATGGTCTCCGACATCCCGTTCCCGACGCCGGTCGGCGCGGTGCGGATCGGCAAGGTCGACGGCAACTTCGTCGTCAACCCCAACGAGGAAGACCTGCTCGCGAACACCGACCTCGACCTGATCGTGGCCGGTACCGAAGAGGCGATCCTGATGGTCGAGGCGGGGGCGAACGAGATCCCCGAGGCCGAGATCCTCGACGCGCTCGACATCGCCCATGACGCGATCAAGAAGCTTTGCGCGCTGCAGTGGGAGCTGGCCGAGAAGGCCGGCAAGGAGAAGTCCGAGGTCGAGGTCCCGCAGGTCGACGCGAGACTGCTGAGACAGATCACGAGATCGCACGGCAGAAAGCTCGACACGGCGACCGCCGTCGTCGACAAGCTCGAGCGCCAGGACGCGACGAAGGCCGTCGAGGCCGAGATCTTCGCGAGATACGCCGCTGACGAGGACGACGCCGAGCAGCGCGCCGCTGTGCAGATGGCGTTCGACAAGCTCGAGAAGCAGATCATCCGCGAGCGGATCGCCGTCAAGAAGAAGCGCCCGGACGGCCGCTCCTCCGAGGAGATCCGGCCGATCACGATCGAGGTCGGCGTCACGCCGCGCACGCACGGCTCCGCGCTCTTCACGCGCGGCCAGACGCAGGCGCTCTCGACTGCCGCGCTCGGCACGACGCGCGAGGAGATGCGCCTCGACACGCTCGGCCTCGAGACCAGAAAGTACTACTTCCATCACTACAACTTCCCGCCGTTCTCGGTCGGGGAGGCGGGCTTCATGCGCGGCCCCAAGCGCCGCGACATCGGCCACGGCGCGCTCGCCGAGCGCGCGCTCGTGCCGATGATCCCGAGCCTCGAGGAGTTCCCGTACACGATCCGCGTCGTGTCGGACATCCTCGAGTCCAACGGCTCGTCGTCGATGGCGTCGGTCTGTGGCTCCTCGCTGTCGCTGATGGACGCGGGCGTGCCGATCAAGCGCCCCGTCGCCGGCATCGCGATGGGCCTGATCAAGGAGGGCGACGACTACATCGTGCTCTCCGACATCGCCGGCGTCGAGGACCACCTCGGCGACATGGACTTCAAGGTCGCCGGCACCAGCGAGGGCATCACCGCTCTCCAGATGGACATCAAGATCACGGGCGTCACCTTCGACATCCTGCGCGACGCGCTGGCGCAGGCGAAGAAGGGCCGCGAGTTCATCCTCGGCAAGATGGCCGAGGCGATCGCCGCCCCGCGCGAAGAGCTGTCGAAGTGGGCGCCGCGCATCGCGACCGTCCAGATCGACCCCGAGAAGATCGGCCTGCTGATCGGCAAGGGCGGCGAGACGATCCGCGGCCTGTCCGAGGAGTTCGAGGCGCAGATCGACGTCAACGACGAGGGCCAGGTCCTCATCTACGCCCAGAACGGCGAGCTCGGCGACGCCCTCGCGGACCGGATCCGCTCGATGACCAAGGAAGTCGAGGTCGGCGACGAGTTCAACGGCAGAGTCGTCAAGACGACGACGTTCGGCGCCTTCGTCGAGCTGGCGAAGGGCACCGACGGCCTGCTGCACATCTCGAACATCTCCCCGGGCCAGCGCGTCGCGACGGTCGAGGAGGTCCTCAACAAGGGCGACGAGATCAAGGTCCGCGTCGTCGAGGTCGACCGTGAGCGCGGCCGCATCGGCCTGCGCCTCTCCGACGACCCGTCGATCGCCGGCAAGAGCGTCGAGGAGCTGGCGGAGCTGACCGCCTCCAGCAACGGCGGCGGCGACCGCGGCGAGCGTGGCGGCGACCGTCCCCCGCGGGACCGCGGCGCGCGGCGCAGCGGCCCGGGTGGCGGCGGCGGCCGTGGCGGGCGTGGCGGCCGTGACCGCGACCCCGATCGCAGCTGATCGCGAAGCGGTAAGGCGAGCCAGGTCGTGACTGACCATCGGATCACCGAGCTGGGCTCGGGCGTGCGGATCGTGACGGAGGCAGTGCCCTCCGTCCGGTCCGTCTCGCTGGGGTACTGGATCGGCACCGGCTCGCGGGGCGAGAGCGACGCCCAGGCGGGCCTCTCTCACCTGATCGAGCACCTGCTGTTCAAGGGCACCGAGAGATACGAGTCGCTCGAGATCGACCAGCTGTTCGACGGCATGGGCGCCGAGCTCAACGCCGGCACGGGCAAGGAGACGACCTCCGTCTACTCGCGCGTGATCGACGAGCACCTCGACCTCGCCTTCGACGTCATGAGCGAGATGGTCTTCAAGCCCTCGTTCGTTGACATCGACAGCGAGCGCGAAGTGATCCTCGAAGAGATCGCGATGTACGAGGACGACCCGCAGGACAGAATCTTCGACGTCCTCGGCGAGGCGGTTTTCGGCGACCATCCGCTCGGGCGGGCGATCATCGGCACGAGGGACGTCGTCGCCGGCACGCCGGTCGACGCGATACGCGCCTTCCACGACGAGCGCTACGTCGCCTCCAACATCGTGATCGCGGCCGCTGGCGCGATCGACCACGACCAGCTCGTCGAGCTGGCCGCGACGCGCGTGCCCAACGGCGCGCGCAGCGCCGACGCCCCAGTCCCGCTGGCGGCGCCGGCAGCGCTGGCGCCACGCGTGCGCTTCGAGGCGAAGGACACCGAGCAGTACCACGTCTGCATAGGCGGACCGGGGATCGCGCGCGACGACGAGCGGCGCTACGCGCTGCGCGTGCTCGACACGGTCTTCGGCGGCACCTCCTCCTCGCGCCTCTTCCAAGAGGTGCGCGAGAAGCGGGGGCTTGCCTACGCCGTCTACTCGTTCAGCGGCCAGTTCGCCGACAGCGGCCAGGTCGGCCTCTACGTCGGCACGCGCGCCGACAACCTCGCGCCCGCGCTCGAGGTCGTCGCGCAGGAGCTCGAGCGGCTGCAGCGCGAGCCGGCGACGGCTGAGGAGCTGCAGCGCGCGAAGGAGAACCTGAAGGGCCGCGTCGTGCTGTCGATGGAGTCGATGGGGGCGCGCATGAACAAGCTGGGCGCCAACGTCCTCGCCGGCACGCCGCTGCTGTCGATCGACGAGGTCGTCGAGCAGATCGACGGCGTCACGCTCGACACGATCGCCGAGCTGGCGCACGAGCTGTTCGCGCCCCAGCTGCTGTCGACCGCGGGGATCGGCCCCGACGAGTCGGTTTTCAGAGCGGCGCTTGGCCCGCTCTCCAACACACCCGCAGGAGCCTGACGCAACGATGATCCGAGTCGCCGTCGCCGGCGCTGCCGGCCGCATGGGCGCCACCGTCTGCGACGCCGTCGAGGGTGCGCCGGACATGGAGCTGACTGGCCGCGCCGACCCGGCGCTCGGCACGACGCTTGCAGAGGTCTTGCCGAACGCCGACGTCGTCGTCGACTTCACGCGCCCCGACACCGCGCTCGCCAACGCGCTGGAATGCGTTGCGGCGGGCGTGCACGTCGTGATCGGGACCTCGGGCTTCGACATCGAGCCGCTGCGCAGCGCCAGAGGCGCGAACGTCTTCTTCGGCCCGAACTTCGCGATCGGCGCCGTGCTGATGACGAAGTTCGCCGCCGAGGCGGCGAAGCACATGGCGAAGGCCGAGATCATCGAGCTGCACCACGACAGAAAGCTCGACGCGCCGAGCGGCACCGCCGCGCACACGGCGCGGCTGATCGCCGAGGCGACCGGGGGAGAGGCGCCGCCGATCCACTCGATCCGGCTGCCCGGGCTCGTCGCCCACCAGGAGGTCATCTTCGGAGACCTCGGGCAGACGCTGACGATCCGTCACGACTCGCTCGACCGCGTCGGCTTCATGCCGGGCGTGCTGCTGGCCGTCCGCAGAGTGGGGTCGCTTGCGACCTCGCCGGTCGTCGGGCTCGAGCACCTGCTGTAGCGCGGCCGGTTGCGGCGGCCCGCTGCGCCGCCGCCCGGCGGGTAGGTTGAGGGTGTGCTCGTCGCCGTCACCGACCATGCCGTGGAGCGCTTCCGCCAGCGCGTCGGCTCGCGCACGGGCGCGCTCGACCCGAGACCTGAGATCGCCGCGCGCGTCAGCGACGCGTGGGCGGCCGGCCGCTGGAGCGACGTGCCACCGCCCGGCGCCAACGCGGCGCGCGGCTCGGTCTATGTGCGCGACCTCGTCGACCGCGACCTGCTGTTCGTCTGCCGCTTGGACCGCGCCGCGCAGGAGCTCGTCGTAATCTCGCTATGGGAGGCCGGCCGGCTCGGGAGGCCGCGCGTGCCGCGGCGCTTCACCGATGCGCTACGCCGTTGAGCGTCGAGCCGCCGCCAGCGGCCCGTCACGCACGTCACGGTGATGGCCGTCGCGCCAGCGACGGGACACCCGACCGCTGACCTTGCGATAATGATCCGCCGATGTCAGCGCTTGGCCGCATCCTCACCGCGATGGTCACCCCGTTCGACGCGCAGCTGCGCGTCGACGAGGAGGCAACCCTCCGTCTCGCCAACCACCTCGTCGCCCACGGCTCGGACGGCCTCGTCGTCTGCGGCACGACGGGCGAGGCGACGACGCTCACCGACGAGGAGCACCTCCGCGTCATCGAGCTGGTCGTGCAGGAGATGAAGGGCCGCGCGACGGTCGTCGCGGGAGTCGGCTCCAACGACACCCACCACGCGGTCTACCTGACGGAGAAGGCGACCGCGCTCGGCGTCGACGGGCTGCTGCATGTGACGCCCTATTACAACCGCCCGAACCGGCGCGGGATGGTCGCGCACTTCTCAGCGTGCGCCGAGGCGACTGACAGACCGATCGTGCTCTACAACATCCCCTCGCGCACCGGCACGGACATGCCCAACGACCTGCTTGCCGAGCTCGCCCAGCTTGACAACGTGATGGCGGTCAAGCAGGCCAACGCCGACAACCTCGCGCTGGTCGACGGGCTTGACCTGTACGCCGGCAACGACGACATCTTCGCCGACGTGCTCGACCTCGGCGGCGCCGGCGGCATCCTGGTCGCCAGCCACGTGGTCGGCGACCAGATGCGGCGGATGATCGACGAGCCCGAGAACCGCCGCGAGATCGACGGCGAGCTGCGCGAGGTTTACGCCGCGATGGGCGTGACGACGAACCCGACTCCGGTCAAGGCAGCGCTCAACCTGCTCGGCCACGACGTCGGCGGCCTGCGCCTGCCGATGGTCGAGGCCGACGAGCGCGAGCTGGCGGTCGTGCGCACCGCGCTCGAGCGCCTCGGCCTGCTGACGACGGCGTCCGCGTGACGGCGCACGCTCGCGCCCTGACGACTTGGCTTCCCGGCGGGAACTCGCCAGAGGCACATTCCCGCAAGCACGAGGTGAATCGATGAGTGGGCCTTTGCGCGTCCTGCCGCTTGGCGGCCTGGGCGAGATCGGCAAGAACATGACGGTCGTGGAGTACGACGGCCGCATGATCGTCGTCGACACGGGCTTGCGCTTCCCGACCGCCGAGCAGCTCGGCATCGACCTCGTCCTGCCGGACTTCAGCTATCTGCGCGGCCGCGTCGAGGACATCGAGGCGATCGTCATCACGCACGGCCACGAGGACCACCTCGGCGCGCTGCCGTGGGTGCTGCGCGAGCTTGGCGTCGCTGACGCCCCGCCGGTCTACGCCGGCCCGCTCGCGATCGCGATGGCGCGCTCCAAGCTCGACGAGCACCGCATCAGAGACATCGAGCTGGAGGAGGTGAGTGATGGGGAGACGATCGAGGCCGGCCCGTTCGACATCGAGCTGATCCACATGACGCACTCGATTCCGGACTCGAACGCCGTCGCGATCACGACCGACCTCGGCACGATCCTCATAACCGGCGACTACAAGTTCGACCAGACGCCGGTCGACGGCCGTCCCGCTGACATGGCGCGCCTCGCCGAGCTCGGCAGAGACGGGCTGCTGCTGCTGTGCGGCGACTCGACGAACGCCGACCGCCCCGGCTACTCGCCGTCAGAGGCTGGCGTCGGGCCGCACCTCGAAGAGGTCTTCAGCCGCTGCGAGGGCCGCATCGTCGTGACGAGCTTCGCGTCGAACATCCACCGCGTCCAGCAGGTCGTCGACGCTGCCGCCGCGCTCAACCGCAAGGTCGCGCTGGTCGGCCGCTCGATGCGCAAGAACGTCAACATCGGCCGCTCGCTCGGGCACATCGAGGTGCCCGAAGGGATGCTGATCCAGCCGCGCGAGATCGAGGACTTCCCCGACCACCGCGTCGTGATCGTGTCGACCGGCTCCCAGGGCGAGCCGCTCTCAGCGCTGCGGCGGATGGCGCACAACGACCACCGCCAGGTGAGACTGCGCGAGGGCGACACGGTCGTCTTCTCGGCGACGCCGATCCCAGGCAACGAGCGCGCCGTCAACGAGACGATCGACCGCCTCTACCACATCGGCTGCGACGTGATCACGACCGCCGACGCGCCGGTCCACGCCTCCGGCCACGGCTATCAGGAGGAGCTGAAGCTGATGCTCAACCTGACGCGGCCGAGATACGTGCTGCCGATGCACGGCGACTTCAAGCGGATCCACCTGCACGCGCAGCTGGCCGAGTCGGTCGGGATCGACCCCGACGCGATCTTCCAGGGCGAGAACGGCCTGCCGCTCGAGATCGACGAGCGCGGCGCCCGCTTCGGCGACAAGGTCCAGTCGGGAATGATCTTCGTCGACGGCGTCGACATCGGCGACCCCGCCGACGTCGCGCTGCGCGACCGCAGGATGCTGTCTGCCGACGGCATCTTCATCGTCGTCGCGACGATCTCCGAGCAGGACGGCCACTCGGTCGCCCCGCCCGAGGTGATCTTCCGCGGCGTGCCGTTCCTCGAGCAGGCCGACGAGCTGATCGAGGAGATCCGCGGCGCGGTCGAGTCGTCGCTCGCGCAGGCGTCGAGAGACAGCGTGCGCGAGGTCGACCTGCTCCAGCAGCAGCTGCACGACGACCTCGCCGCCTTCGTCTACGACCGGCTCAGACGGCGCCCGATGGTGCTGCCGGTCGTCGTCGAGGTGTAGGGGCGCTCAGACGCTCGTCGCGTGCGGCGCGGGGCGCTCGATCGCTGGCAGCCGCACGACGAAGCGCGCGCCGCCCTGCGGCGGCGACTCGACGGTGACCGCGCCGCCATGTCCCTCGGCGACCGCGCGCACGATCGCGAGGCCGAGGCCCGACCCGCCGCCGCCGTCGCCGCCACCGCGCACGAAGCGGTCGAAGAGGCGGTCGCGCAGGTGCTCGGGGATCCCCGGCCCGTCGTCCTCAACCGTCAGCACGACGTCGCCGCCGTCATGCGCCAGCGCCGCGTGGACGTGCGCGCCGGGCGGCGTGTGGCGTAGCGCGTTCTCGATCAGGTTGAGCGCGAGCCGATGCAGCTCGTCGACGGAGCCCGAGACGAACGCCCCGCCACCGGTCTCGATCGACAGCTCGTGGTCGCCAGCGACCGGCTCGAGCTCGGCGGCGACGTCGACGAGCACCTGCGAGAGGTCGGTCGGCGTGTGTGGGACGACGCGGCCGGCGTCGGCGCGGGCGAGCAGCAGCAGGTCGGCGACGAGCCGGCGCATCCGCCGCGAGGAGCGCAGCGCGGAGGCGGCCGCGTCGCGCTGGTCGCCGCGCAGCGTCTCCTCGAGCAGCTCGAGGTTCGCGAGCACAGACGTCAGCGGCGTGCGCAGCTCGTGCGAGGCGTCGGCGACGAACTCCCGCTGTCGCGCGAGCGTAGCCTCGGTCTCCGTCCGCGCCGCGTCGAGCGCTTTGAGCATCCCGTCGAGCGTGCGAGCCAGCTCGGCGACCTCGTCCTCCGCCTCCGGCTGGGGGACGTGCTTGCTCGGGTCGCGCGTGCGCTCGATCTCGCGCGCGCTCTCGGTCAGGGCCGAGATCGGCGCCATCGCGCGGCGGGCGACGAGCAGGCCGGCGGCGAGCGCCAGCGCCGTGCCGCCTATCACGCCGAGCACAAGGAAGAAGCGGACCTTCGCGGTCGTCGCGTTCGTCGCCGAGACTGGGCGGGCGTAGACGAGCAGGCCCTGATACGGAGAGAAGCCCGAGTACGGCGGCGCGACCAATATGTTGCGGATCTCGACCTGATAGCCGTCCTGCTCGCCGTTCTTAGCGAGGAAGCTCGGCTGCGCAGGGTTTCTGCCGCCGAACTGGCACATCAGCTTGTACGACGAGCTGTCGGCCGGGTTGTCGGCGTAGAAGACCCGCACCTTCGCGTTGTCGGCGCTGGAGACGTCGGCCAGCGAGCCGCAGTCGGCGTTCAGGGTCGTCGGGTCGAAGCGGACTTTCGCGTTCGTCGCGAGGTAGTCAGCCGAGGAGCGCACCGAGTCGTTGAACTGGATACGGATCTGGCGCGTCGTCAGGAAGCCGACGAGGACCGCGAAGCCGCAGAGGATGACGAAGGTGAGCGCTGCGGACCCGCCGGCGAGGCGCCAGCGAGTCGGGACCCTACGGTACCCGGAGAACGTAGCCCGCGCCGCGGATCGTATGGAGGAGCCGAGGCTCACCGTCCGCTTCCAGCTTCCGTCGCAGGTTGGAGACGAACACCTCGATCGTGTTCGTCGTCGAGAACGGGTCGTAGCCCCACACCTCGTCGAGCAGCCGCTGGCGCGAGATCACGATCCGCTCGTTGCGCATCAGGTACTCGAGCAGCTCGAACTCACGCTGCGTCAGCTCGATCGAGCGCTCCGCCCGGTGGACCTCGTGCGTGTCCGGGTTGAGGCGCAGGTCGCCGACCGTCAGCGGCGCCGAGCCGCGCGGCGGGCGACGGCGCAGCAGCGCACGCAGGCGCGCCAGCAGCTCCTGGCGCTCGAACGGCTTGACGAGGTAGTCGTCGGCGCCCGCGTCGAGGCCCTCGACGCGGGACTCCAACGCGTCGCGCGCCGTGAGCATGAGGATCGGCACGTCGTCGCCTCTGCGCAGCGTCTTCGCGACGTCGATGCCGTCGAGCTTGGGCAGCCCGAGGTCGAGGATCACGAGGTCGGGCAGGAAGGCGTGCGCCTCGTCAAGCGCGCTGACACCGTCGCCGGCGGTGCGAACGTCATAGCCCTCCATCCGCAGCGAGCGCTGGAGGACCTGGGCGATCTCGTCGTCGTCCTCGACGACGAGCACACGGGCAGGACGGGCGTAATCGCTCATGACTGTCGATGGTAGTCGGGAAACGCCCGCTCCGCGCGGCATTTTAGACAGGCGTTAGCGCTAACACCGGAAGACAGGGCGCTCTCCAGGCCAGCGACCTGACGCGGGGCTGAAGGCGCGCGGGCAGGCAGGGACCCGGTCGCGCGCGTCGAACGAGAGCTGGAAGATGGCAACGACCAGCCGCCGGAGACCCGCGAGATCGAGATCGCGCGCGAGATCGCGCGCGCGCCGCTCCCCGGCGCCCAGCGTCGGGCTGCCGAGACTCGCGCCCCACCAAGTCGACCTGCTCGGGCTTGGGCTGGGCGCGCTCGGGATCTTCCTCGCGTTCGTGATGTACGCCGGCTCGGCCGGCGGCAAAGTGGGCGACGGGTTGCGCGACGCGCTGATGCTGCTGCTCGGCCGCGTCGCGTACGCCGCCCCGGCAGCGCTCGTGATCGGTGCGGTGCTGGTCGTCGGGCGCACGCTGATCCCCAGCATCAGGCCGCTGCGCGCGGGCGCGTGGTGCCTCTTCCTCGCCGTCGAGCTGGCGCTCGCGGCCGGCACGCTGGGGCTCGCCGGCGGCGGCCGCATCGGCGGCGACCTGTGGCACTCCGACGTGCTGAAGGCACGCGGCGGCGCGATCGGCGAGGCGTTCTACTGGCTCTCTTCGACGCTCTTCTCCAACGTCGGCGCGCACATCATCGCCGTCTTCCTCTTCATCGCCGCGCTCGTGCTGCTGAGCGGCGTGACGATCGCCAGCGTGCTGCGCTCGGCCGGCGAGAGCGTCGCTGAGACGCGCCGCCGCGCCGCGACGCTTGCGCCGACGCGCGATGACGACCCTTCGCCGACGCGCGCCACACGCGCGCCGCGCGCCCGCCGCACGATCGTCCCCGCCAGCGACGAGGCGCTCGACGGCGCTGCGGGGGAGGAGGGCACGATCGGCAGCGTGCCGGCGCCGCTGACCCCGCCCGAGCTGGAGCCGTCGAAGCTGATCGTGCGGGCGACGCATGTCGAGGCGCCCTCGCTCGACGGCGCCGAGCGCTACCCCGACCTGTTCGGCGAGGACGGCGCGGCCGCGTCTGTCCCGCCGCAGCCGCCGCTGCCATGGGACGAGAACGACGTTGAGATCGAGGCCGCGGCGCTCACCGACCCGGCGACCGCCGAGCTCGACATGCCGGCGCTGGAGCCACAGATCGCGGACGCCCGCGACGACGCGGCCGACGACGACGCCGCGGAGATACCCGAGCTCGAGCTCGAGGAGCCTGACGAGCCCGGCGTCACGACCGGCGAGCCCGGCCCGGCTCGCACCGTCGACCCGTCAGAGCTGACCCCGCAGGGCCGCTATCGCGCGTCGGTCACGGACGACCCCGAGTTCCTCTGGCAGATCCCGACCGGCGGCTTCCTGACGCGCTCGACGCCGGAGCAGACCCGGCCCGACACCGCTGGGCAGGAGAAGGTCGCCCAACAGCTCGTCGAGACGCTTGAGCACTTCAAGATCGACTCGAAGGTCGTCGGGATGGTCGCCGGGCCGCACATCACGCGCTACGAGCTGCGCCTGGCGCCCGGCACGAGAGTCGGCAGAGTCGCCAACCTCAAGGACGACCTCGCCTACGCGCTCGCGGCGACCGACGTCCGCATCCTCGCGCCGATTCCCGGCAAGCAGGCGGTCGGCGTCGAGGTCCCCAACGCGAAGCGGCGGATCGTCCACCTCGGCGACGTCTTCCAAGCGCCGCCGGCCGACTGGAGCCCGCTGACCGTCTGGCTCGGCAAGGACGTCGCCGGCCGCGCGATCGGCGTCGACCTCGCGAAGATGCCGCACCTGCTCGTCGCGGGCACGACCGGCGCTGGCAAGTCCGGCTGCGTCAACGCAATGCTGTCGAGCATCCTGCTGCACGCCGACCCGCATGAGGTGCGGCTGGTGCTGGTCGACCCCAAGCAGGTCGAGCTCAACCACTACGAGTCGATCCCGCACCTGCTGACGCCGGTCATCACCAGCCCGCGCAAGGCCGCCAACGCGCTTCAGAACCTCGTCAAGGAGATGGAGGAGCGCTACGGGATCATGTCGCTCGCGCGCACGCGCTCGCTGCCTGAGCTGAACAGACGGCGCGCCGAGCGCGGCGAGGCGCCGCTTCCGTACATCCTCTGCGTGATCGACGAGCTCGCCGACCTGATGATGGTCGCGCCCGCTGACGTCGAGGACTCGATCATCCGGCTGGCGCAGAAGGCGCGCGCCGTCGGCATCCACCTCGTGCTCGCAACACAGTCCCCGCGCGTCGACGTGATCACCGGCATGATCAAGGCGAACGTCCCCTCGCGGATCGCGTTTGCGGTCTCCTCGCAGACCGACTCGCGCGTGATCCTCGACCAGAACGGCGCCGAGTCGCTGCTGGGCCAGGGCGACATGCTCTTCTCGCCAGTCGGCTCCTCCAAGCTGCAGCGCATCCAGGGCGCCTACATCGACGAGGACCAGATCGCCGAGCTGACCGAAGAATGGCGCAGGCAGGGCGAGCCGGAGTTCCAGGAGGAGCTGCTCGAGGAGGTCCCCGACGACGACGCCGAGGCCGAGAGCGCCGCCGACGACGGCTTCGACCCTGATGAGGACCCGCTGCTCGAGGAGGCGATAGGGCTTGTCGCGCAGATGGGGACCGCCTCGACCTCGATGCTCCAGCGCCGCCTGCGGCTTGGCTACACACGCGCCGGCCGGCTGATCGACATGCTCGAGCGGCGTGGGATCATCTCTGGCTACGAGGGCTCCAAGCCCCGCCAGGTGCTGATCACCGAGGCTGACGTGCCGCGCATCCTCGTCGCCCTCGCGGAGAGATCCGGCGGCGGTCCGAGCAGCTCCACGAGCAGCCCTGCAGCTGGCGCGCCGACGCCCGCCGAGCAGCCCGAGCAGGTGCCGTTGCCGACGCCTGGCTCGCCGCTGCCCGACGGCGAGCGCGACTAGCTTGACGCTGCACGATTTGGGCCAAGGTCAAAGGCCGTGGAGCGGTAGCCTTCCCCGCTCCATGCCTGACATCGGCTCAACTCTGCGCGAAGCGCGCATGCGCGCGCGCATCGACATCACCGAGGTCGAGCAGGCGACGAAGATACGCGCCAAGTACCTGCGCGCGATCGAGAACGAGGAGTGGGACCTGCTGCCCGGCTCCACGTTCGTCAAGAGCTTCATCCGCGAGTACGCCAACTTCCTCGGGATCGACAGCCGACCGCTCGTGGAGGAGTTCAAGCTCCGCTACGAGCGCCCGAGCGAGAGCGAGCTGCGGACGGTCAGCCCCGGCCTCAGCCGAGACCGCGGCCGCTCGTCGCGTGGCGGCGGGCGTGGTGGCGGAGGCGGCGGTGGCTTTGGGGGCGGTCGCGTTGCGCCGCGCTGGGCGATAACGCTCGGCCTCGTCGCGCTGCTGGTGATCGCGCTGTTCGCCGTCGGGAAGCTGGGCGGCGGCTCCGACGACGGCGGCTCCAGCAAGACGACCGCCGCACAGGCGAGAGCGAACGTGGCGAGAAGAGGCGCCGGGCACCACAGAGGGGTGCAGGCGGCCCACAGACAACAGCAGGCGACGCCACCGCCGCCGACGCTCGCGGGCGTCCGGATCGTCCCGACCGCAGACCTCTACGTCTGCCTCGTCGACCAGGACGGCAGAGCGATGATCCCCGGCACGACCTTCACCGACGGCCAGAGCATCCCGTTGCAGCACGCGAGATCGATGCGCCTGACGCTCGGCAACAGCAGCGTCCAGCTCAGAGTGAACGGCAGAGCGGTCACCGTGCCCGACTCGCCGACGGCCGTCGGCTTCGCGATCACGACGAGAGGCGCCACCCCGATCTCGGGCGATCAGCTCCCGACCTGCGCCGCATGAGCCCGCGCGCCGGCATCGTCGTGACCGGGACCGAGGTCCTCAGCGGGATCATCAGCGACCGCAACGGGCCGTGGCTGTCGGAGCGGCTGCGCGAGCTCGGCGTTGACGTGGCGCAGATCGTGATCGTCGGCGACCGGGTCGACGACCTCCGCACCGCGCTGCGCCAGCTGGCCGACCAGGGCGTAGCGCTGATCGTCACCAGCGGCGGCCTTGGGCCGACCGACGACGACCTCACCGCCGAGGTCGTGTCCCTCTTCCAGGGCCAGCCGACGCGGCTAGACGACGCGCTGTTCGCGCAGATCGGCGAGATCCTCAGACCGCTGATGGAACGCTTCCCGGACCTCGACCACGACGCGATCATCCGCTCCAACCGCAAGCAGGCGCTCGTCCCCGCCGGGGCGACCGTGCTCGCGCCGGTCGGCACCGCGCCAGGCTTGATCGTCCCGCCGTCTGCCGCGGGCGACGCGGGCGCCGACGGGCCGCTCGTCGTCGTGCTGCCCGGCCCGCCGGGCGAGCTGCAGCCGATGTGGGGCGCCGCGATCACGACCGATGCGCTCAGAGCAGCGGTGCGCGACGCAAAGCCGTTCGAGTGGCGGATCATGCGCCTCTTCGGCATCCCCGAGTCGGAGATCGTCGAGACGATGCGGCGGGCCGAGCAGCAGGGCCTCGACCTCTCGCCGCTGGAGATCACGACCTGCATGCGACGGGCCGAGCTCGAGATCGCGACGCGCTACGACAGCGCCGACGAGCCGGCCTACGACCGCTTCGAGGCGTTCGTCGGAGCCCGCCACGGCGAGGTGCTGTTCTCGACCGACGGCTCGACGATCGACGAGCAGGTCGCGCGGCTTCTGCTCGACAGCCAGCGCACGATCGCGACTGCTGAGTCGTGCACGGGCGGGCTGCTCGCTGGCCGCCTGACCGATCGGCCCGGCTCCTCCGCATACGTGCTCGGCGGCCTCGTCGTCTACTCCAACGCGGCGAAGACGGCGCTCGCCGGCGTTGACGCGGCGCTGATCGAGCGGGTCGGCGCGGTCTCGCCCGAGGTCGCCGAGGCGCTCGCCGTCGGCGCGATCGCCCGTCTGGGCAGCGACATCGGCGTCGGCATCACCGGGATCGCCGGGCCCGACGGCGGCACGCCTGAGAAGCCCGTGGGGCTGGTCTACGTCACCGTCGCGCTACGCGACGGCTCGCCGGTGACGCGCAGACTGCTGCTGCCGGGCGACCGCGCCGCCGTCCGCGACCGCACGACGACAATCGCGCTGCACATGGTGCGGCAGCTGCTGCTTGCCGACGCCGCTCCTGCGGTTCCGTCCGACTGAGCGCCGCTGCCCGCGATGCCCTCCGCGTCGAGCGCCCGCCTGTTCGTGGCGCTCGAGCTGCCCGCCGTCGTGCGCGACGCGCTGCGTGCGTGGAGGGGGCCGCTGGTGAGGGAGGGCAGCGCCTTGCGCGCCGTCGCGCCCGAGGCGCTCCATGCCACGCTCTGCTTCCTCGGGCAGCGCCCGCTCGCGGACGTTGCGGCGATCGGCGCGGCGGTTCGCGCCTGCGCTGCTCCGGCGCGCGGGCTGTCGCTCGGCGAGCCGTTGTGGCTGCCGCGGCGGCGGCCGAACGCCCTCGCGCTCGCGCTCGACGACGGGCGCGGCGAGCTCGGCGCGCTGCAGGCGGCGGTCGCTGCGTCGCTCGTCGTGGGCGGCTGGCTCAGAGCGGAGCAGCGCCACTTCCTCCCGCACGTGACGGTCGCCCGCGTGCGCGGCGGGCGCAACGCAGCGGACGCCCGCGCGCTCATGCGGCTGGACATGCCGCCGGTGCCCGGGCTCGCCTTCGACGGCTCCGCGCTGACGCTCTACCGCTCGCATCTCGGCGGGGGCGGCGCCCGCTATGAGCCGCTCGCGCGCGCCGTGCTGGGCTGAGCTGGCACGAAGGCATCGCAGACCCGCGTAGCGCCTGCGTCGGCCGGGCGCCTAGCGTGAGGGGACACGATCATGTGTTCGCATCGGATCCGTCCGGACCGGGGCGTAGCTTGTTTTCCTCACGACGTGACAAGGAGCTTCCAGGAATGAGCGAGCAGGACAAGGCCGCGAAGGCCCGCGACGCCGCCCTGCAAGGGGCGCTGACACAGATTGAGCGCCAGTTCGGCAAGGGCACCGTCATGCGGATGGGTGATCCGGGGGCTCGCGTGAGAGTCAACGCGATCCCGACCGGCGCGCTCTCGCTCGACCTCGCGCTCGGCATCGGCGGCGTCCCGCGCGGGCGCATCGTCGAGGTCTTCGGACCGGAGTCGTCCGGTAAGACCACGCTCGTGTACCACATCATCGCCGAGGCCCAGAGACTCGGCGGCGTCTGCGCCTTCATCGACGCAGAGCACGCGATGGACCCGCTCTACGCGCAGAGGATCGGCGTCAACATCGACGAGCTGCTCGTCTCGCAGCCCGACTACGGCGAGCAGGCGCTCGAGGTCGCGGACATGCTCGTCCGCTCCGGCGCCGTCGACATGGTCGCGGTCGACTCCGTCGCCGCGCTGACGCCGCGCGCGGAGCTTGAGGGCGCGATGGGCGACCAGACCGTCGGCGTCCAGGCGCGCATGATGTCGCAGGCGATGCGCAAGCTGACCGCCAACCTCAACCGCACGCAGACGATGTGCCTCTTCACGAACCAGATCCGTGAGAAGGTCGGCGTCATGTTCGGCTCGCCGGAGACGCAGCCGGGCGGTCGCGCGCTGAAGTTCTACTCGTCGCAGCGGCTTGACATCCGTCGCATCGAGACGCTCAAGGACGGCACCGAGGCGGTCGGCAACCGCGTCCGCGTCAAGGTCGTCAAGAACAAGGTCGCGCCGCCGTTCAAGCAGGCCGAGTTCGACATCGAGTTCGGCATGGGCATCTCGACTGAGGGCTGCCTGATCGACTACGGCATCGAGCACGACATCGTCACGAAGTCGGGCTCGTTCTTCTCCTACGGCGACGAGCGCCTTGGCCAGGGCCGCAACAACGCGAAGGGGTATCTCAAGGAGCACCCCGAGGTCGCGAAGGAGATCGAGGACAAGATCTACACCGCGCTTGGCTTCGACCGTGACCTTGTCGCGCCGATCGAGCATGACGAGAAGAGGGTCGCTGTCGAGCCGGCCGCCGCGTAGCACCCGGCCGTGACCTCCCGTTACGCGCTGACCGCTCTTGACGCGATGGACGAGAGCGCAGAGGAGCCGCAGCGGCCGCAAGCGCGCGTGCTGGACCCGGAGCTCCGGCTACAGCACGCGCTCGACCTCGCGTTCCGCTACCTCGGCCCGCGCTCGCGGACCGAGGTAGAGCTGCGGCGCTACCTCGAGGGCAAGCGGGTCGAGCTTGAGACGATCGCCCAGGCGCTCGTGAGCCTGCGGGAGCAGGACTACCTCAACGACGCTCGCTTCGCGCGCGAGTTCGCCGAGGACAAGCGGCTGCTCGACGAGTGGGGCGCGGACCGGATCGAGCGGCGGCTGCTGTCGCTCGGCGTCCCCCCGGAGATCGTCCGCGGCGCGGTCGAGGCGCAGGGCCGCGACGACGAGGCGGCGGCGGCCCGCGCGCTGCTCGCTCGCCGCTTCCCACGGCTCGACGACGACCCGCGCGAGCAGCGCCGGGCGGTCGGCGTGCTCGTCCGCAAGGGCTACGACGGCGAGCTGGCATGGGACGTCGTGCGAGCCCACGCACGCGGCGATCTGCTCGACTAGGTGCTCGACGGTGCGGTCTCGCACGCCGTCGGATCACCCGTCAAGAGCCGAGATTCCCGGCGAGCGCTGGGCGGGAACACCCTTTGATTGCGTCAAATGATGCTCGGTACTACGATCCCGCACAGCGAACGACTGGCCCGCGAGGGCGTGAAACTCCAGCAAATAACCCTGATCCCCTGGAACCAGAACCTTCAGCCGTGACTGCCCGACACCGTACGTCCGCAGGCTTGTTGCGATTGCAACACGCGACACGAACACCGGTCTGACCGGTGCATGAAGGGCGGCGCCTCGGCGCCGCGCCTGGGCTCCGTTCCGTGCTCCCACGCATGGCCCGTCGCCGCTACCCAAAAGGACAGTGAGCTGCAGTCCCAGCCGTCAGGCTGGGCTGTCGGGAGAGGAACCCAATGGAGATCGTGATCGCGGCGGCGGTGCTGGCAGTGGGCGTCATGCTCGCTGCCGCGCTGTATGCCAGACGGGGAGGAGGGCATGCCGCTGAGGCGAACGAACGCGTCGCGTCGGACATGGACTCCGCCCTGCGCGAGCGGCGCGCCGAGATCGTTCGGATCGAGGAGCGGATCCTCGGCAAGGAGGAGTCCCTCGACGCGCAGCGCGCCGACCTCGCACGGCGCGAGCGCGCGATCGAGGATCGCGTCGAGGCGCTCGCCGCCGAGAAGGAAGAGATCGCCGAGCGCGGCCGCCGGTACCAGCAGTCGCTCGAACGGCTCGCCGGCGTGACCGCGTCGCAGGCGAAGCAGATGCTGCTGAAGGACCTCGAGGACGACGTCCGCCACGAGTCGGCGAAGCTGATCCGCCAGATCGAAGAGGAGACCAAGCGCGACGCCGACCGGCGCGTGCGCAACATCCTCTCGGTCGTGATGCAGCGGATCGCCGCCGGCCACGCGACCGAGACGACCGTCTCCGTCGTCCAGCTCTCCTCCGACGACATGAAAGGCCGCATCATCGGCCGCGAAGGCCGCAACATCCGCGCGCTGGAGAACCTCACCGGCGTCGACTTCATCATCGACGACACACCCAACGCGGTCGTTCTCTCCGGCTTCGACGGCGTCCGCCGCGAGGTCGCCCGCCTGACGCTCGAGAAGCTGCTGCAGGACGGCCGCATCCACCCGGCGCGGATCGAGGAGATGTTCTACCAGGCGAAGTCCGAGCTCGACGAGCACATCCAGGAGCTCGGCGAGGCCGCCGTCTTCGAGGCCCATGTGCAGGGGCTCGACCCCGAGCTGATCAGACTGCTTGGCCGCCTCAAGTTCCGCACCAGCTATGGGCAGAACGTGCTTGCCCACTCGGTCGAGTGCGCCAATCTCGCGGCGATGATGGCCCACGAGCTCGGCGCCTCGCCGAAGACCGCGCGCCGGGCGGCGCTCCTGCACGACATCGGCAAGGCCGTCTCGCACGAGATCGAAGGCCCGCACGCGCTCGTCGGCGGCGAGCTCGCGCGCAAGCACGGCGAGCCCGAGGCGGTCGTGCATGCGATGGAGGCTCACCACAACGAGGTCGAGCCCCAGACGGTCGAGGCCGTCATCGTGCAGGCCGCAGACGCGCTCTCCGGCGCGCGGCCCGGCGCCCGTGGCGAGTCGCTGGAGCAGTACGTCAGACGGCTGCGCGAGCTGGAGCAGATCGCGACCCGCCACGACGGCGTCGAGAAGGTCTACGCGATGCAGGCCGGCCGCGAGATCCGCGTGATGGTCGCGCCCGGCGCGATCGACGACGACGGCGCAGCGCTGCTCTCGCACGCGATAGCCCGTGAGATCGAGAAGGAGCTCGAGTACCCGGGGCAGATCAAGGTGACGGTGATCCGCGAGTCGCGGGCGGTGGAATACGCCAGATGACCGGCGAGAGGCCGGCCATCTCGCCGGGAGGTCGGCTGGCGCCGATCTCCCGCAGGTGAGCGGCGGCCATCGGGGCCTGAGAGGTACCCTTCCTCAGCGATGAAGCGGTACCACGTCACGACGTTCGGCTGTCAGATGAACGAGCACGACTCGGAGCGGATGAAGGGCATGCTCGAGTCGATCGGCTATGCCGAGGCGCCTGACCCAGACCACGCCGACCTGATCCTCTTCAACACCTGCTCGATCCGCGAGGCCGCTGACAGCCGCTTCATGGCCCACCTCGGCCACGCGAAGCGGCGCAAGCGCGAGCGGCCCGAGGTCGTAATCGGCGTGGGCGGCTGCTGGGCGCAGTCGGTCAAGGAAGAGGTCTTCCGCCAGTTCCCGTTCGTCGACGTGGCGTTCGGCCCCGGCCAGGTCCACAAGCTCGCCGAGTTCCTCACCAGCGACTCGCTCACCGCGCAGGGCTACTTCGAGTTCGAGGGCTTCACCGGCGACCTGCCCGAGAAGCGGGAGCGCGACTTCCAGGGGTGGGTCCAGATCTCCGTCGGCTGCAACATGGCCTGCTCCTACTGCATCGTTCCCTCGACGCGCGGGCGCGACGTCGGCCGCCCGCTGGAGACGCTTGTCGCCGACGTCGAGCGGATGGCGGCGGAGGGCGTCAGCGAGGTCACGCTGCTGGGCCAGAACGTCAACGCCTACGGGCGCGACCTCGCCAGACGCGGCCTGCTGCGCGCGAGCTTCGCGGACCTGCTGACGGCCGTTGACGCGATCGACGGGATCCGCCGGATCCGCTACACCAGCCCGCACCCGCAGGACATGAAAGAGGACGTGATCCGCGCGCACGCCGAGCTCGGCGCGCTGTGCGAGCACGTCCACCTGCCGCTTCAGTCGGGCTCCTCAGAGGTGCTGAAGCGGATGCGCCGCACCTACTCGCGCGAGCGCTACCTCGACCGCGTCGCGCTGCTGCGCGAGCACGTCCCCGACGTCGCGATCACGACCGACATCATCGTCGGCTTCCCAGGCGAGACCGACGAGGAGTTCGAGCAGACGCTCTCGCTGTGCGAGGAGGTCGCCTACGACGGCGCCTTCACCTTCGTCTACTCGCCGCGCCGCCACACCGAGGCGGCCTCGTTCGAGGACCAGGTGCCGCACGAGGTGAAGGTCGAGCGGATGGAGCGGCTCGTCGAGGTAATCCAGCGGCGCGCCCGCGAGCGCGCTCAACGGTTTGTCGGGCGGACGCTCGAGGTGCTCGTCGAGGGGCCCTCGCGGACCGACCCGACGCGGCTGCGCGGTCGCTCGCGCCACAACAAGGTCGTGAACTTCAGCGGGCTCGCACAAGCCGGCGAGTACGTGCAGGTCGAGATCGAAAGCGCGACGAGCCAGACCTTGATGGGCGAGGAGTCGCTGCTCGCCCGCGCCGGCGCCGGCTCGCGCTGAGGCGCGGCGCACAGCGCCTGGCTCGTCTGGCCTCGCCCGTTCTCCCGTTCGCGCCGTTTCCCCCGATCGACAGGATCCCGTTGAGCCACCCTGGCCTCGTCATCTTCGGCTGCGACGGCGTGCTCGTCGACAGCGAGCCGATCTCGATGCGCGAGCTGACGCGCGCGATCAACGCGGTCGACGTGCCGATGAGCGAGGACGAGGTCCACGCGACGTTCGTCGGCGGCTCGATGGAGCTGATCGAGCGTGAGCTGACCCGCCGCCGTGGCGCGGCGTTGCCGGCCAGCTGGGGCGACGACTTCTACGCCGCGCGCGCAGTCGCGTTCGAGCGCGAGCTGGAGCCGGTGCAGGGCGCGCGAGCCGCGGTCGAGGCGGTTCAGGCGGCGGGCTGGGAGACGTGCATCGCGTCGCAGGGCCGGCCGGCGAAGATGGCCCAGACGCTCGCGCTGACTTCCCTCGACGACCTCTTCCCGCCTCAGCGGATCTTCTCCGCGACGCAGGTCGCGAGAGCGAAGCCCGCGCCCGACCTCTTCCTGCTCGCGGCGAGCAGCTGCGGCTTCGCTCCGCTGCACTGCGTTGTCGTCGAGGACTCGCTGCTCGGCGTGCGCGGCGCCCGCGCCGCCGCCATGCGCGTGCTCGGCTACGTCCCGCGCGACAGCCCTGAGGACGCCGCGCTGTCGCTGATAGCGGCGGGAGCTGAGGTCATCCGCTCGATCGGCGACGTGGCCGGGCGGCTGAAGGCATAGACAGCGCCCGCGGCCAGCGGGCGGGTGCGAGGGCCGAGGGACCGCGCGCTGCGTGCGCGCCATCTCTCGCGATCCGTCCGCGGCCTGTGCGAACATACGTTCGTGCGCTGGGACAATCTCACCCTGACCGCCGAAGAGGCTACCCGCCTTCCGGGCTACAGAGACGAAGCCGTCGTCCGCCGCTTCGACGCCCCCGAAGCGCTCGACATGCGCTTCTACGAGGTCCACGCCAGATCGGTCCTCAACCGCGTCCCAGCCGCGTCGAGGATGCCGTTCAGGTGGACCATCAACCCATATCGAGGTTGCAGTCACGCATGCGTCTACTGCTTCGCCCGTCCGACGCACAGATATCTGGACTTTGGGCCGGGCCGGGATTTTGAGCGCGAGATCGTCGTGAAGGTGAACGCGCCGGAGGTCGTTCGGATCGAGCTGGCGCGGCCGTCGTGGAAGGGGGAGCACGTCGCGCTGGGGACGAACACGGATCCCTACCAATGGGTCGAGGGGCGCTACAAGCTGATGCCCGGGATCTGGGAGGCGATGCGGGACGCCCGCAACCCTTGCTCGGTGCTGACGAAGTCGCCGCTGCTGCTGCGCGACCTGCCGTTGATGCGAGAGCTGGTAGCGGTGACCGACTTCAGCGCGAGCCTTTCGATCCCGACGTTGGACGAGAAGGCGTGGCGCGCGACCGAGCCGCACACGCCGCACCCGCGGGCACGCCTTGAGGCGGTTGCCGAGCTGAACCGCAACGGGATACCGACCGGCATCTTGATCGCGCCCTTGATGCCGGGGATCAACGACGCGCCCGAGCAGATAGAGCCGCTGCTGGCCGCCGCCGAGGAAGCTGGCGCAACGCACATAGGCGGGATCGCGCTCCACCTCCGCACGGACGTCCGCGAGGTCTTCATGGAGTGGCTGCGCAGCGCACGGCCCGAGCTCGTGCCGCGCTACGAGCGGCTCTACAGACGGGGGGCGTACGCGCCGAGGGACGAGCGGGAGCGGTTGAGCGCGCTCGTGCGGCGCCCACGGAGCGGGCCGTCGATGTGGCGGCCGGCGGGCCGGCCCCAGACGCCCGGAGGGCGCGACCGCGGCGGGCGCTGGGGGCGCGGGGCGCCTGGCGCGGCGACAGAGCGGGCGCGGGCGACGGGAGGGGTGCAGCAGGCGCTGTTCTGAGCCGGGCCCCGGCGAGCGGGTGGCGAGGCAGCGCGGCGAGCGGGTGGCGCGGCACGCGGTGGCGGGCGCGGGTTTGTGGCGTGTGCGAGGGGTGGGTGGGGTAGGCAGGTGTGTGATCGACCGCACCGTTCGGGGGCCGCAACTCCCGGTGGCGCGGTCGTATGGTGAGACTATGGCGTCGAAGATCAAACGGTTGAGAGGGAGCCGCGAGCGGGCGCTGGAGCGGATGCTGCAGACGCGCAGCCACGCCTGGGAGGAGGTCGGGCTGGCTCGGCAGATCGGCCAGCGAGCGGCGAAGCGCGCGCGCAGGCAAGCGCTTGTGGTCGCGCCGCTGCTCGTCGCGATACTCGTGCTCTACGCCTACCGCACCGACCTGTTCGGCAAGGCGTGGGACACGCCGGTCAGAATCTTCACCGTTGTCGCGCTCGTAATCCTCGGGTGGGCGTTCGCGCGCGACGTCGGCCGAGCGGTCGCCCCCGACCTCTTCCGGCGCATGGACCCGGGCACCGCCGGCACCGTCGGCTTCCTGCTGCGGCTGCTGACCGTGATCATCTTCACGCTCGCTGCGCTGCGGATCGCCGGCATCAGGCCGCAAACGCTCGCGGTCGGCGGGGCCTTCACGGCCGTCGTCTTCGGTCTGGCAGCCCAGCAGACGCTCGGCAACCTGATCGCTGGGATGGTCCTGCTCAGCGCGCGGCCGTTCCGCGTCGGCGAGCGCGTCCGGTTGCAGGCAGGCGGGCTCGCCGGGCAGGCCGAAGGCGTCGTCAGCTCGCTCGGGCTGCTCTACACGACGCTCGCGCGGGGCGAGGACCGGATCATGGTGCCCAACAGCGTCGTGCTCAGCGCCGCGGTCGTCCCGCTGCGCGAGCCTGCGTCGGTCGACCTCCGCGCCCGCCTGCGTCGCGGCCTGAAGCCGACGGCGCTGCAGGCGATCCTCGAGGAGTCGATCACGGTCCCGCTGCGCGGCCGCCCTGACATAGGCGTCGAGGAGCTCGACGGCGACGAGGTCGTGATGCGGATCCGCGCGACGCCGGAGTACGCCGACGACGGCGCCAAGCTCGCCGACGAGATCCTCACAGCGATGTCGTCAATCACCGACGAGCACGAGATCGTGAGCTGAGCGGCGTCGGTGGGCGGGGCGAGGCGGCGAGGCGGTGGGTCGTCGCCGCCGCGCCGACTCACTCGGGCGTTGACGCGCCGCGCTCGAAGCGCTCGCGGCGGATCATGGCGCGCTTGCCCTTGATCGTGCTGGTGCGCAGGGCGTTGACGACGGCGTCTGCGGCGCCGAGGGGGACCTCCACCAGCGAATAGCGGTCGGCGATCTCGATCGCGCCGATGTCGCGGCCGCTGAGCTCGGACTCGCCGGTGATCGCGCCGACGAGGTCCTGCGGGCGGATGCCGCCGCGTCTGCCGAGACCGATGTAGAGGCGCGTCGTCGGACCGCTCGGGCTTGGGCGACCGCGCCCGGGGCCACCGGGCCGGCCACCCGGCCCGCCGCGGCCCTCGCCGTGTCCGTTCCCGCCGCCGCGCCCGCGACCGCCGCCTTCGCCGCCACCCTGCCACTGCCCACGCTCGCGCGGTCGGTCCTTGCGCGCCGCGTCGGGGATCTCCTGCTCGTCGTCGTCGCGCTCGCCGCCGCTGAGCGCGTCGTGAGCAAGCTGCAACGCCGCGAGCGCGACCTCCTCGGGCTCGAACTCGGACGACAGCTGGTCGATCACCGCGCGCATCGCGGCGTCGCGATCGTCTTCCGCTGGCACAAGCAGCCGCTCCTGCAGCGCCGCGCGCGTGCGGTCGAGGCGGCTCGCGTGCAGCTCGGCGACCGACGGGACCCGCTCGACCGCGATCTGCTGGTGCGTCACCCGCTCGATCGTCTTCAGGAAGCGCTGCTCGCGCGGCTCGGCGAGCGTGATCGCCGTGCCCTCCCGCCCGGCCCGACCGACGCGGCCGATGCGGTGGACATAGGACTCCGGCGAGGAAGGCACGTCGTAGTTGACGACATGCGTGAGCTGCTCGACGTCGAGCCCGCGCGCCGCGACGTCGGTCGCGACCAGCAGCTCGGCGGCGCCGGCGCGCAGCCGCTGCATCACGCGGTCGCGCTGCTCCTGCGACATCCCGCCGTGCAGCGCCTCCGCCCGCTGGCCGCGGCCGTTCAACGTCTCCGTCAGCTGGTCGACCTCGTCGCGCGTACGGCAGAAGACGATCGCCGCCGTCGGCTGCTCGACGTCGAGCAGGCGCCCGAGCGCGGCTGGCTTGTGCGCTCGCGCGACGACGAAGGCGCGCTGGCGCACGCGCGGCGAGTCGCCCGTCGGCGTCTCGCGCGCGATCTCGATCTGGACGGGGTTGTGCAGGTGACGCGACGCGATGCGGTCGATCCGCGGCGGCATCGTCGCGGAGAAGAGGACCGTCTGCGATCTCCCCTTGCGCTGCTCCAGGATCGCCTCGATGTCCTCAGCGAAGCCCATGTCGAGCATCTCGTCGGCCTCGTCGAGCACGACCGTCGAGAGCGCGCCGAGCCTCAGCGTTCTGCGGCCGATGTGGTCGAGCACGCGGCCGGGGGTGCCGACGACGATGTCGACGCCGCGCTTCAGAGCGCCGAGCTGGCGCCCGATCGGCTGCCCGCCGTAGAGCGGCAGCACGCGCGCGCCGAGCGCCTTGCCGTAGCGATGCAGCGCCTCTGAGACCTGCATCGCCAGCTCGCGCGTCGGCACGAGCACGAGCGCGACCGGATCGATGTCGGTGCGGCCCGGCGTCAGGCGCTGCAGCAGCGGCAGCGCGAACGCCGCCGTCTTGCCGGTGCCGGTCGCCGCCTGGCCGAGCAGGTCGCGCCCTTCCATCAGCGGCGGGATCGCCTCGCGCTGGATCGGCGTCGGCTCCTCGTAGCCCAGCCGCGTCAGCGCCTCCAGCAGCTCGTCACGCAGCGCCAGAGCGGCGAAGGTGACGGGGTCAGCTGAAGCGGGCGGCGCGGCGTCTGGCGAGGAGGTCATCCGACTATTGTCCCGTGCTGGGGGCGAGCGCGCGGTGCGGGTACACGGCTGGGCGCGCCGCGGGGGTGCGTAGCTATGTCGCGGGCGCGTCGTCGGCCAGCGCTGCGGCGACGATCCGGTCGAGCGCGACGCCGAGGCCGGTGGCGAGACGACGCTGCGTGAGCAGCGTCGGGTTGACCTCGCCGCGCTCTATGTTGCCGATGTAGACGGAGCTGAGACCTGACCCAAGCGCGACCTGGTCGCGCGTGAGCCCGCGCTCTTCGCGCATACGGCGGACTGCGAGGCCGAAGCGCTCCAGCAACGGGTCACGATGCGGGCTGTCGAGCCGCCGACGATCGAGCGTACGGGTGCCCATGTGGGGGACCGTATACCCACACTCGACAGAGATCGGCAACGAAGGCGCAGTTATGGAACTTTGCGCACCAGTCGGACACCGTAAAGCGGTGCATAAGCACGAGAGAAATGTTGACGCGCCCGAGACTCGCGGTGATTGTGGCGCGTCGGCGCGTGAACACGAAAGGTGGCGCGAGGGTGCGCTCGTCTTTGGCCCTAACGCCGAGGCGGCGTGGGGTTTTTCGCGCCCATCCGTCGCGCGACGCTAGTCTGGGAGCGATGCAGCCAGTGGGATCGCAACGTCGTAGGGACGTCAGCGATCACCCGCGCGTAAGGCCGGAAAAGGCGGTCCTCTTGGGGCTGCTCGGGATCGCGCTCGTTTCGGGCGTGATCGCTCTCGTCGGGCACGTCACCGAATACTCGAAGCTGCGTCATGCCTTCGACCAGCTCGACGCGGCCTGGCTGCCGTTCGCGCTGATCGGGGTGCTGTGCGCGTACGCCGGCTACATCGCCGCGTATCGCGAGGTCGCCGGGCTCGAAGGCGGGCCCAAGCTTCGCGTCTGGACGGTGACGCGGATCGTCGGGCTCGGCTTCGGCGCCTTCGTCGTCGGGTCGGCCGCCGGCGGGCTCGCGGTCGACTATTGGGCGTTGCATCGCACCGGCCTCTCGGTGCATGAGACGCTGCGCCGCGTGCTCGGGCTCAACACGTTGCAATGGGCCGCGCTCGGCGGCCTGACGACGATCGCCGGCGTCGCGTCGTTGATCGGGCTGGGGCCTGGGGTCCCGTTCGCGATGGCGCTCGCGTGGATCGTCGTCGTCGGCTTCTGCTTCGCGGCTGGCGCGTGGGTCAGCGCGCCGCGCCGGATCGAGCGCTTCAGTCGCGTCGAGGGCACGCCGCCGCCGCACTCGTGGGCGCCCAAGCTGCTCGTGCGCTGGGCGTGGGGCTGGATCCACAACGCGCTCGCCGACGCGATCGGCGGCCTCAAATACGTTCGCTGCGTGCTCGGCCATCCGCTCGCCAACCGAGCCGGCTTCATCGGCTTCCCGCTCTACTGGCTCGGCCAGCTGCTCGCGCTCTACACGGCCGTGCGCGCCTTCGACCAGGACATCGGGCCCGCGGCGCTCGTGCTCGCCTACGCGACCGGCTACGTCGCGACCGCGCTGCCGCTGCCGGTCGGCGGCGCGGGCGGGGTCGACGCCGCGCTCGCCTTCGCGCTGACGCTCGTCGGGGTGCCGCTGGCGCCGGCGTTGCTCGCCGCGGTCACCTATCGCGGCTTCTCCTTCTGGCTGCCGATCATCCCCGCCGTCGCGCTGCTTCCGACGGCGCCGCACCTGAAGCGGGACCTCGAAGGGCTGGCTGCGTGAGCGGGCCGTGGGGCGCGGCGCGAGCGCACCACAACCGCGAGGAGTTGGCAGCATGAGCCGGGCACCGCGCCTGTACGAGTACGTCGGCGCCGGGATGGCCGGCTGGGGGAGGGTCGCGCATCGGACCGTCGGCCTCGGGCTCGACCGGCTGCGGCTCGAGCCGGGGATCGTCCATGTCTGCGCGCATCTGTCCGACGACGACGTGCCGGTCGTCGCGGGAGCGCTCTACAGCGGGCGCCATCTGTGGCGCAACGCGGAGCCGACGCGGCCGTACTTCGCGGTCCGCAACGACCTGCTGCTGCCCGGCTTCCTCGCCGGCTATCCGCCGGGGCTGCCGATCGCGCTGCGGCGGGCGCTGTTCGGGCTCGACATCGGGCACGTGATGCAGTCGCGCGTGCGCTGCATACCGGTCCGCTTCTCGGACAGGCTGCGGCTGATCGAGGCGCTGCGGGCGCGGCCGGAGGTCGTGCTCGCGGGGGCGCTGTCGGCGGCGCGGGTCGACGCCTTCCGCCGCCGCGCCGCAAGGCTTCAGCGGCCCGAGCCGGTGACCGCGCGCGACGTGCTCGACGGCGGGTACGCGGACCTGCTGTGGGAGCTCGTCTCGCCTGACGAGCTCGGCGGGCCGACGTGGGAGACGATGTGGGGGGAGCACATGGCCCAATCTGGCCTCGAGGTGCGCCGCCTGATCCGGCTGGTGCGCGGCGGCGGGTCGCTCGTCCTCTTTCCGCACGGCTTCCCGTCGCCCGACGGCGGGATCGGGGCGCTCGACCCACGCGTCGGACGGCTGCTGCACCATGTCCGCCCGGTCGCGATCCAGCCGCTCGGGCTCGCCTACGACCCGCTCGTGCGGGGGCGGCCGCGGGCGTTCGTCGCATCCGCGCCGACGCTCGAGCGCCCGCCGCGCGACGGCGGCGAGCGGATCGTGCTCGACGCCTTGCGCAGGGCGACGCCGCTGACGTGCGGGCTGGTCGTCGCGCACGAGGTCGTCGCCCACGGGCGGGTGCCGAGCGCGACGATCGTGCGCGCGGCCGTCGACCGCGCGCTCGCGCGCGCCGACGACGAGGGGCGGCCGGTCGAGCCGGCGCTTGCCGGCCGCGGCACGCGCGACGCCCGCGTGCTCGAGGCGATCGAAGCAGCGCACCGGCTCGGGCCCAGCAACCGGTTGGTGCAGCGCTCGGCTAGGACGTTGGCGGCTGCTTGGGAGGCGGCGTGAGGAGGGTCGGCGGCGGCGGCGCGGGCCGGCTGGGGGCGGGCGTGGCTCGCAGCGTGGGCGGCCTGCGGGCGGGTGCACGGCGCGGTGCGGGGACGCTGCGCGGGGTGGGCGGACTCGCCGGCGTGGGCGGCCTGTGGGCGGGTGCACGGCGCGGTGCGGGGACGCTGCGCGAGGTGGGCGGACTCGCCGGCGTGGGCGGGTTGCGACGGAGGAGCGTGGCGAGCACGGTGAGCGGGCCCGTCTTCTCCGACCGCCGCGAGGCCGCGCTCGGCGTCGCCGTTTACAGCGTGTATCTGGCGGTGCGGCATGTCGCAGTGACCCGCCGGGGAAAGGGGGTCGCGCTGGCGAACGCGCATGCGACGGTCGCGTTGGAGCGGCGGCTGCGGATTGGGATCGAGCCAGCGATCCAGCGGGCGCTGGTGCGGCGCGGGCGGATGATCGTGCTCGCCGACATCGCCTACGTGACGCTCAACGTCGGGCTGACGGTCGGCTGGCTTGCGATGCTCCACGGCCGCCGCGATCCGGCCTACCACCGGATGCGCACCGCGGCGACGATCGCGACGCTCGGGGCCCAGCCGCTCCATCTGCTGCGGCCGACCGCGCCGCCGCGCTCGCTCGACGGCTTCATCGACACGATCCTCGAGCGCGGCGTCGACCTCGACGGCAGCCCGCTCGCACGCCTCTACAACCCGCTCGCCGCGATGCCGAGCATCCACGTCGCATACGCCGTGGTGATCGGGGCGGCGATTTCCGAGACGGCCCGGAGCCCGATCGCGCGCGCCATCGCGCCGGCCTACCCGCCGCTCGTCGCGGGAATCGTCCTCGTCACCGCAAACCACTTCGTGCTCGACGTCATAGCCGGCGCGATGCTCGGCGCCGGCAGCCTGCGGCTCGCGCGGATGCTGTCGGAGCGGGCGGACGGGGAGCGGGTCAACGCGGGTGTTGAGCGCGCGCCGCTCGGCGGGACCGAGCCATTTCAGGGGACCGGCCCGGAGGTGTCATGCGAGCGCTTGTGACGGGGGCCAGCGGTTTCGTTGGGCGGCATGTCGCCGACGCATTGCGGAAAGACGGGGCGCAGGTGCGCGACGAGCGGGTCGAGCTGACCGATGCCGCCGCGGTCGACAGGGCGATCGCCGGGTGCGAGACGGTCTTCCACGTCGCCGCGCTCTACGCCTACGACGGGCCGGCGGCGCGGTTTGAGGCGGTCAACGTCGAGGGGACGCGGAACGTTGTCGAGGCGTGCGTGCGTCACGGGGTGCGGCGGCTCGTCTTCACAAGCACGGCGGGAACGTGCGGACCGGTCGAGGGGCGGGCGGCGAGCGAGGAGGACGGGCCGCCCGACTGGGAGCTGACGGTCCCGTACAAGCGGACGAAGCTGGAGTCCGAGCGGCTCGTGCTCGCCGCCGCCCGCGAGCGGCTCGACGCCGTCGTCGTCAACCCGACGACCCCGATCGGTCCCGGTGACGACAAGCCCACGCCGACCGGCAAGATGATCGCCGGCGTAGCGCGCGGCCGCGTCCGCGCGTACATCGGCAACACCGGCCTGAACGTCGTCGACGTCCGCGACGTCGCCCGCGGCCACGTGCTCGCGCTCGAGCGCGGCAGGCGTGGCGAGCGCTACCTGCTCGGCGGCACCGACCTCGACCTCGGCGACCTGTTCGCCCGCGTCGCGATCGCCGCCGGACGCCCCGCGCCGCGGCTGAAGATCCCGTACGCGATCCCGCAAGCGCTCGCCGCCGTCCACCTGCTCAACCGCCATGAAGTCCGCCTCGCGAGAATGCCGATGTTCTTCACGAGCGCGAAGGCCGCGCGCGAGCTCGGCTACGCCCCCGGCCCCGCCGACGCCGCGATCGCCGCCGCGGTCCAGGACGTGCTGGGGCGGCGCTCTCTGAGCGCCGACCCGACCGGCGCTTCTTAGCTCATCCCGACCGCGGCGCGGATCGATTGCTTGAACGAGCTGGCGGTGGCGAGGACGGCGGTGGGCTCGTAGCCGCAGTGGGCCATGCAGTTGTCGCAGCGGGGGTCGCGGCCGCGGCCGTAGCTGTCCCAGTCGGTCGTGTCGAGGAGCTCTTGGTACGTTCTCGCGTAGCCGTCGGCCATCAGGTAGCAGGGGCGCTGCCAGCCGAACAGTGAATAACTGGGAATGCCCCAGGCGGTGCACTGGAAGTCGACCTTGCCCTCGAGGAAGTCGAGGAACAGGGGGCTGTGGTTGAGGCGCCATCTGCGGCGGCGGCCGTCGGCGAACGCGGCTCTGAACAGGTCGTGCGTCTGCTTGACGCCGAGGAAGTGGTCCTGGTCCGGGGCCTTCTCGTAGGCGTACGCGGGGGAGATCATCATCATGTCGACTTCGAGCTCGTCGTTGATGAAATCGAGCACCTTGCGGACCGAGTCAGGCGAGTCGTGGGTGAAGAACGTGGTGTTGGTCGTCACGCGGAACCCACGCTGCTTGGCCGCTCTGATCGCCGCGACCGCCTTGTCGAAGACCCCGTCGCGCGAGACCGACTCGTCGTGGCGCTCTCTCAAGCCATCGAGGTGAACGGCCCAGGTGAAGTAGTCGCTCGGGGTGAAGAGGTCCATTCTCTTCTCCATCAGCAGCGCGTTCGTGCAGAGGTAGACGAACTTCTTGCGCTCGATCAACCCGTTGACGATCTGGTCGATCTCGGGGTGAATCAATGGCTCACCACCGGCAATCGAGACCATCGGGGCGCCCGACTCCTCGATCGCGGCGATCGCCTGCTCGACCGGCATCCGCCGCTTCAGCACATGCTCGGGATGCTGGATCTTGCCGCAGCCGACGCACTCCAGGTTGCACTGGAAGAGCGGCTCCAGCTCGACGATCAGCGGGAAGCGCTCGCGTCTGGCGAGCTTCTGCTTCGCGAGGTAGGCGCCGATGCGGGCGCTCTGGCGCATGGGGACGGGCATCGCTCAACTCCTGCTTTCGGGGCGAGACGGCGGCAGCTTGAAATGGACGTCCTCACGCGCGACCTCGACCTCTGAGACGGTCGCGCCGCCAAGGCCGTCCAGCGCGGAGACGACTTCCTGGACGAGCGCTTCGGGCGCCGAGGCGCCCGCGGTGATCCCGATCCGGCGCGCGCTTGTGAGCAGGTCGAGCGGGACGTCGGTCGGGTTGTCGACGAGCGCCGCGCGCACGCCGGCCCGCTCGGCGACCTCGACCAGCCGGCGCGAGTTGGACGAGTTGCGCGAGCCGACGACGAGGATCGCGTCGACCTGCGGCGCGAGCGCGCGAACGGCGTCCTGGCGGTTCTGGGTCGCGTAGCAGATGTCGTCGGAGGCCGGGCCGACGAGCGCCGGGAAGCGGTCGCGCAGCGCGTCGACGACGCCGGCTGTCTCATCGACCGCCAGCGTCGTCTGCGTCAGGTACGCGACTCTGCTCGCGTCCGCGACCTTCAGCTGCTCGACGTCCTCGGGGCTGGTGACGATCTGCGTGCGGTCTGGCGCCTCGCCGACCGTCCCCTCGACCTCCTCGTGGCCCTCGTGGCCGATCAGCACGATGTCGAGGCCTGCCTCGGCGAAGTGGCGCGCCTCGGCATGGACCTTCGCGACGAGCGGGCAGGTCGCGTCGATCACGTCGAGGCCGCGCTCCTGGGCCTCTTGGCGCACCGCGGGGGAGACGCCGTGGGCGGAGAAGACGACAGTCGCGCCGGACGGGACCTCGGCGAGCTCGTCGACGAAGACCGCGCCGCGCTGCTCCAGCTCGGCAACGACCCGCTGGTTGTGGACGATCTGCTTGCGCACGTAGACCGGCAGCTCGTGCTCGTCGAGCGCCCGCTCGACGACCTGCACCGCCCGCACGACGCCCGCGCACGACGCCCGCGGAGCGGCGAGCAGCACGTCGCGGCGGCCGAGCGCGCGCGCCCATTCCTCCGCCAGCGCACAGGCGTGGCGCAGCGTGCGGTACGCGGTGCGCGCGCCGGACAGCGTCGCCAGCGGCCGGTTGAGCTCGCGCTCTGCCGTGTCGAGCACGACCCGCAGCGTCACGAGCGGGTCGGCGTTCGCCTCCGGCGCCAGCCATGCCGACTCCATGTCGACGGCGAGCGCGCCGGTGCGGTGCAGCGCGCGCCGGCGCTCGCGCACGACGAGCCGCTGGCTCGAGGCGATCGGGCCGAGGTGGACGCGCAGGCCGCCGCGGCGCAGGATGCCGGCGAGGATTGCGGGGTCGGGGCACTGCGTCGTGCCCATCGGGCCGCGCAGCTCGGTAGCGAGCACGACGTCGCCGGGCTGCAGGGTCGGGTCGAGCGCGCCGCAGAAGCCGGCGATCAGCGTCGGGCCGCCCTGCTCGCGCTGCGTGATCTCGGCGGCGCGCCTTGCTCGGCGCGGCCCCATCCCGATCTGCTCGACGCGAGCCCACGGGGCGCCCTCGCGGGCGGCGCGCGCCTCGAGCCGCAGCGGCGCGAGCACGAGCAGTCTTTTCGGCGGCGCGAACGGCTCGGGCGAGCGCGGCGCCGGCGGTCGAGCGTTCGCAGCGCTCATGCGAGCGTCTCCGTCAACGGGCTCGTTGAGTCGTGCGCGGGCGCGAGCGCGGCGAGCGCTTCGGCCGCCGCGGCGTGGCCGCTGCGGACGGCGCCTTCCATCGTCGCGGGCCAGCCGGTTGCGGTCCAGGCGCCAGCGAGCGTGAGGGCCGGGAGCGCGGTGCGGGCGGGCGGGCGCAGGGCGACGGCGCCCGGGGCGGCGCGGAAGGTCGCGGCGTGCTCGCGGACGACGAGGAACTTCTCCAGCGGCGCCTGGCGGGCGCGCGGGAGCAGCGCGCCGAGCGCCGGCACGAAGCGGCGTTGCAATGCCTCCGCGTCCATCGCCATCTCCTCGTCGGCGGCGCTGAGCGAGACGGCGAGCACCTGGCCGTGGTCGACGCCCGCGGTCGCCGTACGGTCGAAGACCCACTGCACGGGCGAGTCGACGGCGGCGGCGAACGGCTCCTCAGTCACCCTCTTACCGTAATGGGCATGGAGGTTGACGATCGGCGATTGTCCGAGCGCGATCAGCCTTGCGGTCTCGACGCGCGCCTGCGGAGGCAGCACCGCGGCGGCGCGCTCGGGCGGCAACGCGACGACGACCGCGTCGGCGTGCAGCGCTTCGTCGTCGGCTTCGACCTCCACGACAAAGCCGCCTTCACGCACGATCACGCGCTCGGCGCGAGTGCGCAACAGCACGCGCGCGCCCGCCTGCTCCAGCGCGCGCTGGGCCGGCTCGTCGTGCAGCTCGCTCAACGGCACGCGCGCCCAGCCGACGTCTCCCGCGCCCGGGTCGCTCAGCAGCCCGACCTGGAAGACCTGTGCCGCCTGGGCCAGCGACGCCTGCGCGGGCTCGAGGTTGAGCGTCGGCAGGGCGATCAGCCGCCAGACTGACTCGACCGCGGCCGCGCGTTGGCCGTGCGATCTGAGCCAGTCGCCGAACGAGCGCGCGTCGGCAGCCGGGTCGTCGGGGTCGACCCTGCTCAGCGCGGCCATCGCGACGGCAACGGCGAGGCGGTCTCGCAGCGGGATCAGGCCGTAGCGGACGAGCGCGCCGGCGAGGTGGAACGGCGCCGGCAGGCCGTTGCGGCGCAGCCGTGCGGAGCGGCCGCCGGGCGCGAGCACGGGGATGTCGAGCCGTGGCTGCAGCGTCACCCGGTCGCTGACGCCGAGCCGGTCGAGCAGCGCTCGGTAGTCGACGCAGCAGCGCAGGAAGACGTGCTGGCCGTTGTCGAGCGTCATCCCTTCGCGCTCGTAGGAGTAGGCGGCGCCGCCGAGCCGCGGGCGGACCTCCAGCAGCGTCACCGCCGCGCCCGCGCTCGCGCAGTCGAGCGCCGCCGCGATCCCCGCCAGCCCGCCGCCGAGGACGACGACGTGGCGGCCGTGCGCGGGCGCGCGGGCGTCGGTCGGCACGATCATCGCGCCGTCCCCCTGCCACGCGCGCGCTTGCGCGCCTCAGACCACCCGGCGCCTCGTGTGCGGCCGCTTGGCGAGTCGGTCCGCATGCCCGCGAGCGAGCGCGCGGCGACGACGACCTTCTCCCATGCGGGCACGGAGACGCGTTCGCGGGTGATCGCCAGCGGGTCCTGCTCGATGCGCTCAAGCACTCGTCGGTAGATGCCCGTCATCGCCAGCACGCAAGCAGCGCTGCGCTGGTCGAGCAGCGGAAGCAGCTGCAGGCCGCGGTCAAACCACTCGCGGTTGCGCGCCGCCTCGAAGCGGACGAGCTGCTCGATCGCGCCGTCCGGTCCCGCGAGCGGCGTCGTCAGGCCATAGCGGCGCAGGTCCTCCGCGGGCAGGTAGACGCGGCCGTTGCCGTGGTCCTCGCGCACGTCGCGCAGGATGTTCGTCAGCTGCATCGCGACGCCGAGCTCGTCGGCGCGCAGGACCGCTACGG
Organism: Conexibacter sp.; assembly: GCA_036499225.1. Lineage (GTDB taxonomy): Bacteria > Actinomycetota > Thermoleophilia > Solirubrobacterales > Solirubrobacteraceae > Conexibacter. Next base: position 81,268 of record DASYEC010000122.1, read on the forward strand.
CCTGGTTGTCGGCGCCGAAGATCGCGACGCACAGCCGCCCGATCGTCCCGGCGACGCAGCCGCAGTAGAAGACAAGCTCCTCGAAGGTCTCATAGACCGTGCCGCGCACGTCCTGCTCGACGCCGTCGATCAGCCGCTCCAGCGAGTCGAGCGGCAGGTCGAAATGCGTGCGCGTGTCGTCGAGTGCGACGAGCACGGGATCGCCGGTGCCGAGCGCGCGGCCTTCGCGCAGCCGCGCGACCCCGCGGCGCTCGCCGTCGAGCGCAGCGAGCTTCCGCTCGGCCGGCAGCGTGCCGTCGCCGATGTCGTCGACACGGCGGGCGAAGGCGTAGACGGCGCACATCGCGCGGCGCTTTGCCGGCGGCAACAGGCGGATCCCGTAGAAGAAGTTCGCGGCCTCGTGGCGAGTCACGCGCTCGCAGTGGCGATAGGCCTCCTCGACCGCCGGGCGCTCTCGCGCGATGCTGCTCATGGCGTCCCCCAATCGGTTGGCGAGCCGGCCTGGCGCAGCGTGCGGCCAAACGCTCGCGCGAGGCCCACGTTGCTCGGCCGCGGCTGTCTGCCGAGCACGTCGTAGCCGGCGTTTTCGATCGCGTCGAGCGCAGCGCGGCCGCCCGCGACGAAAGCGGCGACCGCGAAGCCCGGACGCGGCGCAAGCGAGCGGATCAGCGGGATCCCGGCGGCGAGCAGCTGCCGCGCGCGTCTCGTCTCGATCATCAGCACCGCGCGCAGCGACGTGCTCGGCCGCTCGGCGTCGAGGTCGGAGAGGACGGCGCCGCAGCGGCGCATGTCGGCCTGCGGCAGGTAGACGTGGCCGCGCAGACGGTCCTCGCGCACGTCCTGCAGGTGCTCGACGAGCTGCAGGCCGGCGCAGACGTCGTCGGAGAGCGCGACGCGCTCGGGGGTCGCCGCGCCGAAGACGTGCAGGACGAGCTCGCCGACCGGCATCGCCGACAGCCGGCACGACTCGATCAGCTCCTCGTAGCTCGCGATCCGTCTGACCTCCTGCTCGCGGCGGTTGGCCTCGATCAGCCGCTCGAACGGGTCGCGCGGCAGGTCGAGCGCGCGGACGCTGTCGGCGAGCGTCCGCATCAACGCGTGTGTTGGCTGCGCGGCGGGAGAGCCGAGGTAGACGAGGTCGAGCTCGCCCGCGACCCAGTCGAGCAGCGCGGCGCGGTCGCCGTCGGCCTCGTCGCCGATGTCGTCGACCATCCGCGCGAAGCCGTAGAGCGCCATCAGGTGGTCGCGCTCGGCGCGGGGGAGCAGACGGCTGGCGACGGGGAAGTTCTCCTTGGCGGCCTGGTCGAGGACGGCCGACGCCGTGGGGGTGCCGGGGGGAGGGCCTTCCCTGCTGGCGCAGGCGGCGCTCGCCCCGTTCACCGCGCTCGCAGACATCGCCCGATCGCGTTCAGCGGGAAGACCTGCCGGTACAGCCCGTAGTTGATGTAGAAGTCGCCGGGGAAGCCCGTGCCGGTGAACTGCGGCTCCTCCCAGCTTCCATCTGGGAGCTGCGTGCGCGTCAGCCAGTCGAGGCCGCGCCGCACCGCGGGGGAGCCGTCCATCCGTTCGCCGGCCGCGTGCAGCGCCATCAACGCCCAGCCAGTCTGCGAGGCGGTGCTGTCGCCGCGGCCGATCCACATCGGGTCACTGTAGGACCGCGGGTCCTCGCCCCAGCCGCCGTCGTCGTTCTGGACGCGCTCCAGCCACGCGACCGCGCGACGGATCGCCGGGCTCTCCGGCGCGAGGCCGGCGGAGGCGAGCGCTGGGATCGCGGCGCCGGTTCCATACAGGTGGTTGATGCCCCAACGGCCGAACCACGAGCCATCGGCCTCCTGCGCGTCGAGCAGCCAGCTCAGTCCGCGCTGAGTGGAGGGGGCCCCCGCGCGCCCCTCGCCCGCGAGCATCTCGACGATGTGGGCGGTGACGTCGGCGCTCGGCGGGTCGATCACCTCGCCGAAGTCGCAGAACGGCAGCTCGCGGCAGGCGGCGCGGGTGTTGTCGACGTCGAAGGCCGCCCAGCCGCCGTCGGCGCTCTGCATCCCCTCCGCCCAGCGCAGCCCGCGGTCGATCGCGGCCTCGACGCGCGCGGTGTCGGGATGGTCGACGCGCCGCAGCGCAAGCACGACCTCGGCGGTGTCGTCGATGTCGGGGTAGTGGTCGTTGGCGAACTCGAACGCCCAGCCGCCCGGCTCAAGGCGCGGCCTGCGCACCTGCCAGTCGCCGCCGCTGCGGATCTCCTCGTCGAGCAGCCAGCCGGCGGCGCGCACGAGCGCCTCGTCGTCGGGGTCGATGCCGGCGTCGGCGAGCGCGACGACCGCGAGCGCGGTGTCCCAGACCGGCGACTGGCACGCCTCCAGGCGGCGCATCCCGTCCTCTTCGATCGTGAATCTGTCGAGGCCGTCGAGGCCGGCCCTCATCACCGGGTGGTCGAGCGTGTAGCCGCGCACCGACAGCGCCATCAGCGAGTAGACCCACGGCGGCTGGATCCCGCCCCAGGAGCCGTCGGCCTCCTGGCGGGCGACGATCCACTGCTCGGCGCGCGCGAGCGCGAGGCGGCGAAGCGGCTTGACCGGGTGTTTCTCGTAACGGTGAAGGAGCCTGTCGAGCAGCACGAAGCGGCCCGACCAGTCGCGCAGGCCGGCGGCGACGGTCGGCGGCTTGATGCCGACACGCAGCTCGTCGAGGTCGATCGGCAGCCGGCGCGCGGGGCGGTGGGCGGCGATCACGGTCAGCGGGACGATCGTCTGGCGCGCCCAGCAGGCCAAGTCGTAGACGTTGAGCGGGAGCCAGCTCGGCATCAACGCGACCTCGGGCGGCAGCGCGGGCAGGTCGTCCCACGACCACAGGCCGAACAGCGCGAGCCACAGGCGCGTGAACACGCGCGTGCCCTCCAGGCCGCCGTTGTCGCGGACGAACGATCGCGCGGCGCGCATGTGCGCGGCGTCGGGCGGGTCGCCCGCGAGCTTCAGCGCCGCGTACGCCTCGACGGTCGTCGAGAGGTCACCGGGGCCGCCGTGGAAGTTCGCCCACGTGCCGTCGTCGCGTTGCTGCGACCGGATCCAACGCGCCGTCGCCGCCGTCGTCGAGGGCGATGCGATGCCGAGGAACTCCCGCATCAGCAGGTCCTCGGCGTCCATCGTCACGTTCGTGTCGAGCGGAGCTCTCCACCAACCGTCCTCGTGCTGGAGCGAGCGCAAGAGGTCGACGCCTCGGCTGAGCGCCTGAGCGATCGCGGCCTCTGCATGAAGCTCGACGTCTGCCAATCCAACCTCGTCCGAAGTCCGACGTATGCACCATCATGCCTGAGCGGCACTTGCACGTGCAACTAATTCGCTACGAGCTTTCCCATCCGCATACTTCTCCAATCGTGCGATGGGCCCTGCCTTCCCGTCGCCCGGCAAGGCCAGGCGACGGGAAGGACCGTCCTGCGGGCCCGCACGCCGCGGTCAGCCGGCGAGCCGCCCGCTGAAGCGGTACGTGCCCGAGCCGACGCGATGGGTCGCGCCGCCTGGCACATGGACCGTCGCGGTCGAGCCGTCCGGGACCGTCACCTCGAGCGTCACGCGCTGCCCGGAGCGCTGCCAGGCGCTGCGCACGTCGCCGTTGGCGGTGTCGTAGCTTCCCTCGACGTGGGTGAGGTCGCCGACGACCGCCGGTGCGATGTCCAGCTCGCGGTAGCCCGCCGAGCCGGGCGCCTGACGGATGCCCGCCAGCCCAGAGGTGAACCACGAGTCGATCGCGCCGAGCATGAAGTGGTTCTGCGAGCCGGAGCCATCCCAGAACTCGGTCAGCGAGGTCGCGCCGCGTGCGAGCATCGCGCCGTAGCTGGGCTGCGTCGTCTGCGTCGCGATCTCGTAGACGACGTCGTCGCGGCCGGCGTTCGAGAGGACGCGGAACAGCGCCGGCAGGCCGATCTCGCCGAGGTTGAGGTGGTATCCGTTGTCCTTCAGGTTGGCGACGAGGTGGTCGAGCACCGCCTGGCGCTGGCTGTCGGGGACGATCCCCATGTCGAGCGCAAGCGCGTCGCTCGTCTGCGAGCCGTTCGCGTAGGTGTGGCCGACCGGGTCGAGATAGGTCGCGTTGAACGCCGTGCCGATCGATCCGGCGAGCTGGGCGTAGTGCGCGGCGTCGTCCTGCTTGCCGAGCACCGCGGCGATCTGCCCGAGCGCCTGGGCGGCCTGGAAGTAGCCGTAGCTCGCGGTGACGCCCGCCGGCGTCGCGGCGTTGATCGTGCCCCAGTCGGCGAGCCCGTAGTCGAGCAGGCTCCCGGTCGCTCTCGTGCCGAGGTAGTCGACGTAGCGCTTCATGTTGTCGTAGTAGGCAGCGAGCAGGTCACGGTCGCCGTACGTCTCGTAGAGGTCCCACGGGACGAGCACGATCGCGTCGCCCCAGTTGGGGTCGTCGCGGAAGCCGCCGTCGAAGACCGTGTACTCCGGCGCGATGTCCGGCTCGAGCCCGTTGGGCAGCTGGGCGTCGGCCATCGCCTGCACGAGGTCACGGCCGTAGGCGGAGATGTCGTAGTTGCGCGCGACGCTGTCGAAGGCGAGGTGGTCCTGCTCCATCCAGCCGAGCTTCTCGCGCGTCGGGCAGTCAGTCAGGACCGAGTACATGTTGCTCTGCACCGCGCGGTCGATGATCCGGTGGATCCCGTCGAGCAGGTCGTTGGAGCTGTCGAACGAGCCGACCGAGCGGTTGGCTGCGCGCAGCACGATCGCCGACAGCGTCGCTCTCGTCGGCGCGGACGGCAGGCCTTCGAGCTGGACGTAGCGGAAGCCGTGATAGACGAAGTCGGGGTGCCACGCCTCGGCGCCCCCGCCCTTGAGCGTGTACACGTCGTAGATCGGCGAGCCGGTCGCGCCCTGGTCGATCGTGCCGTCGTCCTTCAGCAGCTCGGCGGGGCGCATCGTCACGTGCGTGCCGCGGGGGCCCGCGATGTGGAGCTGCTCCCAGCCGGCGACGTTCGTGCCGAAGTCGACGACATAGACGCCCGGCTTGGGCTGGGTGACTCTCTGCGGCGTCAGCGTGTCGACCGGCTGCACGGACGGGCCCGAGCGGGTCGTCAGCGTCGCAGGGGTGCCGTTGTCGGCGGGCGGGCTCGCTCTGCTGGCCGCCTGCCAGCTTGAGAGGTCGGCGCTCGGCTGATCCCAGCTGGCTGGCTCGCGGGTCGCGTCGAAGTCCTCGCCGCCGTACCAGTTCGAGAAGGTCGTCGGGCCGAGCGTCGTGCGCCAGCTCTGGTCGGAGGCGATCGTCTGCGTCGAGCCGTCGGCGTACGTCACCTCGAGCTGCGCGAGCAACTTCGGCGGACCGACGCGGCCGCTGAACTTGACGTAGCGCTGGTTGTACGTCTGCGTGTCGTAGATGCCGGTGCCGAGGCGCACGCCGATCGCGTTGGAGCCGTGGCGCAGCAGCCTGGCGACGTCGTCGTCGGCGTAGACGACGTGGTCGCCGTAGTCGGTGTTGCCGGGCTCGAGCACGCCGTCGCCGACCGTTCTGCCGTTGATCGACGCGTCGTAGGCGCCGAGGCCGGTGATGTAGAGGCGCGCGCTCGCGATCGGCGCCGAGCGCAGCGAGAACTGCTTGGCGAACAGCGGCAGGGCAGCGGGGCGCTGTGCCGCCTGCGGCTCCTGTTCCGTGACCGCCTTGGCGGCCGTGAACGGGCCATCGGCGGCTGGGGCCGTCTCGACCGCGAAGTCCGACGGGAAATTCGCGATGCTGCCGTCGGCCGTCAGCGTGTCGGTGCGCGGGTAGAGCGTCACGCGGTCGAACTGCTTGACGGCGCCGAGGTCGAGCTGGACCCAGACGGGATCGGCGGAGACGTCCTGCCCGTGGTGCTCGAGGCTCGTGTAGCCGTACGGCGCGGTGTCGCCGCTCGTCTTGCCGTCGGTCAGGTAGCTCGGGCTCCAGGCGCCAGGCGCGAGGTAGGGGTCGGAGGCGGTGGCCTTCGCGCCTCTCGCGAGGTCGGCGCCGGTCGGGTCGCTTGAGTCGGAGACGACCGCCTCGGCGAGCTGCAGGCGCGAGACGGGGTCGGGCCAGCCCTCTTGCAGCGGCAGGCCGAGCTTCGTCACGTCGATGCGGACGTAGCGGCTCTGCTGCGGCGGCAGGTCGATCGTGATCGGCTGCGGCGGAGACTCGTAGGCGTCCCAGCTCGGGTTGCCGATCCACGAGGCGTGCCAGTCGCTCTGGTCGAGCAAGCCGTTCTCCCAGGTCGCGATGTCGCTCCATGCGCCGGCGCGGCCGTTCGCGTCCCACACGCGCACCTGCCAGTAGACGCGCTCGCGTGACTGCAGGGCGTGGCCGGCGTACGCGATCCCGCTCGTCGAGGTCGAGCGGACGCGGCCGGTGTCCCACAGGTCAGCCCCGCGATCGCCGCGGGCAAGGCGGGCGGCGCTCGACGCGACGCGGACCTCATAGGCGCTCTGCGCCTGGTCGGTGCCGCCGCCGGTGAGCTGCCAGCCGAGGCGCGGTTGCGCCTGCTGGACGCCGAGCGGGTCGGGCATCGCCCCGACGGTCAGGCGGGTGGCGGCGAGGCTCGAGGCGGGGTGGTGCTGGCGGTCGTCGTGGCCGGGCTGGGGGTGCGGCTGCCGGCGGTGCGGTGCGCCGTGTGCATGGTGGCGGTCAGGCGCGCCCCCGCGATCGCCGTGATCGCTGCCGCCAGCCGACGCTGCCGGGGCGATGGCGAGCGCCGCGAAAGCCGCGACGCCGAAGCCGGCGGCTGCGTGCCGCCGGCCTGAAGACCAGTTCATCTCTCTCCTCTACGACCGTAGTGTTTGACAACGGTCGATACGACCGTCATCTGCGCCTAAACAACCAGAAACGCACACTACCTACCCAGGCGAGACGGCGGTAGAAACCTGCGCGCCAGCGGACCCCGCGAGAGAGGGCGTCCTGCTCGGCGGCTCCTCCTCCTTGCCTGAGGACTGAGCGGAGCGCCTCCCGCGAGGCGCCTCCCGCGGGGCGCCTCCCGCGGGACGCCGCCCGCCCGCCGACTCAGGCCGCGAACAGCGCCGAGCCGACGAAGTCCGAGACGCCCCTCGTCCCCGGCGGGACGAAGAAGTAGCCGCCGCCGACCGGCGTGACGTAGTCGATCATCGGCTCGGCGTCGAGGCGGTGCTGGATTCTCACGAACTGCCGCTCGACGTCCTGGTTGAAGGCGACGAACAGCAGGCCCATGTCGAGCTGGCCGGCGCTGTCGAGGCCGCGGTCGTAGCTCCAGCCGCGGCGCAGGATGCGCTTGTCCTCGGTCGTCGGCTTGCGCGGGTTGGCGAGGCGGATGTGGGCGTCGAGCGGGATCCGCACGCCTCTCAGGTCGACGTCGTACGACGGGTCCTCGAACTCGTCGGTGCCGCCGAGCGGGGCGCCGTTATCGCGCCGCCGGCCGATCATGCTCTCCTGCTCGCGCAGGCCGACGCGATCCCAGAACTCGACGTGCATGCGGATGTTGCGGACCACCTGGTAGGTCCCGCCGGCGGTCCACGCCGGCTCGCCGGGCGTGCCGGGCTGGACCCAGACCAGCCTGTCCATCAGCGCGGCGTCGGTCGGGTCGGGGTTGCCGGTGCCGTCGCGGAAGCCGAAGTGGTTGCGCGGCGCGCTTCTCGGCGTCGGCCCGCGCTGGGCGCCGGTGAAGCCGTTCGTCCACCAGATCGGGGCCAGCTCCGCGCGCGTCACGCGCAGCAGCTCGCGCAGCGCGTGCGAGACCGTGTCGTGGTGGCCGCCGGCGATCGTCAGCAGCACGTCGCCGCCGCAAAGGGCCTGGTCGAGCGCGTCGTTGGGGAACGACGGCATCGTCGTCAGCCGCGCCGGCCGTTTGTCCGCGAAGCCATAGCGGCCGTCGAACAGCGTGCTGCCAAAAGCGACCGTGACCGTCAGCGCATCGGGCTCGATCTCGGTCCCGAGCGTGCCGGAGTCCGACGGCGGGCTCTCCGCGTAGAGGGCCGTCACCTCGCCGCCGGCCATCAGCTCGCGTGCGCGGCCGCTGAGCGAGCGCAGGCCGTTCGCGAGCGCGATCGCGTCGGGGGCGATCGCGTCGAGCGCGACGACGATCGCGACGTTCGCCTGCGGCTCCACGATGCCGGGCTGATGCGCGCCGTCGAACGGGACGCGCTGCCTGAGCGTGGAATCCTGCGGTGGGGCCGCGGGCATCGCGGGCGCGTCGTCGGCGGGCGCGGCCGCGGCGCCGAGCGCGGCCTGCGCGCCGACGCCGAGCGAGGCGCCGCCGAGCGCGAGCGCCGATCCGGAGAGGAAACGGCGGCGGTCGATCTTGCTCATCTAGCGGCCTCCGGGAAGGCAGGGGCGCGGCGCGAGCGGACGGTCACGCTCATCGAGCGCCGTCCTGCGAAGCAGCGCGGGCCTTCTGCGCCGCGATCGTCGGGATGTGGGGGAGCGAGGCGGTCGCGGCCGCGTCGGGGACAGCAGAGAGGGCCT
>DASYEC010000123.1:0-4016 GCA_036499225.1 Conexibacter sp.
GAGCGGGAGGCGGTCGGACAATCCTCTCTGAATCGACCGCGTGGTATGGGTCATTCTGACGAGGCACGCGAGCGAGTCCGCGCCGCCACGCTCGCGACGCAGGGCTAGGGCTTGAAGACGACCATGTGAGCGTCCGTTGGATCCTCCAAGGCCGCCACCAGGTCTGCGACACCGAACTTCTGTACGCGCTTGCCGACCGTGAATTCGGTAGCGTCGACCTCAAGGTCCCAGACGCCCGCGCTCTCGCTTGCGTCCCGAACGTCGAGATACAGGATCGCCGGGCACAGCCTGATCGCCAGGTTTCCATCCGCTTGCAGGGTGCACGACAGGTGATGGATCGTCTTGCCGCCGTCGCGCACGCTCTCAAGGGTCCGTCCGCGCCACATTGAATCCAGTAAGACGACGCCGACGGCGCGTCCGTCTGCCAAGGGCGCATAGACCTGGTGGCCATAGTGCGCAAGCCCGTTGCGCATCAAGTCGAAGAGCAACGTGATCAGATCGCTCCTCGCGTCGCCTACCGGCGCAATTCGCGGCACACATTTCCGAGTCTGCGGCCCCGACTTGTATGCGGGAATGCTCTTGAAGAGCCGCGCGTCCTGCGCCTGCAACTCGGCGGCGAACCGCCTGAATGTCGCGTGATCCTGACTCGCCACACTCGACGCCAGCTCCACGAGCAGCATCGCCTGCCGAGCGAACAAGAAGCTCGCGCCCGTCTGCTCGGAGAACACCGTCGACGCCATCGCGTCCCAGGTCAACTCGAACTCGATGCAGAGGTTCTCGAAGAGCACCCTCGACGGGCCTTTCATGCGTCGATCATGGCAGCAGTGAGGATGGTCTCTACGACTTCAAGGGCGCTCGCTTCGCTCGCGCCGGCACCGGCTGCGGGCGGCCGCAAGCGGCCGTCCTCGCCGGCGCTCCAGGCTAAGCCCTCAGCTCCCAAGGACGAGTCGGTCGACTCGCCCGTTCCACCCATGCAGCTCGATGCGCACGGCACCGATCAGCGCAACCGAGCCGAACGCGATCGCCGCAGCGAACCACGGCATCGGCCTCGGCTCCCACGGCCGCGCGCACCGCACGGGCTCCCCGGGCTCGCTCACGATCCCGCAGACCAGCTTGCGTACGCCGTGCTCAAGCGCATACCACTCGACCAGCCCAATCAGCGCGCACCCAACCGCCAAGCACGTTGCAACCACGATCGCCTGTCGCCACGCCCACACGAGCGGCAGAGTAGTCCGACACGCTCGTCGCGCGGCGTAGCTCCGGCGACGCGAACCCGTCAAGTCCACTGCTTCGCAGCTCGCTTCGCTCGGCCACTGGCTGGACTTGACCGAACCGCGCCGCCTCCGCTGATGCACCAGGTAGGAGGGCAGGCAGCAGCCTGCCGACCGCGGTCGACCAGCACGACGCTGTTCCGTCACATACCCGAGCAACGAGTCGGGCTCCTCGACGACCGTTCGATGTTCCCTGAGCGCGCGCTGGCGATACTGGCCCGGATGCAACAACGTTTGGGAGCGATCGTTCGCCGGCGGCTCGCGACAAGGCTGGGCGTCGCGGCCAGCCTGACCCTGCTGGGATGTGGAGGCAACGCCGCGTCCGCGAGCTCCCGAGGGCCCGCGACGCCCCAAGCAGCAGTCGAGCGCTTCCTCAGCGTGCTCGCCAGCGCGACGCCGCCGCAGCATGGAAGCGAAGCCCGCAAGAAGCGCCAGGTGACGGAGCTCTGGCGGCGGATGTGCAACACGATCGATCCGAAGCTGCGATCTCTCCGATTCGACGACGACTCGCGCGTCGACCGCGCAGCCAACTGCGGCTCCGTCGTAGCTCTGCTCGCGATGTACACGGGCGAGAACAGCGGCGTGGCTCCGGTCTCAGCAATCACCGGATCGGTGCGCTCAGCCACCACGCGCGGGACGTTCGGGTTCGTATCCACGGCCGTGCGATACCGACGCGAGAACCAGGCAGACACCGCGCCGGTCGTAGTGAAGATCTTGGTCGTCAGACGCGCCGGCGCCTGGTGGGTCGGTCCCCCGCAGGCAGTCAACCCCACGCTGGCGCGCAAGGGCGGCCTCAGCGAGACGCAACTGCGCAGCGAATACACACGGCTCTTGAAAAGCTCCGACAACTCTCGCTAACGGCCCGGCATGTCGCGAGCATGCGACCGGCCTAGACACTCCGCGGTTTTGGCCACAAATGCGAATCGGTGGCCACAATCGCCCCAAATGGCCACGAAATACCGCCGGAACCGACCACTCCGGCGTCCTTGGAAATTGGCGATTTGCAGGCATTTCCAGTCGCTCGCGGCAACGCTCCGCGTGCCTGAAAATCGTGGTGTCCCCGGTTCGAGTCCGGTCTCGCCATCCGCTCTGCCGCGCGATTCTCAGCCGTTCGCCCTGTCCGTCGACTCGACTCAGCCGGGGTCGCCCGTCACGGTCACCCGGGCAAAGTCCCTGCGGACGAGATCGTCGGTCGGGACATCGAAGCGAATGGCGCCGCCGTCCATGAACTCGAAATCCAGGTCGCGATCCTGGCTGAAATTCAGGAGCACCGTCCTGTCGGGCTCGTACTCGCCCGCGTGGCCGCCGATCCAGTGCTGCGAGGGCCAGTCGCGCCCCGAGAACGCGTTTCTCGGATCGGCCGCGAGCAGCGCTGCGACCGCGCTGTCGTAACGGCGAAGCTCCGCGCCGTCGAGTTCGAGCCTCTGCATCGGAAGGTGTGGATCGCGGCGCTCGGGCAACGTCAGCGTCGGCACGAAGCGCACCGCACGCGACCTCAAGCCAGGGCCCGGCGACTCGACAGCGACAACCTCGACATCAGGCGACGCGTACAGCACACGCGCACGCTCACCCTCAACGTTGTCGGCTTCCTCGAGATAGAGGCCGTGCAGCTCGTCCAGCTCGACGTCGGCGAAGAACAGCAGCCATCCGTCATCGGGCCAGCTGTCCCGCTCCTCGAAGTCCGGCAGCTCGCTCAGATCTACGCCGGCAAGAAACGCGAGTGCCCGCCCGGTGCCGGTGGACGGCCAGCTCTCGCCGGCCGGAAGCAGCGGAGGACCACCGAGCCGCGACCGCTCGCCACCGGTACCCGGAAGGACCCGCAGCCCATAGCGTGCGACCTCGTACGCAAGCCGCCGAGCGTGCGACGCGAGATCGTGAGCCCGCAGCAAGGACTCCAGCGCATCCCGCCCGCGCAGCGCCTCTCCAGCGTTCATGACACACCGTGTACCCGCCGACGCTACACGCCGCGCGGATGCACCGGGGCGAGCCGCATCGGAATCGACGCACCCGGTCCGGTGCCGACCGCTCCAACGCCAACGCGAGCGAGGACAACACCTAGCTCCGCCGCGCGAACCCGTCAAGTCCACTGCTTCGCAGCTCGCTGCGCTCGGCCACAGGCTGGACTTGACGGAACCGCGCGCTCCGCTGATGGGCTGGGTAGGTCCGTATGCCCGGACCCTGCCGACCAGAGCCCGACCACGTCGACGACGAAGACCAGGCGACCGAGGAGCGGCGTCCCCGAGACGTCCCGAGCGAGACGCGCCCCCGCCTACGCGGCACCGAGCCGGCGGCCGCAAATCCGCTCAGGCCGGCCGATCGAGGCCCTTCGGCGCGCCCGCACGGAGTCCCTGGGACCACTGAAAATCGTGGTGTCCCCGGTTCGAGTCCGGGTCTCGCCATCTTGCAAGGCCCTGCTACCAGGGTCTTTTCTGTTCTCCGTCGTGCCGCGGGAACGCCGTCGAGGGAGCGACGTGGGCAGCAGCGTCGTGTCAAACATGCGACGCCCGAGGCTAACGAGCGCTCAGGACGTCTCAACCGGTTTCGTCCAGCCGACGCTTCGCGCGCGGGAACAGATCGTCGAAGGCGGTGCCGGGTGAGCGCTCAGCTCGCTGCTCGAGCTGGGCGTAGACGTCGAGGGTGCTGGCCGACCTGAAGGACGCGGGCATCTTGACGGCGCCTGAGGGACAGAAGCCGGAAGGCGAGGGACGAGCCGCCGAACACTGACGACCGTCGTAGGTGCAACTG
>DASYEC010000124.1:0-130821 GCA_036499225.1 Conexibacter sp.
GCAGCAACGGTAGCGACTCCTTTCGGGTCGATCACCGCTGTACCGCAGACCCCTCAGCAGAGACGTTTCGTCGATGGGATGCGCCTTCGCCGGCCAACCACCCATTGACGAACGACAGAACCGCTTGCTCACGCTCGCACGACGATCGACCGCGCCTCGCGATCGTTCCGACCTCGCTCAGAGAGGCGAACGCCTTTGTCGCCGAGCACCATCGCCACAACCGCCCCGTAGCCGCCGGCGTCTGCGTCGTCGCCGTCACCGCGGACGACCGACTGTGCGGCGTCGCGATCCTCGGCCGCCCCGTCGCACGGAAGCTCGAGGACGGCTTCACGGCCGAGGTCCGGCGCGTCTGCACCGACGGCACCCCCAACGCCTGCTCCATGCTGCTGCGGGCCGCGTGGCGGGCCGCAAAGGCGCTCGGCTACCGCAACGTCATCACCTACACGCTCAAAGAGGAGGGAGGCGCGTCGCTGCGCGCGGCCGGCTTCAAGCTCGTGACCGACAGAGCTGGCGGGGGCCGCTGGAGTAGCGGGGGTCGCAGAGCGGCCGACACGCACCCGCTCGGCTATAAGTGCCGCTGGGAGCTGCGGACGTGAGACGGGGCGAGCCTCGTGATCTGCACATGACGGCCCGAGTGCTGCCGCTCGGCGACGCCGATGTCGAGCGTCGCGATCGGCAGCTTCGGGTGATGGTCGCGTTCCTTCGCAGTGCGGCGGAGCGCAACGGCCGTCGTGTCGGCGCGCGATCTTGCCACCGCCGTCGCCGTCTGGTCTAGATGCAGGCTATGACCGCCGCCGCGCCAGCCACCCTGAAGTACGCGTTCTACGGCCGCGTCTCGACCGAGGACGCACAGGACCCGTCGCTGTCGATCCCCCGCCAGCTCGCGGCGTGCCGGCGCGCGATCGAAGCGGTCGGCGGCGAGGTCGTCGCCTACTTCTGGGACATCGAGAGCGGCCGTAAGGATCTTGCGAAACGCGGGCGCGGCGCCGACGGCACCCCGTTCGGCGTCGCGGTCCCGCGTGACGGCGGCCTCGCGGATCTGCGCGCTCGCGCCGGGAACGGTTGCGGGTTCGATGCCGTGATTGTCGAGAGCATCGACCGCCTCTCGCGCATGACCGCCGACGCCACCCGGATCGAGCGCGAGCTTGAACAGCTCGACATCGGCCTCTTCGCCGCAGACGAGCCGATGGTCGCCAACGCGACCGCGATCCTCACCCGCCGCGTGAAGCAGGGCGTCGCCGAGTGGTACGTACGCGACCTGATCGAGAAAAGCCGGCGCGGGATGGAGGAAAGCGTCCGGCAGGGCTGGCACACGGGCGGCCCGGTCCCGTACGGCTTCGCCCTCGAACCGCACGAGCACCCCAACCCGCACAAGGCGCGCGAGGGCAAGCTCAAGCACAAGCTCGTCATCGACCCGATCAGAGGACCGATCGTCCTGATGGTCTACGAGGACTACTGCCTTCATGGCCTCGGACTCGGCGAAATCGTCGACAAGCTCAACCGCGACCTCGACCGCTACCCGCCGCCCCAGCGCAACCGCAAGGACGAGAACGCCCTCGTGCAGACCTGGAGCCGATCGCAACTCCACTCGATGCTGCGCAACCCGAAGTACACCGGCTACAACGTCTGGAACCGGCACGACAAGCGCAGGGGACGACCGGTAGTTCGATCGCGCGAGCAGTGGATCTGGAGCCCTGCGCCGACCCACCCCGCGATCGTGCCGAGAGCCCTCTACGAGGCCGTTGAGGAACGCGCGTCGCGCAACCAGGCCCGATCGCGGACCCCGCAGCTCAACGATTACGCGCATCGCGCCGGCCGCCGAACGGGCCGCTTCTACGTCCTGCGCGGGCGTGTGAACTGTGCGCTCTGCGGCCGACGGATGGAAGGCAGCTACCAGAAGGGTTCCAACTGGTACCGCTGCCAGTTCGCTCGTCGCCGCGGCGGCGCCGCCGCCATTGCCGCCGGTCACCCCCAGGTGCTTGGCATCAAGGAGGAAAAGGTGCTCGACGCCGTTCTCGACTTCCTCGCGGAACGGATCTTCGGCCCCGGGCGCCTGCGCCTGCTGCGCGCCGAGTTGGCGACGGCCGAAACTGACTCGCGGGGAGATTACGACGCCGAGCTTGACCGGCTTCAGCGGGAGAGAAGCGATGTCGACCGCAGCCTTCAGCGGCAAGTGCTGCGGCTCGAAGAGCACGACGATCCGAACCACCCCGTCATCGCGCTCGCAACGAGACGGATCGAGGAGCTGAGCGCTCGCGCCGCGTCGATCGCGGAAGCCATTGCGGCGCTGCGAGCGAAGCGGCCGACGGGATCGAGCCCGGACGAGATCGCGGCAATGCTCGACGCGATCCCCGACATGCGCGACGCGCTCGCTACGGCGGACGAAACCAGGCTGGCGGAGATCTTCGAGGCCTTCGACGTGACCGCCACCTACGACAAGCCGAACGCCCGGCTGGAGCTTGCCGCTACGGTCACCCCGGAACTCGTGACCGACCAAGAAAAAAGCGACCGCCCCGGAGGGCGGTCGCGGAATTCTGTCATAGCGGGGGCGGGATTCGAACCCGCGACCTTCGGGTTATGAGTCATGCTCCGACTCATCCCGTTCGATCCCGCTGACGCAGAAAGCCGGTGGTTGTCGGCTTTCTGGCTTCCATTGGATCCTCCGAGGCGCCACAGGATAGCCCACATGGACACCTGGACCACAAGGTTGCCCACACGGTTTCGGATACCCACTGGGTTGCCCGACTGCCCCTGTCAGTTGCGCAGGCTCGGCTGGCGCGTCGCTGTCTCGCCGCCGCAGAGCTGATCGATGAACGCGCGCGCCATGAGCGCCCGCGGCCACGGCAATTCCACTTGGCAGGCGCCATCGCCCGAGACGATCGCGTCCGCAGCCTGCACCCGAGCGAGCACCAAGAGCCAGTCGTCCCTGGGTCGTCGGTGACGCCGGCGTCCCTGCCCGATCCTTGGCGAGGGCCGCAAGCCGAGCAACAGCACGGACGTAGCGATGCCCCTGGTCGAGCGATACGTACCCGTCGGAACTTGTCGCGGGACAGCACGCCCTCCGTGTAGGCGAGCATCTGCGGCGAGGCGATCAGATCGAAGCGACCGCTCGCAAGCGCTCCATAGAGCCGCCGATGCACCACGCCGGCGCGATGAGCGCCGCTGCGATCAGACGTTCGGGTCAACGACAACCCGGGCCAGCGCTCGCGCGCAGTGAGCGCCTTTTCGTCGGCCAAAAGCGAGCCCCTCAGCCTCACTCAAGTTGAACCCTGGATTGAGCCTCAAGACGATCCGTCCGGTCTAGCCGTAATCCTGCTCGTGGTGTTTCCAAACGGATGGCAACGCTGCGCCTCGACGGCCATCGAGGCGTACCGATTCGTAGCCGACCGAGAGGTCCTTCAGATCGTGTTCGTCGAAGGCAGACAGATCTACGACTACCCGTGTTCAGGCGCGATATACGAGCGCTTCGTCGGCTCCTCGTCCAAGGGCCGGTTCGTCAACGAGGTTCTGAAGCCGTACGCCCAAGGACGCGGATGGTCGGTCACACCATACGCCTGGACAGCGTGGTAGCTCGCCGGCTCAGTTGAGCTAGAGGCCGAAAGCCGCGTAGAACGTGATCGCAACCGCCCCACCGTCTCGGATCTCAATGCGGCACCGCTCACGCGCGTAGCCTCCGGAACCAGGAGGCCCAACAATCTGCTCCGTGCACTGCGCCCGACCGCGTGGCGCGCCGTACGCCCCAGTGCAGTCTCCGGATCTTCTCCGACGCTCACCGCACGATCGCGCGAACAAGCGTGTGAACCGTCGGGCATCACGACAGCTGTACGGTCCACTACGTACGACGAGCCGTTTGCTGCGATCGATGCCGAAGACGGTCGACGTGTTCGGCGGTCTGCAACTCCGCATGCCTGCTCTCGCATCCGCAGCCGATGCCTCCGACGCCGCCCACACCAGTACGAGCATAAGGAGCGGCAATGCGGCTCGTGCCGAGGACAACATGTCGCGCAGAATACTTTCCGGACGCGTTGGAGCCGGCCGCTTCGAATCGCGACGTCTTCGTCCTCGAGGACGTCCTGGATCTGTACGCGGCGACACCAGCGTTACTGTCGCGCAGGCAGCAGGCCACCTGCGCGACCGCGGGTCAGGCATGTGGATGCGATCGAATCCCATTCAAACGGCGACCCTTTTAGGGGTGGCCCAGACGACGCACGCATCGAAGCGCCTGTAGCCCTGTCTAAGCTCTCTTGCCGCCCTTGATCCCAGCCTTGGCCACTAAAGACCCTGTGCGGGAGTTTTTCGTCACCCAACTGCCTTGATTCGCTCGCTGGTTGGCCACAGGACCCGTTCGCACGGCATAGCTAGTTGTCGCGATCACTTCGCGCATCGAAGTTCGTCTCGTGCTCATCTTTCCTCCTCCATCGCGAATTCTGTTGCCTCAAAGATCTCTTGGAGCAGATCGATAGCTCGCCGCTCACGACTGCGGTAAACCGGCACTCGTGGGCGCAGGTCTTCGGACTCAATATCGGTAATCACAGGCATCGCGCCACTCATCAATTGCTCAAACTCGATCGGCCTGCCGTCCCCGTCCTTACGTGAGGGATAGCCTCGTGCCTCTCGCCACCGTGCATCAAACAACTGGAGATACCGGCGGGGCGCAACCCCCGAGAAAGGGGTAAAAGACACGGGCCTCGTTGCGTTACCCGACCCATTCCGCCCCGATAACTCGATAGCATCATCATGCAGTTCCAGCGCGAGACTCTTCGCGTAGGGCTCCACAAACACCACACGTGAAATCCCTGCTTCCACGATATGGCGGGCGCAATTATGACATGGGAACGTATAGGTCATCAAAGACGCGCCTTGGACCGCTACGCCACGCCTGGAACAATCCAGCAGAGCGGACATTTCAGCGTGAGTTGCTCGACCAAACTCGGTTAACTCACCGACCCGCCCCTCCTTCATCACTGCACTTGGGAGCTCATCGAGCAGCCTTTGCTTGAATCTCGCGTTCGTAGCGGTAGTTCTCAGCCCAACTTCGGTCGCAGCCGAATCGAATCGTTTCTCAACGATCGCGAGAATACGTTCAGTAATTCTCTCCTGATGCAGTCGATTTGTTTCTTTCGTCAACGTGAATTCGCGACGGTCATCTGGATCTCCCTCCCAGTAAGCACCCCCACCACCACGGGGCACTTCGTTTGTTCCCAGAGAAAGGACCGAGCCTTCAATGTTGACGATCGCAGCCCCTACCTGCCGCCCTGGCTCAGCTGAGCGTCGTGCCCCGCCGGCAGCCAAAAACATCGCATACTCATCCCGCGACGGTGTGACGTATGGATCGCCAAAGATAAGCCGCAATATGCGTCTGATATCCGCTCGCACCTTCTTATTGTCATTGGCCGTAACAAAGAAATCTGACTGGCTAAAGGTATCGCTAACGTTTTGCCCCCGGGAGCGCTCTTCTTTCCAGTCTCGATCAATCAACTGCGATGGAGCATGATCCCACTCGGCTTCGGCATCATTCGGACGGGAGTCGCGGATCTGCGCACGCAAGCTCCTGATCCGTTGGTCCTCGTTCATGTGCACACCAACAAGAAAGAAGCGCGGTCCGTAAATGTCGCGCATCGTAGAGACCTCTTCGGGGGTCTTGAGTGATCGCAGGATCCACGCCCGGCGATCGATCGTCGGCGGCCCGAGAGTGGGATCGATCTCCTTCCCGAACTTCTTTGCCTCGTCAAAACGAGAGCGCTCGATAGCGGAGATCGCCAGCAGAGCGAGAGCATCACCGCGCTCCCAGTCTCTTCGGAGGTCATCCCCAGCATCCATGGCCGCCCACACCCGAACGTCGTACGGGGCTCTAGGGAGTATTCGAGAATTAGGCCAGGAGAGTGCCGGAAGGAACTCGCTAAGACGCAGCGACTCGGTCGAATAGGCGTACGCCTTGAGTTCCCGATCGAACGCCTGAGCCACGGCATCCAGATCCGTTCCGATCGCCGCTACCAGCCCAATCACCAGCTCCGTGTGGGACTGGCGAGGAAGCTCTGCTCCGTCAGGTCTCATGTCTATGACGGCTGAGCATTTCCGCATTCGAGCACGGTAACCGGACGGAACGCTTGTTTGCTGCGAGATCTGCGGG
This sequence comes from Conexibacter sp., assembly GCA_036499225.1. Classification (GTDB taxonomy): domain Bacteria; phylum Actinomycetota; class Thermoleophilia; order Solirubrobacterales; family Solirubrobacteraceae; genus Conexibacter. Next base: position 6,131 of record DASYEC010000124.1, read on the forward strand.
CCACGTCGCAGTATGCACCCGGATCATCGCTTGCCGCGCCTCCTTCGCTCAGATCCGGACTCCCATCTGCCGCTCGACCATCTTCGCTCACGCTCGCTCGGCAGTAGTCGAAATCCGCTGTGTCGTCGCCTTCCTCAGCTTCGGCTGTCCCATCATCACCTGGCACCACCTCCGAGGGGGTTCCGAGACACGCTCCTAGACCGTGTCTAACAGCTCCCCCGCCGTGACGCCAAGAGCGTGAGCGAGTCGCGCCACAACTCGCACTCCGGGGTCGCGTCGAGCCGACTCGATCCGACGGATCTCCGCCGCGTCCATTCCCGCTCTTTCTGCGAGGGCGCCTTGAGACAGGCCGCGTTCCTCACGGAGGCGGCGGAGGTTTCTGCCGAATTGGACGAGCGGATCGCTCACGCTGAGCACTTTCGCCGTCGAGCCGAAGATGCCCAGGCAATCGGTCCTGCCGTGAGCTAGTCGATATCGACGAGCAGGCCATCCGGTCTGACGCCAAGCGCGTGCGCGAGGCGCGTGACGACGCGGATGCCGGGATCGCGCTTTGTCCAGCTCGATTCGCCCGATCTCGGCGGCGTCCATCCCAGCGCGCTCAGCCAGGGCGCTTTGCGACAGCGTGCGCTCCTGACGTAGGCGACGCAGGTTCGCGGCGAAGATCGGCAGCGGATCGTTCACGCGCGGAGCCTTTGCCCTTGCGCCCAGACCCGCAAGGACTCATAAGCTTTCCATATGGCAGGACTGATAAGTCCTGCAGCATCCGCTGTCGTGCATGCCACAGAGCACGAAGAGGAGGGCAAATGGGAGAGAAGAACACCCATATGGTCGGAGCGGCGCGGCCTGCTTCTGATTGGGATCGCCACGAGCTCCGCATATTCGGGGGAGTCGTTCGCGAGGTCCGCGCGCGCCGCAACGTCTCGCAGGAGGTTCTCGGTCACCGGGCAGGCCTGCACCGCAACTACGTTGCGGCGATCGAGCGTGGCGAGAGATCAACCCCACGCTCCGCGTCGTCATCCTCCTCTGCGGCGGCCTCCGTATCCCCGTCGCGGAGCTGTTCGAACTCTATGAAGATCGGAGCCACGGAACCTCATGACCGGCTCACGCCACCCCTCCGGTGCACGCGATCAGGGCCGCTTGCCCGCAAACACCCGGTGCGTACCTGCGCGCCAGCGCTTCGCCCGGGAGCCGTGATCCGTCGGCGGTCTTGTGTAGAACTCCCGCGTCTGGCCTGGCTAACGCTATCGACGGCCTGCCCATACCTGGCCTAACCACCCGGGTGGCGGGCCGTCGACCTTTTTCCGTCCTTTCCTTTTGCTTGTCTTTTGGTAGCACGGGAGTGGTTGCCCGCGCTGCGTTAGTCGTTCCACAGAAAGGCCAGATATGCAGGCTTATCGGTATGCGCCTCTTACACCGGGGCCGGGAGACAAGGCCCTCGAAGAGGTCCTTCGACACATTGCAGTCCCGGCTGACGTCCTCAACGAGGCGAAGGACCGACGCAACCTCGTGTGCAAGCTGGCGATGCGTCACGCGGCGGCCCGCGATACGTGGTACTCGGGCTCAATCGCGCACGGCACCCACAACTCGCCGCTCGGCGACGCGGACTGCGGGGTCATGGTTGACCGACGCTCCCAGGAGTTTCGTGCTTACGGGCCTGACGCGGACGGGACCGGCCTTGGGCCCGAGGGGTTCATTCAGGCGTTTGCTCAAACCGTCATCCCGCTGCTGCGAGCCCACTACCCGACTGCAGAGGTCGACCTGAGCGGAAACCGCGCAATCAAGTTCTTGTTCAATGAGCGGATCGACTTCGGTGAGTTCGGCGCGGTCGACCCGTACGTCGATCTGATCGTAGGCCTCGATCGACGTGACGCCCCAGGGATCTGGATCCCGAACCGTCGCCGAAGAGGCTGGGATGCCGCGCATCCGCAGAAGCACACAGAACTCATGACCCGGAGAGACCCGCAGGAACTCGTCGTGCACCGCGCGCACCTCATCCGCCTCGGTAAGCGAGCGATCAAGCGCGACGGTGTGGACTCGCATGCCCAGGCTATGTGCTCATGGAACTTCAGTGCGCTCGCGCTCGAGCACGTCGAACTTCGCGAGCCGCTTGCCGCCGGTCTGACCGCGTTGTTCGCTGACGCGAGCGAGAGCATCGCAGCCGGTCTGACCAAGGACCCGGCGAGGGTCGCCGATCCCATCGCCCTGCCCGACGGCGTGACCCAGGCCGACTCAGCTAGGCGCCTTGCGCGTATGGTGACGATAGTGTCCGGGGCAGCGCAGGCATCGAGCCTGATCGAGGCTCGCCGAATCCTGTCTGCGATGTTCGGTGTCGAGATCGACGAGATCCGCGAGCGAGAGCGGGACGCGGTCCGGCGTAGTCCTCTCAACCCGGCTCTGCGGTCCGGCGACGCTGCGGCGGTCGGGGCGGCGCTCGGAACGCCGGGTCCTGTCAAGACGACGCGCTCGCACGGTGGCCGCCGGTGCCCATAGTCGTCTACGACGGTGACGAGATCCCCGTGCGCGAGCGGTCGGGCCCGACCGGCGTCGAATACGCATTCCCCCTGAATATCCCAGCGACAGAAGAACAGGTGGCTGTCGTTGCGCGACTCGATGTGAGAGAGGACGGGCTCCGACCGATTGTGCACGTCAAGGACGCGCCGGACTGCCGCCGCCACCGCTACGGCAACCAGTCATTGTGTATGTGGTACGACCCTGACGCAGCAGACCTGAAGTGGACTGTCGCGGACGGCCTCGATCAACTCGTAGCGCATGTCGCTCGGCATCTCTTCCAAGAGGCCGTCTGCCGGGCCGGCGATTCGTGGCCTGGGCAGGAATCTCCCGGCTTGCATCCGCGTCCGGCGTCGTGCACGACCTGCGGCGGTGAGGGTGCTTGACGCAGTGATCGCCGTGCTTCTTTGCGGCCACTCGCTCGGCGATGTCGTGCGGGACTTCGGTCCGATGCTCGCGCTCATTGGGGTCGGGCTCACATTGTTGGTCAACGGCTCTCGCGAAGAGCGCCGCCGGCGCCGTGACGTCCATGCCCGCGCACTCGAAGTCGTCGCCCAGTACTACGAGATGCCGTTCTTGATCAAGCGACGCCGCTACGACGAGCCGAGCGCCGAGCGCGCCCGGCTGACCGAGCGCTTTGCTGACATTCAGGCCGAACTGGCCAGCTGCGAGGCCCTGATTCGTGCCGACCGCGATTGGGCTGTCCGGAGCACGTATGCCGCGCTGGTAAAGGACCTTCGGCACTACGCCGGTGAGCAGGCCTCCGAGGCATGGAAGGCACCACCTATCCAGCTGGACGAGCAGATAGGCATGGGCAGCGTCGTCGACACGCTCAAGCCCATCATGACCTCGCGAGAGGCGTGCGAGAACGCGATGGCACGTTCGACGACGGCGCGTCACCGTCGTGCCGCAACGTGGCGCCCATCGTCAGGACGCCTCTCGCGACCTTGGGACGGGATTCGATAATCGATCGTATGGCCGAGATCAGCGCCACGAAGGCATCTAAGCGCTTCGCCGACCTCTTGGACGCCGTCGAGCATCGCTGCAAGACGTTCACGATCGTCCGCCGCGGACAGACCGCCGCGACAACAGGCCCGGTCCGCCGAGGACGCGGCGCAGATCTCCGACGGATCCTCGCCGAGCACCCGCCCGACGACGCGTGAGCGGACGATATGCGCGACTTACGTCGCTTCACGGGCACCGCTCCAGCTGACGCTCCATCCAACGACTGAACGTCGACACCGGCCACCATCTTCGCTCGCGCTCGCGATCCGCATTCTCCGTTTGCTTACGGGCCGCAGCCGTCAGCTCGTTTCCAGCCGTTCCTTAGATGTCAACAGGCACGCTCAGCCCAAGGCAGAAAACACCACCGGTATCAGGGGACCGAATCTCGATCCGTTGACACCTCCTGCTTCGATGCGCTCTGGCCCTGGCTCCCTGCTCTCGCCAGGCCTCATGGGTTCTGGAATCGAGACCTCCATCTCCAGATGGCAGGTCGAGGAAGGGGGTCACCGGACGCGAAGCGGGCGGTGACCCCCTTCCTCGACCCCAAGTGCCCTGCAACACGCGGTTGTCACCGGAGCCAGGGCCAGAGCGCAGGGGTGACAGCTATGACGTCACCCCTCCTGAGCATCAATGGGACAACCACGTAGGTGCGGCACTCGTTCCGGCTCAGTGGCGCTGCGGCCCGCAGCGGTGGCCGCACCCGAGATCACCCCTCACTCGCAAACGCCTCCGACAACCGCTTCGCCGCGTCGTTCCGCGGCCGGAAGTGGACGTAGCGCATCGTCGTCTGGATCTGCGCGTGGCCGAGGTATTCCTGCATGTCGGTGACGGGCGCGGTGCGGACGCCGAGCGTCCCGAAGGTGTGGCGCAGGTCGTGCAGCGTGATCGGGTTCTCCTTCTCGCGCATGTAGCCGAGGCCGGCGCGCGCGAGCGTGGCGTAGAAGCCACCGCGGACCTTGCCGGCGTCGAGGATGCCGCCGGCGGTGTTCGGCAGCACAAGGTCGTTCGGGCCGGTCGGGACGCCGGCGCGCTCCAGGCGTCTGAGCACATCGACGGCCTGGTCGATCAGCGGCAGCGAGCGGGCCCGCCGGCCCTTGGGCCGCTTCGATCTCACGCCGGCCGGCGCCGAGGTCGGCGTGTTGCGCCGTACGTGGAGGTTGCGGCCGTGCCAGTCGACGTCGCGCCAGCGCAAGTCGCGCAGCTCGCCGAAGCGCAGGCCGGTGTAGGCGGCCAGGCGGACTGCCTCGGACCAGATCGTTCGGCAGGCGCGCATGACCGCGACCGATCGCTCATCCACCAGTCCGTTGCGCATCATCGGCAACTCGCGGTCGGGGATGACCGTGATCGCGGCGGCAACCATCTCGACCTGCTTCGGACTGAAGACGTTGAAGTCCGGGTTGGCGCCTGGGTCGGGGACGATCCGTATCTCGCTGACGGGGTTGGCCCCGATCCATCCGAGCGCGCGGGCGCGCTGGAGGATGCCGCTCAGGACGAGCATGCGGTTGCGGACCGTCTTGCGACGGAGCGGGCGCGGCTCGCGTCTGCCCCGCCCCACAGGCGTCGTGAGCAACCGTGTCTGGTAGGCGTCGATCCTCTCCGCAGTGACGCTCCGCACAGGCGTCTCGCGCGGAAACTCCTCGGCTGCGAGCATTCCGGCCGTCACGCGGTAGCCGCGCAGCGTCGTCTCCTCCACCCCGGCGACGTGCTCGGAGTGGTGCAGGAAGACGTCGATCGCCTCGCCGAACGTCTTCGGCTTCGGCACCCGCATGGCCGGCACTGGCCGACGACGCTCAGCATCGAGCAACCGCGCCAGCCGCTCGTTCGCCTCCACAGGCGTCAGGTAGCTGTCATCAGGCTTGCTGCCGTGACCGGCACGCCACAGCACGGCGCCTCGCGCTGTCCGCTTTCCCGACGCGCGGACCCACGCGGGCCCGAGTGTCTTGCGCGAGCGCGATCCGTCGGCTCGCTGGTACTCGGCGATCCACACACGCCGCCTCCGGCTCGCTCCTCGACGCGGACGTGCCCGGACAGAACATGCTCAGCCATCGCTGCGGCTCCTTCGGCATCGTGGCCCGCTGCACACCAGCAGCAAGGCCAGCAGGACGCGACCGCAACGCGGCGGCCACCGATCATGCCTCTGGGACCACATGGGCCGAATGCGCCGCCGAGCACAGCCGTCACGGCCACCGACCGGCCCTCTGGACCACAAGGTGCAACCACAAGGTCGCGACCAAGACCGGCCCAACAACGGGGAAAGGCCCGGATTTCCGGGCCTTTCCTGAGTAGCGGGGGCGGGATTCGAACCCGCGACCTTCGGGTTATGAGCCCGACGAGCTACCAGACTGCTCCACCCCGCGGCGGACTAGAGATGCTAGCGCACTTGTGGCGCTCGTGAATGCCGGGTCACGACTGCAGGCTGTCGGGAAGGGGGCGGCAGGTGGACGGCATGGGGCCCGGCTGTCTGCATACGATCATGGCCATGGCCCACGTCTTCGTCACACGCCAGCTGCCCGGCGACGCGGTTGACCGGATTCCGGCCGCAGGACACACGGTTGACGTGTGGAACGGGCCTGGCGACGCGCCGTCGCGGACGGCCCTGATCGAGCGGGCGCAGTCGGCGGACGCGCTGCTCGTCGCCCTGATCGACCCAGTCGACGCCGCGCTGCTCGACGCGCTCCCGCGCGTGAAGACTGTCGCGAACTACGGCGTCGGCTACGACAACATCGACGTGGCGGCCGCCCAAGCGCGCGGGGTCGCGGTCAGCAACACGCCCGATGTGCTCACCGACGCGACCGCCGACCTCGCCTTCGCGCTCCTCCTTGCCGCCGCGCGCCGCCTGCCGGAGACGCGCCAGGCGGTCCTCGACGGCAGATGGGGCCGATGGGACCCCGACGGCTTTCTCGGCGCCGACCTCGTCGGCGCGACTCTCGGGATCATCGGCGCCGGGCGGATCGGCGAGGCGGTCGCGCGCCGCGCGGCCGGCTTCGAGCTCAACGTCCTCACCAACACCAGCCGCGCCGGCACGCCGCTCCCCGAGCTGCTCGAGCGCTCGGACTTCGTCTCGCTCCACGTGCCACTCACCCCCGCCACGCGGCACCTGATCGACGCCGACGCGCTCGCGCGAATGAAGCCGACGGCGATCCTGATCAACACCGCGCGCGGCGGCGTCATCGACACCGACGCGCTCGTCGCCGCGCTCAACGCCGGCACGATCGGCGGCGCCGCGCTCGACGTCACCGACCCCGAGCCGCTGCCTCCCGATCATCCGCTGCTGCGCGCCCCCAACACGCTCGTCCTCCCCCACATCGGCTCCGCCACCCACCGCACGCGCTCGCGGATGACGTCAATCGCCGTCGACAACGTCCTCGCCGGCCTCGCCGGCAAGCCGCTCCCGCAGGCTGTCCCCGCGCCGCCGGCATGAGCGCGATGCGCGAGCCGCAGCTCGACGTCCTCGCCGGCCTCGCCGGCAACCCGCTCCCGCAGGCCGTCCCCGCGCCGCCGGCATGAGCGCGATGCGCGAGCCGCACCTCGGCGGGATCGGCACACGTCAACCGGTCCACGCCCGGCCGGACGGCGCCGCCCGCACGAACCAGCCCGACCCCGCCCCGCGCGCGTGAATCAGACGATGCGCGTTGGCGTCGTTGATATCGGAACGAACTCGACCCGCCTGCTGATCGCGGACGCGAGCGCGGACGGCCAGCTCACCGAGCTCGACCGTCGCACCCAGGTGACCCGCCTGGGCGACGGCGTCGACGCGAGCGGCTCGCTTGCGCAGCCGGCGATGGAGCGCGTCTTCGCGACGCTCGACCGCTACCGCGAAGCGCTCGACGCCGCCGACGTCCCTGCCGAGGCCCGCCTCGCCGTCCTCACGAGCGCCGTGCGCGACGCCGCCAACGGGGCCGACTTCACGGCCCAGGTGCGCGACCGCTACGGGCTCGACGCGCGCGCGATCCCCGGTGAGCGCGAGGCACAGCTGACCTTCCTCGGCGCGACGCATGACCGCGACCGCGATGACCGCACGAGGCTGCTCGTCTTCGACATCGGCGGCGGCTCGACCGAGCTCGTTGTCGGCCACGCCGACGCGGTCGACTTCCACGTCTCCACGCAGGCAGGCGTCGTGCGGCAAACCGAGCGGCATATCCGCCACGACCCGCCGCGCTCCGAGGAGCTCGACGAGATCGCCAGCGAGATCCGCGCGATCATCGACGCCGCCGTCCCCGCTGAGATCCGCTCACGCGCAGGCGCTGCGATCGGCGTCGCCGGCACCGCGACCTCGCTCGCTGCAATCGACCTCGCGCTCGAGCCCTACGACCCGGTGCGCGTCCAAGGGCACGTCGTCTCGCTCGCCACAGCAGAGCGAACGCTCACGCGCCTGGCTGCACTCGACCTCGCGGCGCGGCAAAAGGTCCCCGGCCTCCACCCCGACCGCGCACCCACGATCGTCGCCGGCATGGTGATCCTGGTCGAGGTGCTCCGGGCCTTTGGCCTTCAAGCGACGGAAGTCTCAGAGCACGACATCCTCCACGGCGTCGTGCTCGATTGCGTCAGCGGACGGACGCGACGCAAAGCGTGATCCATTACCCGGTACGGCCAACGCGCCAACCTGGTATGGACGTATGTTCGATTGTTTGTATGCGGACAGCTCGGGCAAGATCGGGTCTGTCGGGCGACGGGTGCGTGCGAACGTCCCTGTCGTCTGGCCCATAGGTCTGGGCGAAGCCGTGTTTCACGGCGCCTCCCGCCGTCCAGGCCACTAAAGGCCCTTTCAAGGCACGTACCCCTGCCCGTCCTGATAGGGCCATTCGAGGAAACCGTCCGCACGACGCGGGCGGTTTCCTCACTTTTGGGTACGCGTGCGTCTCGTGGCGCAGCAGCCGCGCCGCACCGCGCCCCGCCCGCGCCGCTCAAGCCAAGTTCGACTTGCGCGGATACACGACGGTCGGATCGGTCAGCGCGTTCACCAGCGCCGGGACGCCGGCGGAGAAGGCGCGGTCGAGCGCCCCGCGCAGCTGCTCGGGCCGCTCGACCAGCTCGCCATGTCCGCCGAGCGCGGCGACGACCTCGTCGTAGCGGGTCCCCGGCCGCAGCTCGGCTGCGACCGAGTAGCCGTAGAGAAACTCCATCGGGTGCTTCTCGAGCGCCCAGATTCCGTTGTTGCCCATCAGCCCGACGACGTTGACGCCATGGCGCGCGAGCGTGTCGAACTCCATCCCCGAGAAGCCGAACGCGCCGTCCCCGAGCAGCAGCACGACCTGACGGTCCGGATGGGCGAGCTTCGCGGCGAGTGCGTAGCCCGGCCCGCTGCCGAGGCAGCCGAACGGCCCCGGGTCCAGCCAGCAGCCAGGCTCGTAGGAGTCGACGACGCGGCCGGCGTAGGAGACGTAGTCGCCGCCGTCGCAGACGATGATCGCGTTGCGGTCGATCACCTCGGCGAGGCCGCGATAGACCCGCATCGGGTGCAGCGGAGCGCGCTCGTCGTTCAGCTCAGCCGCCTCGGCGGCGTGCTTCTCCTGCTCGATCGCTCGCAGCTGCTCATGCCAGGCGGAGCGGTCGCGCCCGCCGGACGCGGAGGCCGTCAGCGCGGAGAGCGTCGCCGGCAGCGCGCCGTACAGCTCGGCGGCGACCGTGCGCGGATGCTCGCGCACGGGCTCGGCGACGTCGATCACGATCAGCTCGGTGTCGGCGCCGAACGACTCGCCGAAGCCAAGCCGGAAGTCCATCGGCACGCCGATCACGACTGCGACGTCGGCGCCCTTCAGCGCGGCCCCGCGGGCGCGCGAGAAGAACAGCTCATGGTCGGCGGGGACGCAGCCGCGCGCGAGGCCGTTGAGGAAGACCGGCACGCCGAGCTGCTCGACGAGTGCGCGCAGCGCGGTCTCGCCGTGCCCCCAGTAGAGGTTCGTGCCGGCCATGATCACCGGGCGCTCGGCGCCCCGAAGCAGCGCCCCAGCGCGCTCGATCGCGTCGCCGTTGGCGCCCGGCCCCAGGTGCGGCGCGTACAACGTCGCGTCGCTCGCGCGCTCCTCGGCCTCGCTGAAGACGTGGTCCATCGGGAAGTCGAGGAACGTCGGCCCTGAATGCGGCGCCATGGCGACTCTCAGCGCCTCGTCGACGAGGCCCGGGATCTCGTCGGTCGTGCCCGCTGTCGCTGCGAGCTTCGTCAACGGGCGCACGAACGGGACGTGGTCGATCTCCTGCAGCGAGCCGCGTCCCCAGCGCAGCGCGGGCGCGCGGCCGCCGAGCACGAGCACCGGCGAGTTGTTCGACTGCGCCGAGCCGATCGCGCTCATCGAGTTCGTGACGCCGGGGCCGGCAGTGACGGCGGCGACGCCCGGCGTGCGGGTCACCTTCGCCCACCCCTCGGCGGCGAACGCCGCGGCCTGCTCGTGGCGGACGTCGACGATGTCGATGCCCTCCTCGCGACAGCCGTCGTAGATCGGGAAGATGTGCCCGCCGGAAAGCGTGAAGAGCTTCGTGACGCCGTGGGCCTTCAGGCGGCGGGCGATCAGCCGGCCTCCGTGCAGCCGCGTCTCCTGCTGCGTGTCCGTTGACATGGCGCCGACTCTAATGTGCGTGCGCCGACGCTGTTCCGGTTCCCGTCCGACGTGCCGATTCGTACAAAACGGGCCCGCCGTATGAGCAGAGTATGACGGCCTTCATAAGGGTTGCGCAGGGATGAGCGAGTCCGCATAGTGCGAGCAGGACGAGGAGATGGCACGACCTCTTCGATCCCGACAGTGACCGGGTGAGCCGACCGACCTCGGCGCCTCCCAAGCACCCGGTCCGCGACGCATCGCTCCGGGCGGGCATGGACCCCCGACCTCGCCCGTCCCCAAAGGAGCCGTCGACAAGGAGAGGCCCGGAAGGATTCCGGGCCTCTTCTATGTCCGCAGGCCAGACGCCTACCTACGGGGCTGGAACGACGTCGCCGGCGGGTGCTCGACCGTCGGCGGCTCCTGCTCGGTGAGGCCGCCCTCGGTGCCGTCTGGCGAGCCGGCGGCGGTCGCGCTGACTGCTTTCGGCGCCCACAGCTGGACGCGCTCGCTCTTGCCCTTGAGCTTGACCGCGGGCCGGTTCTCAAATGTGCCGTGGTCCTCGCGCAGCTGTCTACGCGTCGCCTCTGTCACGAGGACCGTGTCCCCGGTCTGCCGCGTGACCTGCTCGACGCGGTCGGCGGTGTTGACCGCGTCGCCGATGACCGTGTACTCGATGTGCCCGCCGCCGCCGATCGTGCCGGCGACGACCGGGCCGGAGTTGACCCCGATGCCGACGCGCGTGTCGTCGAAGCGGTCGCGGATCGCGACCGCTATCTCCAGCGCGGCGGCGACGGCGCGGTCGGCGTGGTCCTCAAGCGGCTCCGGGGCGCCGAAGATCGCCAGCAGGCCATCGCCGACGTACTTGTCGGCACGGCCGCCGCGGCGCTCGATGATCGGCACGACAAGGCCGTAGAACTCGTTCAGGAAGTCGACGATTCTGCGCGCGGTCGCTCTCTCCGCCTTCTCGGTGAAGTCTCGGATGTCGAGCACGAGCACCGAGACGTCGTGCTCCTCGCCGTGCAGGTGCGTCCCGTCGCGCAGCACCATCTCCGTCACGTCGGGCCCGACGTACGCGTCGAACGCCTCGTGCAGCCGCTCGCGCTCGGCGAGGCCGACGACCATGTCGTTGAAGGAGTGGGCGAGGCGGCCGGTCTCGTCGGTCGAGACGACCGGCACGCGCGTGCTGAGGTCGCCGCGGCCGACGCGCTCGGTCGCGCTGCGCAGCTGGTCGATCGGGTCGAAGATCGAGCGCGAGAGCAGGACCGTCAGCTCCATCGAGACGACGAACGCCACGGCGATCGCGATCACGACCGCCGGTCCGAGGTCGTCGAGCCGCGCACCGTGGCGGTTCATCTCGATCCCGGCGATGATCACGCCCGTGAGGATGTTGATCGCCGGCAGGCCGATCAGGAGGCGCCGCCGCAGCGACAGGCCGGCACGGCCGGGCTCGAAGTCGTCGGGCATGTGCAGCGCGACGTCCTCGAGCACGGGGCGCAGCAGCGACTCGAGGAAGAAGAAGCGCAGCACCGCGCCGTACAGCAGCGTCAGCAGCATGCCGACGAGGACGGCCAGCGCCGAGAGGGCGCGCAGGTCGAGCTCGAGCGTCGCGAATGCCGCGAACGGCACGATCACGAGCGCGATCGGGATCGTCGGCACGCGCCGCGTGTAGTCGCTCGGCAGGCTCGTCAGGGCGCGCCAGGCAGCACCGGTCGCGGCGCGATCCCTCGCCCCGTCAAGCCAAGCTGCGACCGGACGCAAAAGCCGCCGCGCAAGCAGCGTCGAGCTCACGTTGTCGAGTGCCACCAGTCCCTCGGCGACGACCAGCAGGAGGAGGAAGGTGCCGCTGCTCATCGGCTGGTAAAGCCGGAGCAGGACGACACCGCCCAGCGCAAGCAAGTGGGCGATCTGGAACTGGAGGACGACGACAGTCAGCGGATAGCGCCGGCCGAGCCTCCGATACGCGTATCGCAGTACCCGGTCCATCCCACCTGGGATTGTGACAGCGCGCGACCCGCTTTTGAGGACGGCGCCGATGAGGAACCCCTCAGGCGAGCGTGCCGTCTGATGCAATCACCCCAACCGGGGGGCCCGGCCGAAATGCTCTCCTACAGCCGCGAATGGGCGCCGACCGCTGGCGGCAGGGCAAACATCGCAGCTGTCACGCCCTGCTCGCCGCTGAACAGCCCGCCCCTGTGGCAGACGGCTGGCAGCATGCGGCCGCCGTTCACCCAGAGGGCCCGCGCCGCCGCCTCGAGCTCGCGGTCGCGGCGCTCGTCCTCGGCCGCGTCGAGCGTCTCCTCGACGTCGAGGCCGGCAGCGGCCGCCGCCTCCCCGAGCATCCTCGGGTCCTCGACGTCGAAGCCGCCGCAGAAGGCCAGCCGGCCGACGGCGATCGCGAACTCCGGGCCACGACCGCGGCTGGCGGCGTACGACGCCGCCCTCATCGCGAACGGCACGACCGTCGGGAAGCGCTCTGGCCAAACGAGCGGCATGTGCAGCTCGCGGGCGCGCTGCTCGACCTCGGCGATCGCGCGCCCAGACTCCTCGGCCGAGCAGCCCGCGAACGGGCCGCCCGCGAGGTGGCGGCCGCTTGCCGGCCTCCAGCGCGCGCCGCCGAAGCGGCGATCGAGCCGCTCAGCCGCGAGATAGGTATATGGACACGCGAGATCGAAGTAGAACGTCACGGCCTCCGTGTCCCCTCGTGGGGCTGGCCGGCGCCTTGCGAACTGGATCACCTCACCCATCTGACCGGACCTCCTGTAAGTCCTAGCGCTGTAGCCCACCCTCCCAGATGGGCTACATGCATCCTTCACGCAACGTCGCACTTTTCCCCGGTGCACGCGACACATCGGCACAAGATGGCGCGTTCGGACCGCAATTTGGCTATCGGGGGCCCTCGGCTACCCGTCAGTCGGTTAATCTGCAACACGGTAGGTAGGCCGCCCCGCTCTCGTCCCACCGGAGGTTCCCCATTTCACCCGCTCCCCCGCCCAAACGACACCCCTACGACCAATGGTCGCCGGACGCTCGGGCCCTCGACCTCGTTGGCGACAAGTGGACGCTTCTCATCGTCCGCGACCTCGTCAGCGGCCCGCGCCGTTTCGTCGAGCTGCAGCGCACGCTCCCTGGCATCTCCACCGAGCAGCTGCGGTCTCGCCTCAACCGCATGGTTGCCGACGGCCTGCTCACCCGCCAGCGGTACCGTGAGGTCCCGCCGCGCGTGGACTACGAGCTGACTGAGCGCGCCCGTGACCTGATCCCCGTGCTCGCCGCGCTCGCGCGGTGGGGCTACGAGTGGTCTTGGACCGAGCCTCGCCGTGGCGAGGCGATCGACATCGGCGCGGTCTTCCGGCTTGCGCCGGGCCTGCTGACGCTGCCCAAGTCGCTGAAGGGGACGGTCGAGCTGACCGTCCAGCAGCGTTCCAAGGACGGCGAGGACCGCCACTACCTCGTGACGGTCAGAAGAGGCGAGGTCACGCTGGCAGAGCGTGCCGAGCCCGAAGCCGGCGCCGCAATCAGCGGCACCGAGCGTGCCTGGATCGACGCGCTCGTGCCTGAGGGCACGCGCAACGGCCTCCAGATCAGCGGCGACGCGCGCCTCAGCGACGCGGTCCTCGACGGGCTGACGCCTGTCGTGACCCGCGCTGCCGCGGCGGTCGCCTAGCGACGCACTGCGCCAGCCCTTGGGGCGTCCGCGCAGCCGGCTTAGCCCGGCTGCGCGGGGCTCCCTGGGCGCGCCGCGGGCCGTGGGGGCGCTGACCACCCCGGCAGCCGTCCGCACCTTCTCCGAGCCCAAGCCGTCGTTGCGCTTCACGGCTCCTACGCTACGCCGACTCGTCAAGTCGCGTGCGACGTTCCCCGCTCACGGCGGATCGGCGAGAACGGGCGCCGTTCGCCGTAGCATGGTGGAGGCAGCGCCCGGGTGGCGGAACTGGCAGACGCCGCCGACTTAAAATCGGCTGTCCTCACGGACGTGCGGGTTCGAGCCCCGCCCCGGGCACTGGGCGCTACGCGCCTTTCAAGCTCCACGGCGTCGCCACTCAGGACGGACGCCCGTGGAGCTTGCGCGAAAGGACTAGACGCTCGGCCCGAGGTCGAGCACGCTCAGCGCGGCCGCCATGATCTTGTCGTCGTTGACGATCGCGGCTCTCTCGAGCTGCTTGGCGTACGGCATCGGGACCTCGGCGAGGCCGACGCGCTCGATCGGCGCGTCGAGGTCGTCGAAGCAGGCCTTCTGGATACGGCTGGCGATCTCGGCGCTGACGCCGTAGGTCGACCAGCCCTCGTCGACGCACAGCGCGCGGTTGGTCTTCTGGATCGACTTCGCGATCGTCTCGGTGTCGAGCGGGCGCAGCGAGCGCAGGTCGACGACCTCCGCGTTGACGCCGTGGTCCTGCTTGAGCCGCTCGGCGACTCTCAACGCGCGCGTTGCCGCGAACGAGTGCGCGACGAGCGTGATGTCAGAGCCCTCGCGCGTGACCGCGGCGCGACCGATCTCAACGACGCGCTCGGGGTCGTTGGGAACCTCGCCTCTGACCTTGTAGCTCTGCAGGTTCTCGACGACGAGGACCGGGTCGTCGTCGCGGATCGCGGCCTTCAGCAGCCCATGCGCGTCGGCCGGCGTGCTTGGCGCGACGACCTTCATGCCAGGCGTGTGGGCGAAGAAGACCTCGAAGCTCTGCGAGTGCTGCGCCGTCAGCTGCGAGCCACCGCCGTTGGGCGTGCGGATCACGAGCGGGCAGCCGACCTCGCCGCCGAACATGTAGCGGATCTTCGCCGCGTGGTTCACGACCTGGTCCATCGCGACGAGGATGAAGTTCAGCGTCATGATCTCGACGACCGGGCGCAGGCCCATCATCGCCGCGCCGATTCCGGCGCCGACGAAGCCCTCCTCGGAGATCGGCGTCTCGCGCACGCGGACCGGCCCGAAGTCTCTGTAGAGGCCGGCGGTGACCTTGTAAGAGCCTTCGAAGACGCCGATCTCCTCGCCCATCAGGAAGACGTCCTCGTCGCGCACCAGCTCTTCACGCAGAGCGAGACGGACCGCCTCGCGGTAGGTCATCGTCGTCGTGGCGGGAGCGCGCGTGGCGGCGGTGGCGCTCATCGGCCCAGCCCTCCGAGCACGAGCTCGCGCTCGCCGAAGGGGCTTCCGGGGCCCATCTGCGAGAACTGCTTGGCGCTGTTGGGGTCGCCGTAGAGGTGGCGGGCGAGCGTGTCGACCGGCGGCTCGGGGCTCGCCTCAGCGGCGATCACCGACTGCTCGACGCGCTGCTCGACGCGCGCCTCGATCGCTCTCAGCTGCGACTCCTCGACGCCGCGCTCGTCCATCAGCCGCCGGCGGTATATGAGGATCGGGTCGCGCTTTCTCCACTCCTCGACCTCCTCCTGCGTGCGGTACGCCGTGCCGGCGTCCGCGACGGAGTGGCCGCGGTAGCGGTAGGTGATCACCTCGAGGACGGCCGGCTTGCGCTCGTTGCGCGCGCGCGTGAGGAGTCGGTCCGACGCTTCCAGCACCGCCTCGACGTCCTGGCCG
Organism: Conexibacter sp.; assembly: GCA_036499225.1. Classification (GTDB taxonomy): domain Bacteria; phylum Actinomycetota; class Thermoleophilia; order Solirubrobacterales; family Solirubrobacteraceae; genus Conexibacter. The sequence continues at coordinate 21,713 of DASYEC010000124.1, forward strand.
TCGACCCGCTCGCCGTGCATCTTGAAGGCGCTCGCGCGCTTGTACAGCTCCGGCTCGGCCGAGGCCTTCTCGACCGTCGTGCCCATGCCGTATCTGTTGTTGAAGATCAGGAAGACGACCGGCAGGTCCCAGATGCCGGCGAGGTTCAGCGACTCGTGCCAGGCGCCCATGTTGGTCGCCGCGTCGCCGAGCTCGCACATCACAGCCGCTCTCTTCCCTCTGTACGTGAGCGCGAGCGCCGCGCCAGTCGCCAGCGGCAGCTGGCCGGTGACGATGCCCCAGCCGCCGAGGAAGCCGTGCGGGACGTCAAGCAGGTGCATCGAGCCGCCGCGGCCGTGCGCGGAGCCGCCCTCGCGGCCGAACAGCTCGCCCATCACCGCGTCGGGGTCGACGCCCTTGGCGAGCGCGAGGCCGTGTGTGCGGTAGGAGGAGAACAGCAGGTCGTCTCTCTCCATCGGGTCGACAGCACCGACCGTGGCGCCCTCCTGTCCCGACGCGAGGTGGCAGTAGCCGCCGATTCTGGCGCGCTTGTACTGCCGCTCGACCTCTTCCTCGAAGACCCGGATGAGCACCATCTGCTCGTACAGGTCAAGGCCATGTCCAAGTTCCGGCGCCCCGTCCTCCCCTCGTCGCTGTTCGCGACGACTCGTGGGACGAGGCTTGGCTACGGAGCTCGGTACGGAGGAGGGCATGGAGCGCACCTTGAGGGTAGCGATCCGCCATTTCAAAGCCCGGAACTGCCAGCACCCTCCGTTCGGGGGGGTGGGTTTGAGGCTTTAGGCGGAACGTGGAATCGGTCCTCCATCATTCGGAACGTGACGTCTGCGTTCTGGGCCTCCAACGTCTGCCTGCTTGGCGTTCAAGCTGGCGCCGTCGCGCTCCCTCGCGGGCACTCTTTGCCGGCTTTGGAGAGGCTGTCCGCGCGCTTGCTGAGCCGCTGGTGGGCGCTCGTCCCGCTCGCCTCGATCGCGCTCGTCGTGTGGGCGATCAACACGCAGAGCGAGACGGCCAGCGGGCTCACCTGGCTGGCGCTGATCGCGATCCCGCCGCTCGCCGCGGCGGCGCTCGGCTGGACGATGCACGGCGGGCGGCCGTGGCTTGCCGCGCTCGTCGTCCCGCTCTTCCTGCTGGCGTGGTTCAGCCGACACTCGCTGGTTGGCGAGGGCTCGGCGACGCTGCTGACCGGGCTCTCCTGCGTGACACTCGGCGTGCTGCTGGTGTCGGTCGCGCCGAACCCGTGGCTGAAGGTCGGGATCGTGCTGATGGCGGCATCCGACGCCTACCTGATCGGCGTCCAGACGCTGCAGCCGGCCAACGACGTGCTGAACGCGGCCGCGCCCCCGGCCCAGCTGCCCCAGCTGCAGCGAGCGCTGTTCGGCCAGGCGCTGATCGGCTACGGCGACTTGTTCATCGCGGGCGTCTTCGGCGCGCTGCTGGCAGCCGAGGGGCGGCGGCAGGGGCGCACTGCGCTGCTGCTGTATGGCGTCGCGCTGACGTTCGACGTTCTCTTCATCTGGCTCGACACGCTGCCGGCGACGGTCCCGGTCGCGCTGACGCTGATCGCGACGGAGGCATGGCAGTGGCGCGTGCGCCGACGTGAGCGCGCGCGAGGAAGCGGGGTTGGCGCGCGCGATCCCGCAGCCGGGCTCGACCCGGTCGCCGGTGAGGGTCACTCGCGGGCGCACGCGCGCGAGGCCTGACACGGGCGCCGACGCGCCACGGAAGCGGCGGTTTACCGCCCTTTTGCGCAACTTGCCCCTTGCTACGGTGTCCCAACTGTCGAGGATCGTCACCGCGTGGAAGTCTCTGCTCTCAAACACGCCGGGGTCGGTGGCCTGCATGGCCGATCGCCCCTGTTGCGTCTCCAATCCGACGAGCGCCTGATCGCGCTCGTTCGCCGTGGCAACCACGGCGCTTTCGAGATGCTCGTGAGCCGCTATCAGGCGCGGCTGCTCTCGTTCTGCCGGCACATGCTCGGCTCGCGCGAGGACGCCGAAGACGTCCTGCAGGAGGTTTTCGCCGCCGCCTTCAACGCGATCCTCGCCGACGACCGGGCGATCAACGCGCGGCCGTGGCTCTACCGCATCGCACGCAACCGCAGCCTCAACCACCTGCGGCGCCAGCAGCCGATCGGCGTCGACTCGATGGACGTCCACCTCTCCGAGCACGGCACGACGACCGCGGACAAGGTGCACAAGCGCGAGGAGTTCCGCGAGCTGATCGCCGACGTCCAGGAACTGCCGGAGACGCAGCGGACCGCGCTGCTGCTGCGCGAGATCGACGCGCTCTCATACGAGCAGATCGCTGAGGCGATGGAGACGACGATCCCGAGCGTCAAGTCGCTGCTCGTGCGTGCGCGCGTCTCGCTCGCTGAGGCGGCCGAGGCGCGCCAGCTCTCCTGCGACGACGTTCGCCTCGAGCTCGGCGAGATCGCCGAGGGGCTGAAGAAGCGCACGACCCCGCCGGTCCGGCGCCACCTGCGCACGTGCTCGAGCTGCACGACCTTCCGCCAGCAGCTGAAGTCGACGAACAAGGCGCTCGCCGCCGTCATGCCGGTCGGCTTTGCGCTCGCGTTCAGAAAGATGCTGCTCGCCCACCTCGGCCTCAGCGCCGGGGCCGGTGGGGGCGCGACCGCCGGTGGCGCTGCCGGCGCCGCGGCGGGCTCCGCGGTCGCTGGCTCAGCGACGGGCGGACTGCTGTCGGCCGGGATGGGCACGGTCGCGACGAAGGCCGCCGCCGGCCTCGCTGCCGCCGCGCTGGTGACCGCCGGCGCGGTCGAGATAGACCGCCAGGCGCCGCCCACGCAGGCGCCGCCGTCGCCGGTCTACGCGCAGGCGCCGGCCGGTGTGCGCCCGCCGGCGAAGGTCGCGCCCGCGCCGGCCCACGTGCAGCACGCGCTCGACGCGCCGATCCACACCACGGTCACGACGTCGAGACTCAAGACGATGGTCGCGAGAGGCCCTGTCGGCGACCGGGCCCACACGGCGGTCGCCAGCGTCAGAGCCCCCGAGCAGCCGCCCGCCGACCCGGCGCCGGCAACGACGACCACCGCTGCGACGACGACGACGACGACACCGCCGCCCCCGCCCGATCCCGATCCTGCGGCCGCGACGACGCCCACGCCCCCGCCGCCCGGTCAGACGCAGGTCGAGTCCGGCACGACGTCACTGCCGTCCGAGCTGCCGTCGACCCCGCCGGCTGGCGCGGTCGCGACCGTGCCGCCGCCCCCGCCCGTCACCGCGCCGCCAGTGACGACGGCGCCGTCCGGCCCCGCCACGACGACGCCGCCCCCGACCGACACGACCCCGCCGCCGGCCGACACGACGCCGACCGAACCGCCCCCGCCGGCGACCACGCCGACCGATCCTCCGCCGCCGCCACCGCCAGCTGACCCCGCGTCGCCGGGCACGGGTGCTGATGGCAGCACGCCGGACAGCTCGGGCCCGGCGGTTGGTGGCGACGACGTCCCGGCGACGCAGCCTGCCGGATCGTCGGTCACGCCGACGTCGTAAGCGCGCGGCGGGAGCGTTCCTGCGACGGCGTGCCGCTGACGCGGCACCTGTTGGGCCGTCGCGACCGCGTCGATGCCGCGATCTCTTCGGGCGAGCCCGGCTATGGCCCGACTTCGCCGCCGACGAACAGCGCGCCGGTGTCGGTGCCGTCGAGCGAGACGGGGTAGGTGCCGCCTCTGAGGCCGGGGATCGTCACCGCGGCGCTGCCGCCTGGCTTGACGACGAGGCGGTGCGGCTGCGGCGTGCGCAGGACGACGACGTGGCGCTGCCCGTCGGAGGAGCGGGCCGCGAGCTCGACCGCGAGGAATGGCGGGACGGTGATCTGGTGCGGGCTCAACGTTGTGCCTCTGATCGTGAAGACCGCCGGCACGCGCACTGACTCGTTTGGCGTGTTCGGGCCGCCCCTCGCGGCGTTGTCGCGCGCTCTCGGAGGCGGCGGCGTCGTCGCGGTGCTCGTGTTCGGTCCCTGCTGCTCGGTCGTCGACGGCGGCAGCGGCGCTGTCGCATCGGGTGGTGGCGGCGGCGCGTCGGGGACGCTCGCGACCGGCCCGGTGCCGGTCTCCGCTGGCGATGTCGTCGGCGGCGTCGCGGGGATCGTCGCCTGCGAAGAGGGAGACGCGTCGTCGTTCCCGCAGCCGCCGACGGCGAGCGCGAAGGCGACGAGGACAGGCCCGGCGAGCGCGTACGAGCGTGGCATCGGCCTGAGCCTAGTCAAAGCGGCGGCGGCCTTTGCCACCCGATGTCGGCGCATCGGCGCGCGGGCCAAAGGGCCAAGCACCAGACCGGCGACGACATCGAGCCAGACGAGCTGCGCAACGTCGCCACCCGCTTCGGGCCCGTCGATCATCTAGCCTCACCGCGATGCGCGTCGCCGTTGTCGCCGAGTGGTACCCGTCGCCCGCCGACCCGGTGCTCGGCATCTGGGCCCACCGCCAAGCGCAAGCCGCGCAGGCAGCGGGCGCCGACGTGCGCGTGATCGCGATGCGCCGGCCGCTGCCGCCGCTCGCCGCCGGCCGCGCACTCCTGTCGCTGCCGCCGCGCGTCGCGCTGCTCGCCGAATGGAGCGCGGGCCTGCGCTCGAGCCTGCAGCCGCTCGAGCTCGACGGGATCGCGATCGAGCCGGTCGCCTGGGTTGCCCCGCCGCGCCCGTGGTCGTACGGCGTCTGGGGTCGCTGGATGGCCCCACCGCTCGCCAGCCACCTCGACGCCCTCTACGAGCGCTGGCCGTTCGACGTCCTCCACGCCCACTGCATCACCCCGGCGGGGTACGCGGCAGCGCGCTGGGTCGAGGATCGCGACTGGACGCGCCACGCGGGGCCAACGGTCCACCCTCTCACCGACGAGGCCGCCGCGCGACCCGACACGACGACGACGCCCCGCCGCCCGGCGCTGGTCGTCTCGGCGCATGGCCCGGACATGATCCACGTCTACCGCAGCAGCCGCTGGGCGCGGCGGGACGCTGAGCGGGCGTTGCGCGCAGCCGATGCCGTTGCCGCGAACAGCGCGTGGGCAGCGAACCGGTGCGAGCAGATCGCGCGCGGCGCGCTGCCGGCGCGCGTGCTGCACCTCGGCGCCGACCTGCCGCCGGAGCGCGACCTCGCGGCGCGGCGGCCGGTCGCGACCGTCATCACGATCGCCCACCTTGTGGAGCGAAAGCGCCATGAGCGCGTCCTGCGCGCGCTGGCGCAGCTCCCCGAGGGGCTGGAGTGGGAGTACGTCGTGATCGGCGACGGCCCATGCCGACCGGCGCTCGAGGCGCTCGCGCGCGAGCTCGGGGTCGCCGCGCGGGTCGACTTCCGCGGCCAGCTCGACAATGAGGAAGCGCTCGCGGAACTGCCCGCCTGCGACGTCTTCGCGATGCCCGGCGTCGAGGAGCCCTTCGGCGTCGCGTTCGTCGAGGCGATGGCCGCCGGCCTCCCCGCGATCGGCACCGCCGGCGAGGGCGGCCCGCAGGACATCGCGACCGCCGGCCCCGGCATCGAGCTCGTCGGCCGCGACGACGAGTCCGCGCTCACCGTCCTGCTCGCAACGTTGCTTGGCGACCGCGCCGAGGCCGCCCGACGCGGCGCTGCCGCCCGGGACACGGTCGCCCGCGCGTTCACCTGGGAGCGTTGCGGCCAGGCGACCGTCGACCTCTACCGCGAGGTCGCGGAACAGGTTGGGGCCACGAGCGCGAAGTTCGAGTCGACGACTGGCGTCGCCTCCGAGTCCTCGTGAGTGGCCGGCCCGACATCCTCTGCATCTCGCTCGGGACGACGAAGGGGCTGCGCGTCGCTGACGAGGGCTTTGCCGAGCTGTTGCGTGAGGCGGGCGCGACGGTCGCGATCGCCGCGACGGGGATCGGCGCGACCAACCGCCTGCGACGCGGCTACCCGGTCAACGACATTGTTGAAGCGATCGCGGGACGGCGCGCGGCCGCGAGCGCGATCGCACGCGAGCAGCCACGCGCGGTCGTCTTCTCGACGACGACGGCGACGCTGCTGATGGCGCCTCTGACCGTCCCGTTCGCGATCCGGTTCGATGCCCCCGCCGCGCTCAACCGCCCCGGCGCCCGAAACGCCGTCCTCCACAAGCTCGAGCGCCGCCGGATGGAGCAGGCGACGCTGCTGCTCCCGACCAGCCGAGCCGCCGTCGCCCCCCTCGCCGTCTCCACCCCCTCGGTCATCGTCCCGTTCCCGATCCGGGCCTCGATTCCATACGCAGCAGCGAGCGCCGAGGCCCTCCCCCGTGAGCGGGTCGCGGTGGCGTACACGCCCGACCCGAAGGCGAAGGGACTCGACCTGCTGTGCGCGGCGTGGAGCGACGCTGGCATCGCCGACGCGCGGCTCGACGTCTACGGGATCCCCGCCGAGGTCGCCCGCGCCTTCCTTCGCCGCCGCGGCGTGCCCGAGCCCGCGGGTGTGCGGCTGCGCGGGCTGGTCCCCGTCGCCGAGTTCCGCGCGGCGTTGCGGAGCGCGCTCGTCTTCGTCTCAGCTGCCCGCTGGGAGGACTTCGGACAGGCAGCGTTAGAGGCGATGGCCGACGGCGCCGTGCCGGTCTGCGCGCCGGCCGGCGGCCCGTTCGAAGCGCTCGAGGTGACGCGGGCGCTCGACCCCGCCCTCGTCGCGACCGACCTCGCACCGCCCGCACTCGCCCGCGCCCTGCGCCACGCGTTCTCGCTCGACCCCCATCGCCTCGCGACCCTGCGCGCCGCCGCCGAGGCGGCCGCGGCCGCCTACGCCCCAGAGCAGTTCGTCGATCGTCTCGCCGCTGACGTCTTGCCGCGGCTCGTGCGCTAAGCGGCGCAGCCTCAGCGCCGCCGGCGTGCGGCAGCGATCTCGGCGGCGCGGGCGAAGGCGGCGACGCCGTCGCTGGCGACCCGCTGTTCGATCTCGCGGCCGCGAGCGCCGAGCGTCGCGCGCAACGGTGGATCGTCGGCAAGGCGGCGCAGGGCGGCGGCGATGTCGCTGACGTCGAGCGGGTCGACGAGCAACGCGTTCTCACCCTCGACGGCAACATCGCCCGCAGCGCCCGCGACGCGGGTGCAGACGATCGGCAGCGCCGCCGCGCCCGCCTCGCGCACGACGACGCCGAACGGCTCGAAGGTGCTCGCCAGCACGAAGACGTCGGCGTCGGCATAGGACGTCGGCAGCTCCTCGGCGCTCGTGTGGCCGGCGAAGCGGACATCGACGCCGGCCCGCGCCGCACGCGCCTCGAGCTCCGCGCGCAGCGGCCCGATGCCGTGCACCGTCAACCGCGCCCGGTCGGGGCCGAGCCCGGCAGCCGCGAAGGCGTCGATCAGCCGCGCGAGGTTCTTGTCCGGCACCAGCCGGCCGACGGCGAGGAACCGGACGGGTTGAGCGTCCCGTACACCGCTTGGCGCGTTGTTCGACCCACTCCGCTCAATCCCGCGCAGCCGCTCGGTGTCCGCGCTCTGGACGCTGACGACGACCCGCTCGGGCGCGGCGCCGAGCGCGAGGAAGCGGTCGCGGGCACGGCTGCTGGCGGCGACGAAGGCGGCTGCCTGACCAGCAATCAAGCGCTGCAGCTGCACGTGGCGCGGCGAGAACGACTGGACGACCTGTGGCGTCAGCTCGGAGAAGATCGCGTAGCCGCGCCGGTGCAGCCGGCACCAAGCGAGCGTCCGCAGCGACGTCGGGCCGTACTCCCACGCGACGACGGCGTCCGGTTCGTAGCGCGACAGCGCACGCTCCAGCCCGCGCGGCCAGACGACCGGGGTCCGCCCAGGCCGCGTCCGCTGCCATGCCCTCAAAGGCTCGGCGGCGTAATCGTGGCTTTCCGGAAACCAGCCCCTCGGCGCATCCCAGCCCGGCTGCTGCGCGGCCTGGTAGACCACCCGCAGCTCGATCCCCTCGACCCGCGCGAGCGCCGCGAACAACGGCTCGCGGTACGGCATCGGCACGGGCGGCACCACCGCAAGCCGGATCACGACCGAACCGACCCGTCCAACCCGCGCGCAGCGGCCCAGCCCACGACGACGACCGAAGGACCGCTCCCCGCACAGAGCAGCAATCCCTCGCTCCTACGTCTCCGGCAGACGTCGCTCACGCCGCGCGCTCCCGCGCCGCCCGCCCGGCGGCCTCGTACGCCGCCATCAACGCGCCGTACTGCGCGGCCGGCGTGTGTCGGGACTGCGCGCGCTCAAGCGCCTCCGCGCCGCGCCGGGCGCGCAACGCGGTGTCGTCCCACAGCGTCCGCAGCGCGCCGGACCAGGCGTCGGCGTCGCGCGCGGGCAGCGCCGACTCGGCGCCGACCAGCTCGGGCATCCCGCCCAGGTCGCTCGCGAGCACCGGCACTCCGTCGGCGAGCGCCTCGACGACCGCCATCGGACAGGCCTCTTCCCACCGCGACGGCGCGAGCACGACCGCCGCGTCCCGCCGCACCTCGGCCAGCTCCTCGCCGGACAGCTGCCCAAGAAAGGTCACCGCCGACGCGGGCCCAGAGGACGACGCCCCCTCGCCAGCCACCCCCCGCAACCGCTCAAGCTCAGGCCCCTCCCCCGCGATCATCAACGGGACCCCCGCCCCCCGCGCCGCCGCGATCGCCATGTCGAAGCCCTTCTCCTCCACCAGCCGCCCGGCGGCGAGCGCGTAGCGTCCCGCGACCGCTCGCGAGGCCGAGGCAAACGAGCCGACCGCGTTGCGCACGACGTCGACCCGCTCGCGCGGCACGCCAAAGCCAGCCAGCACCCGCGCCTGCGCGTCGCTGACCGCGACGAAGCGATCGACCAGCTCGAGCAGGCGCGGCTGCTGCGACGACAGGGCGGTCGCGTAGACCGCCGACTCAGGCAGCGACCCGCGGCAGCGATGGCGCAGCCCTGGCCGCGTGTCGCGCCCGCGACAGCGGTGGCACGGCGCGCCGTCGCGGTAGGCGACGCCGATCGCGCATGTGAAGCGGTAGTTGTGCAGGTGCAGCACGACGCGCGCGCCGGCCGCCCGGCCGGCCGCCAACGCCCGCCACCCGAACAGCGGGTGGATGTTGTGCGCGTGCAGCACGTCGGCGCGGTGAGCAGCGACCGCAGCGCTCACTTCTTCTTCGGCAGCGCCGCCGCGGATCAACGCGACCGCCGCGTCGGCCCGCCCGACCGAGCTGCTGTCTCGCTCCAAGCGCGCGACCGCGTGACCGCGCGCCTCCAGCAGCGAGGCGAGCTCGTCGACGACCCGCTCCTCGCCGCCGGCGGCGCGGTAGCGGTTGTGCAGCAGGAGCACCCGCTCCGCGCTCACGCGGCGGTTACTCCCCGACCGAGAAGAGCGCTTCGAGGTCGTGTCTTGAGTAGACCTCGAACGCGACCATCGTCTGCGTCTTGACGATGCCCGGAAGCTGCGACACGCGCTCGGTGACGACGTGCGCGAGGTCATGCTGCGCGCGCAGCCGCACGACCGCGGCGAAGTCCCACTCGCCGGTGACCGAGTACGCCTCCGCGACGCCGTCGATCTCGGCGAGCTGGCCGCCGAGCTCCGCAAGCGCGTTGCGCTCGGCCTGGATCAGCACGATCGCATGCGTCATGACGCCCACGACTCCCCGGGCTCGAGCACGACGACCTTCGAGGAAGTCTGCGCCTCGACGTCGGCCTTGAACGCCTGCGCGTCGGCGACGATCGGCGGGAACGTGTTGTAGTGGATCGGGATCACGGTCTTGGCGCCGACGAGCTTGACGGCCTCGACCGCGTCGTGGCGGTCCATCGTGTAGTGGCCGCCGATCGGCACTAGCGCGACGTCGATCTCACGGCCGCGCCCGACGATCTGCAGGTCGGAGAAGAGGCAGGTGTCGCCGAGGTGGTAGATCGTCTGCCCGCCGAACTCGATCAGCAAGCCCGCGGGCGTGTGCGCGGTGCCGCTCGGCGAGACCGCCGTGTGCCATGCCGGCACGAGCTTGACCGAGCCCCAGTCGAATCTCACCATGCCGCCGAGGTTCGGATCACGCACGTCGACGCCCTGGCCGGCGATCTCGTTCGCCAGCTCGACGATTGCGACGACCGTCGCGCCCGTGCGCTTGGCGATCGGGACGGTGTCGCCGAGGTGGTCGGCGTGGCCGTGGGAGAGCAGGATCGTGGTCGCGTCGACCTCGTCGGCGCTCGCAGCTGCTCTCGGGTTGCCAGTCAGGAACGGGTCCGTCAGGACGGTCGTGGTGCCGTCTCTGAGCGAGAACGCCGATTGACCGAGGAATCGCAGCTCCATGTCATTCCGCCTTCGTCGAAGTGTCATTCGCTGCCAGGGTGCGTGCGAGCTCGAAGCCCACGGTCACGCCGACGAGCATCCCGAGGCGAGTCTCCTCCGCCACAAGCGTGCTGATCGCAACCTTGCGCTGCTCGAGGTCGTCCTCGCGCGCCGCCTCTGCGACGGCCTGCTCATGGATGTCGCCGAACCAGCCGCCCTGCGACAAGGCGGCGTTCAACACTCGCTGCAGCTGTGGCGCCGCGCGGCTGACGAGCGCTTGGGCATCGCGCAACCGCTCCTCGTCTGTCAACGAGGCGACCGCGGCATCGATCTCTGCGTCGCTGTATGCCCGGTCCGCCACTTCAACGCATCGTAGCGGCGCGACAGCGAGGCACTGCCGCCGGGCCTCCCCGCGCGCCAGATCGCGGCGGCGCTCAGCGAGCAGCGCTCAGCGGCGCGAGGCGCGCGCGAGCGGGATGCCGGCGAGCAGGCCGACCAGCAGCCCGGTCGCCCCCGCGAGCGCGTCAGCGGTCTCGACTGCCAGCGGCAGCAACAGCAGCACGACGGCGAAGACAGCCGCGCCGAGCAGGTCGCCTTCGATCTCGCGCCCCTTGCGGAGGTCGAGCATGTCGGGCACGGCCCACGCGGCGACGAGCGCGAGCGCCCCGCCGTTGGCGCCCATCGCGACCGTCGACGTCCCGGCCTCCGAGACGACGGCGAGGCCGCCGGCGGCGCCAAGCAGGAACAGCAGCGTGACGACCACCGGGCCGTGGCGGCGCTCCAGCAGCCAGCCGAAGATCGCGATCGAGACGAGCGCCGCGAAGGCGTAGCCGGTGTTGACGTACGCGAAGGCCGCGGTGAAGACCGTCCACCACTCGCTCTGCGACAGCTGCCCGTCGAAGACGAGGAAATGGAGCGAGCTGACGACCCCCGACTCCAGCAGCACGAGCAGCACGAGGCTGGCGAGGACGATCGCGATCGTGGCGTACGGCCGCGCGTCGACCCTGATGCCTGGGATCTCGCCGCGGCGCAGCGGCCCCAGTGAAGGCGACGGCGCCTTGCGCGGCTTCGTCGCTTGTTCCTTGGGCTTGCCGCCTCTGTCGAGCTTGGGCGCGCGCTTGCGCAACCGGTTCCCGCAGTACGGGCACTCGGTGATGTACGGGCTGACCTCCGACCCGCAGCTCTTGCAGATGACGAACAGGTCAGGGCCGCCGCTGCTCACGCAACCAGTCTAGTCCCCGGCGCTTGTTTCCGGGCGCTCGTTCGCGCCTGGCCGAGGCGTTCATACCGTCACGGCCACGTGAGCCGCGCCGAATCTGCCCCGCGGCTCAAACGGCCGTGGCAGCCACGATTTCCGCCATCACCTCGCGCAGGTCCTGATTCGCCTCGTGCACCACGAGCTGACGCGCCGCGCCGTTACCACGCGCCAGCAGGTCGTCGATGCCAGCCAGCTCGGCCTCGGAGCCGAGGTCCTGCGCGTGCTCGCGCAGGCGGTCGAGCAGCCGGCGGGCGAGGTCGCGCGTGCGGACGCGGTCGGTGCTCGGCAGGTCGACGATCTCGCCCTCCAACCCGTGGCGCGCGGCGAGCCACTTGTTCTCGTCGATCATCTCGTGCGGGTATTTGGAGAGCCGTCTGCCGGCGTCGAAGTGCTCGGCGAGCTCTTTCACCATCGCCTGGATCAGGGCCGCGAAGCCGAGCGTGTGCTCGACCCGCGTCTGCGCGTCCATCACGCGCACCTCAACGGTGCCGAAGTTCGGATGGGGCCGCACGTCGTACCAGAGGTACGTGTAGTCCTCGATCACTCTGCTGCGCATCATGAAGCCGATTCTCGCGGCGTAGTCGTCCCAGTCGGCGTACGTCGGCGGGATCCCGTTGCGGGGGAAGGCACGGAAGATCGGCGTCCGCGTCGATGCCAGCCCGGTCGCGTCGGCGCGCCAGAACGGCGAGTTGGCGGACAGCGCCAGCAGCACCGGCAGGTGGACGCGCATGCCGTTGGCGACGTGGATCGCTTTGTCGGCGCCGTCGACGCCGACGTGGACGTGCTGGCCGAAGATGATCTCCTGCCGCGCGACGAACTTGAGGTCTGAGACGAGGTCGCGGTAGCGCGTGCGCCCGACGATCCGCTGCTGCTCCCACATCGCGAAGGGATGCGTGCCGGCGGCGCCGATCGCGAGGCCGCGCCCGGCTGCGGTATCGATCACGCGGCGGCGCAACGCGCGCAGGTCCGCGCCGACAGCGCGCGCGTCGGGCTGCGGCGTCGTTGCGATCTCCAGCACCGACTCCATCAACTCCGGCTTCACCTGCTCGCTGTCGGAGTCCTCAAGCATCCCCTCGATCGCGTTCACCAAGTCCAAAGACTCTGCATCGAGGAGCATCAGCTCCTCCTCGATCCCGAGCGTGTAACTAGGACCCACGAAATGAGGGGTGACAGAGGGCTCCATGCTGACATCGCCAGCGGCCCCGTCGTTTGCAGGAGCTTTAGACTCAAGTGTCACTTCGCGCTTCACCTCCCCCCGACCAGAGGACGTTTTCATGGCTCTCGGATACGACGGCAAGCTGTTCATCCTCGCGTTCGACCATCGCGGGTCGTTCCAGAGCAAGATGTTCGGCATCAAGGGCGTCCCGACCGCCGCGGAGACGGCGACGATCGCCGATGCGAAGCAGCTGATCTACGAGGGCATGGCGCTCGCCGTCGACCGCGGCGCCGACGCAAGCGCGACCGGCGTGCTCGTCGACGAGCAGTTCGGCGGCGACGTCCCCAGCGAGGCGAAGGCGAAGGGCCTGAAGCTCGCGATGCCGGTCGAGAAGAGCGGACAGCACGAGTTCGACTTCGAGTACGGCGACGAGTTCGGCGCGCACATCGAGGCGTTCGACCCGAGCTTCAGCAAGGTGCTCGTCCGGTACAACCCCGAGGACGACGCCGTTCTCAACGAGCGTCAACTGACGCGTCTGAAGCGGCTCGCGGACTGGCTTCACGCGAACGACCGCAAATTCCTCTTCGAGCTGCTGGTGCCCGGCACCGACGCCCAGCTCGCGACGGTCGGCGGCGACGCCGACCGCTACGACGCGGAGCTGCGCCCGGCGCTGATGCGCCGCGCGATCGAGGCGATCCAGAACTTCGGCGTCGAGGTCGACATCTGGAAGATCGAGGGCGTCGACGCCCAGGCCGACGCCGAGATGCTCGCGCAGCAGACGCGCGCCGGCGAGGGCCGCGAGGGCGTCGTCTGCGTCCTGCTCGGCCGCGGCGCCAGCAACGAGAAGGTCGACCAGTGGCTGCGCGAGGCGGCGCCGGTGACCGGCTTCGTCGGCTTCGCGATCGGCCGCTCGATCTGGTGGGACGCGCTCAGAGGCTTCCTCAACAGAACGCTCGCGCGCGAGGACGCAGCGGCGCAGATCGCCGACAACTACCTTCGCTTCATCGAGGTCTACGAGCAGCAGGAAGTTCACTAGGTAGTCGCCACCGTTCCCGGCTGCCCGGCGCGCGAAGCGCGGATCGGGCGGCGGGGGACACGGCTTTGCGCCCCGTCTGCGCCGATCGCCGCGCGATCGCCCAGCGGGTGCTTCCGCCGCCGCCGCACGGCGCTTAGGGTCATCTGCGCGATGACCTGGCCGCGCGCGCTTCCCTGGATTGCCCTGCTGATCGCCGCCGGCCTCGTGGTCGGCGGCGTCGGGCTGCCGAGCTGGCTCGGCGGCGGCGACTCGCCGCTGCGCCCAGGCGCGACCGTGCGCGCGCAGGTCGAGCGCGTCGTCGACGGCGACACCGTCGCAGTGACGGTCGACGGCCGCGAGGAGCGCGTTCGCTACATCGGGATCGACACGCCCGAGACGGTCAAGCCCAACACCCCCGTGCAGTGCTTCGGCCCGACCGCCCACGCGCTCAACGAGCGGCTGTTGGCCGCCAGCGACGGCGCCGTCACGCTGCGCTTCGACCACGAGCTGCGCGATCGCTACGACCGCCTGCTCGCGTACGTCTACCGCGACGGCGACGGGCTGTTCGTCAACGCGCGGTTGATCAGCGACGGCGCCGCGCGGACGCTCGAGATCGCTCCGAACACCACGCACGCGAGCGAGCTGGCGCAGCTGCAGACGAGCGCGCGGGCCGCCGGCCGGGGCCTCTGGAGCGCCTGTTGAGGCAAGCTCCATCGCAGCCAGAGCAGTCGGCGCGCGCACGCTCTGAGCGGGCGCGCTGACAGTCCGAGCAGGCGCGACGGCATCCACCGTCCTGGCGGGCGAATGCTCCCTGGCGGATGGGCCGAAGCCCCGAAACGCTGCTGCCGCTGGTGTCATAACCGATGCTAGGCTCTCTGCCTTCATGAGAATGCGTCAGAGCCTTGCCCAGTTTGAGCAGGCCTTCTACGAGGAGGCGGCGCTCGACCGGTCTCGTCGCGAAAGCCTCGCGACGAAGGCCGCACACCGCAGTCGCCAGCGGGAGCTGGAGAAGATTCACAAGCGCGGATCGATGCGATTCGTGCTGCTCGTCCTCACGTTGATCGCGACGGCTGCCGTCGTGACCATCGCGATGTTCGAGACGCTGTACCGGGTGATGGGCTAGCCGCAAGACCCGGGATCGTCCGTCGCAGTTGACGATCCGTCACGCTTCCTCGCTGCCTCCCAGCTTTCGGAGAGCGGCGTCGACCTCCTCGCGGGCGCCTTCGCTCGCCGCCAGGTTCTCGGCCTGGATCTCGAGATAGACCTCCTTGCGGAAGACGGGGACGTCGCGCGGCGCCTGGATCCCGATCCGGACCTTCTCGCCCATGATCGCTAAGACGGAGACCTCTATGTCGTCCCCGATCATGATGCTTTGATTCGACTTGCGCGTGAGGACCAGCATTGCGCTCTTGCCTCCATGCCTCGTGGCCGGACACGACCGGGGAGGGCAAGCCAAGAGACAACCGGTCGCTCAGGAACCAAGCATAACGAGCCGGTACCACGGCCCCCGCGTTTCCTTCCCCTTTCTTCCTGCAAGCTCGGCGGAACTTCGGTGAGCCAGTTTCCGCTAGTGTCCGCGCGCGATGGCACGACGCTCACTTCGTCCACAGCTCAATCAGATCCGCCAGTGGGTCCGCCAGGGCCGCACTGACGCTTGGATCGCGCACCAGCTCGAGGTCACGACGCAGCAGATCGCGTCGTTCAAGCGCGAGAACGAACTCGTCGCCGACGATGTCGACACCGAAACCGGTGCCGACTTCGACGACGAGATCGATCTCCGCGCCGAGGACGACGCGCTGATCGCCGCTGAGCTCGAAGCAGCGCAGGCCGCGAAGGCCAAGGCCGAGGCGGAAGCCGCCGAGGCTAAGGCCAAGGAAGAGGCCGCTAAGGCCAAGGCCCGTAAGCAGCAGGCGGAGACCGACGACGACGAGGACGGCGACAAGCCGTCACGTCGACGTGGTCGCCGCGGCGGGCGCGGTCGCCGCAAGGCAACCGTGGGCCCGCTCGAAGGGACGTTCGACCACGGCGACGAGGGCTACGGTTTGTGGCTCGATCCCGCTGTGCAGGACGATCCTGTCTACGCCGAGCATTGGGCGGGTCACCGTCCGATCGAGGTCACGATCGAGGAAGACCAGATCGTGATCCGTCGCATCGGCGAAGACGAAGACGACGACTGACGAGGCTTGGCGGGGCGCTGTGGAGCCCCGCCGACTCTCCACGCAGCGTCGGTTGGCGTCAGCTAGGCGCTGACGCTCCTCGCTTCACGAACGCGGCCTCCGTACCGCCGTCGACGCTCGCTACCCTGGGGCGAATGCAGACCGAGACCGCGATCCAGCTGTGGGACGACGGGCAGCGGCGCTTACGCTCCGCTGACCCCGCTGACCGCGCGCTGCTCGAGCGAGCGGTCGACGCAGCCGTTGACGAGCTGCGCCGCCGGCTCGGCGGCTCCTTCACGACCGACGAGCTGGCCGCGCTCTACCGCGACAGCGGCGACTGGGTGCTCGACGTCGCGATGGCGACCGCCCCGCACAACCCGAACGCCTGGGACGCGCAGACCGTCGGCGGCGCCGCCTTCGCCCGCTACGTGCGCGAGGCGGTCGACTGGTCGGGCGGCAGGCGCCGCACGCGCGAAGAGCTCGAGAGCCAAGCCGAGCCGCTCGACCGCTGAGCGCAGGCACGGCGTCCGCAGCGCCGCCCGCTCAGTTGGCCGGCAGCCCGCTGACGACGTACGGGTGCTCGCCGGGCCGGACCATGCCGAGGCGGCGCGCCTCGGTCTCGACCGTACGCGGGTCTCTCAGGTGTCTCGCGCGCGCGACGAGCTCCTCGTGCTCGCGCTGCAGCCCGTGGAGCTGGGCCTGTTTGGCGTGCGAGTCGCGCCAGGTCGACAGGTAAGAGCGCGCCGGCGAGACGTACAGCAGCGCGACTGCGAGCAGCAGGACCAGCAGCGACACGCGCCCGACGCGGTCCCAGCGGACCCGCATCGCCATCGCTCCCAGCGCGGTCTGCGCCGGCGGGCGATCGGCGGAGCGGCGGGCACGGCGTGGGGGGTCGACGGGCGGCATCCCAACTCGTTTCGCCCAGCCGCAGCGTTCTCCTCCCGCCCCCGGACGATGCAACGACCGACCCGCGGCCGTGCCCGTCAGAGCACAGCCACGGGCATCGGGTGCGTCAGCTCTTGAAGGCCGAGCGGCCGGGGTAGACGGCGTCGGCGCCGAGCGCCTCTTCGATCCGCAGGAGCTGGTTGTACTTCGCGACGCGGTCCGAGCGGGCCGGGGCGCCGGTCTTGATCTGGCCGCAGCCAGTCGCGACGGCGAGGTCTGCGATCGTGACGTCCTCAGTCTCGCCGGAGCGGTGCGACATGACCGCGCTGTAGCCGTTCTCGCGCGCGAGCTTGATCGCGTCGAGCGTCTCGGTCAGCGTGCCGATCTGGTTGACCTTGATGAGGATCGAGTTGGCGACGCCGGCGTCGATGCCGCGCTTGAGCCGCTGCGTGTTCGTGACGAAGAGGTCGTCGCCGACGAGCTGGATTCTCGACCCGAGCCGGTCGGTCAGCGTCGACCAGCCGCCCCAGTCGCCCTCGTCCATGCCGTCCTCGATCGAGACGATCGGGTAGCGGCTGGCCATCTCGGCCCAGTAGGCGGCCATCTCCTCGGCGGTGAGGCTGCGGTTCTCGTGCTCGAGCACGTAGCGGCCGCTCTGGTAGATCTCGCTCGTCGCCGGGTCCAGCGCGATCGCGACCTGGCTGCCGGGCGCGTAGCCGGCCGCCTCGATCCCGCGCACGAGCACCTCGAGCGCCTCCTCGTTGGAGTCGAGGTCGGGCGCGAAGCCGCCCTCGTCGCCGACGGCGGTGCTGAGCCCGCGGTCATGCAGCGTCTTCTTCAGCGAGTGGTAGATCTCCACGCCCCAGCGAAGCGCCTCGGCAAACGACGACGCCCCGACCGGGACGATCATGAACTCCTGGAAGTCGATCTTGTTGTCCGCGTGCGCGCCGCCGTTGAGCACGTTCATCATCGGCACGGGCAGGATGTGCGCCGCGTCGCCGCCGAGGTAGCGCCACAGCGGCTGGCGCTCCTCCGCCGCTGCCGCGTGGGCGGCCGCGAGCGAGACGGCGAGCGTCGCGTTCGCGCCGAGGCGCGACTTGCTGGGCGTGCCGTCGAGGTCGATCAGGATGCGGTCGATGCCGGCCTGGTTGGTCGCGTCCTTGCCGCGCACGGCGGTCGCGATCTCGCCGTTGACGTTCTGGACCGCCTTCTTGACGCCCTTGCCGAGGTAGTCAGGGCCGCCGTCGCGCAGCTCTGTCGCCTCGTACTCGCCAGTCGAGGCGCCCGAGGGGACCGCCGCGCGCCCCCACGCGCCCGAGCGCAGGCTCAGCTCGACCTCGACCGTGGGGTTGCCACGGCTGTCGAGGATCTGCCGAGCGTGGACGTGCTCGATCTGACTCATTGCGTGTCGGTCTCCTATCGATGTTCGTTCATGCGCGCACGCACGTAGAGCCCGAGCTGCTCGCCCGGGTCCAGCTCGTCCCAGACGAGCCCCTGCTC
This sequence comes from Conexibacter sp., assembly GCA_036499225.1. Classification (GTDB taxonomy): domain Bacteria; phylum Actinomycetota; class Thermoleophilia; order Solirubrobacterales; family Solirubrobacteraceae; genus Conexibacter. The sequence goes on from DASYEC010000124.1 coordinate 39,851, forward strand.
AGCGGCGTACCTGGCAGCGCTCTCGACGCGGCCGCGGAACTTCTCGCTGGAGCTGCGCAGCGCGAGCTCAGGGTCGACGTTCAGCTTGCGGGCGACGTTGACGGCGGCGAACAGCACGTCGCCGAGCTCTTCGAAGCGAGTGTCGCGGGCCTTCTCGCCCTCAGCCTCGGCGACCTCGATCAGCTCGTCGAGCTCGTCGCGCACCGATTGCAGCGGGCCCTCGACGCCGGGGAAGTCGAAGCCGCTGGAGGCTGCGCGACGCTGGACCTTGCGCGCGTAGAGCAGCGAAGGGAGGTTCTCGGGAACCTCGGCGAAGACGCCGCGCTCGCGGCCCTCCTCGCCCTGCTTGATCTTGTCCCAGTTCTGCAGCACCTCGCCCGAGGTCTGCACCTGGTCGGCGTTGACCGCCAGCTCCGCGGAGGTCTCCTGAGCACCTGGCGGAAAGATGTGCGGGTGGCGGCGGATCAGCTTGCGCCGCGTGTTGTCGGCGACGGCGGCGAGGTCGCCGGCGCCGCGCTCCTCGAGCAGCAGCGCGAGGAAGTGGACTTGGAAGAGAACGTCGCCGAGCTCGTCGAGCAGCTTGCCGTCGTCACGACGGTTGGCTGCGTCGGCGAGCTCGTACGCCTCTTCGAGCGTGTGCGGGACGATCGTGCGCTCGTCCTGCTCGCGATCCCATGGGCATTCCCGCCGCAGGCGGCGGGTCAGCTCGTCGAGGCGCAGCAGCGCCTCCTGGATCTGTGACTCCTTGTCGCTCACTGCGCGGCAGACTATCCAGCGTCGGTCTGCCGCGCTGTGGCGGCTGCCTCGATCGGACCCCGCTGTTACGGGGTCGTCACGACGGCGCCACCGGCCGTCGAGGTAGGCGTTCTCGCTCTCGGAGCGTTCTTGCAGACCATGTCGACGACGTAGCCGGCTCTGCAGACGGTCAGCGCCACGAATCTTCTCTGGAAGTCCGTGCCGAATCTCTGCAGCTTTCTCTGGCCGGCGGTCGACGACAGCAGCTGTCTGATCTGGTCTCTCGAGTCAGCCAGCGAGCTCTGTCTGCCGGGCGTGATGTTGGTGACCTCGACGAGGTACCAGCCGAACTGGCCTCTGATCGGGCCGACCAGGACGCCTCTTCTGGCCGAGAACGAAGCGCTGTCGAGCGCTCTGTCCTGCTGCCCTCTGGCGACGCCGAGCAGTCTGCCGCCGTTCGCCTTGGAGGTCGCGTCGGTCGAGAATCTTCTCGCCACGTCGGCCCAGCTCTCGCCGCTTCTGAGCGCGGCCTTCGCCTGGTTGGCCTGCGCTTCTCTTCTCGTCAGGACGATCTCGAGGTCACGACGCTCGGGGACCGCGAACTGGTCCTTGTTTCTGTTGTAGTAGTCCGTGATCTCGGCGTCGGTGACGGCACCGGCGCTTCTCTGGATCTTGTCGGTGATTCTCGTCGCCAGCTCCTGCACGCGCAGCCGCTGGATCACGTCGGCGTTGGTCATCCCCTGCGTTCTGAGGAATCTCTCGTAGTCGCCTCTTCTGGGGAACGACTGTCTCTTCGTCGTGTCCAGCTCTCTCTGAACCGTCGCGTTGGAGACAGTGACGCCAAGGGCTCTCGCCTCCTGGACTATCCACGCCTCCTGCGCGAGCTGAGCGACCGTCGTTCTCATCAACTGGTCGTACAGCGATCTGCATTGCGTTCTGAGCTGGTCGTCGCTCTGTCTCGTTCTGCTTCTGGCAGCGGCGGCCTGTCTTCTCAACTCATCAACACAGCCGCTGTAAGCGGGAGGGTCTGGAACGACAGCGGTGCCGCCTTGAGCGGAGCTCAGCGCGTTCGTTCTAAGGCGTGCATCAAACAGCGTCGTCGTAATAGGCGTGCCGTCGACCGACGCCACGGCGTCGCTGGGCACGCTGTCGTTGCTCTTGCTGTCACTGCCGCATGCGGCAACAGTGAGAGCGAGCACAAAAAAGGCGCCGAGCGCCAGAATGATGCGCGGGGTCTTGATCACGGGCGAGAGCACGATACAGGAGTCTCCTTGCTCGGTGCGTCAGTTCAACCGATTATTAGGTGTTCTTTAGCGAAGCGCGTCCGGGGTACGACATCACGCCGCCTCTCGCGTGACCGCGAGCAGCACATCAGCCGCTCGCACGACTGCCGGGAACCGCTCAGCCGGGTCGTCCGGCACCCGCACCGTCAACTGCGACTTACCCGACTCATACAGCGCCTCAGGGATCTCCTCGCGCATCCGCTTGGCGCGGCGCGAGTCGAGCTCGATCGGCGTGACGGCGAGCCTACCGCCTCGGAAGCTGACGGCGCGCGCACCAGCTTCACCGAGCTTAATGCGCGCTTGCTGCAGCAGGAGGAGGTTGCGCAGCGGCTCCGGCGGGTCACCGAAGCGGTCCTCCAGCTCAGCGTGCAGCTCGTGCAGCTCGGCGACCTCGCGCGCACCGGCTATGCGCCGATGGACGTCGATCTTGGCTTGCTCGTACGGGATGTAATCGGCGGGCACGTACGCGTCGACGTTGACGTCGAGGCGGACCGGCTCCGGCAGCTCCTCCGCGCCATCGTCGCCGCCCAGCTCAGCGACCGCCTCGTCCAGCATCTGCATGTAGAGCTCGAAGCCGAGCGCCGCCACATGGCCGGACTGCTCGTCGCCGAGCAGGTTGCCAGCGCCGCGGATCTCGAGGTCGCGCATCGCGACCTTGAATCCAGCGCCCAGCTCGGTGTAGTCCGACAACGCTGACAGCCGCTGCGCCGCGTCGGCCGTCAGCGCCGACGCGGAGGGGTACAGCAGGTACGCGTAGGCGCGCTCGCGGCTGCGTCCGACACGCCCGCGTATCTGGTAGAGCTGCGAGAGGCCGAACATGTCGGCGCGCTCGACGATCAGCGTGTTCGCCTGCGGGATGTCGATCCCCGACTCGATAATCGAGGTCGCGACGAGCACGTCGGCCTCGCCGCGCAGGAAGCGCAGCATCCGCTTCTCAAGCTCTCTCTCGTCGAGCTGGCCGTGGGCGACCTCGAAGCGCGCGTCTGGGCAGAGCCCGCGCAGCCGCTCAGCCGTCTCGTCAATCGACTCGACGCGGTTGTGCAGGAAGAAGGCCTGGCCGCCGCGCGCCAGCTCGCGCTCGATCGCGCCCTTCACGAGCTGCTCGTCGTACTCGCCGACGTACGTCTTGACCGGGCGGCGGCCCTCCGGCGGCGTCTCGATCACCGAGATGTCGCGGATGCCCGCGATCGACATCTGCAGCGTGCGCGGGATCGGCGTCGCCGACATCGCGATCACGTCGACCTTCAGCTTCAGCTGGCGCAGCAGCTCCTTCTGCTTGACGCCGAAGCGCTGCTCCTCGTCGACGATCAGCAGGCCGAGGTCCTTTGGCCGCACGTCGCGCGAGAGCAGCCGGTGCGTGCCGATCAGGATGTCGACGGTGCCGTCGACGAACGCGTTGATCGCCGTTCTTTGCTCGGCCGCCGGGCGGAAGCGCGAGACGTGCTCGATCGTGAACGGGTAGTCCTTCAGCCGCTCGGCGAAGGTGCCGTAATGCTGCTGGGCGAGGATCGTCGTCGGGACGAGCACCATCACCTGTCTGCCGTCGTTGGCCGCCTTGAAAGCGGCGCGCAGCGCGACCTCTGTCTTGCCGTAGCCGACGTCGCCGCAGATCAGGCGGTCCATCGGGCGCGCCGTCTCCATGTCGACCTTGACCTGCTCGATCGCGTCGCGCTGGTCGGGCGTCTCGCGGTAGGGCCAAGCGTCCTCGAACTCGCGCATCCAGTCAGTGTCCGGCGGGAAGGCATGGCCCTCGCGGCGCTTGCGCTCCGCGTAGAGGTTGAGCAGCTCGCCGGCCATCTCCTGCGCCGCTCTGCGGGCGCGCGACTTGAGCGTGTCCCAACGTCTGCCGCCGAGCTTGGAGAGCGGCGGGTGGTCGCCGCCGGCGCCGACGTAGCGCGAGATCTTCGCGAACTGGTCGACCGGCATGAAGACCTTGTCGCTGCCGGCGTACTCGAGCTCGAGGTAGTCGCGCGTGACGCCCGCGACCGTCTTCGTGTCGAAGCCGGCGAAGCGCGCCAGGCCGTGATCCTCGTGGACGACGATGTCGCCCGTGCGCAGGTCGGTGAACGAGCGCAGGGCGCCGCGCCGCGTCCCCGCCGTGCCGCGTCCGGCCGTCCGCGCCGGGCGGCGGTGAAACAGCCGGTGCTCGGGGATCACGGCGAGTCTGAACGCCGGCGCGATGAAGCCGTCGCGCAGCCGCGCCTCGACGAACGCGAGGTCGGCGCCGCGCGGCGCGTCGCCGTTGACCCAGCGGATCTTCATGCGACCGAGGTTGTACGCGGCGCGCTCGCCCTCGCCTCTGCGGCTGAACGCGACGACCGTGCGGTAGCCGGAGCGGACGAGCTTCTCCAGCTCGGGCTCGGCCTCCTTCACGCCGCGCGCGGCGACCTCGGCGGCCTGGGCGCGGAACGCCGTCGGCTGGCCGCCGTCGATCGACGAGAGGCGGATCCTTGCGCGCTCGCCGAGCGCCGCCTCGATCGCGTCCGGCGCGACGTACAGGTCGTTCGCGTCGCGGTCCTTGAAGGCCGTCGTGACGTCGGTCCAGTGGTCGCGCAGCGCAGGCGCGATCTCCTCCTCGGCGGCGACGAGCACGGCGGCGTCTCTGACGAGGTCGAGCATCGCGTGGAAGTCGTCGACGGGCAGCAGCTCGGCGACGTCGGGCCGCTTGTCGGCGTCCTCCAGCGCGGCGATCTCAGCCAGCTCGCGATGCTCAGCTGCCAGCTCGGCGGCCGGCGACACCTCGACTTCCTCCGCGTCGCCGAGCGACCGCTGCGTGAACGTGGAAAACCAGCGCAGCGACTCGATCTCGTCGCCGAACAGGTCGACGCGAACCGCGCGGTCCTCGGTCGCCGGGTAGAGGTCGAGCAGGCCGCCGCGGATCGCGAACTGGCCGCGCTCCTCGACCTGGTCGACGCGCTCGTAGCCGGCGGCGACCAGGTCCTCAGCGGTCTCGTCGAGGTCGAGCAGCTCGCCGACGGTCAGCGTGAAGCCGCGCGGGCGCAGCGCTGGGTCGGGGACCTTCTCCGACAGCGCGACCGCCGAGACGACGACCACCGGAGCCGGCTCGCCGTCGGGCCGCTCGCCAAGCAGCGCGTCGAGCGCGGCGACGCGCAGGCCGACGAGGTGCGCCGGCGGCGCGAGGTGCGACTCGTAAGCGACGCCGCGCGAGGGGTAGAAGCGGACGGGGCGCGGCCGCAGCCACGTGCGCAGGTCGGCGGCGAGGTCGCGCGCCTGGCGGTCGTCGCCTGCGACCGCGAGCAGCGGCCGCTGCGGGTCCTGCTCGGCGAGCGCGGCGACGACGTACGGACGCAGCGACTGGGCGACAAAAGCCCGTCCGCCAGCCTCCGACAGTCTTGTCGTGGCAGGGTCGTCGGCAGCGTATGCGAGGAGCGGCTGAAGCATTGAAGAGGTAGGCGATCGGCCGCAACGCAGCGGCCGACGGCCTGGCGTCGAAGTCTAGGGGCAGGACCTCTCGCGTTCTTTAAGAACCGTCGGGAGGCTGGAAGTCACGCGAGCTCGGACTCCCCGAGCACGATTCGCTCAGCGACGACGGCGGCGCGCTCGACAAGCTCCGTGACCTCCGTCTTGGACTCGGTGAAGCGGCCGAGCACGTACGCGGCGACGCGGTCGGGGTCGGTCGTCGGCGGGCGGTCGACGCCGATCCGCACGCGCGCGAAATCCGCGCTGCCGAGCTCGCGCTTGAGCGACTTGAGGCCGTTGTGGCCGGCCAGGCCGCCGCCGATGCGGGCGCGGATCTCGCCGAACGGCATGTCGATCTCGTCGTGCAGCACGAGCACGCGCTCGAGCGGGACTCTGTAGGCGCCGCGCGCCGGGCCGACCGCGCGGCCCGACTCGTTCATGTACGTCTGCGGCAACAGGACGGCGACGCGCGGAGCTTGCTGCGGCGCGATCGTCGGGCCGGCGATGCGCCCGTCGGTGACGAGCGCGCCGAATCTTCTCTTCGCGCGGGGCAAGCCCCAACGCGCGGCAAGCACGTTCGCGACTTCGAAGCCGATGTTGTGCCGCGTCGCCGCGTACTGCGAGCCGGGGTTTCCCAGCCCGACCACCAGCCAGTCGGCCGGTGACGCGCCCGCGGCAGAACGCCCCAGGCGCATCGATGCCGTTACTCCGCCGAGTCGCCCTCGGAAGCGCCAGCTCTGTCGCTGGCGACCTCGGTCTCGGTCTCGATCTCGTCGTCGGTCTCGACCGAGAGCTTCGGCGCGAGCACGCTGGCGAGGACGGTCTCCTCGAGGTCGTCGAGCAGCGTGACGCCAGCCGGCGGCGTCAGCGCCGAGAGGTAGACGGTGTCGCCGACCTCGACTGACGACACGTCGAGCTCGATCGTGTCCGGGATCTCGTTCGGCAGCGCCTCTATGTTGACCTCGCGGGTCACCTGCTCGAGCACGCCGCCGCCCTTGACGCCAGGGGCGTCGTCGGCGTTGACGAGCTCGACGACGACCGTCGCGTGAATTCTCACGGAGAGGTTCACGCGGAGCATGTCGACATGAAGCATGTTCCCGGTGACCGGGTGACGGTGGTGGTCCTTGAGGACGACCGGGGTCTGCGCGCCATCCAGCGTGAGCTGTATGACGGCGCCGCCGTGAGCCAGCGCGTTGCGCAGCTCCCGAGCGTGGACCTGGAATGGGACGGGGTCAGCGTCCCCGCCGTAAACGATTCCCGGCACGTACCCGCTGCGACGAAGGCGACGGACAGCGCGGGAGCCATCGATCTCGCGGGGAGCGACGGTGAGTGTGGTCTCTTCAGCAGCCATGAGCGGCGTGTAACAGTAGTGCATTCGGCCATTTGCGGAGGTGCGCTTCGGACGCCGGGGCCGAAAATCCACCGCCGAAGCCTCGCCGCCGGTACTCTGAGCCTATGGACGAAGACACGCTTGTACTCGTCATCTTCGGTGGGCTGCACCTTGTGGGGTTTGCCTTTGCAGCGATTCTGCTGTACCCGTTGATGCGAGAAGAGCGTGCGGCGCCGTGGACCCCGCCAGAGGAAGACGACAACGGCGGCGGCAACGACCGCGTCAGTCCGCGCGCCCCGCGTCCTCCCTCGCCAGGCGGCCTGCCGCTGCCTGACGCGATCCCCGCGGGCATCCGCCTGCGCGGGCCTGAGCGGCTCGGCGACCTTGCCCCCCGGCCCGCCCGCCGGCCGGCGCACACGCCGACGCCGCAGCGCGTCCCCGTGCGCCGAAACTAGGCTCTCGGCGTTTTCGACGGCTTGCGCGACGGTGTCGCGCTGCCGGGTCTGACGGCGCGTGCCGACGTGCCGCCACGCGGCACGTACTGGCGCGTGGAGCGGAAGCTGGCTTGGAGGACGTCGTAGGCCGGCTTCTTGGTGAAGTCGAGCCGCACGAGGCCCTTCTGGTGGAACGGCGGGTCTGACCACGGGTTGCCGCCGCCCCAGCCGTCGCGGATGCGGAACTCCTGCAGCGAGAAGTAGACCGAGCCGGCGAGCCACGGCTTCGTCGCGTACTCCGCGAGGTGGTAGCTGAGGAAGTCGCTCTGGAAGGCGTAGGTGCCCTTCTCGTCTGCCGGGCCGTCGCGGTTGGCTTCCGCGCCGAACTCGGTCACCGCGACCGCCTGCTTTCTGTAGCAGTTGTGGACGTAGTCGAGGTAGGAGTCGAGGCCGTCGCGGTCGGCGATGTTGCCGCCGAAGCCGGTGTACCAGCCGAAGTAGTCGTTCATGCCGAGCACGTCGACCGGGGCGTAGGCCGGCTGGCAGGCGGTCTCGGGGTGGCCGGCGTAGGCGAGGCCGGCGAGCGCGCCGGGCTTGAGCTGGTGGACGAGGTCGGCCGCGGTTCTGATGTACCAGGTCTGGTTTGGCCCGGCCTTGCTCGGCATCTCGTTGCCGACCGACCAGACCGCGATCGCGGGGTGGTTGCGGTTGGCGAGGATGTTCTCTCTCAGCTCCTGCAGCGCCTGTCTTCTGAAGACGGAGCGGCCGAGGTCGGTGTCGGGCAGCTGATACGTCGTCGGAATCTCGTTCCAGAGGAGGATCCCCATTCTGTCCGCCAGCTCTTCCAGCTCCGGGTGGAGCGGGTAGTGCGCGCGCACGAGCGTCGCGCCGCTGTCGCGCACGAGCGCCATCAGCTTCTGGCGGTCGTCGTTGCTCATCGCCGATCCGCGGTCGAGCGTGTCCTCGTGGATCGCGACGCCGCGGAAGTGGACGACGTCGCCGTTGAGCAGCAGCTGGCCGTTCTTGACGATCAGCTGGCGGATGCCGCTCTCAAGCGTGTAGGCGGCCGCCGGGGTCGCTCTTCTCGCTCTCGGCGCCATCGCCGTCGCAGCGAGACGGACGCGGTAGAGGCTGGGGCTCGCCGTCGACCACAGTCTCGGCTTTCTGACCGTCAGTCTCGCGGTCAGCGTCGAGCTGCCGCCGGCCGGGACCGAGACGGAGCCGAACGACATCGGCAGTCTGCCGAAGCGCCCGCTGAGCGTCACGAGCTGAGCCGTTCTCGACGTGTTTCTGAGCGTCGCGGTCGCGGTCACCTGCGCGGGCCCGCCGACTCTCGGAAGCTCGGGGTCGACGAAGACGTCCTGGATGTCGACGCGGTCGACGCGGCGCAGGTAGACCTCGCGCTGCATGCCGCCGTAGTTCCACCAGCCGGTCGGCGGGACCGGCTGGCTGCCGCCGCCAGGCGGCAGAGCGCGGCGGTTGTCGACGCGCACGACGAGGTGGTTGACGCCGTTGCGGCTGACGTTGGGCAGCGTCACCTCGAACGGCGTGTAGCCGCCGACGTGCTGCCCGATCTGCCGGCCGTTGAGCCAGACCGTCGCTCTGTAGTTGACGGCCTCGAAACGGATCACCCAGCTGTCGGTCGGTCTCGCTCTGGGCAGCTCGAAGTCCTTGCGGTACCAGCCGACGCTGCCTTCGAACTGGGCGGTCGTCGTGCCGCCGACGTTCCAGACGCTCGGGACCGTCGTGCCGCTCCAGCCGTCGGGGGTCGTCGCCGCGAACCAGCGCTGGCTGACGCCGACGTCGGTCGGGTCCTCGCGGAACATCCACGGCCCGTCGATCAGGTAGCGGCTGTCCTGTCCCTCCATGAAGAGCGGCTTGCCGGACGGGACCGTTATGTCGGTCGACGGCGGCGCCAACGCGACGGTGAAGGGGTTTGTCCCGCCGGTCGTGGTGTCCGGCGGCGGCTCGTCATCGGCGGTCGCGACGGCGGGCAAGACGGCGATGGCACAGCTCAGCGCGAGGAGCAGCGCGAGCAGGCGGGCTGGAAACGACGGGCGGCGGCGCATCAACGCTGGTGGAGAGTACGCCAGGGGGTTGACAGTTGCGGTCGTATCTACCGCCTGTCAGCTTTCTGACCCTGGGCAGCTGGTCTCTCGCCCGATCGGCCTGCTGAACGCCAGCACGTGGACGCGGATCCCGCTGATCACGTTCCCGCCACGCTTGACGCGGGCGCATTGCACCACTGTCAGGCGTCTTGGCGTCACCCAGACGACCCGCGCGATGCCGGTCGTGCCGCCGAGCGAGAAGCCGGTCGAGAGGTCGAGCCGCACGATCTGCAGCGCGCCCGTCGATCTCAGCGCGCGGGCGTTGTCATCCTGCGTCGCGCGGCAGGTCGCGTCGCCCGCGCAGCCGTCGATTCCGGCGACAAGCGCGGCGGCGTTGCCGTGCGCCTGAGCGGCGAGCAGATCGGTGATCGCCGTGCGCTCGGCGCCGTTGGCGCTCAGGACGCGCGCCAGCCCCGCGCTCACCAACAGGAACACGACGATCACGGCGACGACAGCGAGGATCCTCCCGGGGCGACGCATCGGCGGCGCCATCATCTCCGATCCGACCGGTCGCGCGCCAGGAAGATCCGCGCGGACGGGCCCGGCGCGTCAGCGCTCGGCTCCCGCTCAGTGCAGCGTCGGCGGCGTTCTGGCGCTGATCTCGAGGAAGCGCTCGACTGACGCCTCTTGGCGCACGAGCTGGCGGGCGAGGTCGTGGGCATGGGTGGCGGCCAGCTCGAGGAAGCCGTCGAGGCAGCGCTCGGGGTCGTCGGGCAGCGGGTAGATGCGGGCGAGGTCCTGCTGCGCACAGGCGATCCCCAGCGGAGGGCGCCCCTCCGAGAGGGCGCGCGCGCCGCAGACCGGCGCGACGACGAGCTGGCGCTCGGGCGCCAGCAGCGCAACCGGCAGCAGCCGATGGGCCGGCAGCGGGATGCTCAGCTCAACCGAGCGCTCGATCATGACGCTGCCGCCGGCAAGCTGCTCCAGCGGCTCGCGCCAGACGTCGAGCACGGTGTCAGCGCCGATCAGCGCCTCGCGCAGCGCGCTCGCCTGCTCGACGTACAGCTGCTTCGCCTCGGCAAGGTCGTCGGCGTCCCCGAGGTCGAGGTCGCACGGCACGCGCATCAGCTCGCGCGCCGAGATCGTCGTGCCCGCCCCGTGGCGGCCGCGCGCGACGTACGTCTGGACCGTGCCGAGGTCGCGACGGCCGTGAAAGACGACGGTGACGGTCTCGCTGACGGGCAGGCCCTCGACGGCGAGCGAGACGGCGGCAGCGTCCGTTGCGTCGAGCAGCGCGCGGCGCAGCAGCTCGTCCGCCGCGCCTTCGTCGTCCCGGTGACCGCCCTGGCTCACTGCGCTACCGCCCTTCGTCGTGCCTCGACCCAGGATAGAGCGCGACTGCATCGAGATCGAGTCGGCGCCAGAAGGGTAGATTCCGGGGCATGAAGCTCCTTTACAAGCCGTTCGGGATCGTCGTCGGCATCGTCGCCGGGCTGCTGGCGAGACGCGTCTTCACGTTCGTCTGGAGCAGAATCGACGACGAGGACCCGCCGAAGGCGACGACCGAAGAGACCAGCTGGCCGAGAGTCGTGACCGCTGCCGCGGTGCAGGGGCTGACCTTCAACGTCACGCGCACGCTCGTCAACCGCGCGGGCGCGAGAGGGTTCGAGCACCTGTTCGGCGTGTGGCCGGGCGAGAAGGCGCCCGACAAGAAGTAGCGCTCAGCCGCCGGCGCGCGAGAACCGCGCCGGCTCAGTCCATGCTGCTGCTGCGCAGCACGAATCCGCGCTGGCCCAGCTCTGCGAGCTGGTCCTCGAAGCGGCCGAAGTCGCGCGCGAGCAGCGCGTCGAGCGGGCGGCCGGCGGGGCCGCTCGCCCGCAGCCACCGGCGCAGCACCGGCGCGCCGGCCCTCTCCTCTGCCTCGGCCAACAGGTCGAGCAGAATCGGCAGCTCCGGGCGATGGTCGAGCTGACCGGACAGCAACGTCAGCGGGTCGACCGCGAGCGCGGCGCACAGCTCGTCCTCAGAGAGGCCGAGCAGCTCCATCAGGTGGGCGGCGTCACGGGCCATCGGGCCGGCTCCGCGCCGCCGTCCTTCCTAGAAGAGCTGGTTCTCGCCGCGGAAGACCTCGCTGACGGAGCCGTCCGTGAAGATCTGGCGGATCGAGCTCGTCAACAGGTCTGCGCACGGCAGCACGGTGATATTGTCCGGCGCGCCCGACGGCAGCGGGATCGTGTCGGTCACGACGATCTCGTCGAACGCCGCGGCGGCGAGGTTCTCCCACGCGTTGCCGGAGAAGACGCCGTGCGTCGCGGCGGCGAGGACGCGCGTGGCGCCCGCGTCACGGACCGTCTGCGCCGCGGCCTTCAGCGTGCCGGCGGTGTCGATGATGTCGTCGACGATCACAGCCGTCTTGCCCTTCACGTCACCGATCACGTACCCGATCTCGGCGACCTGCTGAGCCGGGCGCTCCTTGTTGAGGATCGCCAGCTCGGCGCCGATCGTCGCCGCGAACTTCTTGTTCAGCTTCACGCGGCCGGCGTCCGGCGAGACGACGACGAGGTCCTCGAGGCCCTGGTCGGCGAAGTACTTCGTGAGCATCCACATCGCCGTCATGTGGTCGCACGGCTTCTGGAAGAAGCCCTGGATCTGGCCGGAGTGAAGGTCCATCGTGAGGATCCGGTCGATCCCCGCGGTCTCCAGCATGCGCGCGACGAGGCGAGCGGAGATCGGCTCGCGCGGCGCCGACTTCTTGTCCTGGCGCGAGTAGCCGTACCACGGACAGACCGCGACGACGCGATGCGCGGAGCCGCCGACGGCCGCGTCGACCATCTCCAGCAGCTCCATCAGCGAGTCGTTGGCGGTCATGCCGGTGCGCTCGTTGCCGCTGATCGGCTGGACGATGAAGACGTCCGCGCCGCGGATCGACTCCTCGTAGCGGCAGTAGACCTCGCCGTTGGAGAAGGTCTTGAGCGTGACGCCGCCGAGCTCGACGCCGAGCTTGCCGGCGATGTCCATGCCGAGCTGCTCGTGGGCACGGCCGCTGAACAGCATGAGCTGTTTGCCGTAGCCGATCTCAAGGTGGCTTTGCGGGTGTTCATGAGGCACAGCCGAGCTCATCTGGGAACCGAGTCTACGCACTGTCGAAGACGGTGCCGCGGTCATGACATCGGGGGTCACTGCTTGCTCTCCTTCTTGCGCTCGCTGTAGCGCTCGACCGTGTGCTGACGCGCCCGGGCGATGCCGAGCGCGCCTGCTGGGACGTCCTCCGTGATGACCGACCCTGCCGCCGTCCAGGCGTCGTCGCCGACCGTGACCGGTGCGACAAACGAGGTGTCGACGCCGCCCTTCACACGCGCGCCAATCGTGGTGCGGTGCTTGTGGACGCCGTCGTAGTTGGCCGTGATCGTGCCGGCCCCGAGGTTGGTCCCCGGGCCGATATCGGCGTCGCCGATGTAGGAGAGGTGCGGGACCTTCGAGCCCGCCCCCACATCGGAGTTCTTGACCTCGACGAACGTGCCGACCTTCGACCCCTCGCGCAGCACGGCGTCAGGGCGCAGGTAGGCGAACGGCCCGACGCTCGCGCCGTCCTCGACCGTGCAGCCGACGAGGTATGAGTGCGGGACCGTGACGCGGTCTCCCAGCGTCGCGTCGGTCATCGTCGTGTTCGGGCCGACCTGGCAGCCGCCGCCGACCCGCGTCTCGCCGAGCAGCGAGGTGAACGGCGCGACGACGGTGTCGGGGCCGATCTCGACGCCCGCGTCGATCACCGTCGAGCCGGGGTCGACGATCGTCACGCCAGCGGTCATCAGCCTGGCGTGAATGCGGCGCTGCGCCTCGGCGCGGACCTTCGAGAGGTCGCCGCGGTCGTTGACGCCGAGCGCGATCGCCGGGTCGTCGACGACGTGGGCGGCGACGATGCCGCCGCCATCGCGCAGGATCGGCAGCACGTCGGGGAGGTAGAGCTCGCCCTGCGCGTTGTCGGAGCCGACCTGGTCGAGCGCCTCGAGCAGCAGCCCCCCGTCGAAGGCGTAGACGCCGCCGTTGACCTCACGGATCTCCAGCTCGGCCGGGGTTGCGTCGCCCGGCTTCTTCGTCTCGACGACGCGCTCGACGGCGCCGTCGGCGTTGCGCACGACGCGGCCGTAGCCGGACGGGTCGGGCAGCACCATCGTCAGCATCGTCGCGGCGGCGCCGGCCTCGGCGTGCGTCTGCGCGAAGTCGGCGAGCGCCTCCCCGGTGATCAGCGGCACGTCGCCGTTGAGCACGATCACCGGCGCGGCCGGGTCGATCTCGGGGCCGGCGGCGAGGACCGCGTCGGCGGTGCCGCGCGCCTCCTGTTGCACAGCGAGCACGACGTCGGGCGGCAGGCCGGGCGCGAGCGCACGGTCCGGGCCGCCGACGACGACGACTTTTGCGGCGCCCGCATCGCGGGCGGCGGCGACAGTCCAAGAGAGCAGAGGTCTGCCGCAAAGGGGGTGCAGAAGCTTCGGAGTCGCGGAGCGCATCCGTGTGCCCTGACCCGCGGCGAGGATTACAACGACCGGCGCGGTCACGCCTCGCATCGTAGCCACGTCTGGATGCGGACCGCCCTGCGCCTGGACGCCTGGACGCCGCAATGTCCGGGAACGACTACGTGCTCGGTGGCGCGCCGGCGATCTGGGGACGCTCTTGCGCTGCCGACGCGCGCGGCGTTGGGGGCCAACCTCTTAGAATCGAGCGGGTCCCGCGTTGGGGGGTCGTCTAATGGCAAGACTCCGGCCTTTGGAGCCGGCTATCCGGGTTCGAGTCCCGGCCCCCCAGTAGGATCGCCGCACCGAACGCCCACGCGAGGAGGGGACGGACGATGAAGGAGTTCTTCTGCGGAGCTGTCGTGCCGGATTGCACCGCGCGCTTCCAAGGCGAGACCGAGGAAGCGATCCTTGCGCAGGTCGCGCGCCACGCGCACGACGACCACGGCATGGAGCACGTTCCCGACTCGGTCGTCGACGAGGTGCGGGCGCAGATCAGAGAGGTCGGCTAGGCCAGGCCTGCCGCGCCGGCACGTCGCCGTCAGGCGGTCGCGACCGGCTGGAGCGTGTGGGCGCGGGTCAGCGCGTCGACGAGCCGCTCGACGCGCACGATCCCGAGGTAGCGGCCTTGGACGTCGCAGCAGACGACGGGGTGGAAGCGCGTCGCTGCGGGGCGCAGCATCGCGCGCTGCGCGACTTCCGCGACGCGGCTGGCGGCCGTCACGAGCAGCAGCGCCTCAACCGGCTCCTCGCCGTGCTCGAAGGCGCTCCGCTCCAGCATCGCGACCGGGCGCCTGCGGCCGTCGACGATCGGCAGGTGCATCATCCCCGGGTGCGCGGCGAACAGCGCGGCGCGCTCGGCATGAGAGCTGTCGGGCTCCAGCGGCCGGCGGCGCTCGAGCAGCGAGAGCAGCGCGCCGGGCTCGATCGCCGCGGCGCCCCGCTCTCTCACGTACGAGCTGAGCGCGAAGCCGACGCGCGTCAGCGTCTTCGCGCGCACGCCGATCAGCGGGCCCTGCGCCAGCGGCGCGCGCAGCTGGATCAGCGCGTCGAGCTCCTCGACAGCGGTGACGCCCTGCGCGATCACCCACGCATCGAGGCGGCTGGCGAGGTGGCCGATCATGTCGACGATCACCAGTTTCGCGTCGTCGCGGTCGAGGCCGCGCACGAGCGAGTCGTCGAGCTTGACGAACTCCGGCCGCAGGAGCGCGATCTGGCGCAGCGTCCCGTGGCCGTCGCCGACGCCGTCGACCGCGATCGTCGCGCCGGCCGCGCGCAGGCGCGCGATCGCCGCGAGCAGCTCAGCCTCGTCGGCTGCGGGGGCGCGCGGGCAGAGCTCGACGACGAGCCGGTCGAGCCGTCCGGCCTCGGCCAGCACGCGTTGGACCGGCTCGCGCAGCAGCGTCCCCTGCCGGATGTTGAACGACAGGAAGCTGTCGTCGGGCAGGCTCTCGCGCGCCGCGAGGACCGAGCAGACGAGGAAGGCGTCGATGTCGGGCTCGAGGTCGCGCGCGGCGGCATCCTTCGCCCACCGCTGCTGGCTCATCGCCTCCGGGAAGCGCGCCTGGGCCTCGTAGCCGCAGATCACTCCGCGTGCGAGGTCGGCGACCGGCTCATAGGCCAGCCGACAACGCCCACGGCGATCGATCAACCGTGTGATCGCCGTGTCGCTCCCGCCCCCGCCGACGGGCCCTGCCTCGCCCTCGGTGCCCGCTGCCACGCACGTATCGTAGAAGTAGGACGGCCGTCTGAGCGCTGGCCGGCGCTGGCGCGGGTGCGGCGGGGTGAGACGACGTGCGCCGCCCCGCGCGGGAAACGCGCGCGGGACAGCGCCGTGCCTGCGAGGCGAAGAGCCGGCGGCCGTGCCTCAGTTCGCGAACATCGTGCTGTAGTCCGGCGCTCTTCTGATCAGGCCAGCTCTCAGCGCGAGGTCGCCGACCAGCGAGAGGCCGCTCGTGTCCGGGTCGAGGTTCGGGTCCCAGCCGGGCATCACCATTCTCTGCGCGATCGACTCCGGCACCGAGGTGATTCTCGTCGTGATCTCGCGCGCCTCGTCCTCGTGCGCGTTGGCGTATTCGAGCGACTCGTCCATCGCGGCTCTGAACGCTCTGACGACGTCAGGATTCTGCTGCTGCTCCTGCTCGCTGGTGAAGTAATCCGCGACCGCGACCTGTCTGCCGAGCACCGGGTCTTGGTAGAGCACGGCGCGGTCGCCGCTGTCCAGCGCTTGTCTGAGGAAGGGCTCGCCCTGGTAGGCAGCGTCGATGCGGCCCGCGTCGAGCGCGGCGTTCGCGTCCGGGAAGCCGATCTCGACGAATCTGATCGTTCTCGTATCGACGCCGAGCTTCTGCAGCGCAGCGCTGATCACGACGCCGCCAATGTCGTTGAGGGCGTTGACCGACATCGTCTTGCCCTCGAGGTCTCTTGGCGATCTGATCGGGCTGTCGCCCTTCACGATCACGGCCTCGAATCTTTGTGACGGACCGGGGCCGGAGCTCGAGCCCTGCGCGACGATCTTCATCGGCAGGCCCTTGTCACGCGCGACCATCAGCGAGACGACGTTCGCGAAGCCGAACTGCTGGTCGCCGCTCAGCACCGCCGGCACGATCGCCGCGCCCGACTGCGCGACGACCGGCTCTATGTCAAGGCCGTGTCTGGCGAAGATGCCTCTCTCCTGGCCAAGGTAGAGCGGTGCCATCGCAGAGATTGGCAGGACGCCGACCTTCAGCTTCGTCAGCTTCCCCGAGTCGCTTGCGGCGGAGTCGCTTCCGGACGGCATCGAACCGGAGCCACCAGAGCTGGCGGAGCTGTCGGACGAGCTCGACCCGCAAGCCGCCAGCGCGACGACGAGCGTGAACAACGCCAGCATCGAGAATGGCTTGACCCAACGACGTCGTATTACCATCGTCAACGGACCTCCCGTACTTCCTCAATTGTTTGAACCGACCGTATGACGTTGACGCCGCGGGAGCAGCGTCAACGTCAGCCGCGCTTCTCCTCGGCGCGCGGCTGTTGCACCACTTCAGATCAGCCGCGCCGCTCGGCGCGCAACTGCTGCACGACGTCCGGCACGCGCTCGCGTCTCAACCAGCCCGCGTACGCCGACCGCTCGATCGCGGCCGTCACGTCCTCTTCCGCTCCGTCCCCCTGTGCCTGCGCAAACAGCAGCTCCCACGAGCCCTGCACGGCGCGAACGACCTCCTTGCCGCCGCCGACGCCGTGCCCCGGCACGAAGAACGTGTACTGCTCGGAGCGCTCAAGCTCGTCGAGCGCCGCCATCCAGGTGGCGTAGTCGCCGTACTTCAACACCGGCCAGTGACCGTGATACAGCAGGTCCGCGGCGTAGACGACGCCGTCGGCGGGGACCTTGACGACCAAATCGCTGTCGGTGTGCGCCTGGCCGACTGTCTCCAGCTCCACCGTCACGCCGCCGAGGTCGAGCGCGAGCGTCCCCTCGAACGTCACGCTCGGCAGCACTGGGTCGGCCCCGGCCAGCTGCTCGCGCAGATACGGGCGCCGGCCGGCGAACGAGTCGACCTGCCGCTCCCAGCTGCGCGCCAGCTCCGCGTTTGAGTTATGCGATGCGAAGCCAAGGCAGTCGGCAAAGGCTGAGTTGCCGAAGCAGTGGTCGCCGTGGAAGTGGGTGTTGACGAACCACAGCTCGCGAGGCCCGCCGGCCGCCCCCTGTGGCTCCGCGGCGTCGACCGCCGCGCCCGCGCGCTCAGCCAGCTTGCGCAGGTCGGCGCCGAGCGTCGGCGTCAGCCGGGTGTCGACGACGAGCGTCGTGTGCTCTCCGACAACGAAGCCGGCGTTCGCCGCCGCTTCGACGTCGCTGTGGACGTAATAGCTGTGGTCGCCGAGGCGCACGAGCTCGCCCTGCAGCGCGTCGCCGACCCGGACCGCCGAGCTCATCGCTTCGACCCTCTTTTCGTGTCGGCCATCGTCGCCGGCGCAAGTCTCGAGAGTGCCACGTCGACTCTCTTCGGCGTGCGACCAGCGTCGTCGGCGGCTTCCTTGCGCCCGACCGCGCGGCGGACGAAGAAGCCGCCGAGCGTGCGCGCCGGCTCGCGCGGGAAGGCGCCGCCGCGAGCGCGCGAGAACAGCCGGCCGAGCTCGAAGTACTCGTCGTCGCGATCGAGCAGCTGCGACGCGAGGATCTTGCCGCCCATCGCCGAGGCGCCGACGCCATGGCCGGCGTAGCCGATCGCGTAGTGGACGCGGTCGTCGTCGCGCAGCGCCTCAAACCACGGCAGGCCCATCGGCGAGCGGTCGACCGGGCCAGCCCACGCGTGCGTGATCGCTCTACCGGCGAGCCGTGGGAACATCCGGCTGAGGTCGGCGCGCACCTGCGCCGTCTGCTTGGGCGACGCGCTGAACGATCTGCCGATGTGCCCGAACGTCGCCAGCGTCCCGCCGCCGCGGCCCATGAAGACGCGCCCGCCCGACGCGGCGAAGTAGTTGACCATCATGCGCGAGTTGAATCCGCCGACGCGGTCAAGGCCGAGCTCGGCGATCAGCTCATCCCCTACCGGCTCGGTCGCGATCACGTCGCTGGAGACGACCATCACCTGCGACTTGAACTCCGGCAGATGGGCCATCCAGGCGTTCGCCGCGAGCACCGCCTTCGCCGCAGTCAGCTCGCCGGCGGCCGTCGTGATGCGAACGCCAACGGCGTCGCCGAGGTCGATCGATTGGACCGGCGAGCGCTCGTAGACGGCGATTCCCCGCTCGATCGCGACCCGGCGCAACCCGCGCGCGAGGGCTGCCGGCTGGACGCGGCGTGCGGTCTCGTCGATCATCGCCGCGCGGTGCGGGCCGCCGGGCAGCAGCGCCTTCAGCTCGTCCGTTGAAAGCGGTCTGTACGGCGGCGTCAGGTCGAGCCGCTTGGCCGTGTCGAGGACGCGGTTCCAGGCGCCGACCTGCACGTCGGAGGTCGCCGTCCAGATGCCCGCGGTGCGACGCAGCAGGCAGTCGAGGTCGTTCTCGTCGACGAACGCCATCACCCCGTCGATCGCCGCGGAGCTCGCTCTCACGAGCGTGACGGCGTCGGCCGGGCCGAGCAGCTTCTCAAGCGTTGGCAGCTTCGCCCACCAATGGCTGACCGCGCCGCCGTTGCGCCCGCTCGCGCCGGTGCCGCAAAGGTCGGCTTCGACGATCGCGATGCTCAGCTGCGGGTCAAGCTCGCGCAGCCGCAGCGCCGTCCACAGCCCGGTGAAGCCGCCGCCGACGATCGCGACGTCGGCCCGCGCCGGGCCGTTCAAGACCCGGGGTCTGAGCTCGCCCTCCCGCGCCAGCGCCTGCTCGACCCACAGCGAGCGCCAGCCGCCGCCCGAGTCGAGGCCGCGCCACTGCGGAAATCGCAACGTTCCCCCGTCACGCCGAGCGCCGATCACGCTCCGGCTCCGTGCGTGGCCGCTGTCTCGCACATCTCCTGCATCGCCACCTCTCACCACGCTGCGCTCCGCTGGCGGCGCCGAGGCGTCTTCGCCAGCCGGGATAATCCGCCCTATCCATCGTGACGAATAGAACCATTCGATCTTATAAAAACTAATGTCGCGATTGCAAGTGGAGCGGTCGGCGCGGGGCTGCGAGCCGATGGCCCCACGGCACGGGCCAGCCTCCTCTTGCAAGAGGCGAGCGCTGCGGGCGCGTCGGACGGGAGCCCTCCGCGACGCTACGCGTTAGCGCTACCGAGCCGGGCGGTCGGGCTGCTCGCGGCGCACGCGCCCGCCCTCGGCGCCGCGCTCGGTCGCCGGCCCGCGCGGCGCGGCGATGCCGAGCACCCGCATCGCCTTCAACCCGAACGAGAGCTTCTCGCGCCCGTCGGTCGAGGCGACGTCGAGGCCGGTGATCTCGCGCACCCGCTCGAAGCGGTACCGCACCGTGTGGCGGTGGGTGATCAGCCGCGCGGCGGTCGCGTTGACGTTGCCGTCGCACTCGAGGAACGCCTCGAGCGTGCCGACGAGGTCCGAGGTCTCGTACTGCTCGTCGTAGGAGACGATCTTGCTGACCGTCTCGTCGTAGAAGCGCCTCAGCTCAGCCGGGTCGCTCATGTGCGGGAGCAGCAGCTGGTAGGTGCCGGTGTCGTCGTAGGCGAGCAGCGCCTCGTCGGGATCGCCCTCGACGACGTTGGCGGCGAGCAGCGCCTCGTTGCCGGCGCGGTAGAGGTCGACTGGGTCGCGCGCAACCCGGCTGCGGCCGACAGCGAAGGCGAAGCCGCTGAGGTTGGCCTCAAGCTCGCGTAGGACGGTTGCGCCGACGCGGCGGCCGGCGTCGCCATCGGGGTCTGCGACGAGCACGACGACCTCGTCGCCGTCGCCGTCCTTCGCCGGCGCGGCGATCGCGCCGGGGGCGATCGAGCGGGCGCCGCGCTCGGCCAGCGCGAGCAGGCGCGAGCGCCAGTCGTCGTCGGTCGGCGTGCGCGGGTGGGCGCGAACGACGACGACGCTGCCGCCGCGGTCGAGCGCGATGCCGAGCTCCTTGCCGCGCGCGACGAGGTCGTCGCGGTCGCGGATCTCGCGCTCCAGCACTGCGTGGACAAACGCGGCGGCCGCCGCTTCGGAGGCGCGCTCAGGCCCGCGGACGCGCTCGACCTCGGAGGCGACGAGCGTCGTGACGAGCCGCAGCAGCGGCGAGTCGAGGCCGGCCCAGGCGGCGGCGCGGCCGCGCATCCGCAGCTGGCCGACGACCACGTCGGCGACGCGCAGCTCGACCCGCTCGACGCCCTCCGCGTCGCGCAGCAAGGCGCGCTCCTCGGCGGGCGAGCGGGCTGCGACGGCGAGCACGACGCTCGTGCGGTCGATCAAGACAAGGCTCGCGTCAAGCGCGCGCGACGCGGCGCGGATGATCTCGGGCAGGCCGGCGCCGGCCGCGATCGCCTCGGTGATCGCCTCAAGCGCGCTGAAGTCTGGTGCGGCGGCGGAGCCGCTGGCCTTCGAGGTCATTGAGCGCTCGATTGTACGAAGGCTGGCATGGCGCGACGAGCGGTTGCGCCGCGCGCGCGGCCGGCCTCTCTCAGAACAGCTTCGGCCACTCGTAGATCACGGCGGCGCCCGCGATCACGCCGACGCCGACGAGCGCGGCCAGCACCCACAACGACAGCAGGCCGGCGACGAACCGCTCCCAGACGCGCTCATAGGAGGAGGCGACGGGGACGGTGACGAGGCCGACGAACACCAGCAGCGCAAGCACGCCGGCGCCGATGGCGACGAGATGGACGATCGCGTCGTTGCTCATGACCAGCCGGCATTGTCGCGTACCGGGACGACGTGCGCGAAGTCAGACGCGACCGGATGGGTCGCGACGGCGCCTGGGAAGCGGTCGCGCAGCGCCACGGCGGCAGCCTCGGCGGCGGCGCCTGCTGCTCTCCCCCACCACAGCCCGATCACCGTCGGGCCCGAGCCGCTGACGAAGGCGTGGTCGGCGCCGGCCGCGCGCGCGGCGTCGAGCGACACGTCGATCGACGGGCAGAGCGAGCGGGCGGCCGGCTCGAGGTCGTTGACGACCAGCTCGGGCAGCAGCCCCTCGCGCACGCGCTCGCGCAGCTCGAGCAGCTCGGCTGCGTCGCGGCCAAGGCCGAGGCGGTCGGCCTCGCGGAAGACCGCGGGGGTCGAAAGCTGCTCCTGCGACGGGATCACGAGCGCGGCGTGCGCCGGCGGCAGCGCGACCGGCTCGACGTGCTCGCCGGCGCCGTGGACGAGCACCGGCCCGGGCTCGACCTGGCTCGGCACGTCGGCGCCGAGCCCCGAAGCGAGCGTCGCGATCAACGGGTCACCTGGGCGCCCCGCGGCGTGCGCGGCGAGACGCAGAGCGGCGGCGGCGTCGCCGGAGCCGCCGCCCATGCCGGCCGCGACCGGGACGCGCTTGACGATCGTCAGCCGCTGCGGCGGGCCATTCCAGCCAGAGGCGGCGCGGTAGCGGGCAAGCGCTTCGGCAGCGAGGTTTGGGCCCTCGACGCCGGCGCAGACGACCTCGTCGGCACCGGCCGCGCACATCTCGCTCGCCAGCCCAGGCGCGGCGGCAACCGCCAGCCCGCCAGGGAGCGGCTCAAGCGTCAGCTCGTCGGCAAGCGACAGTGGCTCGATCAGCGAGACGAGCTCGTGCAGGCCGTCGGCTCGCGTCGGGCCGAGGAAGAGGCAGAGGTTGGTCTTGCCGGGGGCGAGCGCGCGCAGTGCCCTCATCCGTTGACCGCCTTCCACAACGCCTCCAGCTCCCCCGGCGACAGCCGCTCGGCGCGCACGTCGACCGGCTGGCCGAGCGCTTCGAGCGCCGCGCGGACGCGGTCCGGGGAGCCGGCGCCGGCGATCCCGACCGACTTCGCGAGCGTCTTGCGGCGGTGGGCGAAGGCGGCCTGAACGAAGGCGCGCAGCTGGGCGGGCGCGGCCGGGCCGGTGCGCGACAGGCCGACGAGCACCGAGTCGACGTTCGGGACCGGGAAGAAGACACGCCGCGAGATCGCGCGCACGACGCGCACGTCGCAGGCGAGCTGGGCGATCACCGAGGGGATCCCATACGCGTCAGTCGCGGGGCCGGCGGCAAGCCGCTCGCCGACCTCCTTTTGCACCATCGCGACCCAGCGCGTCGCCTGCGGCAGCTCCTCGATCGTGCGCAGGATCGCGCCGGCCGCGATCCCGTACGGCAGGTTGGCGACGACCTTCGTCGGCTGGGGGTCCAGCGCGGTCAGGTCGAGCGCCATCGCGTCGCCCATGTGAAGCGTCGCGCGCGCGCCGAACGGCTCCAGCGCATCGCGCAGCGGCTCTTCCAGGCCACGGTCGATCTCGACGACGTGGACGTGCGCCGTACGCTCCGCGAGGTACTCGGACAGGACGCCGAGGCCCCCGCCGATCTCCAGCACGACGTCCTCGTCGCCGAGCTCGGCGGCGCGCGCGATCACGTCGAGGATGTTGGAGTCGATCAGGAAGTTCTGGCCGAGCTCGCGGTTGGGACGGATCCCGAACGCGCGCATGCGGCGCAGGCTTGGCTGGGTCGGCAGGTCGTCGGCGTCGGCGCTCATCGCGCCGGCTACCAATCGAACAGCTCGGCGGCGTTGCGTTCGACCGCCTGCTCGAACTCGACGTACGAGACGCCGCGCTCGTCCGCGATGAACTCGGCCGTCAGCACGACGTTGGCCGGCACGTTGCGCTGCTTGCGAACCGGCTGGGGGCTGAGGTACGGCGCGTCGGTCTCGACGAGGATGCGGTCCTCGGGCACCTTCGCGGAGGCGGCGCGGAGGTCGCGGTTGGCCGGGTAGGTGACGTTGCCGGCGAACGAGATCCAGTAGCCGCGCTCGACGCACTCCTCGACGCGGTCGGCCATCGAGAAGCAGTGCAGGATCACTCTGACGCCGTCAGCCTCGGCCGCGAGCAGGTCGAGCGTCTGGTCGTCGGCGGAGCGGGTGTGGATCACGAGCGGCTTGCCGGTCTCGCGCGCGAGCGCGATCTGCGCGCTGAACGCCCGGCGCTGGTCGGCCTCGGGAGCGTTGTCGCGGAAGAAGTCGAAGCCGGTCTCGCCGATCGCGCGGCAGCGCGGGTGGGCGGCGAGCGCGCGCAGGTCGGCGAGGTCGGCGTCGTCGAAGCCAGTCGCGGAGTTCGGGTGGCGGCCGATCCCGACGTAGACCTGCGGGAAGTCTTCAGAGATCTGCAAGGCCGCGCGGCAGGAGTCGGAGTCGGTCCCGACCGTCAGCATCCGCCGCACGCCCTGACGCTCGGCCTGCGCGATCACGTTGGCCTCCGGCTCCTTGACCAAGCTGATGTGCGTGTGGCTGTCGATCATTGCGGCGCCGTCCTCATCTGAACTTCGGGAACAGCGGCTCGATCGTCGTCGTCTGGCCGCCCCAGCCCTGCGCCGCGAACGGCGCGCTGTCAAAGTCGAGCTCGGGCCGGCCGAGCGCGCCCAGCAGCGTCTCGACGGTCGCGGGCATGTACGGGTGCAGCAGGACGGTCACGACGCGCAGCCCCTCAGCGAGCGAGGCAAGCGTCTCGTCAAGCGCGCCCGCGGCCTCCGGGTCTCTCGCCAGCTTCCACGGCGTGCGCTCTTCGACGTACCTGTTGAGCCGTCGGACGCGCAGCCAGATCGCCTCGAGCGCGGCGCTCGGCTCGACCTTGTCGAGCAGCTCGCCGACCTGCTCGCAGATGCCGGCGAAGTCGGCCGCGAGCGCCGGGTCGGTCGCCGCCGTCGGCACGACGCCGTCGCGGTAGCGGCCGATCATCGCGAGCGTGCGGCTGGCGAGGTTTCCGTAGTCGTTGGCGAGCTCGCTCTCGTAGCGCTGCTCGAAGCCGGTCGTCGAGACCGAGCCGTCCTGGCCGAAGGAGACCTCGCGCAGGCAGTAATAGCGCAGCGCGTCGGTCCCGAATCTGTCGATCACCTCGAACGGGTCGAGCACGTTGCCCAGCGACTTCGACATCTTCTCGCCGTCCATCAGCAGGTAGCCGTGGACCATCTCCGAGCGCGGCAGCTCGATCCCGGCCGCCATCAGCATCGCGGGCCAGAAGACCGCGTGGAACTTGAGGATGTCCTTGCCGATCAGGTGAACGTCGGCCGGCCAGAAGGTGTCGGTGAGGTCTTCACCGTCGCGCGCGAACGACAACGCCGTGTAGTAGTTCAGAAGCGCGTCGAACCAGACGTAGAAGACATGCGTCGGATCCCACGTGACAGGGACGCCCCAGGTGAACGTTCCGCGTGACAGTGACACGTCGCGCAGCCCCGACTTGATGAACGACAGCGCCTCGTTGCGGCGCGGGCCGGGGCGGACCCAGTCGGGCCGCTCCTCGTAGAGGCGCTCAAGCGGCTCTTGGAAGGTGGAGAGGCGGAAGAACCAGTTCTCCTCTTGCTCGCGCAGCAGGGGGATGTGGTGAATCGGGCAGGTGTTGCCCTCAGCGATCTCGCTCTCGCTCTTGAAGTCGGCGCAGCGCGGGCAGTACCAGCCCTCGTACGTGCCGAGGTAGGTGTGCCCGTTGTCGTGGATTCTCTGCATCACCTCCTGCACGCGTCTGGTGTGACGCGGGTCAGAGGTGCGAATGAAGAAGTCGTTGGAGACGTTCAGCCGCGGCATCATCGCCTCAAAGCGCGCCGCGTTTCTGTCGGCGAGCTCCTTCGGCGTGAGCCCCAGTCTCTCGGCCGCGAGCGCGACCGGCTCGCCGTGCTCGTCGGTGCCGGTGAGGAAGAAGACCTCTTCGCCGCGCTGGCGCATGTGCCGCGCGAGGATGTCCGCGGCGATCGTCGTGTACGCATGGCCGAGGTGCGGCTGCGCGTTGACGTAGTAGATCGGTGTGGTGACGTAGTAAGGCACGGCGGATGAGAGCGTAGCGGCCGGACCTGCCTCTACGCGCTCGCGCTCGCCGGATGCGGCGTCGCGGCCGACGTCAGCGCGAGGCCGCCAGCTGAGCTGCGGCTACTGCGCCTTCATCTTCGTGCGCGCCTTCTCGCCGCGCACGGCCTTGCGGTACTCGCGGTTGAGCGTGCCGATCACGTCGATCGAGATCTCCTGCGGGCAGGCCAGCGAGCACTCGCCGAAGTTCGTGCAGCCGCCGAAGCCCTCCTCGTCCATCTGGTGGACCATCGCGCGGGCGCGGTCGGCGCGCTCGGGCTGGCCCTGGGGCAGCAGGTTGAGGTGGGTGATCTTCGCGCCCGTGAACAGCATCGCCGCGCCGTTGGGACAGGCGGCGACGCAGGCGCCGCAGCCGATGCAGATCGCGGCGTCCATCACCGTCTCGTGCGTCTCGGGGTTGACCGGCATGGCGTTGGGGTCGGGCTGCGGGCCGGTCGTCGTCGAGATGAAGCCGCCGGCCTGGATGATGCGGTCGAACGCCGAGCGGTCGGTGACGAGGTCTCTGAGCACTGGGAAGGCGGTGTTGCGCCACGGCTCGACCCTGATCGTCTGGCCGTCCTCGAAGTCGCGCATGTACGTCTGGCAGGTGGTGACCTGGCGCGGCCCGTGTGGCAGCCCGTCGATCATCAGCGAGCAGGCGCCGCAAATGCCCTCGCGGCAGTCGCTGTCGAACGCGACGGCATTGCCGCCGGAGGCGATCAGCCGCTCGTTGACCTGGTCGAGCATCTCCAGGAACGACGCCTCGGCGTCGATCTCTCTCGCCTCGATCGTGTCGTAGCGACCCTCCGCGCCCGGCGTGTCCTGGCGCCAGATCTGCAGTGTGAAATTCACTTGTAGCTCCGGGTCGCGAGTCTGACGTTCTCGTAGGTGAGCTGCTCGTCGTGGGCGACCGGCATCCCGCCCTCGCCCCCGTACTCCCACGCGGTCACGACGGCGAATCTGTCGTCGTCGCGCAGCGCCTCGCCGTCGCCGGTCTGGTACTCCTCGCGGAAGTGGCCGCCGGCCGACTCCTCGCGCCGCAGCGCGTCGAGGCACATCAGCTCGCCGAGCTCGAGGAAGTCCGAGACGCGCCCGGCCAGCTCAAGGCTCTGGTTGAGCTCGTCGGCTCTGCCGTCGACGCGCAGGTCGTTCCAGAAGGCGTCTCTGATCTCGTGGATCTTCGTGATCGCCTCGCCAAGCCCCTCGGCCGTGCGCGACATGCCGCACTTGTCGAGCATCACCTGGCCAAGCTCACGGTGAAAGACCTGCGGCGACGTCGAGCCGCCGATGCTCATCAGCCTGTTGACGCGCTCGCTGACCTCGCCGAGCGTCTGCTCGAACGCGGGATGACTCTCATCGACCCTGTCGCGCCGCTGGGCGATGTGGTGCGTCACCGTGTGCGGCGCGATGAAGTAGCCGTCGGCGAGGCACTGCATCATCGCGCTCGCGCCGAGGCGGTTGGCGCCGTGGTCGGAGAAGTTCGCCTCGCCAATCGCGAACAGCCCGGGGACCGTCGTCTGCAGCTCGTAATCGACCCACAGCCCGCCCATCGCGTAGTGCGGCGCCGGGTAGATCATCATCGGCGTCTCGTACGGGTTGTCAGCGGTGATCCGCTGATACATGTCGAAGAGGTTGCCGTAGCGCCCCGCGATCGTCTCGCTGCCGCGCTCGCGGATCGCGTCGCGGAAGTCGAGGTAGACGCCGCGGCCGGCGCCGCCGACGCCGAGGCCCTCGTCGCAGACGATCTTCGCCGCGCGTGAGGCGACATCGCGCGGGACGAGGTTGCCGAACGCCGGGTAGCGCTCCTCGAGGAAGTAGTAGCGGTCGGCCTCGGGGATGTCAGCCGGCTTGCGCGGGTCTCTCGCTCTGCGCGGGACCCACACGCGGCCGTCGTTGCGCAGCGACTCGCTCATCAACGTGAGCTTGCTCTGGTACTCGCCGCTCTGCGGGATGCAGGTCGGGTGGATCTGCGTGTAACAGGGGTTGGCGAACAGCGCCCCGCGCTTGTGCGCCCGCCACGCCGCGGTGACGTTCGAGTTCATCGCGTTCGTGGAGAGGTAGTAGACGTTCGTGTAGCCGCCGGAGGCGAGCACGACCGCGTCGGCGGCGTGGCGCTCGAGCTCGCCGGTGACGAGGTTGCGGGCGATGATCCCGCGCGCCTCGCCGTCGATCAGCACGACGTCGAGCATCTCGTGGCGGTTGTAGATCCGCGCGTTGCCGCTGGCGACCTGGTGCTGCAGCGCGCTGTAGGCGCCGAGCAGCAGCTGCTGGCCGGTCTGACCGCGCGAGTAGAAGGTGCGCTGCACGAGCACGCCGCCGAACGAGCGGGTCGCGAGCGCGCCGCCGTACTCGCGGTTGAACGGGACGCCCTGCGCGACCGCCTGGTCGACGATGTTCGCCGACAGCTGCGCGAGCCGCCAGACGTTCGCCTCACGGGCGCGGAAGTCGCCGCCTCTGATCGTGTCGACGAACAGGCGACGGATCGAGTCGCCCTCGTTGGCGAAGTCCTTCGCGGCGTTGATGCCGCCCTGCGCCGCGATCGAGTGAGCGCGGCGGGCGCTGTCCTGGAAGCAGAACGTCTTGACGTGGTAGCCCTGCGCGGCGAGCGAGGCCGCCGCGCTGGCGCCGGCGAGGCCGGTGCCTACGACGATCACGGTATGCGCGGGACGGTTGCGCGGGCCGACGAGCCTGTGGGCGTCGAGCCAGGTCTGCCACTTCTCGTGGACCGGTCCGTCCGGGATCTTCGCGTCGATCACGACGTTGCTCATCGAGTCACCACCGCAGGCGTGACGGAGGCCTGCACGTTGTCAGGGACTGGCTTGGAGAGGGCGCCAGTCCAGAAGAGAATCGGCACGAGCACGAAGCCGATCACGACGATCACGGAGATCGCGCCGGCCGCGCGACGGAGCGCCAGGTTGCGCTCGGGCCTGTCGACGCCGAGCGTCTGCGTGACGCTCCAGATGCCGTGCCGCAGGTGGAAGCCGAGCGAGCCGACCGCCAGCACGTACAGCAGCACGAAGTACCACTTGTGGAACGCGAAGTAGAGGTTCGAGTAGACCGCGCCCTGCTTCAGCGGCGTGACGTCGATCGTCAGCGTCGTGAACTGCAAGATGTGGAAGATGATGAACGCCAGCAGCAGGAGGCCGGTGAGAATCGCCGTCGCGGCGGAGAAGCTGCGGCCCATGCGGCGGGCGGCGTAGCCGCCGCGCGCTCTGCGGTTGCGGCCACGCAGCTGGACGATGCCGGTGACATGGATCACGAGCGCCGCGAGCAGGATCGCGCGCACGACCCACAGCACGAAGGCGCGCGGCAGCAGCGGCTCGCCGAAGGTGCGCAGCCACTCGGCGTAGCGGTCGACGCGTGCGTCGCCGCCGCCCGGGCCGTACAGCGAGTTGAGATTCCCCAGCATGTGGAGGATCACGTAGAGGACGAGGATCGACCCAGAGACCGCGACCGCGACCTTTTTGCCGATCGTCGAGTCCCACAATTCGCGCAGTCCGGTACGGCGCGCGCGTTGTCCGTCTGTGGCGAGCATTCTCTCGAAAAGTGGTCAGTGGCGCCGCTTCGGGGCCTTGCGCCTGGCCGTCGGAACGGAGATCGTCCGACGATCAGACAATACCTCTTCGCGGCGTTGCGTTCTACCCCTCAGAGTCGTTCTCGTGCGCGTGCGCCAGCTCTCCCGGCGCGCGGGCCGCGCCCCGGGCATTGGCCGCGACGGCGGCCGCTGGAGAGCGGGCGCGCCGCTACTCGGACGCGGTCAGCGCGCGGTAGAGCGCGTTGGCCGGCACGCCGGTCAGCTCGGCGAGGACCGACGCTGCCGGGCGCGGCTTGGCGCCGGCCTCGACGAGTCTGCGCAGCGCGTCCAGCGCCGGCCCGACCTCGGGCTCGACCGCCTTCGCCGCGCCGACGACGAGCACGACCTCGCCCTTGGGCGCCTGCTCGGCGTAGCGCTGCGCGAGCTCGCCAGCGGCGCCGCGCACGATCTCCTCGTGCAGCTTCGTCAGCTCACGGCAGACCGCGACCGGCCGCTCCGGATCAGCCTCCGCCAGCACTGCGAGCGTCGCCGCGAGGCGGTTGGGCGACTCGAACGCGACAAGCGTCTCGTCGGTCTGGAACGCCTCACGCAGCTCGCCTCTCTTGCGCGGCAGGAAGCCGACGAAGCGCCAGCGCTCGGCCGGCAGCGCGGAGGCGACGAGCGCAGCGAGCGCGGCGCTCGGGCCCGGCAGCACCTCGACGGCCAGCCCGGCCGCGACGCACGCCTGTACGAGCAGGAAGCCCGGGTCGGAGACGAGGGGCATGCCGGCGTCGGAGACGAGCGCGACGTTGGCGCCACCCTGCATCCGTCTGACGAGCTCGCTCGCGCGGTCGCGCTCGTTGTGCTCGTGGTAGGAGACGAGCTCGCCCGCGACGCCGTAGCGGTCGAGCAGCACGCGCGTGCGGCGCGTGTCCTCGCAGGCGATCAGGTCGGCGTCGCGCAGCGCCGAGAGGACGCGCAGCGTGACGTCCTCGAGGTTGCCGATCGGCGTCGGGCAGACGATCAGCTTGCCGGGCATCGCTTAGGCCGCCTTTGCCTGTTGGATTTCATCCAGCGCGAGCGCGCCAGCGCCGACCATGCCGGCCTCAGGGCCGAAGCTGGCGACGGCGATCCTCGCGTAGTCGAACATCGTCGGCAGCGCGCGCGACGCCGCCTCTCTGCGCGCCGGCCCCATCAGCAGGTCGCCGGCCGCGACGACCCCGCCGCCGATCACGACGACGTCGGGGTTGAAGATGTTGAGGTAGTTGGCGATGCCGACGCCGAGGTTGCGGCCGATCAGCGCGAGCGTGTCGATCGCGGCCTGGTCGCCGTCGTGCGCCAGCTCCGTGATCAGCGCGCCGCTGATCACACGGCCGGCGGCGCGCGCTCTGCCGAGCAGCGAGTCGGGCCGCTCGCCCGCGATCCGCGTCCCCTCGCGCATCAGCGCGGTGCCAGAGGCGAGCACCTCGAGGCAGCCGCGGTTGGGGCAGTTGCCCTGGCACGGCGGGCCGTTGACGTCGATCACCATGTGGCCAAGCTCGGCGCCGGCGCCGATCGCGCCGCGGTAGAGCTTGCCGTTCAGGATCAGCCCGCCGCCGATGCCGGTGCCGAGCGTCAGCACGACCGCGTCCGTGACGCCCTGCGCGACGCCGGCGCGAAACTCTGCCAGCGCGGCCATGTTCGCATCGTTATCGACGTGAACGGGAATTCCGAGCCGCTCGGCCATCACAGACCTGAACGGCATGTCTCGTATCGGCAGGTTGACCGACATCGTCGCGACGCCGGTGCGCTGGTCGATCAGGCTTGGGATCCCGAAGCCGATCGCGGCGACCTCGCCTGGCGCGGCGGCGCGCACCTCCTCGACCGACGCGACGATCACTTCGACCAGCTCTCGCTGGTCGAGGCCATGGACCGGGCGGTAGACCCGGTGATGGACATTGAGGTCGCCGTCGAGCACCCCCGCAAGCAGCTTCGTCCCGCCGAGGTCGACGCCGATAACGCACTCGGCCGACATCGTCGGCACTATAGACCGCAGGATGGCTGACGACTCCGACGAGCCCCGCGACCGCGGCTCGGAGCCCTCGTACCGCGTCTACCGCGCCGGCGAAGAGCGTTCCCCGAGCCGCCGGGCGGCACGGCCAGACGGTGTTCGCGGCGTCAACGACGACGCCCGCGACGCCTTCGGCGAGGACTCCGACTACAAGACGTATCGCTCCAAGCCACGCGGCTTGCTGGAGCGGCTGCGCGGCGAGGACGACGACCTCGACGCGCTCGTCGAGCACGACCGCGAGCGCGCGGGCGGCGGCGGCGCGGGCGGTCGCGGCGGCGGAAGCGGACGCGGCGGCTTGCGGCTGCCGTTCCCCAGCCGCGGCCGCGACCGGCGGCCGCGGGCCCGCAAGGGGATCACCCCGCGCCGCGTGATCAAGTGGCTCGTGGTCGGGGTCTGCGGCTGGCTGCTGCTGTCGCTCGTGCTGTTCCTCGTCAGCGCGCAGATCCAGAAGGGCAAGGTCACCGACTCCGCGAAGGCCGCGCTGGCCAGCTCCGGCTACCCGCTCACGTCCGCCAACAACGTGTTGATCCTCGGCTCCGACCAGCGCCCGAAGGGGACGAAGGAGCCAGGCGCCACGACGAGCGGGCCCAGCCGCTCGGACACGATCATGCTGTGGCGCGTCGGCGGCGGGAAGAACGCGCGCCTGTCGATCCCGCGCGACACGGTCGTCAACATCCCTGGCCACGCTGACCTCGGGCCGCAGAAGATCAACGCCGCCTACGCCGTCGGCGGCCCGGCGCTCGCGATCAAGACGATCGAGTCCTACCTCGGGATCAAGGTCAACCACCTGATCGAGGTCGACTTCACGAACTTCCCGAAGCTGATCGACGCGCTCGGCGGGATCAACGTGAAGACCGACCGCGTCTGCTCGGAGATCAGCGGCGGCAAGCAGAACGGCGGCTGGACGCTCAACCTCAGACCGGGAACCCATCACCTCGACGGCGAGGACGCGCTGACGCTCGCGCGCACCCGCAAGAACAGCTGCAACCCGGCCGAGGACGACATCACGCGGGCGAGACGCCAGCAGGACATCCTCAGCGGGATCAAGGGCCAGCTCACCTCCCCGGGCACGTTCTTCCGGCTGCCGTGGGTCTCGTGGGCGGCGCCGAAGGCGATTCGCACCGACATGGGCGGACCGACGCTGCTCGGCTTCTTCGCCGCGAGCGCCGTCGGCGGGACGCCGCCGGTTCGGGTGCTGAGACCGACGGGCGCGATCACGCTGCCCGACGGCGAGGACGGCCTCTCGGTCTCCGACGCCTCCAAGGAGGCGGCAGTGAAGAAGTTCATGGCCGGGTGACATCGGCTGGCGCCGATTTCGTCGGAATCCGCTCGAAGCCGCCGCCGCGGACGCGACGCGGCGTGCGGATCCCGGCTCTGATCTAGACGACGCTGAAGCGCCAATGCGCGACGGTCTCGCCCGCGACCTTCCAGGTGACGACATATCTCCCGCGCTTGAAGCGCAGCGGCGTGATCGTCGGCGTGTCGGCGTCGCCGCTCGTCGCCGTGAAGCAGGTGTGGACGCCTCTGGCGCCCTTCCCGCCGTCGCGCGTGACGCACGTGCGGAAAGCCGTCGCTTCGTGGTCGCGGTCGAGGAACAGCAGGTCGCCGGTCGCGTGGCCGTTGGGCGCAGCGGTCGCGGCGAGCTTGTGCGTCGGGTTGCGCAGCGCGTCGGTGACCTGGCCAGCGTACGTCGCCTCCTGCGCGGAGGCGGTCGCGGCGGTCACAGCAGGGAGCGCGACCGCGGCGAGCAGGGCGGCGGCGAGCGCCGCCGTCAGCGAGCGAGCGCTAGGACGCGCTCGTGCTCTTGGCGGTCGACTCGCTCCCGCCAGAGCTAGAGCTGCTGCTGCCGCTGCTGCTGGAGTCCGACGACGAGCTCGACGAAGAGCTGCTGTCCGCCGGCTTGCTGTCCGTTCTCTTGCCGTCACCGTTGCTCGAGCCTTCCCCAGCGCTCTTCAGCTCACGGGCACGCTTTTTCGTGCCGTAGTCGGTGTTATAGAACCCAGAGCCCTTGAAGTGAACAGCGGGCGCATGGAGGACGCGCTGGGCGGGCGCGCCGCAGACCTCACACGAGTCGAGCGCGTCATCGCTCATCCTCTGGATGGTCTCGAAGGTGTGCCCGTTCTCGCAGCGGTACTCGTAGATCGGCATCGTCGGGAGAGTATAGGCGCCCTCGCCCGCCGGCCCTGCGACCGTTGGCACTCTCCGGACGAGAGTGCCAAGAACGATCTCGTGACACGCGCCTGCGCGACCCGGCTAGCATCCGCTGCCTGATGCCGACTGACATCGTGACCATGGACAAGGTCGTCGCGCTCTCCAAGCGGCGCGGCTTCATCTTCCCCTCTTCCGAGATCTACGGCGGAGTTGGGTCGACCTACGACTACGGCCACTACGGCGTTCTGCTCAAGACGAACGTCAAGAACGAGTGGTGGCGGTCGATGCTGCAGGAGCGCGACGACATCGTCGCGCTCGACTCGGCGATCATCCAGAGCCCTCGCGTATGGGAGGCCAGCGGCCACCTCGCCGGCTTCAGCGACCCGCTCGTCCAGTGCCTGGGCGAGTGCAAGAGACGCTGGCGCCTGGACCACCTGCAGGAGGCCGCCGTCGAGAACGGCGAGGACCCCGCGCTCGTGGTCTGCCCGACCTGCGGCGGCGAGCTGTCAGAGCCGCGCGCCTTCAACCTGATGTTCGAGACGACCGTCGGCCCCGTCAGAGACGACGGCGCGACCGTCTACCTGCGGCCCGAGACGGCGCAGGGCATCTTCATCAACTTCAAGAACGTCCTGCAGTTCGCGCGCAGAAAGCCGCCGTTCGGGATCGCGCAGATCGGCAAGTCGTTCCGCAACGAGATCACGCCCGGCAACTTCATCTTCCGCACGCGCGAGTTCGAGCAGATGGAGATGGAGTTCTTCGTGCCGCCGGAAGACGCGCAGAGATGGTTCGAGCACTGGCTCGCCACGCGTGAGCGCTGGTACACCGACCTCGGCATCCGGCCCGACCACCTGAGGCTGCGCCCGCATGAGCAGGAGGAGCTGTCGCACTACAGCAGCGGGACAAGCGACGTCGAATATCTGTTTCCCATCGGCTGGTCGGAGCTGGAGGGCATAGCGAACCGCGGCGACTATGACCTCACCGCGCACAGAAACGCCTCCGGCGAGAAGCTTGAGTACATGGATCCGGGCACGGGCGAGCGGTACACGCCGCACGTGATCGAGCCGGCCGCCGGCGCTGACCGCGCGACGCTCGCCTTCCTCGTCGACGCCTACGACGAGGAAGAGGTCGAGGGCGAGATCCGCACGGTGCTGAAGCTGCACCCGAAGCTCGCGCCGGTCAAGGTCGCGGTGATGCCGCTGCTGAAGAAGGCCGGCCACCCCGAGGTCGCGAGAGAGATCTTCAACGACCTGCGCAGACGGATGCAGGCCGAGTACGACGAGGGCGGCTCGATCGGCAAGCGCTACCGCCGTCAGGACGAGATCGGCACGCCGTGGGGCGTGACGGTCGACCACCAGACGCTCGAGGACCGCACCGTCACGTTGCGTGACCGCGACACGCTCGAGCAGGTTCGGATCGCGATCGACGAGCTCGCGCCCGAGCTCGAGCGCCGCCTGCAGGCGCCCTGGTCCAGCCCCAAGCTGGCCTCCTAAGCGCCCGCGACGACAACCCTCCCCGCGCGGCGGCCCGCCGCGGTACGGTTGCACCATCTGGTGCAACCGAGGGGAGGCACGATGGCCGTCGTCAGCGCGACCGAGCAGATCAGCTACGAGGACCTCTACGCGCGCTGGGAGCGCGGCAACTGGCGCGCGAGCGAGATCGACTTCACAGTCGACCGCGAGCAGTGGCAGGAGCGCTTCACGCCGTTCGAGCGCCATGCGGCGCTGTGGAACTACGGGCTCTTCTTCTTCGGCGAGGACGCCGTCGCCGACACCCTCTCGCCGTACATCGACGCCGCCCCGCGCGAGGAGCAGAAGTACTTCCTCGCCACCCAGCAGGTCGACGAGGCGCGCCACGCCGTCTTCTTCAAGCGCTTCATGCACGAGGTCTGCGACATCGGCGACGGCACGATCGCGGGCGGCCTGCGAGCGGTCCAGCCTGGGCTGTCGTGGGGCTTTCGCAGAGTCTTCGAGCGGCTCGACACGATGGCCGACGAGCTGCGCCGCGACAGATCGAAGCCGAAGCTGGCCGCCGCGATCGCGCTCTACCACCTCGTCGTCGAGGCGACGCTCGCGCAGTCGGGCCAGCACTTCATCACCGGCTACCTCGAAGAGCGCGGGACGCTGCCGGGCTTCTACGCCGGGATGCGCAACGTCGAGCTCGACGAGCAGCGCCACATCGGCTTCGGCGTGCGGCTGCTCTACGACCTCAACCGCGAGGACCCGGAGTGCAAGGAGGCGGTCGGCGAGCTGCTGCGCGAAGTGCTGCCGTGGGCGCTCGCGGTCTTCGTGCCGCCGGGCTGGGACGACCGCTACGCGACCGCGTTCGGCTTCGAGCTGCTCGACGTCTACGAGCTGGGGATCGCCTCGCTCGACTCGAAGCTGCGCGCCGCCGGGATGCCGCTCGAGGATCTGCGGCTCGGGCTGCCGCTCGAGCTGGGGCCGCGCGAGCGCGCGGAGTACGGGATCGCGATGCTGAGAGCCGGCTACGCCGGCGAGAAAGTTGGGCCGCCAGCGCGCGACCGGGCGTCGCTGGCGCTGCTGTTCGCCGGCGTCGAGCAGTCCGTCGACCACCGCCACGCGCCGCGCGCGCCGGTCACGATCGAGTGGGCCTTCGCCGATGCCGAGCCGTGGCATCTGCGAATCGACAACGGCCGCACCGCCGCTGCGGCGGGCCACGTCCCCGACGCCGACCTGACCTTCCGCTGCACGGTCGAGGACTGGGTCGACGTCGCCGCCGGACGGACCGACCCACGCACCGCGCTCGTGCGCCGAAAGCTGCGCCCGAGTGGCAGCGTGCGCCTGCTGTTGCGCATGGGCAAGCTGTTCGGCTGACAATTCACCGATGGCAAAGGCCGCTCGAAAGAGGTCGCGAATCGGCTGGCGGCGCGCTGCGCTCGGCGGCGGCGCGCTTGTCGTCGTGCTGCTCGTCGCCGCGCAGGTCGCGCTGCCGCACCTCGCCGAGAACGAAGTCGTCGACCGGCTCGGCGGCTCGAAGGAGGTGGTCTCCGCGCATGTCCACGCGGTGCCGGCGATCAAGCTGCTGTGGCATCGCGCTGACCGCGTCACCGCGCGCGTGCGCAACTTCGACGCCGTCGGGGTCGACTACGCCGGCGACCTCTCGCAGACGCGCGATGTCGGCGAGCTCGACGTGCGGATGGCACGCGTGCAGGCGACGAGACGGCTCGTGCTGCTCGACGTCAGCATCGTCAAGCAGGACGGCCTGCTGCACGGCCGCGGGGTCGTCGACGGAGCGCAGCTGGCGGCGGTGCTGCCGCGCCCGTTCGCACTGCGGCTCGTTCCGACCGACGACGGCACCGTCATGCTGCAAGGAAGCCTCTTCGGCGTCGGCGCGCGCGCCGAGGTCGTCGCCGACGACGGCGAGATCGTCGTGCGCCCGGCCGGCCTGCTCGGCGCGTTCGCCGCGATCACGCTCTTCTCCGATCCGGAGATCGAGGTCGAGCGAGTCTCCGCGACCCCGCTCTCCGGCGGTCGCTTCGCGCTCAGCGCGACGGCGCGGGTGCGGTAGGCCCGGCGCGGTCAGTCGCGCGGTGCGAGGGCGAACGCGCGGGCGAGGCCGAACCGCGGCGGCTACGCCGGGTCCGCGATCAGCGTGCGAGCCGCGGCGACGGCGGCGGCGACCGTCGGGCGCGGGTCGCGCTCGGGCTCCGTCATGAAGCGCAGCGCGAGGCCGTCGGCGAGCGCCAGCAGCACGCCAGCGACGGCGTCGGGCTCGGCGCCGAGCCGCAGCACGCCGGCGTCGCGCTTCTCCTCCAAGGAGGCGGCGAGGTGGTCGCGCATCTGGCGGCACAGCTCGGCCATCGCGCCGGCTATCTCGTCGTTGCGGCGCGACAGCGTGAACAGCTCGAACATCAGCACGACGAGCGTCGAGTCGGAGGTCAACAGCTCCTCGAGCCCCCGCACGAGCGAGTCGATGAAGTCCTCGGCGGTGTGCGCGTCCTGCAGCGAGGCGGCGAGGCTGGCGATGCGGATGTCGCAGTCGCGCCGCACGACCTCGACGAGCAGCCGCTCCTTCGTGCCGAAGTAGTAGTGCAGCAGGCCGCGCGAGACGCCGGCCTCGCGCGCGACGTGATCGAAGGTCGAGCCGGCCGCGCCACGCGCCGCGACGCTCGCGCGCATCGCCTCGACGATGCGCTTCGCCTTCTCGCTCTCCAGCGTGCGCGCCGGGGCGTTGGGGGCGGTCGCGTCGGTGGCGGACATCGCACGATCGTACCTGGCTGGGCAGCCAACGGGCGCCCACGAAAGAGGGCGCCCCGCAGGACGCCCTCGCACATCAGTGGTCGAGCTGAGCTTGTTCAGCTCGGCGGCGCGGTGGAGGTGTACTCGAACTCCTCCTCCTTGCCGAACAGCATGTCGAGCACCTTCGTGCGCAGGTCCTCGCTGACGGCGAGCGCGATGCTGGCGCCGACGAGCAGCAGCATCACCTTGCGCATCGGGTGGCGCTTGCGCTTGGGCTTCGGGCCGCCCTTCAGCGCGGCGCCAGCGTCCTTCAGCGCGCCGGCAGCCTTGTTGAGGTCCTTCTGCAGCTTCTTGTCCTCGACAAGCGACTTCGGAGTCGTGCCGTCGGCGGAGATGCGATCGTAGGCGTCCTTGGCGGCCTCGAACGCGACGCGGAAGTTGTCGCGCAGATCCTCGTCCTCGACGAGCCGCTGCACCCAAGGACTCGTCGTCGCAGCTGCCGCAGACGCCTTCGACGCGGCCTTCTTCGCCTTCTTCGTCCGTGCTGCCATGCGAGCTGCTCCCTTGGTCCGTTGCTCTGGTGCGCCGAGCATACCCCCTGCACAGTGGCGCGACTCCGCCGCCCTCAGGCGAGTGCGAGCGCGCCGGCCGAGCTGCCGGGGCGGCGCCTCGCCGCTCTGGCGGCGAGCGCGACCTCGAGCACCTGCTCGATCCGCGAGACGAAGTGGAAGTCGAGGTCCTTGCGCAGATGCTCGGGGATGTCCTCGACGTCCTGCTCGTTGAGCGCTGGCGCGATCACGGCTCTGATGCCGCTGCGCTGCGCGGCGAGCGCCTTCTCCTTCAGCCCGCCGATCGGCAGCACCTGCCCGGTCAGCGTGATCTCGCCGGTCATCGCGACGTCGGAGCGGACCGGCCTCCCGGTCAAAAGCGAGTAGAGCGCGGTCGTCATCGTGATGCCGGCGCTCGGGCCGTCCTTCGGGATCGCGCCGGCCGGGACGTGGACGTGGATGTCGTGCTCGGCGAACCAGTCGTCGCCGATCCCCTTTGGCGGATGGCTGCGCACCCACGACAGCGCCGCCTGCGCCGACTCGCGCATCACGTCGCCGATCTGCCCGGTGATCGTCAGCTTGCCCGCGCCGGACATCGCGGTCGCCTCGACGAACAGCACGTCGCCGCCGACCGGCGTCCACGCCAGCCCGGTCGCGACGCCCGGCTCGGCCGTGCGGCGGCGCATCTCGCGGAAGACGCGCCGCTTGCCGAGCAGCTCGCGCGCCCGCGGCGCGGAGATCGCCACGCGTCTGCTCAGTCTCCCCTCCGCGACCTGGCGGGCGATCTTGCGGCAGACGGTGCCGATCTCGCGCTCCAGCCCGCGCACGCCGGCTTCGCGCGTGTACTCGGAGATGATCGTCTTGAGCGCCGCGTCGCTGAAGGCGATCTGCCCTCTGCGCAGACCGTTGCGCGAGATCTGGCGCGGCACGAGGTAGCGCCGCGCGATCTCGAGCTTCTCCTCCTCGGTGTAGCCGGCGAGCTGGATCGTCTCCATCCGGTCGCGCAGCGGGCCGGGGATCGTGTCGAGCGTGTTCGCCGTCGTCACGAACATCACGTTGGAGAGGTCGAACGGCAGGTCGAGGTAGTGGTCGCGGAAGGTCTCGTTCTGCTCGGGGTCGAGCACCTCGAGCATCGCGCTCGCCGGGTCGCCGCGGAAGTCCGAGCCCATCTTGTCTATCTCGTCGATCATGAACAGCGGGTTCTTGGAGCCCGCGTCGCGCAGCGCGCGCACGATCACGCCCGGCATCGCGCCGATGTAGGTGCGACGGTGGCCGCGGATCTCGGACTCGTCGCGCACGCCGCCGACCGAGATGCGCTCGAATCTGCGGCCAAGCGCCCGCGCGATCGAGCGGCCGAGCGAGGTCTTGCCGACCCCGGGCGGGCCGACGAGGCAGAGGATCGAGCCGCGCGCGTCGACCTCCCGGCCGTCGAGCAGCTTGCGGACCGCGAGGAACTCGAGGATGCGGTCCTTCACCTGCTCGATGTCGTAGTGGTCGGCGTCGAGCACGGCGCGCGCGTGCGCGAGGTCGAGGTTGTCCTCGGTCGTCTCGCTCCACGGCAGCGCCGCGATCCACTCGAGGTAGCCGCGGATCACGCCGTGCTCGGCGGAGGCCGGCGGGATCCGCTCCAGCCGCGACAGCTCGCGGTCGACCTGCGTGCGGACCTCCGACGGCAGCTTCAGCGCGTCGAGCTGCTCGCGCAGCTCCTCGGCCTCGGCTGCCATCTCGTCGCCCTCGCCGAGCTCGTCCTGGATCGCCTTCAGCTGCTGGCGCAGGAAGTACTCGCGCTGCGTTCTATCCAGCTCTGACTGGACCTGCGACTGGATCTTGGAGCCGAGCGCGACGACCTCCAGCTCGCGCGCGAGGATCTCCGACAAGCGCCTGAGCCGCCGCGCGACGTCGCGCTCTTCCAGCAGCGCCTGCTTCTCCTCGGTGCGGATGCGCAGCGCGCTCGCGATCAGGTGGCTGAGCGCGCCGGGGTCGTCAAGGTTGGCGATCGCGACGTGCAGCTCCTCGGGCAGGTACGGGACCTCCTCGACGATGTTCGAGAAGGTCGCCTGCACGTTGCGCATCAGCGCGAGCAGCTCAGGCGTCTCCTGGCCGCCGACGTCGGGCACCTCCTCGACGCGCGCGACGAGGTAGGGGTCCTCGCGCTCCCAGCCCGCGACGCGGATCCGCTGCGTCGCCTGCACGAGGATCCGCAGCGTGCCGTCGGGCACCTTCAGCATCCGCGCCACGACGCCGGCGACGCCGATCTCGTAGAGGTCGTCGGGGCCGGGCGTCTCGAGCTCCGGTCTGCGGCTGGCGATCAGCGCGATCTGGCGATCGCCGCCGAGCACTTCGTTGACGAGCGCCATGCTGCGCTCCTGGCCGACTGCGAGCGGCACGAGCGTCTCGGGGAAGGTGACGCTGTCGCGCAGCGGCAGCACCGGCAACGTCGTCGGCATCGCGCGCTGCGTCGGGACCTCGATCTCGCGCGCCTGCCCAGGCGTGCCGATCTCGATCATCTCGAGCCGTCGCTCTCGACGCGCTTGGGGTGCGGGTGCGGGACCTCGATCGGGACGCTGCGACGGCGGCGCTCGGGCTCCATCAGCGGCAGCTCGACGCGCAGCAGCCCGTCCTCGTACACCGCCTTGGCGGCCTCCGCGCGAACCTCGGCCCCGAGCTGGACGACACGCCGGAACGGCCCGTGCTCGATCTCGACCTGCTGATAGACGCGGCCCTCGGACTCGTTCGCGCGGCGATGGCCGGCGAGCACGAGCTCGCGCCCCTGGATCTCCAGCGACAGCCTGTCGGCGTCGATCCCGGGCAGCTCTGCCATCACGATCGCGCGCGGCGGGTCGTCGGCGTAGTAGACGTCGACCGCCGGTGAGAAGCCGCCGCGCTTGCGCGGCGCGATGCCAGGACGTTGGAGGACGTCGCCGAACAGCTCGTCCATCTCTCGCCGCATCCGCTCGAAGTTCGCGAAGAGGTCGCGTTCCGGAGCCATGGCCCGGAATCTACCCATCCGCGCGGCGCGCCGACCTCACGCAGCGCAATGCCGATGCGCCAGGCCGTGTCTGCGGCAGGCTCGCGCGGGGGTCCGCGCAGGCGCTGGTCAGACGGTGAAGGCGACGCCTTCGGCGGCCAGCTCGACGCGGCTGCCAAACGCGCGCTCGGCGTCGGTGCGGGCGACCTCGGCGTGCGGGCCGGCGGAGAAGTGCGTCAGCACAAGCCGTCTGGCATTGGCGCGGCGCGCGTGGTCGCCGGCCTCTTGCGCGGTGAGGTGGCCGCGGTGGCCGTTCTCAGGATGCTCGAGCGTCGCCTCGAGCATCAGCAGGTCGGTCCCGGCGGCGAACTTCACGATCGCCTCGTTGGGACAGCAGTCGGCGCCGAAGGTGAAGCTGCGCTCGCCCGCGACGACCTGCACGGCAAACGTGCGG
Source organism: Conexibacter sp. (assembly GCA_036499225.1). Lineage (GTDB taxonomy): Bacteria > Actinomycetota > Thermoleophilia > Solirubrobacterales > Solirubrobacteraceae > Conexibacter. The sequence continues at coordinate 80,798 of DASYEC010000124.1, forward strand.
ATGTAGTGCGGGACCTCGTGGAAGCTGATCCGCAGCGGCCCGACCTCAATCGTCGCGGCGGGGTCGTACTCGAACATGCAGAAGGCCTGCTCGACGAGCTCCGGCAGCTGCCACGTGCCGGTGATCGTGCGGAAGGCGTCTCTGCCGCCGGGCGGCGCGTAGAGGTTCGGCCTCGGCCGCACCGCCGACTGCGCCAGCGGCGAGTAGGAGAGCGCATACGCATAAGGGATCACGTCGAAGCAGTGATCGGAGTGCAGGTGCGTGATCACGACCGCGTCGACGTCCTCGTAGTCGCAGTAGTCGCGCAGCTTGCCGAAGACGCCGTTGCCGCAGTCGATCAGCACGCGGCAATCGCCCTCTTCGACGAGGTAGCCGCTGCACGCTCCGCCGGCGTCCTGCCAAGCCGGCGACTTGCCGAGCACGGTGATCTTCACGCCTGCGAGCCTCGCACGGTGTGAGGACTCTAGCCCTCCCGCGCGCTCGGGGGCGCCCCGAGCGCTTTACGCGGGCGAGGTCAGGCGTGGAGGGCCGCCTGCTCCTGTGCCGAGGGCATCGCCCAAACAGCCTGTGTGCGGCGCTCTTGGCGGAACTGGAAGCGGAGCTGTCGCGGCGGTCGCAGGCCGTCGGGGTGTGCTGGCCGGAAGGTCGCGCATGGCTCCGTGTCATCCAGCGCGCACAGCAGGTTCTGGCGGAAAAAGCAGTCCTCGCATCCGACTCTGCGTCCCTTCGTACGACCGTTCGCCATCCTGCGCTTCGACCTCCTTCACGCGGCCCCGCAGGCCGCTTGCTCACTACCGGGAGCGGCAGTGAAACAGAACAGGCACGGTGCTCTCAAGGCCGATTTCCGCAAAACGCAGGAACTTTCTCCGACATCCCGAAGGCCCTGCAAAACCGCTGAAAAATGCTATGGCGGCTGGGAAGTTCCCGCATCTTGCGCGTGAATCGCAAACACTCGGCCGTCATGCTGTTTTGGCGATGCGAATCCTGATAACAGGCGTCAGCGGCTTCATCGGCTCGCGGCTCGTCCCGCGCCTGCAGCGCGACGGCCACGAGCTGCGCGGCTTCGCGCGGGAGCCCAGCCGCGTCGCGCTCGAGCTGCCGCTCGTGCGCGGCGACGCCGTGACGGGCGCGGGGCTCGACGCCGCGCTCGACGGGGTCGACGTCGCCTACTACCTGATCCACTCGATGGAGCCGCTGGGGATCCCAGAGCGCAACGGCGGCGGCGACGCGGCGCGCTTCGAGCAGCGCGAGCTGACGTCGGCCGAGCGCTTCGCCGCTGCAGCGCGCGCCGCCGGCGTGCGGCGGATCGTCTACCTCGGCGGCTTCGTGCCCGATCAGGCGCCCGCCTCGGCCCATCTCGCGAGCCGGCTGGCGGTCGAGCAGGTGCTGCTCGACGCCGTCCCCGGCTCGATCGCGCTGCGCGCCTCGATCGTGATCGGCGCCCGCTCGCGCTCGTTCCGCTTCCTCGTGCGCTTGATCGAGCGGATGCCCGTGCTCGCGCTGCCGCGCTGGCGCGACTTCCGCACCCAGCCGATCGACGAGCGCGACGTGATCGAGCTGCTGGCGCATGCAGCCAGCGCGACGCTGCCGCCCGGGCGCGACCGCTCGCTCGACGTCGGCGGCCCCGACGTCGTCACCTACCGCGAGCTGATCGAGCGGATCCGTGACGCGCTGATGCTCGACCGCCCGGTGCTCGCGCTCGACCCGCCGGCGCCGTTGACGGTGACGAGCCGCATCGCCGCCGCGATCGCCGGCGAGCAGCATGCGCTCGTCGGGCCGCTGATGGCCGGGCTGGCGAGCGACCTGCTGCCGCGCACCGACGATGCAGCCGTGTTGCTCGGCGTGCGACTGCACGGACTGCGCGCCGCAATCGAGCATGCGCTCGCTGAGTGGGAAGAGACCGAGCCGCTCGCGGCTCGCTGAAGGTAGTGTCCAGCGCATGACGCTCGTCCGCACCGCGGTCGACATCGCGGCAGCACCGGAGCGCGTATGGGCGGTGTTGATGGACCCGCGCAGGCTGGCCGACTGGGTAACGATCCACCGCTCGCTCGGTGATGCGCCGGTGCGCTTGCAGCGCGGCTCGACGTTCGACCAGACGCTGATCCTGCGCGGCGCGCACCTGCACGTCGAGTGGACGGTCGTCGACCTCGACCCGCCGTGGCGAGCGGTTTGGCACGGCCGCGGCCCGGTGCACTCGCAGGCGTCGATCGTCTATGAGCTGGCGCCGCACGGCGAGGGCACGCGCTTTGACTATCTGAACGAGTTCAAGACGCCGGGCGGGCCGTTGGGGGCCGTCGCCGGGCGGGTGCTCGTCGCCGGCCTCTCCGAGCGCGAGGCACAGCGCTCACTGCAACGGCTCAAGGCGCTGCTTGAAGCACAGTGACGCCAATCAGGTGACACCGAGCGCGCCGCTCGTCACCTCGTTGTTACGTCAGCACCGGTGCTTACACGGGCGCGGGACGTCTCTTTTTGCTTCAACATGCTCGCAGTGACGGGCTACCGCGCTAAGATTCGGATCGGCCGGTTGAACAGCTGTGAAGCCGGCCACGATTGAGCACTTGCGTAGGGGGAATTCAGGGGCCACGGTCCAGTCCGGTGCCAGCGGGACGAATCGTGAACGTTTGCGTTTTCCACCTCCGTGGACCACGAGGAGAAAGGACCGGAGACGACGTGGCTGACTTTCTCGATGTGAAGGTGAAGGAGATCGAGGGACGCCTGAAGGAGCTGCGACCGTTGCTCGACGAGTACGAGCGACTTCAAGCAGCCGCGGCAGCGCTGGGCAGCGTCGAGGAGCGCGCCGTGCGCAGTCGTGGAGCCAGCCGTGCGGCGAGCGCGGGGGCGCGCGCGTCAGTGAACGGCAGCCGACGCGGCAGGCCGCGCGGCAGTCGCGGCGAGAACACGCGCGCGGTGCAGGCGGTCGAGCTCGTCCGCGCCCGCCCGGGGATCTCGATCCCTGAGCTCGCCGAGCACATGGGCATCAAGCCCAACTACCTGTATCGAATCCTTCCCCAGCTTGAAGAAGAGGGGAAGGTCCGACGCGACGACAGGGGATGGCTGCCGGCGTAACGCCGACGGCTCGCCGTCGCCTCATTTCATCAGGTGACAAGGGGGCCCGAGCAGACGCTCGGCCCCCAATCCTGTCACCCGAAAATCACTATCCGTCTGTCTGCTCGCTGTGCGTTCGTTTACGCGATGAGGCCGAGCTGTCTGATCGCCGCGCGCTCCTCGACAAGCTCCGCAGCGCTCGCGTCGATACGCGCACGTGAGAACTCGTCGATCTCCAAGCCCTGGACGATCTCGTAGCTGCCGTCACCCGCGCAGGTGCACGGGAACGAGGAGATGATCCCCTCCGGCACGCCGTAGGAGCCGTCGGACGGGACCGCCATCGAGACCCAGTCGCCGGCCGGCGTGCCGAGCGCCCAGTCATGCACGTGGTCGATTGCGGCGTTGGCGGCGGATGCGGCGCTGGAGGCGCCGCGCGCCTCGATGATCGCCGCGCCGCGCTTCTGCACGGTCGGGATGAAATCGCTCTCAAGCCACGTCTGGTCGTTCACCAGCTCGGCGGCGTTCTTGCCGTTCACCTGCGCGTGGAAGAGATCCGGGTACTGCGTCGCTGAGTGATTGCCCCAGATCGTCATGTTGGTGACGTCCTTCACCGCGGCGCCGGCTTTCTTGGCGAGCTGAGCGATCGCGCGGTTGTGGTCCAGGCGCGTCATCGCGTGGAAGCGGTCGTTCGGGACGTCAGGCGCGTTGCTGGCGGCGATCAGCGCGTTCGTGTTCGCCGGGTTGCCGACGACGAGCACCTTGATGTCGTCAGCGGCGTGCTTGTTGATCGCCTCGCCTTGGGGCTTGAAGATGCCGCCGTTGGCCTCGAGCAGGTCAGCGCGCTCCATCCCTCTCGAGCGCGGCCGCGCGCCGACGAGCAGCCCGACGCTCGCCCCGTCGAAGGCGACGTTCGCGTCGTCGGTCGCCTCGACGCTGTGCAGCAGCGGGAAGGCGCAGTCGTCGAGCTCCATGATCACGCCCTCGACCGCTCTCAGCGCTGGGGTGATCTCGAGCAGCCGCAGCGAGACGGGCTGGTCGGGGCCGAGCAGAGCACCGCTGGCGATGCGGAACAGCAGGGCGTAGCCGATCTGGCCAGCGGCGCCGGTTACGGCGACGCGGACAGGTTGCTTGTCAGTCACGGGTCCTGAGCCTTTCTCACGGGGTAGGCGGCGATGCTATCGACGGACGTGCTAAAGGAGCCCGCCCGGACGACCGTCGCGGCGCTCGCGCCAACCGTCGCCGGGCTGTGCCGATCCTGGTTGACTGTCACACATGGCCACCGCTGCAGCGGGCGAGTCGCACGCCACCCACGCCGTCACCAACCAACCGCCGCCGCTTGAGGGGATTGACCTCTTCGCGACCAACCGGCCGCTCGTCGAGGCGCTCGAGCGCGAGGGCGGCGGCTGGGCCGCCGCGCAAGCCTCCACGATCGGCGAGATCGCCGGGGGCGACGGGATCCGCTGGGGCTTCCTCGCCAACGAGAACCCGCCGAGACTGAAGACGCACGACCGTTTCGGCAACCGCGTCGACCAGGTTGAGTTCCACCCGGCGTGGCACGAGCTGATGCGGACCTCCGTATCGCACGGCATCCACGCGCTGCCATGGCGCGAGCCGCGCCCCGGCGCGCATGCCGCGCGCACCGCGCTGTCGCTCACCTTCTCGCAGGTCGAGGCCGGCCACGGCTGCCCGATCACGATGACCTTTGCCGCGGTGCCGGCGCTGCGCGCGCAGCCGGAATTGCTGGAGCAGTGGCAGCCACGGCTCAACTCGCTCGATTACGACGCCGACGACGCGCCCTCCGAGAGCAAGCGCGGGGCGCTCTGCGGCATGGGCATGACCGAGAAGCAGGGCGGCTCCGACGTGCGCGCCAACACGACGGTCGCACGCCCCGTCGGCGACGGTGGCGCGGGTGGGGGCGGTCTCGAGTATGCGCTGACGGGCCATAAGTGGTTCACCTCGGCGCCGATGTGCGACCTCTTCCTCGTGCTCGCGCAGATCGACGGCGCGGGCGTCTCCTGCTTCGCCGTCCCCCGCTGGCGGCCCGACGGCAGCCGCAACAACCTCAGCCTCCAGCGGCTGAAGGACAAGCTCGGCAACCGCTCCAACGCCTCCAGCGAGATCGAGTTCCGCGACACCTTCGGCCAGCTCGTCGGCGAGCCGGGCCGCGGCGTCCCGACGATCATCGAGATGGTCAACCACACGCGGCTCGACTGCGTGATCGGCTCCGCCGCGGGGATGCGCTGGGCGACGGCGCTGGCGACCCACCATGCCGCCCATCGCAGCGCCTTCGGCCGCCTGCTGATCGAGCAGCCGCTGATGGCCAACGTGCTCGCCGACCTCTGCATCGAGTCCGAGGCGGCGACGGTCAGCGCCATGCGGCTTGCGCGCGCCTACGACGAGGCCGCTAGCGACGACGTCGAGGCCGCCGCGGAGGCCAATGCCTTCAAGCGCGTGGCGACCGCCGTCATGAAGTACTGGGTCTGCAAGCGCAACGCACAGCACGCGGCCGAGGCGATCGAGGTGCTCGGCGGCAACGGCTATGTCGAGGAGTCCGGCATGCCGCGGCTCTACCGCGAGGCGCCGCTTAACTCGATCTGGGAGGGCTCGGGCAACGTCATGTGCCTCGACGTCCTGCGCGCGCTCAACCGCGAGCCCGGCACCGCCGACGCCTTCCTCGCCGAGCTGGCGATCACCGATGGCGCCGACCCGCGCCTGGACGCCCACGTCGACCGCCTCCGGCGCGCGCTGCGGGCCCCGGACGACCTCGAGGTCCGCGCCCGCCGGCTGGTCGAGGCGATGGCGCTCGCGCTGCAGGGCTCCCTGCTCGTGCGCCACGCCCCCGCCGCCGTCTCGGAGGCGTTCCTCGCCTCACGCATCGATCACGATCACGGCAACGCCTTCGGGACGCTGCCGCCGCACGTGAAGTTCGCGGAGATCGTGGAGCGCCACCTCCCCCCGCTCTAGGCGTCGAGCCCGTACAGGGGGACGAGCTTCCCCTTCAAGTAGTCGACGAACGGCTGCACCGCAATCGGCCCGCCGACGATCCGCTGGACGAGCTCCTTCGGCGGGTACTTGCGGCCATGGCGGTGCAGTCTCTCGCGCAGCCACTCCCGCAGCGCACTGCCGTCGCCGGCGGCGAGCTGCTCGTCGAGGCCCGGCAGGTCAACGCGAGCGCGCTCCCACAGCTGCGCGGAGATCAGGTTGCCGAGCGCGTACGTCGAGAAGTAGCCGATCGCGCCGCCCGACCAGTGGACGTCCTGCAGCACGCCCACGGCGTCGTTGGGAACGTCGACGCCGAGGTACTCCTTCATCCGCGCGTTCCACGCCTCGGGCAGGTCCTTGAGGTCGATTGCGCCGGCGATCATCTCCCGCTCCAGCTCGAAGCGAAGGATGATGTGCAGCCCATAGGTCGCCTCGTCGGCCTCGACGCGGATCAACGACGGCTGCACTCTGTTCACGGCCCGGAAGTACGCGTCGGCGTCAACGGCGCCGAACTGCTGCGGGAAGACGCGCGCAAGCTCGTCGCGCAGGAAGCCTGCGAACGGGCGGCCGCGGCCCACGACGTTCTCCCACATGCGGCTCTGCGACTCGTGCAGGCCGAGCGAGGCGCCGCCGCCCAGCGGCGTGCGCGCGAGCTTGGGCGCGACGCCGGCCTCGTAGAGCCCGTGGCCCATCTCGTGAATCGCGCCGTAGAGCGCCATCGCGATGTAGGAGCGGTCGTAGCGCGTGGTCAGCCGCACGTCGCCCGGGCCGAAGCTCGTCGCGAAGGGATGCTCGGCCTCGTCCAGGCGCCAGCCGTCGGCTGACCAGCCCAGGCGCGCCAGCACGCCGCCGACCAGTTCTCTCTGGCCGGTCGGGTCGAAGTCGCCGTGCAGCGCCGCGTTGTCGACCGCGTCGGCTTTCTGCGCGATCTGCGCGATCAGCGGTACGAGCGCGCCGCGCAGCTCGCCGAACAGCGCGTCGACCTCGGCGGCGGTCATCGCCTCCTCGTAGTCGTCAAGCAGCACGTCGTAGGGATCGGCGTAGCCCTCCCCATCGAACAGCTCGACGTAGCGCTGTGCGAGCTCGACGTTCTTCGCAAGGAAGGGCAGGAACGAGGCGTAGTCCGATCTCTCGCGCGCCTGCGACCACGCCTGATGGCCGAGGCCGCCGGCCCGCGCGATCTCAACCGCCAGCTCGGCCGGCACCTTGCGTGCCTTCTCCCAGTCGCGCCGCGTCACGCGGATCAGCGCAGCGTCGTCGGAGGCCGGGTCGGCGGCGCGCAGCCGCTCCTCCTCGCCCTCGAGCTGCGAGAGCAGGCTGCCGATCGCGTCGTCGGTGAACTTCTCGTGGACCATCCCCGAGAGCGTGCCGAGCTGCTCCGCCCGCTGCGGGTTCGCGTTGGCCGGCATCATCGTCTGCTGGTCCCAGCCGAGCAGCTCAGCGGCGGCGCTCAGGTCGCTGATCTCGGCGAGCCGCTGACGCAGCTCCTGCAAAGCCTGGCTCATGGGCTCCTCATCCTTCGTCCGCGTTTGTGGCGGTTTGATCGTGCTGTGCGACCATTCCAGCATGTTCGGGAGGCCCGGCTCGATTCAGCTCGCTCGTATCTTCGGGATCCGCGTCGGCGTCGACTTCAGCTGGTTCGTGGTCCTCTTCATCGTGATCTTCTGGCTGTCGGACGAGTTTCAGCGCTCGCTCGACAGCTCGCAGAGCGAGGCGTACGTCACCGCGGTGATCAGCGCGCTGCTGCTGTTCGGCTCGGTGATCTTCCACGAGCTGGGGCACGCGCTCGCCGCGCGACGCCACGGAATCGAGGTGTCGGGGATCACGCTCTCTCCGCTCGGCGGCTTCGCGATGATGAGCCGCGAGAGCCGCACGCCGCGCGAGGAGCTCGAGGTCGCTGGCGCCGGCCCGCTCGCGACCGCGCTGATCCTCGTCGTGTGCGCGCTGCTGGGACTCGCGATCTACGGGCCGACGACCTTCTGGGACGCGGCGACGCTGCGCGACGACCTGCCGGTGACGCCGCTGTCGCTGACGCTCGGCTGGCTGGTGACGATGAACGTGATCGTGCTCGCCTTCAACCTGATCCCAGCCTTCCCGCTCGACGGCGGGCGGCTCGCGCGCGGCGTCGTCTGGAAGCTGACCGGCGACCGCGAGCGCGGCTCGCGCGCGGCGGCTCGCTTGGGCCAGGGCTTCGGGATCGTGCTGATGGGCGTCGGCCTCTGGGCGCTGATCGCGTTCGACCCGTTCATCGGCATCTGGTGCCTGCTGGTCGGCTTCATGATCACCAACTCGGCGCGGGCGCTGCTGGCGCAGACGGTCTTCACCGCCCAGCTCGAGGACGTCCGCGTCGCCGACATCATGGACGAGCAGCCGGTGAGCGTCCCCGACGGGCTGCCCGCCGACCAAGCGCTCGACGAGTTCTTCATGCGCTACCGCTGGCCATGGTTCCCGGTCGTCGACCCGTCCGGCAGGTTCGTCGGCGTGCTGCGCGAGGAGGGTGCGCGCGGCGCGGTCGAGGGCGGCCGCCCGGTGATCCCCGTCAGCGAGCTGATGGAGCGCGACATGCAGGGCGACGGCTGGAAGATCGGCGAGGACCGCTCGCTGCGCGAGCTGCTGGAGTCCGACGGCCTGCGCACCCTGGGCGCGATCATGGCCGTCGACGCCGCCGGCGTCCTGCGCGGTGTCGTGACGGTCGGCCGCCTGCGCCGCGCGGTGCAGTCGGCGATACGGCGGCCGTAGGCCACGATCTCCATAGATCAGGTGTCACACACTCCGCTTCTGCGGACATTAATGTGACAACCGCCACAAGCCGCGGCTAGGCTAGCGGTGCGATGCCTGCGCACGACGTGCTCATCATCGGGGCGGGGCTTGCCGGGCAGCGTGCGGCGCTCGCCGCGGCGCAGGCCGGCGCGTCGGTGGCGATCCTCAGCAAGGTCCATCCCGTCCGCTCACACTCGGTCGCCGCGGCCGGCGGCATCAACGCGGCGCTGAGCGAGGGCGACTCGTGGGAGTCGCACGCCTTCGACACCGTGAAGGGGTCGGACTACCTCGGCGACCAGGACGCAATCGAGATCATGTGCCGCGCCGCCCCCGACGAGGTGTTGTGGCTCGAGCATGCCGGCGTCACGTTTCACCGTGACAGCAGCGGTCACCTCGGCACGCGCGCCTTCGGCGGCGCCTCGCTCGCGCGCACCTATTACGTCGCCGACATCACCGGCCAAGCGATCCTGCACGTGCTGTACGAGCAGCTGATGCGCCATCACGAGTCGATCGAGCGCTACGAGGAGTGGTTCACCACGACGCTCGTGCAGGACGACGACGGCCGCTGCGTCGGCGCGATCGCGCGCGAGATCCGCAGCGGCCGGCTTGAGCCGTTCTCGGCGCGCAGCGTGATCGTCGCCTCCGGCGGCGCCGGGCAGGTCTTCCAGCCGACGACGAACGCGCTGATCTGCACCGGCGATGGGATCGCGCAGGCTTATCGCGTCGGGGCGCCGCTGATGGACATGGAGATGATCCAGTACCACCCGACGACGCTCGCCGAGAACGGCTTCCTGATCACCGAGGGAGCGCGCGGCGAGGGCGCGCAGCTGTTCAACGCGCAGGGTGAGCGGTTCATGGAGCGCTACGCGCCGAGCAAGATGGAGCTTGCCTCGCGCGACGTCGTCTCGCGCGCGGAGCAGACCGAGATCGACGAGGGCCGCGGCTTCCCTGACGGGACGATCGCGCTCGACATCACGAAGGTGCCGCGCAAGCGCACGCTCGAGGCGCTGCGCGAGATCGTCAACATCGGCCGCGACTTCGCCGGCGTCGACATCACCCGCGAGCCGATCCACGTCAAGCCCGGGATGCACTACATCATGGGCGGGGTCAAGGCCGACGTCGACGGCCGCACGGCGGTCCCCGGCCTCTACGCCGCCGGCGAGGCCGCCTGCGTCTCGGTCCACGGCGGCAACCGGCTCGGCGCCAACTCGCTGCTCGACACGCTGATCTTCGGCCGGCGCGCCGGCGAAGACGCGGCGCGCGCTGCGGTCGGGCACGGCGCCGCGCGGATCGCGCCCGCGCAGCTCGACGACGCACGCGCCCAGCTCGACGCGATCGTCGGGCGCACGGCCGCTCCGGGCGCCCGCCGGCTGTCGTCGCTCAAGCGCGAGCTGGGCGAGACGATGAACCGCTACGTCGCGGTCTATCGCGACGCGGCCGGCCTCGCGACCGCGCTGGAGGTCGTGCGGCGGCTGAAGCACGAGGCGCCGCGCGCGGCGATCGACGACAAGGGCGCGATCTTCAACCAGGACGTGCTGGCGGCGCTCGAGCTCGACGCGATGCTCGACGTCGCGGAGGCGGTCGTCGTCGCCGCGCAGGAGCGGCGCGAGTCGCGTGGGGCGCAGTTCCGCACCGACTTCCCAAGACGCGACGACGCCAGCTGGCTGCACCACATCACGGTCTCGCGCAACGGCGCCGAGGTGCCGTCCACCGGGCGCGCGCCGGTCGCGATCACCCGCTGGGAACCCCAGGAGAGGACGTACTGATGGCGTCGTACACGCTCAGAGTCAGGCGCTTTGAGCCCAACTCCGGCGAGGGGCCCTACTGGCAGCAGTTCCCGGTCGAGCTCGATCCCCACCGCTCGGTGCTGGAGGCGATCCTCGCGGTCAAGGACGAGGTCGACGGCTCGCTCGCGATCCGCTGTTCCTGCCGCGCGGCGATCTGCGGCTCGTGTGGGATCCGCGTCAACGACCGCCCGGCGTTGGCGTGCAACACCCACCTGCGCGACGCCGTCGGCTTCGGCGCCCATCCCGACGGCGAGACCGTCGTCGTCGAGCCGATGGGCAACATGCCGGTCGTCAAGGACCTCGTCGTCGACATGGACGCGGTCCACTGGAAGAAGATCCATCGCGTCACCCCCTGGCTGTTGAACAGAAGACCGGTGCCCGAGCGCGAGTACGTCGTCGAGCACGAGCGGATGGTCGACGTGACGCAGACGATGGCGTGCATCCAGTGCGGCGTCTGCGTCTCGGACTGTCTCTCGCTCGAGGCCGACCCGGGCTTCATCGGGCCGGCGGCGGCGGCGAAGGCCTATCGCTTCGTCGGCGACCCGCGCGACGCCGAGCAGCATGAACGGCTTGCTGACCTCGCCGAAGACGAGCACGGGATCTACGACTGCACCCACTGCTTCACGTGCGTCGACGTCTGCCCCAAGGGCGTCGCGCCGATGGACCAGATCATGCGGCTGCGCCGGCTCGCCGGGCCCGAGCATCGGATCGTCGACCGCAACAACGGCGAGCGCCACGAGGAGGCGTTCGCGACGCTCGTGCGCGATCACGGGCTGCTGCACGAGGCCGAGCTGCTGCCGCGCTCCTATGGCGGCAACTCGCCCCTGGGCAAGCTCCACCCGGCGGCGGCACGCGAGCTGGTCAGCTCGCTGCCGGCGATCTCGAAGGCCGTTCTGCGCCGCAAGGTGTCGGTCCGCCAGGCGCTGATCGGCCACAGGCTGGCGAAGCCTGACCTGCATGCGGTGCAGACGATCTACGACGTGGTGGAGCACCGCGACAGACGGACCGAGCTGAACCTCTACGTCTCCGGCAGCGAGCGCGAGGAGGCTGCGCGATGAAGGTCGCCTATTGGCCCGGCTGCGTCAGCCGCGGCTTTACTCCCGAGCTGCACGGCGCGATGGCGGCGGTCGCGCCGCTGCTCGAGATCGAGCTGGTCGAGCTCGACCGGGCCGCCTGCTGCGGCGCCGGCGTGCTCGCCGAGCACAACCAGGAGCTGGCCGACACGCTCAACGCGCGCACCTTCGCGCTTGCCCAGCAGGTCGACGGCGCCGAGCTGATGATGAACATCTGCTCGACCTGTCAAGGGGCGCAGAGCGAGTGCCAGCGGCGGCTCGACGCCAGCAGCGACTACCGCGCGCAGGTCAACGCGACGCTGCATCAGGCCGAGCCCGACCTCAGCTATGAGACGGGCCTGACGAACAAGAACCTGCTGTGGCTGCTTGTCGAGGAGATCGGCCTCGACGCGTTGCGCGCGAAGGTCCGTCGCCCGCTGACGAACCTGCGCGTCGGGCCGTTCTACGGCTGCTACATCGTGCGGCCACGGGCCCTGCTGGGGATCGACGCCGACCATCCGCGCGACCGCTACCTGCAGCAGGTGATCGAGGCGCTCGGCGGCACCGTCGTCGATTACGCCGGCGTCTACAAGTGCTGCGGCTTCCCGATCGTGACGATGAACAAGGCCGCCTCCTTGAAGCAGGCCGGGACCCACCTCAGCGACGCGACCGACGCGCAGGCCGACTGCCTTGTCGTCCCCTGCCCGCTCTGCCACCTCAACCTCGACCTGCAGCAGCCGGCAGCGGCGCGCGTCGTGAACCGCCCGCTGTCGATGCCGGTCCTCCACCTCCCCCAGCTGCTCGGGCTCGCGCTCGGCCTGCAGCCGCGCGAGCTCGGCATGCAGAAGCACGTCGTCCGCCCCACCGCCGTGATCGACTGGTCGAGCGCTGTCGTGGGGGCGGCGGAGCCGGTGGCTGGCTAGCTGCGAAGCCGGTGGAGCAGGCTGGTGCGACGGCGCAGCGGCACATGCTCGGGCAGCCCGTCGCCGGCAAGCAGCGCCGCCGGATGCTCGCCGCACAGCAGCTCGGCGTGCTCGCCGAGGCCAGCCTGCTGAAGCGGCTCGCGCAACCCAGGCGGTCGACGCGAGACGTCGTGCGCGTCCGAGGCGAAGGTGTGGATCAGGCCAGCGTCGACGAGCCTGAGCGCAAACCGCTGGACGGTCTTGCCGAACTGGCCGTTCAATCCTCCAGCGGTGAGCTGCGTGCGAACGCCGCGCCGCACCAGACGACTGAGCATCGCCGGCTCGCGTTGCAGCATGGGCGCCCGCTCCGGATGGGCGAGCAGCAGCTGGAAGCCACGCCGCTGCAGCCGCTCGACGCCAGCCTCGAGCGGTGCAACCGAGACGGTTGGCGCTTCGAGCAGCAGCCAGGAGCTGTCGCCGAGCGTGAGCTGAGCGAGCTCGTCGTCGGCGTGCTCGAGCGCGTGGAGTAGGTCGACCTCAGCGCCGCGCAACAGCGCGAGCGGTATCTCGGCGTCGCGCAGCGCCGCGCTCAGCTCCTCGAGGCCGCGCACGATCGTCTGGCCGTCGTTGGGGAAGCGCTCGATCGCGTGCGGCGTGACGGCGACCGTCCGCACGCCCGCAGCGACTTGCGCGCGGGCGAGCGCGAGCGAGCCGGCGATGTCGCGCGGGCCGTCGTCGATCCCGGGCAGCAGATGGCAATGGAGATCGATCACCGTTCCCCTGCTCCGCGGCGCCCCCGAGTTGCGATGACGCTCAGCCGGCGCTGCGCGCGCCGGCGCCGATCAGCCCGCGCTCGTGCAGCCGCTCGGCGAGCTGGACGGCGTTGAGCGCCGCGCCCTTGCGCAGGTTGTCGGAGACGACCCACAGGTCGAGCGCCCGCTCGTTGCCCGGGTCGCGGCGGATGCGGCCGACGAAGACGTCGTCCTTGCCGCTCGCCTCGATCGCCATCGGGTAGCTGTTGGCGTCCGGGTCGTCGAGCACGGTGACGCCGGGCGCGGCGCGCAGCAGCTCGCGTGCCTGCTCGGGCGAGAGCGGCTCGCGCGTCTCGACGTTGACCGCCTCGGAGTGGCCGTTGACGACCGGCACGCGGACGCAGGTCGCGCTGACGCGGATCGACTGGTCGCCGAGGATCTTGCGCGTCTCGTTGATCAGCTTGCGCTCTTCGTCGGTGTGGTCGTCACCGGGCGCGAAGTTGCCCGCATGCGGCAGCGCGTTGAAGGCGATCTGCTGCTTGTACGCCTGCGGCGCCGGGACCGGGTCGCCGGCCAGCACCGCGCGCGCCTGACCAACCAGCTCGTCGACGCCCTTCTTGCCGGTGCCGGAGACCGCCTGGTAGGTCGAGACGACCAGCCGCTCGATGCCAGCGGCGTCGTAGAGCGGCTTGAGCGCGACGACCAGCTGCATCGTCGAGCAGTTCGGGTTGGCGATGATGCCGCGGTGTGCGTCGAGCGTCTCGGGGTTGACCTCGGAGACGACGAGCGGCACGTCCTCCTGCATCCGCCACTTCGACGAGTTGTCGACGACGACCGCGCCGGCAGCGGCGAACTTCGGCGCCCACTCGCCCGAGGTGGCGCCGCCGGCCGAGAAGATCGCGAGGTCGAAGCCCTGGATCGTCTCGTCGGTCAGCGGCTGGACGGTCAGTCCGTTGTCGAGCACGCGGCCGGCCGAGCGCTCGGAGGCGAACGGGACGACCTCGCTGGCGGGGAAGCCACGCTCCCTCAGCAGTCTCAGCATGACTGTGCCGACCTGCCCGGTCGCGCCGACGACGGCGACGCGGTAGCGCTCAGCGCTCATGGCAAACCCCCAACCCGCGAGAAGGAGCCTCTGGCGAGTTCGCGCTAAGGAAACAAGGCCGCAGGCCGCAGTTTCCCATCAGCGTGCCTGCTCCCCGATCGGCGCCTCGGCCTGGATGCCGTCGGCGCCGAGCTCGAAGGCGGCGTGCAGCGCGCGCACGGCCGTCGGAACGTCGTCGGCGCCGATGACGCAGGAGATCTTGATCGGCGAGGTGGAGATCATCTCGATGTTGATGCGCTCCTCGGCGAGCACCTGGAAGACCTTCGCCGCGACGCCGGGGTGCGACTTCATCCCGGCCCCGATGATCGAGACCTTGCCCATCTCCGCCGTCGCGTCGATCTTCGCGATCCCCAGCTCGGCCGCGATCGGCTCCAGCGCGCTCTGCGCGGCGCGCAGGTCGTCGCGCGGAACGGTGAAGGAGACCTCCGCCTTGCGACCCTCTTCGACCGGCTCGTTCTGGATGATCATGTCGACGTTGCAGTTCGCGTCGGCGAGCGCGGAGAAGATCTTCGCGGCGGCCCCTGGCTCGTCAGGCACGCCGACGAGCGAGAGGCGGGCCTCGTCGGTCGAGTGGGCGACGGCGGTGATGAGGGGGTGCTCCATGGTCTCCTGCTCTCCGACGACAAAGGTACCGGTGGCGTCCGAGAAGCTCGACCGGCAATGGATCCGGACATCGTGGTTGCGCGCGTACTCGACCGAGCGCAGCTGCAGCACCTTCGCGCCCGAGGAGGCCATCTCGAGCATCTCCTCGAAGGAGACGACGTCGAGCTTGCGCGCGTCGGGGACGATCCGCGGGTCGGCGCTGAAGACGCCCGTCACGTCGGTGTAGATCTCGCAGACGTCGGCGTCGACGGCGGCGGCGAGCGCGACGGCGGTCGTGTCCGAGCCGCCGCGGCCGAGCGTCGTCACGTCATGCGAGGTCGAGACGCCCTGAAAGCCGGCGACGAGCACGATCAGGTCTTCGTCGAGCGCCGTTCTGATGCGGTCCGCGCGGACGTCGAGGATCCGCGCCTTCGTGTGCGAGGTGTCGGTCACGATGCCGGCCTGCGAGCCGGTCAGCGAGATCGCCCGGTGGCCGAGGTCGTTGATCGCCATCGCGCACAGCGCGCAGGAGATCCGCTCGCCGGTCGACAGCAGCATGTCCATCTCGCGCGGGTCCGGGCTCTCCGACATCTCGTTCGCGAGCGCGACCAGCTCGTCGGTCGTCTTCCCGCGCGCGGACAAGACGGCGACGACCGCGTAGCCCTGCTCGCGGGCAGCGACGATGCGACGGGCAGCGCGCTTGAGGCGCTCGGCGTCGGCGACGGAGGTGCCACCGAACTTCATGACAACGGTTCTGCGCACGGGGCGTAGCGTAGCCGGCTACGAGAGGGAGCGGCGCCCTGCGAGCGCCCGGCCGAGCGTCAGCTCGTCGGCGTACTCAAGGTCAGCTCCGACCGGCAGGCCGCTGGCGAGGCGGGTGACGGTCAGCTGCGGCGCGCGCTCGCGCAGCTGGTCGGCAATGTGGAGCGCGGTCGCCTCGCCCGTGGTCGTCGGGTTGGTCGCAAGCACGACCTCGCGGATCGGCACGCGGCCCTCCTCGGGCGGGTCGGTCACGCGTCTGTACAGCTCGGCGATCCGCAGGTCTTCGGGGTCGACGCCGTCGATCGGCGAGAGCGCGCCGCCAAGCACGTGGTAGCGGCCGTGGAACTCGTGCGTGCGCTCGATCGGGATGATGTCGGAGGGCTCCTCGACGACGCAGACGATCGTCGCGTCACGGCGCTCGTCCGCGCAGATGCGGCATTGGGGCCCGTCGGAGAGGTTGAAGCAGGTCTCGCAGAGGCCGATCCGCGCCTTCACCTCGCGGATCGCCTCGGCCAGCGCGAGCGCGTCCTCCTCAGAGGCTCGCAGCAGGTGGAAGGCAAGCCGCTGGGCCGTGCGCCCGCCGATCCCGGGCAGCTTGCCGAGCTCGGTGATCAGGCGCTGGACAGGTGGAGCGAAGGTCGACATGGGCGCAGGCGGGCGGCGGTTCGGATCGAGGTCGAGGGTCGAGCGGGTTCCTAGAAGCCGGGCAGCCCGAGGCCGCCAAGCCCGCCCGGGCCGCCGAGGCCGCCCGTCACGTTGCCCATCCTTCTCTCAGCCAGCTCCTGCGCGGAGCGGATCGCTTCGTTGACGGCGACGAGGATCGTGTCCTGCAGCAGCTCGACGTCCTCGGGGTCGACCGCTTCGGGGTCGACCGTGATCGACTTGACCTCGAGGTCGCCGGTGATCTTGACCGTGACCATGCCCCCGCCGGCCGTCGCCTCGACGACCTCGTCCTTCAGTCTCTCCTGCGCGGCCATCATCTCGGCCTGCATTCTCTGGACCTGCTTGAGCATCTTCTGCATGTTCGGCTGGGGCATCAGGCGCCTCCGTCCTCTTCGTCGATCAGCTCCTCGGCGTCGAACTCTGCCACGAAGCGGGCCACCAGCTCGTCGTCGCTCAATGCGGGCGCGGCGCCAGCTTCAGCGCCCGCGCCGTCCTCTTCCACGGCGCGCTCGCGCAGCTCGTAGGCGGGCTTGAGCGTGCCGCCCGCGAGCGTGCGCAGCGCCGCGGTCACAAGCCGCCGGCCCTCGTCGCCCTCTGCCTTGCGCTTGAAGAACGCAGCGCTTGGCGGGAAGGCGAGCACGACCTCGCTGTCGCTCACGCCGACTGGCCGCGCCTCGCCGAGGGCGGCGGCGAGCATCGCGTTCTCGGCCCGCACCGCGTCGATCACCGCCGGCCACAGGAGCCTCAGCTCGACCAGGTCAAGCGCGCCGCCCGGTGCAGTCGGCCTCGCGGCGACGGCAGCGGCGGTCGCCGGCCCGGGCAGCCCGTTCGCGGCCGGGGCCGACGGGACCTCGGGGGCCGGCTCGACGGGGCGCGCGACGGCGGTCGCGGGCGGCACATCGGGCGCGGGGGCCTGAGGCGCGGAAGCGGTGACCGGCGCTCCGGGCATCGCCTCGGCCGGCAGCGCAGCGGCAGCCTGGCGAGGCTCCGACGCCGCGGCGGACTGTGGTGTAACTGCCGGCGCCGCGCTCGCGGGGTGCGGCGTCGCGGCCGGCGTCGACGTGGCGGCGGGCGACGCCGCCGCCCGCGGGCTCGCGGCCTGCGGCGTATCGGCCGGCGTCGACGTGGCGGCAGGCGGCGTGGCGGCAGGCGAGCTCGCGGGCTGCGCCGTCGCGGCCGGCGTCGACGTGGCGGCAGGCGGCGTGGCGGCAGGCAGCGCAGCCGGCGGGCCAGCTGCGAGCTGGGCCTCGAGCCGGTCGATGCGGACGAGCAGGGCGCGGGCGGCGGGGTCGACCTCGGGAGCGGCCGCCTTCACGAGCGCGAGCTCCAGCTGGATCCGCGCCTGAGCGCCGTTGGCGAGCGCTTCGAGCGCGTCGGACAGCAGGTCGAGCAGCCGCACGACGTCCTGGCGGCCGAGCTGGGCGGCCTGCTGGGCGAGCCGCTCGTCGCGCTCGGGCGTCAGCCGCAGCTCCTGCGGCACCTCGCCGAGCACCTGGACCGCGAGCAGCTCGCGCGCGTGGGCCTCGAGCTCGCGTATGAGGCCGCCGGCGTCGCGGCCGGAGTCGACCAGCCGCGCGACCGCCAGCATCGCAGCGCGCGCGTCGTGGGCAGAGACTGCGTCGACCGCGCCGAAGAGCGCCTCGGCGTCGGCGACGCCGAGCACCGCGAGCACGTCCTCGACGGTGACCTGGGCATGGCCGTCGGCGGCGCTGCCGCCGTAGGTCGTCAGCTGCTCAAGCGTGCCGAGCGCGTCGCGGAAGGAGCCGGTCGCGTGGCGGGCGACGAGCGCGAGCGCCTGCGGCGGGATCTCGATCGACTCCTGCTCAGCGACGCGGCGCAGCACGCCGCTGATCTCCTCGACGTTCGGCCGTGTGAAGTCGAAGCGGTGGCAGCGGTCGACGACCGTCGGCAGGACTCTGTTGGCCTCGGTCGTGGCGAGCACGAAGATCGTGTGCGGCGGCGGCTCCTCAAGCGTCTTGAGGAAGGCGTTCCACGCCGCCGAGGAGAGCATGTGCGCCTCGTCGAGGATGTAGACCTTGCTGCGGCCGGAGACCGGTGCGTAGGCGACCTTGTCGCGCAGCTCGCGGATGTCGTCGACCGAGTTGTTGGAGGCCGCGTCCATCTCGATCACGTCGAGCGAGGTCGCGCTCGCGATCGAGACGCACGACTCGCAGACGCCGCACGGCGAGGTCGTCGGCCCCTGCTCGCAGTTCAGGCAGGCGGCGAGGATCTTCGCCATCGACGTCTTGCCCGTCCCGCGCGAGCCGACGAACAGGTAGGCGTGATGGACCTTGTCGCGCTCGACGGCGTTGCGGAGGGTGCGGACGACATGCGTCTGCCCCACCACGTCGTCGAAGGTGCGGGGACGGTGGCGGCGATAGAGCGAGGGACCGGCGGACACGGGACACCTCAGTCTACTCGCGGGGACGGCGCACCACGGCGTAGGAAAGGCCCGACACGACGCGTATGCTTCGCGCGTGCCAGAGCGCCTTCGGAGGGACCTGCTCGTGCTCGTGCCTGCGCTCCCGGCCATCGGGCTGTTCGCCTACTGGGCGGCCCATGGCGGTGGCTACGCGCCCACGACGTGGCTGCCGTCCGGCCTGCTCGTACTCGGCCTGCTGGTCGTCAGCCTTGTCGGCCTCGGCCGGTCGCGGCTGAGGCTCACCCCCACGGCCGGGATCGCGCTCGGTGCGCTCGCGCTCTACACCGCCTGGTCGTACCTGTCGATCGTCTGGGCCGGCTCGCCCGGCGACGCCTTCGAGGGCAGCAACCGGACGCTGCTCTACCTGCTGCTGTTCGCGCTGTTCGCGCTGCTGCCATGGCGGCCCGAGACAGGGCTGATCGCGCTGAGCGCCTTCGCGCTGGCGATCGGGGTGATCGCAGTCGTCACGCTCGTACGGATCGGCGTCGCGGCGGAGCTGCCCAAGATGTTTGTGCAGGCGCGGCTGATGTCGCCGGTCGGCTACGTCAACGGAGCGGCGGCGCTGTTCACAATCGGCGCGCTCGTCGCGCTCGGCCTCGCCGCACAGCGGGAGCTGCACTTCGCGCTGCGCGCCGTGCTCGCGACGGTGGCGACCGCTGGCTTGCAGGTCGCGGTGCTGTCGGAGAGCCGTGGCTGGCTGATCGCGCTGCCGCTGCTGTTGATCGTGCTCGTCGCGCTCGTGCCGCGGCGGATGCGGATGCTCTTGTGGTGCCTGCCGGTCGCGGCCGGTGTGCTCGCCGCGACGCCGGCGCTGCTAGACGTCTTCACGCGCACCGACGACGCCGGCCCGCAGAAGTCGACGGTGCTGTTCGACGCCGCCCACCATGCGCGCCTCGTCGCGCTCGTCGCGCTCGTCGGCGTCCTGGCCGTCTCCGCCGCGATGGCGTTCCTCGACCGTCGCGTGACGGTCGCCCCGCGTACCTCGGCCAGCCTCGACCGCGGCCTCGCTGTCGTCGCGATCGCCGTCGCCTGCGCGGGCGTGCTCGCCAGCCTCGTCGCGACCGACTTCCGGCCCGATCAGAAGTTCATCGACTACTGGGACCGCTCGGCCCACTACACGCAAGACGAGGGCGCCTCGCGCTTCAGCGCGATCGGCACCAACCGCCCCGACTTCTGGCGCGTCGCGATCGACTCGTTCGCAGACCACCCGCTGCTCGGCCTCGGCCAGGACAACTTCGCCGAGGCCTACCTGCTCGACCGCCGCAGCACCGAGCAGCCGCGCTGGACCCACAGCGTCGAGCTGCGGCTGCTGACGCACACCGGCATCGTCGGCTTTCTGCTGTTCCTCGTCTTTCTCGTCGCGTCGGTCTTCGAGGCGCTGCGGCGACGGCGGCGCGCAAGCCTGCTGGCGGCCTCTACGGCGGCGCTCGCGCTCGTGCCGCTCGCCGCGTGGCTCGTGCAAGGGTCGATCGACTGGTTCTGGGAGTTTCCCGCGCTTAGCGGGCCGGCGCTCGCCTTCCTCGGCCTCGCCGCCGCGCTGCGCGACCCGCAGCGCGGGATTGACGCACCAGGAGACGGAGCGGCGAGCAGCGGCTTCGCGCGCCGACGGCGCCAGCCGGCGGTCGAGCGCGCCCCCGGAAGCCTCGGGCCGGTCGACACGAGCCACTCGCCGGTGAGCTCCGCCAACCGCGCAAGCGAGCCTATGGCCACCGGGAGCCGCCCGCTCCCCGCCCGTGCAGGTGGGGAGCGCGCGGCCGCCGCCGACGCCGAGCGCGTGCCCGGCGAAGGCGCGCGTCGCCCGCTCGTGATCGCATCCGTCATCTGCGGGACGGCGCTGACCGCCGTGATCGCCGCCGTCTTCGCGCTCCCCTACATCGCCGACCGCGACGTCGCCGACGCCTCCGCAAACTGGCGCAAGGACCCGGCGAACGCCTTCTCTCAGCTCGACCGCGCGAGCGACCTCAACCCCCTCAGCTCGCAGGCGCAACTGACCGCCGGCGTGATCGGGCTGCAGATGAACGCGCCCGCACGCGCGGCGAGCGCCTTCGCCGCCGCGCACGAGCGCGCGCCCGGCGACTGGTTCGCGCTGCTCGGCGAAGGGCTCGCCGAGTCGCAGCGCGGCGACGGCGCCGCAGCCGCCGCCGCGTACCGCCTCGCTCGCGCCCGAAATCCGCACGAGCCGCTTCTCGCGACGGCGCTGAAACGGGTCGCAAGCGGCCGCCCCCTCACATACGGCGAGGCGTTCGCGAGCCTCCAGAGCGATGTAAGCAGTGTGACCGGCGGCGCGCCATAAAGATCGTTACGTCGCTCGTAGTCGCATGGTAAGAACCGCCGCGCGCGTTGTCCGGATGGCATAGAACTGCTACTTTGAAGCGCAATTCGCCACTATGGCACGCTTTGGGCGGGTTTCAGTGCCGTGGCATTCGAATCGACCAATACACGGATGGAAGGGAATCGGTTTCGATGAAGCGACTCACCCTCATAGTGGTGACGGTCGCCGCCATCATGACCGCCTCGGCACCGGCTGTTGCCCAGAACGCGGTCAGCGATGCCTACGGCGGCAACGGCGCTGGCGTTCTCGGTGCGGTCTCTAACGGCGGCGGTAACAGCGGCAACCCTGGCAGTGGCGTCGAGGGATCGGCGGGTCAGAGCAGTCCCGTTGCGGCCGCGGTGGCCCCAACGGCTGCCGTCGAGACAGCAAGCGGCAGCACGCTCCCGTTCACAGGTCTTGATCTCGGTCTCCTGGCAGCAGGCGGCATCGTGCTGGTCGGCGTCGGCGTCGGCATGCGCCGCCTCACGCGCACGCTGAGCTGAGCGCACCAACGGACTGAACGCCCTTTGTAGCGAGGCGAGCTGTTGCACGTTTCCGGGCCTGCCGACCCTTGGCCGGCAGGCTCGGAACGTCCGTGGCCTGGCGCGCTCGCGCGAGCCGGCGCGACGGCGTCAACGCATCGCTCAACTCGTTGCGCCGATTTGCCGAAGTGACACCAATGAGCCGCAGCATTGCCGAAGAGGTCACCTCGTTCCAGGACGAGAGGCCGACCGCGCTGGGTCGCCGCAAGGCGACGCTCCAGCGTCGGGCGCGCGCCTATCGCGCAGTCGACTTGGTGACGCTGCTTCTTTCGACCGGCGTCGCGATCTTGCTGACGCCAGGCACCGCCGGCTCAAGCGACCTCGCGTGGGTCGTCGCCTACGTCGTGCTGACGCTGGTCGTCCTCGAAGCGCGCGGCTTCTACAGCGTGAGGATGCACGACTCACCGCTCGACACGCTCGCTCGCCTCTTCGCCGCGACCTCGATCTCGGCGATGTCGCTCACCTTCGTGTGGGCGCTGACGACCTCCGACCCGGACATCACCTCGTCGGTGCTGCGCATCTGGGTCTTTTCGCTCGTCTTCCTGTCGGCCGCCCGCCTCGGCATCACGCTTGATCGTCGCTCCGCTTTGCGGCGCGGCGAGGCCGGCACCAACACGCTGATCATCGGCTCGGGCAGAGTCGGCCACCGGATAGCCAGACGGCTTCTAGAGCGCCCGGAGCTCGGCCTGCGCCCGATCGGCTTCCTCGACAAGGACCCGCTGATCACCGATGTGGACGGCGACCCTCGGCTCGTCGTGCTCGGTGCAAGCTGGGACCTCGAGCGAGTCGTGCACGACAACGACGTCGAGCACGTGATCGTCACCTTCTCGACCGCGCCGCACTCGGTCGTCCTCGGCCTCGTGCGCCGCTGCCGTCAGATGGGTATCGAGGTCGTGATCGTCCCGCGTCTTTTCGAGGAGATGAACAACCGCGTCGAGGTCGAGCACATCGGCGGGCTGGCGCTGCTGCGCGCCGCGCAGATCGACCCGCGCGGCTGGCAGTTCGGGATCAAGTACGCGATCGACAAAGTCGTCGCCGGCCTTGCGCTGTTCGTCGTCAGCCCGATTTTCGGTGGGATCGCACTCGCAGTGAAGCTGACTTCGCCCGGGCCGGTTTACTACCGCCAGGAGCGCGTCGGGGTCAACGGCAGGCGCTTCGACATGCTGAAATTCCGCACGATGACCGGCGACCCGGAGACCGGTGGCCAGGCCGACGCCGCCTGGGCCGCCGCGATCACCGGCGGCGAAGGCTCGGTCGGCAAGGTCGTGCCGGTACGCGACCGGCGTACCTCGATCGGCAAGCTGCTGCGGGGGCTGTCGCTCGACGAGCTGCCCCAGTTGATCAACGTCGTGCGCGGCGACATGTCGCTCGTCGGGCCGCGGCCCGAGCGGACCGACTATGTCGAGGCGTTCAAGGGCCACATCTATCGTTACGGCGACCGGCATCGTGTGCGGTCAGGCCTGACCGGCTGGGCGCAGGTGCAGGGGCTGCGCGGCGAGACCTCGCTCGAAGACCGCGTCGAGTGGGACAACTACTACATCGAGAACTGGAGCCTCTGGCTCGACCTGAAGATCGTCCTGCTGACGATCCCGGCTCTGTTCTCTTACGCCCGCAAGGGCGGCTGAGCCTCTCCGCGGGCGCTTGGCGCTCGCGGGTCAGCGATGCTGCAGCGACGGCGCGTCGACCTCGACAGGGGACGCGGTTTGGCCGCGGCGGAGGCCGGCGATGTGGGCGACGGCGCCGAGCGGAAGGCCGAAGCGGGCGATGCCTCGCAGGACGCCGACGCCGTGGCCGACATGCATCGCGACGAGGGCGGGCGCAAGCCGAAGTGCGTCGCCGAGCGGCTCGCTGCGCGCGGCTCTCGCGGTCTCGAGCAGGAGAGCGGCGCCGTAGGCGGCCACACCGGCGCGGGCAAGGCGGCGCAGCGGGCGCGGCGCGGCGACGGCGGCGGCAAGCGTCAGGGCGATGCCCGGCGTCAGCACGTGTGAGCGGCGGGCGGAGTGCGGGTGGCGGCGGGCTGTCTTCGCGCGGTAGTAGCCGTAGTTGCCGTACTGGCGCCAGAGGCCCCCGAGCGAGTCGCGCGGCGCATAGTGGGCGCCCATCGAGCCGAGGCAGACGAGGCGCTCGCCGTTGGCGAGGAAGCGCGAGGCAAGCTCGGAGTCCTCGTTGTAGGGCCATTCCTCGTCCCAGCCGCCGTGGCGCAGCACATCCTCGCGTCGCCAGACGCCGGCGAAGACGCCGGTGTCGAGCTCGACCTCGCCGCCGTCCTCCTCGCCGGTCCCCCACTTGCTCGCGCCGCCTTGGCCGAGCGGGGTCGCGAGCGCGAGCGTGACGGCGCGCGAGACGGGGCCGGTCGGGCGCGGGATCGCCGGGCCGCTGACCCAGGCGACGTCGCCGCGCCGCAGCCGCTCGATGCCGTCGTGGATGTAGTTCGGCGGGTAGAGCGTGTGGGCGTCCATCCGCACGATGTACTCGGAGCGCGCGTGGCGCAGCGCAACGTTGAGCCCGCTCGGAATCGTGCGGCGTGGGTTGTCGAGCAGCTTGATGCGCGGGTCCTTCGCGGCGAGCGCGGTGAGGATCTCGCGGGTGCGGTCGGTGCTGCCGCCGTCGGCGAACAGCAGCTCAAGGTCGCCGTCGAGCTGCTGGCTCGCCATCGCCTCGGCGGCGTCGGCGATGAAGCGCTCTTCGTTCAGGACCGGGACGAGCACGCTCGCCAGCGGCGCGTCACTCGCAGGCTGCGCCTCGCTCGCCAGCGGCGCCCCGCTCGTCTCGTTTGCGTCGCTCATCGAGCCAGGCGCACCGGAATGCGGTACTGGGGCGTAAAGACGACGGGGACGTTCACGAGGCGCATCGGCGGTATCGTACTTCCCGGTCGATCGGCGCGTCCGCGGGGGACGCGCGGCTGCGACTGTGCTCTCTCTGAAATGCTGTCGAACACATGAGCGTGCGAGTGGGGATCGACCTCGTCACCGTGAGCTCCGTCAGCTCGCTGCTAGAGGCGCACGGCGAGCGCTACCTTGCGCGCGTCTTCACCCCACGCGAAATCGCGGACAGCACAGGCGTCGTCGGCGCCCAGCCCGAGCGGCTGGCTGCTCGCTTCGCGGCGAAGGAGGCGACGCTGAAGGTGCTGCGCGTGGCGGCGCGCGAGTCAGTGCCTTGGTTGGCTATCGAGGTGCGGCGCGCGCCAGAGGGCTGGACGACGCTCGCGCTCACGGGCCGGGCCGCCGCGCTGGCCGCCGAGGCGGGGATCGAAGACCTCGCCGTCAGCCTCACGCACGAGGACGAGTACGCCTCCGCCGTCGTGATTGCAGAACTCGGGCCGAACAGCCGATAGTGGGCATATGACCCTCGACGCCACTGCTCGCACGGTCGTCGACGGCCATCTCCTGCGCCTGCTCGATGTCGGCTGGGAGGTCGCAAGCAGCACCCCTAATGCCTGCGCGACGCCGGCCGACGTCGACGAGCTGAGCGACTGGTTGCCGGCGACGGTACCGGGCACAGTCGCAGGCGCGCTGCGCGCGAGCGGGATGAGCGACGCCGAGCTGGCGCTTGCCTCGGCGCGGATCGACGACCGCGACTGGTGGTTTCGCCTGCGCTTCGAGCAGCCGCCGGCCGACGACGACGACCGGCTGCTGTTGCGGCTCGACGGGATCTCGACGGTCAGCGAGGTCTTTCTCGATAGCGAGCTCGTGCTGCGCGGCGAGTCGATGTTCGCGGCGCACACAGTCGAGCTCGCGGGCGAGGCGGCCGGGCCGCGCGAGCTGGCGATCTGCTGCCGCGCGCTGACGCCGCTGCTGCGCGTGCGGCGCAAACCCCGCGCGCGCTGGCGCACGCGGCTCGTGGCCGAGGCGAACCTGCGCTTCTTCCGTACGTCGCTGCTCGGGCGCGCGCCCGGCTTCGCCGAGTGGCCCCCGGCGGTCGGGCCGTGGCGGCCGGTCGCGCTAGAGCGAGAGCGACGGTTGAGCGTTGAGCGGCTGCGCGTGCGCGCGACAGTCGGCGCGAACGGCGACGCCAGCCCGACCGGTGACGGCGTCGCTGGCGACACGCTCAAGAGCGACGCGACCGTCGCTGTCGCGGCGACGGTTCGACTGCTCGGCCCGACGACGGTCACGGGCGCGACGCTGGAGCTGCGGCGCGAGGGCGAGGAGACGCGCTCGCTTCCACTGTCGGTCGCCACGGCGGCGGACGGCTCGATCACTGTTAGCGGCGCGCCGCGTGCCGAGGCGGTCGCGCGCTGGTGGCCGCATACGCACGGCGAGCCAACGCTCTACGAGGCGTCGCTGCGACTTGACGCGGGCGGCGAGGAGATCGCGGTCGATGCCGGGCGCGTCGGCTTCCGCTCGCTCGACACCGGGCCGGACGGCGAGGTCGACCTGTGCGTCAACGGCGTGCCGGTGTTCGCGCGTGGGGCGGTTTGGACGCCCCTCGACCTCGTCACGCTCGCGAGCGAGCCGGCGTCGCTGCGCGCGGCGCTGGAACAGGTCCGCGCGGCCGGGATGAACATGGTCCGCATCCCCGGGACGAGCGTCTACGAGAGCGCGGCGTTCCATGATCTCTGCGACGAGCTCGGCCTGCTCGTCTGGCAGGACCTGATGTTCGCGAACATGGACTACCCGATCGCTGACGAGCAGTTCCGCGCGACGGTCGAGCGGGAGCTCGGCGAGCTGTTCGACGAGATCGGCGGGCGGCCGAGCCTCGCCGTCGTCTGCGGCGGCAGCGAGGTCGAGCAGCAGGCCTCGATGCTCGGTCTGCCCGAGAGCGCCTGGCGCGGCGAGCTGTTCGCGACGGTCGCGCCGAGAGCATTCGCAGCGGCCGAGGTCGACGCCGCGTGGATCCCGTCGGCGCCGTCGGGCGGGGCGCTGCCGTTCCGACCCGGCGCCGGCGTCGCCAACTACTACGGCGTCGGGGGTTACCGCCGGCCGCTCAGCGACGCGCGGCTCGCCGAGGTCCGCTTCGCCTCCGAGTGCCTTGCCTTCGCGAACGTCCCCGAGCAGGCGACCGTCGACTCGCTGATTCCGCACTCGCCGTCGTCGGTGACCGCCGACCATCCAGCGTGGAAGGCCGGCGTGCCGCGCGACAACGGCAGCGGCTGGGACTTCGACGACGTGCGCGACCACTACCTCGCGCATCGGTACGGCGTCGACCCCGGCGAGCTGCGCCGCGTCGACCACGCGCGCTACCTCGACCTTTCCCGCGAGCTGACGGGCGAGCTGATGGCCGAGGTGATGGGCGAGTGGCGACGGGCCGCATCGCCCAACCGCGGCGGGCTGATCCTCTGGCTGCGCGACCTCGTGCCGGGCGCCGGCTGGGGCGTGATCGACAGCAACGGGATCCCAAAGGCTGCCTATCACCACCTGCGCCGCGCGCTCGCGCCGCTCGCCCTCTGGACGACCGACGAGGGCCTCGCCGGGAACGCGCTCCACGTCGCCAACGACGGCCCGCGGCCGTTCGACGGCGAGCTGCGCGTTGCGCTCTACCGCGACCAAGAGCAGCTCGTGGAAGAGGCGGCCGCCCCGTTGCGGCTCGATCCCCACGACAGCGCCACACGCGACGCCGAGCAGTTGCTCGGCCGCTTCGCCGACATCAGCTATGCCTATCGCTTCGGCCCGCCAGCGCATGACGTCGTCGTCACGACGCTCCAAAACGCCGAGGGCGCGCCGTGCGCGCAGGCGTTCCGCTTCCCTGCCGGCCACCCGCTCGTGCTCGAGAGTGCCGCCCGCCTCGGCCTCGAAGGCCAGCTCGGCACGCTCGCCGACGGGCGCCCGGCGATCACGCTCCACAGCCGCCGGCTGGCGTGGGGCGTGCGGATCGACGTCCCTGGCCACCTGCCGCACGACGACGCGCTGACGCTCGAGCCCGGGCGCCCACGCACTGTCGCGCTCCACCCCACCGGCCAGGCGCCCGAGGCGGCCGACGCGTTCCTCACTGCGCTCAACCTCGTAGGCCGTGTCCGAGTGTCCCCCTCACAACCGGAAGCCGCATGAGCCAGATGCCGCAGTTCACGTATGTCGGCGCGGCTGCCAGCCGCGCCTTCGTCGCTTACCACCCGGCCGGCGACGGCGAGCACGCGGCGGTGCTGATCTGCCCGCCGTTCGGCAACGACGACCTCTGCACCTACCGCATCCGCCGCGAATGGGCGCAGGAGCTGGCCAACAGCGGCCACCCGGTCGCGCGGCTCGACCTGCCGGGCACCGGCAACGCCCCCGGCGGCCCGGATGACGAGGGCCTCCTCGACGCCTGGACCGTCGCCGTCGGCAACGTCGCCGAGTGGCTGCGCGAGACGAGCGGCCGCACGCGCGTCGTCGCGCTCGGCATCGGCCTCGGCGGGATGCTCGCGACGCGCGCTGCTGGCGCTGGCGCGGCGATCGACGACCTTGCGCTGTGGGCTGTCCCGACGAGAGGCCGCAGACTGGTGCGCGAGCTGCGCGCACTTGCCTCGCTGGAGGCGTCGAGCGAGACGGCCGCAGGCAGGGACGACGTGCCCAGCGACGGCGCGCTCGCGAGCGCGGGCTTCGTGCTCAGCGGCGAGACGCAGAGAGCGATCGAAACGATCGACCTCGCCGCGGTCGTCCTGCCGCATGCCGACGGTCGCCGCGTGCTGCTCTTGGAGCGCGACGGGATCGCCGTCGAAAAGAGACTGCGCGACGCACTCACCGGGCAGGGCGCCGCCGTCGAGACCGCCCCCGGCCCCGGCTACGGTGCCTTCGTCGCGCCTCCGCAGGACGCGCAGCGCCCGGCCGAGGTCGTCGCGCGCGTCACGTCATGGCTTGCCGCCGCCCCCGCCGGGCCCGCTGCCCCCGACGCCGCCGCGCCAGCCCACGCACACGCCGCGCCCGAGCTGACGCTGACGGTCGACGGCGTCGAGCTGCGCGAGCGGCCGTTCACCTCGCCCCACCCCGACGGCTCGGCCTTCGCGATCGCGACGACCCCGGTCGCGGGCGAGACGACCAAGACGGTCGTGCTGCTCAACTCAGGCGCCCAGCGCCACATCGGCCCCAACCGCATGTACGTCGAGCTCGCCCGCCGCTGGGCGGCACGCGGCGTCGCGGTCGTGCGCGCCGACGTCTCAGGGATTGGCGAGGCCGGCGGCGAGGGGTACGGCACGACCGGCGACGCACGCTTCTACGACGACGCGTACGTCGCCCAGGTGCACACGCTGCTCGACCGGCTCGAGCGGGACGGCTTGCCACGCGACTTCATGCTCGCCGGCCTCTGCTCCGGCGCCTACTGGTCGCTGCACACCGCGCTGCGCGACCGCCGCGTGCGCGCGGCGCTGACGGTCAACCCGCGCGTGCTGTTCTGGGTCGAAGGCCACAGCGGCGTGCGCGAGGTGCGCAACGTGCGCAAGCTCGGAAGCCCGCAGACATGGCGCAGACTGCGCGACGGAGAGATCGACCCGGTTGCGCGTGGCAAGGAGATCGGCGAGGGCGCGCTCGACGCCATCCAAGGGTTGCCGGCCCGGGTGCGCGCGCGCCGCGAGAGCGGCAGCGAGGAGAACCGCCTCGAGCGCGCGCTGAACACGCTGCAGGCGAGCGACACAACGCTCGTTACGGTCTTCACCGACCAGGAGCCGCTGCTCGACGAGCTGCGTGAGGACGGCGGCCTCGACCGGTTACGCGCGCGGCCGGGCTCCCATGTCGAGCTCGTGCGCGGGCCGCTCGCCTCGCACACGCTGGAGCCGCTCGCGCTGCAGCGGGCCGTCCACGGCCTGCTCGACGCCGCCATCGAGCGCGAGCTCGTCCGCCCTCGTGACGCCGCCGACTTCGACCCCGACCAGCGCGCCGCCCACGACGCGCTCTGGAGCCGCGACGACCTCGTCGGCGGCTACGCCTCGCGCGACCTCCGCCCCCCGGAGGTGATGTGGCTGATCCGCCAGCGCGACACGCTCGCCGGGCGCGTGCTGGAGATCGGCTGCGGCGGCGGCCGCATCAGCGGCTACCTCGCGGACGTCTCCAGCGACTTCGTCGCGTTCGACATCTCGCCGTCGATGGTCGAGCACTGCGCGCGCGCGTACCCGCACGGCCGCTTCGAGCTCGGCGACCTGCACGACCTGTCGCCCTACGGCGACGGCTCGCAGGACGCGATCGTCGCCTCGTTCGCGGTGATCGACGTGCTCAACGACCTTGAGCGCAAAAGAGCGCTGAGAGAGCTGCACCGCGTGCTCGCGCCGGAGGGGCTGCTGCTGTTCTCAACCCACAACGTCGCGCACGCGCCGTTCATCCCCCTGCAGCTCCGGCCCAGCTCGCGGCGGCCGGTCGGGCTCGCGCGCGAGCTCGTCCACCTCCCCCGCCGCCTCGCGAACCGCCGCAAGATGGTGCCGATGCAGCGGATCGAGGCCGACTACTCGATCCTCAACGACGAGGGCCACGACTTCGCGGTGCTGCACTACTACATCGGGATCGAGCAGCAGGAGCGCCAACTGCGCGAGGCTGGCTTCGAGCTGCTCGAGGTCTTCGATCTCGAAGGGCGGCAGGTGAAGCCCGGCGAGACCGCTCCGCACTGCCCGGAGCTGCACTACGTCGCACGCCGGGCGGCGGCCTAACCCGAATGTGCTCAGAAGCCGTTCGCGCGGGCTTCGGCCTCGTTCTCGAATATCCGCGCAACGCCGGCGGGAACGGGTGTCGGAGCAGACGACGGGAAGGCCGTCCACCACAAGCGGCGGAGGTCGTCGCGCGCGAACAGCAGGAGCACGGCCATGTAGACGAGCGTGCCGGCCGCGATGCCGACCACGAGCGCCAGCACCGGCTGGACAATCGCGCGCTCGATCGGGAACAGGGCGGCGGCGATCGCGAGCGAGCCGAGCAGCGGGATCAGCAGCAGCCTGCCGAGCTGCGCGACCGAGACGTTGAGCTGGCGGGCGACGACGGTCGTCTGGACCGGCAGCATCGCGGCCTGCACCGCGGTCGTCGCCCACGCGACCGTCTCGATCCCGCGATTCGTGAATATCGTCAGCAGTGCGGCGAGCGCGAACAGCATCGGGACGGAAAAGAGGACCATCAGGTAGGCCTGCCGCGTGACCTTCAACACGGTGCCGGGAGGGATCGACATCGTTGCCAGCAACGTCGAGACAGCGATCACCTGCGTGACGCCGATCGAGGCACGCCATCTCTCGCCAAACGCGACGAGGATCAGCGGCTCGGAGAGCACGATCAGCCCGGCGGTGATCGGCATTGTCAGCATCGCCGTGTAGCGGACCGATATCTGGTAGCCCTCCCGCAGGCGCGAAGGCTCGAGCTCGGAGTAGGCGGGGAAGAGCACGTCGCCGGCGACGTAGGCGAGGTTGAGGACGACCAGCTCCGGGATGCGGAAGCCGATCGTGTAGAGGCCGAGCTGCGCCGCACCGAGAATCCGCCCGACGAAGATGTAGTCGAGGTTGTAGTAAATGACCGCCGCGAGGTCGACCAGCGTCAGCACGCCGCCGAAGCGCAGCAGGTCGCCGAGGTGGGTCCGCATCAGCGTGAAGCGCGGGCGGAAGTCGACCATGATCCACAGCATCGTCGTGCTCGCCGCGACGCCGGCGACGAACGCGAGGATGAGGCTCCAGGCGCCGAAGCCGGTCAGCGCGAGGGCGATCCCGGCGACGCCGCGCACCGTCACCTCGGTCAGCTCGCTCACGGTCCGCACGCGGTAGTGGAGGTGCTTGCGCGCGAGCGAGTAGTGGGTCGTGCCGAGCGCCCGCAGCGTGAACGACGCGCCAAGCACCGGCAGCATCCCCTTGAGCTGCGGCTCGTGGAAGAAGGCGGCAGCCGGCGCCGACAATGCAGCCATCAGCGCCGTGATCGTCACGCCGAGCACGACGCTCCACCCGAAAACGGTCTGCGCGCGCTCGTGCTCCTCCTCGGGGCTGGCGACGATCAGCGCCTGGCCGAGGCCGAGGTCTCTTATCGCGTCGAGCAGCGTCGTGAAGATCAGCGCGAGCGCGACGAGGCCGAAGTCTTTCGGCGTCAGCAGGCGCGCGAGGATCGCCGTCGCGACGAGCCCGAGTATGCGGCCGCCGACGAACGCTCCATAGGCCCACGCCATGCCGCGGATGGCGCGGGTCCCAAGCCCCTTCTCTTCACTCATCGACGGGGCGGCGCCTATGCCGGACGCCGAGCTGCGTCGCGATTGCGGCTCATGCACGCAAAGGCTAACCCATCCCCAGGAGGCCCATACCGCCTCGTAACGGTTCTATTGACATGTAAACTGGTGCGATGGGGACGGCAAGGATGCCCGTGACGAACGGCGGAGCCGCAACGCAGGAGAAACCGCCACTGACGGAGCGCTCGCGCCGTGCGCGAGCGGCGCGCGTGATCGACGCGCCGGGAATCCGCGTCGTCACGCGCAGGCTCCCGCGCTGGCGCGGCGTGCTGGTGCTCAACTACCACCGGGTCGGCGACGCGACCGGCACGCGCTGGGACAAACGGCTTTGGAACGGATCAGGCAATCTGTTCGACGCGCAGATGTCAGTGCTCGCGCGCGACGCCGACGTCGTCGGGCCGGACGACCTCGCGGCGCTGCAACGGCGCGGCCGGCTCGGCCGCTGCGTGATGGTCACATTCGACGACGGCTACCGCAGCAACTACGAGGTCGCCTACCCGATCCTGCGGCGTCACGGCCTCTGCGCGACCTTCTTCGTCACGACTGGCTTCATCGACAGGCCATCCCTCGGCTGGTGGGACGAGATCGCGTACATCGTCAAGCAAGCGACCGCCGAGGAGCTGCCCGCGAGCAGGTGGCTGCCGCAGACGATGCCGCTGCGCACGCCCGCCGACCGCGACGCCGCGATAGCGGCCCTCGACCGCGCCGTGAAGGTGATGGACGGCGGGCTGAACCATGAGCTGCTCGACGAGCTCGCCGCCAACGCCGGCACGACGCGCTGCGCCGAGGGCGCCGACGACATGTGGATGACGTGGGAGATGCTGCGCGAAATGCGCGCCGGGAGGATGGAGATCGGCGGCCACACCGTCTCGCACGCGATCCTCGGCCGCGTCCCGCTCGCGCGCCAGGAGGAAGAGATCAGCGGCTCGATGCGGCGGCTGCGTGAAGAACTCGGCGAGGCGCGCTGGTTCTCGTACCCAGTCGGCTCGCGTGAGGACTTCACCGTCGAGACGAAGCGGCTGCTCCGCGACCACAACGTCGAGCTTGCCTTCAGTTTTTACGGTGGGCTGGCGCTCTACTCGAGGTGGGACCGGCTCGACATCCCGCGCATGCACGTCAGCGACGTCTACGGGCCCGAGCTGCTGGCAGCAACGCTCTGCATCCCGTGGCGGCTCGCGCTCTGAGCGGGAGCTCCGACCTGGTCGTAGATCTCGCGCAGCCGCTGCGTCCAGCGCGCGGCCGTGAAACGCTCGTCGAAGCGCGCTCTCGCCTGCGCCCCGAGCCTCGCGCGGAGCGCGGTGTCGGCGAGCGTCCGCTCCAGTGGCGCCTCTAACGCGGCGGCGGTCGCGGGCGCCGGCACGAGCAGCCCAGTCACGCCGTCGTCGACGATCTCGGGGATGCCGCCGACGCGGGTCGCGATCACCGGCACGCCGCACATGCCGGCCTCAAGCAGCACGGTGGGGAACGCGTCGACGGCCGTCGGGTGGAGCATCAGATCGCTGGCGCCGAGCACGTCGATCACGTCGCCGCGATGGCCGGCGAGCACGACGCCGCCGCCCATAGCGCCGGCGGCCACCGCGATCTCGCCCCTCAGCGGGCCGTCGCCGGCGATCAGCAGGACGAGCTTCGGGAAGCGTTTGCGCGCGTGCGCGACCGCCTCGATCGCAGCGGCATGGCCCTTGCCCTCGCGCAGCACGCTGACCATGGCGGCGACGATCGCGTCGGGCTCGATCCCTAACCCGCGGCGGACCTCTGCCGCGCGCGCGGGCGGGTTGCGAGCGATGCCGTTGTGGACGGTCGTGACGCGCGCCGGGGTGTCCTTGCGCGCGGCGAGGTATGCGTCGCGGACCGCGTCGGAGACGGCGATCACCCGGCGCATGGTGTGTCGGCGCGCGGCGACCACGAGCCGCTGGACGACCTCCTCGCGCGGCCCGCTCGCGTCGGCAGCCTTGCCGGTCAGGTGGACAGTCGTGACGCTCGGTATCCGCTGCCGCCGCGCGGCGACGCCGCCGAGGATGTCGGCCGCCGTCAGGTGGCAGTGCAGGATGTCGGGGCGGACAGCCGCCAGATGGTTGTGGACTTGGCGGGCGGAGGTCAGCGACAGCAGTCTGCCGACGCCGACGAGCTGGGGCTCGACGCCGGCCTCGCGCAGCCGGGTGGCGGCCGGACTGCCGTCGCGCTCCTGCAGGTAGCCGACGGTCAGCTCAATCCCTGCGCTCGGCGCGGCGACGGCGAAGTCGCCAAGCAGCGTCTCAGCGCCGCCCCAGGTCAACGAGTCGATCAGGGCATGAACACGGAGTGTCGGCACCATTCGCGGGATGATATGAGCGTCGGGTGTCGAAACGAGGAACACGATGCGCATCGCGGTGATCGAGCCAGCGCCGTTCGGCGGGCTGCTGCATTACGCCACGCAACTTGCTGACGCGCTCGCCGAGCGCGGCGACGAGGTCGACCTGCTCGTGCCGGAGGCCAACGAGCTGTCGGGGACGCCCGGCGCAGCGCGCCGGCTTGAGGTGCTGCCCGCCGGCCAGACGGCCGCGCGCGCCGGCGCCGGCAGGCTGGCCGTCATGGCGCGGCGCGCGCGCACCGCGCTGTGGTGGCTTGCGACCTGGCGGCGAATGATCGGCACGGTGCGCTCCGGCCGCTACGACGCGGTGATCTTCAACGGCAGCTTCGACCTGTGGCTGAACATGCTCGGCGGCCTCGCGTTGACCCGGCTGGCGAGCGGCGCGACAACCGCCCACGTCTGCCACAACGCGCGCCCGTTCAACCGCTGGTCGGGCGAGGAGCTGTACCTCTCCTCCAGCCGTACGCTGAAGCTTCTCGGCGTCGTCTACGGATCTTTCGACGTCATCTTCGTGCACGGCAGAAGAAGCCGCGACGAGTTCGAGGAGGGGTGGCCGCAGCTCCGCGCGACGATCATCCCGCACGGCGACGAAGGGATCTTCGCCGCGGAACCGCCGGCGCCGAGCGAGGAGCCGCGCGTGCTGTTCTTCGGCGACTGGCGCAAGGTCAAGGGCCTCGACGTACTGACCGACGCGTTCGACCTGCTGCTGGAGCGGATGCCAGAGGCGCGGCTGACGATCGCCGGCACACCGGCGCCCGAGGAGGACGGCAACGAGCGCGTGCTGCGTTGGGCGAGCGAGCGGCCCGAGCAGGTCGAGACGATCGCCCGCTACGTGCCGATCCCCGAGGTGCGCGCGGTCTTCGCGCGCTCCCGCGTCGTCGCGCTTCCCTACCTCGTTGGCTTTCAAAGCGGCGTGCTTCACCTCGCGATGACGATGAGCCGCGCCGTCGTCGCCAGCGACGTCGGTGACCTCGGCTCGGTTGTCGTCGCGGGGGAGACCGGGTTGATCGTCAGACCGGGCGACGCCGTCGGCCTCGCCGACGGTCTGCGAGAGCTGCTGGCTGACCCTGAGAAAGCCGCGCAGTTCGGCGCCGCCGGGCACGCCCGCGCCCGCGCCGTGACAAGCTGGTCGACGGTCGCGGAGCGCGTCGAGGACGAGCTCACGTCAGCGCGCCGACCTGCCGACCATGCCGTGAGCGCTTAAGGCCGCACCGAGTCCAGCCGAAAAGATTCGAAAGCAGAGACCTTCGTATGCTCCCGCCTCCGACCACCAGCACATCGAACGCCGCAACCGACAGCGCGCTCACGCCGTACCTGCGTGCGATCCGCAACCACAAGCTGCTGATCGCCATAACCGTGCTTGTCGCGCTGGTCGCGGCGGGGGCCTGGATCAAGGTCAGACACAGCACCTATCAAGCGTCGGCTGAGATCCTCGTGACGCCGCTGGCGCAGGGCAGCACCGGCCCCTCCGGCCTGCCGCTGCTGAGCGACTCAGTCGAGCCGACGCGCACGCTGCAGACGGCGGCGTCGATCATCGAGTCGCCGAGGGCAGCGATCAACGCCGCCACGAGCGTGAGAGGCTGGACCCCCGACGCGATCGACACGGCGATCGACGTCGAGCCGCGCGGCGACACGAACGTGCTCGCGATTACCGCAAAGACCTCCTCGCCGACGACTGCACCGGAGCTCGCCAACGCCTACATGAGAGGGGCGCTGCAGGTCCGCTCGCAGGCGCTCAACAGTCAGCTCGACGCCACGATCAGCGCGCTCAACCAGCGGCTCGCCCAGCTCG
Source organism: Conexibacter sp. (assembly GCA_036499225.1). GTDB lineage: Bacteria > Actinomycetota > Thermoleophilia > Solirubrobacterales > Solirubrobacteraceae > Conexibacter. The sequence continues at coordinate 116,681 of DASYEC010000124.1, forward strand.
GCAGAGGCGATCCACCGACGAGCGCGAGCCTCAACCAGCAGATCAGCCAGCTCGAGGCGATCCGCAGCGGCGGCGACCCGAACTTCTCCGCACTGCAGCTCGCAGTGCCGCCCGGCGTCAGACTCGGCGCGCCGCGTTGGCTCGTGCTTGCCCTCGCGATCTTCGGCGGCGTGTTGGTCGGCTCGCTCGCGGCGCTCGCGCTCGACTACCGCAACGTCGCGGTGCGGGACGAGGACGAGCTGACCGAGCTCTACCCGCTGCGCGTCCTCGCGCGCGTTCCGCGCCTGCCGCGCGCCGCGCTGAAGACGCTCGACGACCCGCTGACGCTCCCTGCGCGCGTAAGCGAGGCGTACCGCACCGTGCAGGTGCAGCTCGACGACGGCCGCCGCAGCCCGACGACGTTCGGCCGCGCAGTGCTCGTCACCAGCCCGTCAGTCAACGACGGCAAGACGACCTCGGCGATAGCTCTCGCCGTCGCGCTCGCTGCCGCTGGCCACGATGTGATCCTGTTCGACTTCGACCTGCGCCGCCCCGCGGTAGGCGAGCGGCTCCGGGTCGCGAGCGACATAACGGCGATGACGAGCCGCAACGAAGTGCCACTCGACGAGATGCTGTCGGAGTCGTCGCACGTACCGGGCCTGCGCGTCCTCAGCGTTAGTGCCCACGACGCCGAGCTGGCGGGGATCCTCCCGCTCGGACATCGCCTGCGTGGGCTGATCCCGCAGGCGCGGGAGCTGGCTGACTTCGTCGTGATCGACACGGCCCCGCTCGGCGAGGTCGCTGACGCGCTGCCTGTCGCCGCGCTCGTCGACGACATCGTGCTCGTCGGCCGCCTCGGCAACACGAACAGGGCCGACCTGCTGACAACGCGCGCCCTGCTCGAGCAGATGGGACACGTGCCGACCGGATACATCGTGATCGGCGAGAAGAGCCGTGGCGGCGACGTCTACAGCTCCTACGGCCTGAACCTCAACGGGCGGCGCGACTACCCGCTGCCCGTAATCGAGTCCTCCAGCGCGCACCCCGCCGGCGACGGCGAGCACCAGCGCCCCGGCGCCGACCGGAGCTGAGGCTCGTGGCGAGCCACGCGCTGCGTCGCGGCCGCGCGCCCTCCTCGGCTGGCGTCGGCCTCGCGGCAGTCGGCGTCGCGGCCGTGCTCGGCGTCGCGCTGGCGGCGAACGTGAAGATCGGGATGGCGCTGATGGCTGCGCTCGTCTTCGTCCCTCTCGCGGTCTACAGCATCCCGCTCGCGCTGTGCGTCTGGATTGTCGTCGTCTTTCTCGCGCAAGTCCCGGGCCTGGAGTCGATCCCCAACCGCACGTTGCTGGCAACGACGCTTTGCTGGATCGGCCTGTTCGCCGCCCGCCGCACGCAGGCGCACGGCTTCATCGTCGCGCACCGCGCCCCGCTGTTCGCAGCGGTCGCCTTCGTCGGCTGGGGCGCCTTCACTGCTTTGTGGGCACCAGTGCCCGGCATCACGATCTCGACCGTCAAAGACCTCGGCTACTCGCTGCTGGCGTTCGTGCTGATCATGCTTGCGATCAACAGACCGGAGTACGCGCGCTGGCTCGCCGTCGCGTTCGTCGCCGGCTCGGTGCTGTCAGTGCTCGTCGGAATCGCAGAGGGCGGGCTGACGACGGCCGCCTCGACAATTGACACAACGGCCAGCCAGCAGGGTCGCTTCTCGGGCAGCGCCGGCGACCCAAACTACCTCGCAGCCGCGCTCGTACCGGGAATCATGCTCGCGGGCGGCTTGGCGATCAAGACGCGCCTGACGCAGCGGCTCGCGCTCGGCTTCTCGGTCGTGATCATGACGATTGGCCTCGCCGCCACGCAGTCGCGCGGCGGCTTCATCGCGATCACGATCGCGGCGCTGCTGGCACTGGTGATCTGGAGAGGCCGGCGGCTGATGATCGCCGCGCTGCTCGTGACGGTGGTCGTAGCGCTCGCCGGCTGGTTCGCCGCCTCGCCCGACACGTGGAACCGCATTCGCAACTTCGACGACGGCGGGAGCGGCCGCACCGACATCTGGACCGTAGCGGCGCACATCGGCGAGAGACACCCGATTTTCGGCGTCGGCCTCAGCCAGTTCCCGCAGGTCTCCTACCGCTTCGTGCGCCAGCCGGGCTCGCTGAGAGCGGTCTACGAGATCGTCGACCAGGGTCTCGTCGTCCACAACGTCTACCTCGAGCTGTGGGTCGAGACAGGGCTGATCGGCATCCTGCTGTACCTGAGCCTCGTCGCCGTCTGCCTGCGCGCCTGCTGGCTCGCCATCGCCGAGTTCACGCTGCAGCGCGACGAGGTGATGGCGGGGCTCGCTCGCGCTGCGCTCCTCGCGCTCGTCAGCTCGTTGCTGGCGTCGATCTTCCTCTCCAACGTGACCGACCGGCGGATCTGGTTCGTGCTCGCGTTCGGGCCGACGCTGCTCGCCATCGCGCGACGGCAGGCGGTGAGCGCGCAGGCGGTGAGCGCGCCGTCGCTGCCCGCGCCCGATCAGCTCGCTGTCTGGCGCTGAGCGGCCGGCCCCGGCGCGGCGAACAGCGCAGCGAGCTGTGCGGCGCTCGTGTCGATGGCGAACTCGTGCTCGACGCGCTCGCGCCCGGCCTCGAGCAACTGTCGCGTTCCTTTCGGGTCGTCGATCACGCGCCGCAGCGCGGCGGCCATCGCGGCGGCGTCGCCGGGCTCGGCGAGCGTGCCCGTGACGCCGTCCTCGACCAGCTCGGGGATGCCCGACAGGCGCGTAGCGACGGTCGGCACGCCGCTCGCGAGCGCTTCCATCAGCGCGACAGGGATCCCCTCCATCTGGCCGTCGGACGCGACCACGCTCGGAAGCACGAAAAGGTCCGCCACCGCCAGCATCGCGGCGACCTCGCCCTCCGATCTCGTGCCAAGGAAGTGGACGCGACCGGCGATCCCAAGCCGCTCGGCGTGCGCGCGCAGCTCGTCCTCGAGGCTGCCGGCGCCGACGAGGTCGAGCTCCAGCCGCGCGAGGCCGGGGTCAGCGGCGAGCGCGTCAAGCAGGACGCCGTGGCCCTTGTACTCCTCGAAGCTGGCAACGCAGAGCGCGCGCACGGGGCCCTCAGCCGGCGCGGCGCGCGGGCGGAAGTCGTAGACGCTCGCCCGCAGGCCGCAGCGTACGACGTGGACTGGCGTCGCGCGGTCGCCGCCGTAGACGGCGAGAAAACCGCGGTTAAACTCCGAGATCGCGACGACGAAGTCAGCTTCGGAGACGACCGTGTGCAGGTGTGACTGGTCGACAAAGATGTCGTGCGCGTGGGCGGTGATGCTGTAGCCGACGCCGGTCAGGCGGCGGCAGAGCCACGCGGTCAACGCCGGGTACGTCGCGAAGTGGGCGTGAACGTGGCCCGCGCCCTCGTCCGTGATCTGGCGGGCATGGCCGGCGGCGAGCGCAAAGGTGATCAGCGCCCGCGCCAGCAGTCGCGGCGTGCGCGCGTAGCCCGCGAGCACCGAGCCGAGCGCTTTGATCAGCGCGACGGGTTCGCGCCGCAGCCACCAGGCAAGGCCGGCAACGCCCTGCGCCGGGGAGACGCGGCGCACCCGCTCGACCCACCGCTCCGCATCGGGGTGGACGAACGGGCGCACCGCTCTGAACAGCACATGCAGCTCGACCTCGAGCCCATGCTCGTCGCTCAGCGCGTTGATCTCGCGCAGGATGAACGTCTCAGAAGCGACTGGGAAACGCGAGACGACATAGGCGACGGGAGGCATCGTCGGCGGTACCGTAACTGGCTCGCGGGACGGGAAGCCGCCCGAGCGCTCCGGGACCGCTGGCGTGCGGCGCGCCCGGTCAGTCAACCGGCCGTTCTGCTCGGGGGAGCGACGACTCGCAGGTATCTCGCCCAGTCGACGCCGTCGGCGATGTTCAGCACGTAGTGGCCGTTCCATCTCGGCGCGCCGACACTTCTGCCGAAGGCGTTCCACGGGTCCTCCTTGCCGAAGCTCGTGTAGGTCGAGCCCGACTCGTACTGGATCCCGAAGGCGCTGCCGCCAGTGTCGCCGACGTAGCCGCCGTAGGTCGCGAGCGCATGGAGGATCGTCTTGCGCCAGGCCGGAACGTTCAGCGCGCCGATCTGCGCCGACGTCATCGAGAGCTGGAAGCGGGCGCCGGTCGGTGGGAGGTCAGCGTCGCTCTGGCCGGTGCCGCAGCCGGTCGCGCCCTTGGAGGCCGGGTAGACGAAGCTGGCGCCGAGGTCGCCGGCCGCGTGAGCCTGGACGCCGTAGCCGAAGCTCGTCTGCTGCGTGACGCACGGCAGGACGATGAAGAGAGCGTGGTCGATTCTGCCCGCCTCGAGCTCCTGGACGCGGATGCTCCCGGCGAGCGAGCCGAAGCCGGCCGCGGTCGCCGGGGCGCCGATGCCGCTTCCGTCAGCCCGCAGGCGGCCGCCCCACGAGAAGCTCAGCTTGCCGTTGGCCGGGAGCTGGGCCTGCCAGAGGTCGTACTCCCAGCCGTCGGGCTCGACGATCGTCATGTGGCCGTCGCTGCCGCCGGCCGGGCGGGCCTGCGCCGGGACCTGGATTCTCATGCCGTTGAGCGAGTTGCTGCCCCACGACGTCTCGGTCACTCTCAGCGTCACGACCGGGTCGTCGGCCTGCGCGAAGTAGACCGGGTGGGCGAAGTCGTCCTGCGTGTCGGCGGTGCCGACGACCATGTTGGCCGGCTTGCCCCACTGCAGCACGCGGCTGACGATCGCCGAGGAGCGCGGGTTGACCTGGACGTCGCCTGCGACCGGCATGTTGAACGGCGAGGCGTCGTCGTAGGGGCGCCACATGGCGCCCGGCCAGTTGCCCGGGCCAAAGCCGTCCCAGCTCGTGACCGTGCCGGGAATGTCGTTGGTCGGGCTCGTCGGCTCGGTCGGGGTCGTCGGGTTGGTCGGCTGCGTCGGGGTCGTCGGCTGCGTTGGCTCAGCCGGCTGCGTCGGCTGCGTGGGAGTGGTCGGCTGCGTCGGGGTCGTCGGCTGGCTCGGCTGCGTGGGAGCGGTCGGCTGCGTCGGGGTCGTCGGCTGGTTCGGCTGCGACGGCTGGCTCGGCTGCGACGGAGTGGTCGGTGCTCTTGGCGGCGCCGGCGCTTTCGGGTTGACCGCTCTCACGACTCTCTTGATGACCTGCTTGACCTTACCGCTGATGCTGCGCGTCTTCATCTGGCGGGTGCAGACGGAGGCGTGCGCCTTCTTCGAGGCAGTCCCGGCCCTGCTGCTGCGAGCCGTGCGCGCGGCGCAGGCCGACGCTCTCGCGGTGCGCTTCGTCGTTCTGACGACGTGGTGCGAGGCGGTGTCTGCGGCGGGGCGATGCGTCGGCGTCGCGGCGCTGGCGGGTCCGGCAGCCGTAACCGACGCCGTCGCGGCGGCGCAAGCCAAGGCCAACGACGCCCGGCGGAACATGGGACTGCTTGTCGTCATGCGCGTTTCTCCTTCGGCGGCTGGGCGGTCTGCGGGAGACCCCTGGCTTTGCGACCCCGCCTCGCGACGGGTGTGCCTTTTTCGGGAGCGACGGCGTCGCTGCCCCGGTTTTGACTGCCCTCACCGGATCGGCGCTCGCGCGGAAACGCGTGACCGGAAATCGGACAAACTAAAATGTATGTCCAGCTTCACCGCTCGACGGAGAGCGCGGACGCGTCAGAAAGCGCGGTCGAGCGCGGCGAACGCCTCGTCCCAGGCGCGTGCGAGCTCGCCGAGGATCGGCGCCTGGTCGAAGGCGCGGCGGCGGGCAAGGCGGAACGACAGCACCTTTGAGCCGTCGACGATCCGCCGCATCGCAGCAGCTGCCGGCGCGCCGGCCTCGCCGAGCACCCACGTGACGTGGTCGGCGCCGACCTCAAACGCCGAGCCGACCATCCGCGCGGTCGCAAAGGCGTAATCGTGGTAGGCGTTGTGGTCGCCTTCCAACAGCCGCGGCAGGTCAAGCTCGAGCTGCGCGCCGAAGCGCTCAAACGGGTTCGGCTGCGGGCGCCGCGCGAGGTGGCGCTGCAGCAGCTCGCGCGCGGCCGCTCTCAACTCCTCGCCCTCAAGGCGCGGCCCGGCGTCGAGCCGCAAGAGCTCGGTGTAGGGCGGCAGCACGTCATCTGCGAAGTCGCGGCCGAGGCGGAAGACGCCCCGGTAATCCTCCCCCTCGAGCTCGAAGTAGCCCGGCCCGTGGAAGTAGCGCAGCCGCTCGGCCTCGACATCGATCGACTCCGCGACGACGCTGCTCTTGACGTGCGCGGTGCGATAGCTCGTCGCCGCGACGTCGGGCATGTAGAAGGAGTCGAGCTCGACGACGATCGTCCGCCCGCGCGCAAGCTGCTGGGCGATCTGCTCAGGCAGCGGCCGGTAGGGCTGCATCTCGTGGACGTCGACGCCGTAGAGCGCCTCGAGCTCGTCGGGCAGCGGCTTGAAGAAGGTCCACTGGTCGCCCTCGAAGTCGACCCGCAGGACGCAGCCCATCATCGCCAGCGGCTCGTCGCCGCGCGCGTGCAGGAACTCGATCAGGATGTCCGTGTAGCAGTTGGTCTCCTGATAGGCCCGCTCCGGGCTGTGCAGCATGTGCGGCCGGTAGGCCGCCGGGTCGAGGTCGAAGAGGCTGACGTTGCCGGCCGTCAGACTCATGCGAGCTCCAACTGCTCCTGCACCTCGGCCGGCCATCTATCGGGCTCAAGCCCATGCGTGCGCAGCAGCGCGAGCGTGATCCGCTCGAGCCCGAAGCCGAGGCACGCGGTGTGCGCTCGGCCGCCGTCGGCCATCTCGATCCCGTGGGTCGAGGCGAAGTGGTCTTGGTGGTAGTTGAACGAGGCGACCGCTGTCGGTTCGGGGCCGGCGATCTGCACGAGCACCTCGAACTTCAGCGCCTGTGCTCGCTGGCTGCGCGCGAGCAGCCGACCGCTGCGGCCGAAGAAGGGGTCGTTGGCGATATCGAAGCTGGCGTCGAGGCCGACGCCGCGCAGCAGCTCGATCGAGCGGTCGCGCCAGGTGTCGCGCCACGCTGCGACCGTGTCGGGCTCGCCGATGCGGACGATCTCCCGCTGATGAAACATCTGCAGCCGCGCCGGGTCGCCGGAGGGCTCGTGGCGGAAGACGTAGGAGCCGCCCGCGTCGACCGTCACGCCGCCGGTGCTGAGCGGGCCGCGCGCCGCCATCGCCGGGTAGACCGGGTAGCAGGCGGCCGGCGTCAGTACGAGGTCGGTCTGGCCCTGAAACTCGCTCCAGTCCTCATGGCGGCTGGCGCGCTCCTCCTGCTCGACGGCCTGCTGCTCGTCGCCGTCGAACGAGAAGATCGTGCCGGCGAGGTGTGGGAACGACTTCAGGTAGCCGATCTGCTCAAGGTTTCTGCGCGGCAGCAGCGGCGGGAAGGCCATCCGCTCGGGGCTGTCGTCCTCCGACGCGCGCGTGACGAGCCGGTCGAAGGCCCAGCGCACGCGCTCGAACTCGCCCCCGCGGCCGTAGACGCCCGGCACGCCGGAAGCGATCAGCAGGCGCGCATCGACGAGCTGCTCGAGGAACTCGGTCTGGTCCGGCGAGCCGGGACGATAGTCAGCCATCGTTTCTCTTAGACCTCTTTCGCGACGAGCAGGAGGCTTGCGTTCGTCTGATGGATGCGCTCGTTGGCGACCATCAGGCAGGCCGACATCGTGTCGCGCAGGTGACGGCCGACGGAGAACGGCGTGTCGTTCTTGAAGCCGACGATCCCCGTCACCGCCAGCGCGCCCTGGCAGACGCGCGGCGCCTGCTCGGAGGCCGCGATCTTGAGGTTGTTGAAGCGCAGGATCGTCGCGAGCTGGGAGAGCCTCGCGCGCTCGGCCGCGTCGGCCGTGGCGAAGTCGCGCAGGCCCGAGTCGACCTCGGCGCGCAGCAGCGACAGCTCGCTCAGCACGTGCGAGAGGCGGACGGCCGCGGGCGGCGTGCCGCCTGGCGCTCTGCGGGCGGCGGCGCGCACGAAGCTACGTGCACGGTCGAAGGCGTCGGTCGCGATCCCGAGCCAGAGGTGGGACCAGAGGATGTGTGAGACCGGCACCATCGACTCGTTCATCACGACCGAGAACTCGGTCGCGAGCACCTGCTCGGCCGGCAGCTCGGCGCGCACGACGTTGCCCGGCGAGCAGGTCCCGCGCATCCCGAGCGGGTCCCACGTGCCGTTCTGCTCAAGCTCGTGCTGGCCTCTGCGCGTGAGCGCACAGACCTGGTCGCCCGGCTCGGCGTCGGGCGAGCGGCGGAGCGTCGTGAGGAGGTCGTCCGCATAGTGGCCGTATGAGACGGTCGGCGCCTGCTTCTCGAACGTGACGAGGCCGGCGTCGCCCGGCGTGACAGCGGCGATCGATCTGCCCATGTCGCCGCCGGTGCCGACCTCGGAGGTGACCGATGCGATCAACCGCTGCTCGCTGACGAGGTCGCGTAGGTAAGCGTCAAACCAGCCGCTCTCGCGGTGGCGAGCGAGCGTCGCGACCTGGATCTGGTGCATCGCGAATACCATCGCGCTCGCGCCGCAGCACCGGCCGAGCTCGAAGCAGGCGTGGGCGATCGTCTCCAGCCCGACGCCGGCGCCGCCGAGCTCGCGCGGGACGTACGCCGACAGCGCGCGCTCCTCGCGCAGCGCGTCGATCGTTTCGACCGGGAAGCGGGCGTTGCGGTCGACGTCGTCGGCGTGGGCGCGCGCGATCTCGTCCCCAACCCGGCGGACTGCCGCGAGGAACTCCGTGTCGTCTTGCGCCGCGACGCTCATGCCGCCTCTCTCAGCAGCGTCGAAATGGACGTCTCGATCGCGGCGATGCTCTCGAACGCGCTGCGATTGAGCATGCTGTCGGGGAACTCGACGTCGAACGCCTCTTCGAGCGCCAGCATCAAGTTGACACTCGCGTGTGAAGTCATGCCCGCCTGATAGAGGTCGGCGTCATCCGCCAGCGCGTCGACACCGACCGAGAGGCGGGCGTGCTCCGCGACCACCCTACGGATCTCCGTATTCATGGGTCCTAGTATCGGCTGATCGACGCGATCCCTGCAGTGCGGCGTGTCAACGCGCCAACCACACGCGCTGACTCGCCGCTCTGCCCCCAGCAGCGGCGTCCAGCAAAAAAAGCGGACCGTGCACCCTCTGTCGAAGCGGGCTCCCGAGCGCGCCACCGCCGATTGGCTCCGGCCAAGCACTCCCGCAACGCATGACGGAAACCGTTTAAGGCTGCTTCCTTCCGGACCTGACCTGGTTCGCGGGCCGTCATCGCGCGGGACCTGACCATCAACGCCTCCGTACAGCGCGCCATCTCGAAAGCCGGCGCCCCTTGAGAGGGGGTTCAGCCCTGCTAGAGCGGATTGCAGATTCAGGGCACCGCTAATTCCCCGCCTAGCACGGTCCGCGACGATCATACCGATGGAGCGCCCGCCGGGCGCGCGTGCGCGCTGCCTCGCAAGTGCACGTGCCCGACGCACAAGCCCCCGCCTCCCTACACTTCAGCCGACGGACGCGTAGCTCAGTGGGAGAGCGCTCGCTTCACACGCGAGAGGTCGCTGGTTCGAAACCAGCCGCGTCCACTGGGCGGCGGCGGTCGGAGACGGCCGCCAGCACGAGCACGACCAGCCCGACGAGCACCTCCAGCGCGAGCGTCCCGCCTCGCGAGCCGGTCGAGACCCACGTCATCTCGTGGTGCAGGGAGCCGATCAGCATCACGGCGGCGAGCGCCGCAACCGTCAGCGGCGCGGTCGCCAACGGCCGCGCCGTCTCGCGCTCGGCGTTGACCCGCGCCACCGCAACCGCGACGACGAGCGGCACGAGCGCGAGCGCGGTCAGGCGCGGCTCGTTGGAGGAGTTGAAGTCGTTGTTGATCGGGTCGGGGTTGAGCGCCGCGCTCTGCAGCGCGATCGCCAGCCCGACGGCGAGGCTGCCCCAGAATGACGCGCCAAGCGCGCTCCAGCGGCAGCGCGGCAGCGTCACGATCAGCAGCGCCGCGACCACGAAGAGGCCGTTGACGACGTGCGCAAAGTGGTTGGCGAGGTCATGCGCGCTCCCAGGCAGCCTCGTCAGGGCGTCGTAAATCGTCAGTTTGCCCAGCGGCGTTCCGGCCTGCGAGAAGTCGGCCGCGGCGTGATGGACGACGAGGTAGGCGGCCAGCGGCACGGCGAGCGCGGCGCCGGCGCTCGCCAGCCAGCGCCAGCGGTGCTCGTCGCGCCAGTCGTGCGAAAGCGCGATCCAAAGCACGACGACGAAGACGACGGGCAGCATCGTTTGCCGACTGACGATCCCGATCAGCAAGCCGGCCAGCACGAACGGCAGCCGCCGGCCGATCAGCCCAAGCAGCGTTAGCCCGACGCCGAAGTCGAACGCGAGGTCAGCGAGGTAGCCGGGCGCGAGGCCGTAGTAGCGCAGTGCGTACGGGTTGGTCGTCATCGCGAGGATGCAGACAGCGCCGATCGCCGTGCTGACGCGCAGGCGGATCAGCACGGCGGCGAGCGTCAGACACGCGGCGAGCACGAGCGCGATCGCCGCGTAGCGGTAGACGATCTCGACCTGCCAGCCGCCTAGGTCGGCGATCGTCCCAACCATCCAATGCACCGGCCAGCGCTGCGCATGTTGGTCGGCAATCCGCTGCGACAGCAGGCTCGGGGCGGCGTGCGCGATCTTGAGATAGGCACCCTCGTCGTTGGCGCGCGCGTAAACGAAGCCGTGCGAGAAGCTCATCCAGCGGTTGGTGGCGGCAAGGAAAGCGAGGACCAGCGCGACGACGGCGCTGGCGCCGCGCCACGACAGCGGCGCGGCGAGCATGGCGACAGCGGTGGCACGCGCGCCTCCGTCGTCACGTGTTCCCGCGGGTCCCTCCGACGGGATGCGAGCGGAGCGCATTGCCGGGTAGCGTGTCAAAAGCGCACGCGCGCGTACGTGCCAGCTTTCACACAAAAAGAGCACCCCGCATGCGCGAGGCCCTCTTTGAACGGCCGGCGGTCTGCTGGCCGCTGGCCGGCGGTCTGCTGGCCGCTACTTCGCCCGATGCGACTCGCGGGCCGAGGTCTGATGCCGTCTCACCGGCTTCAGCGCTCTGGCGTACTTGATCCGGCACACTCTGCGGACCGCGGCGGCGTGGCGCTTGCTGCGCGGGTCCTTTGCGGCTCTTGAGACGCCGTGGCGCTTGACGCACTGGGCGATCTTCTTCTTTGCCGCGAGCTTGCGCGCCTTGGCCTTCTTCTTGGCCGCTCTTCTCGCCGCTCGTCTGAGCTCGGCCGGCGTTCTGCCCTGCTGGCCCTCCGGGGGCACGATCACGGGGCCTGGGCCACCGGGCGTTCTGTCGTGCGCAACTGGCTGGGTCACCGGCGGCGCGGGCGGGACGACCGGCGGCGGGACGACGGTGCCCGGCCACGCCAGCGCGGCCGTGTGGGTGCTGAGGCCGGTCGGGAGCGAGGTCCAGCCCGATCTCATGCCGCCGTACATCTCGCCGACCTCGGTGCCGCTCAGCGGCGCTGAGATCGCGCCAGCGGCGTTGACGAGCGTCACCTGGTTGCCTTCGATGTAGCCCGTCACCTGTCTGCTGCCGGCTGCCCACGCGTTCTGGCGGGCGAGCAGGTCGGCGACGGCCGACTGGCTGAGCTGCTGGATCGGCGCGTTGGCCGCGAAATATCTTCTGTAGTCCGCGACGACCGCGTCGAGCACCGGGTAGAGGACGCCGCCGTCGGCGACTCTCGTCTCGGCGATGTTCGTCTGATGGAAGTAGTGCGGCCGCGGGTCGTTGCCCATCACGTGCCCGAAGATGCGGTCGGACTCGGCCTGGACGATCTGCGCCCACGTCGACGACGCCGTCTGGCAGGTCGTCACCGCGCTGTTGACGCACACGCCCGCGGGCGGCGCGTTGTAGAGGTAGTTGTACTCGTCCAGCAGCTGCGCCTGGGTCGCGACGTTGTAATAGACGTTCGTCGGGTAACGCGGCACCGCACGGAAGCCGCCCTCCGTGAACGACGCGCCCGCCGGGTACATCGCGCCGGTCGTGCTCGTCGGTGTCACCGGGTACGGCTTGGAGGCGTCGCTCGCGGTCGACGTCACGCCCGCATCGGCAAGCGCGCCCTGGAAGTTCGGGTTCTCGCCGTAGGGGCTGATCAGCGCCGTGTTCGTCGCTGGCGGGGCGCCGGGGCTGTTGGTCGCGCCCGTGTCGGTGTAGCTCATCACGACCGGGCCCGGGTCCCTGAACGCGTCCGCCGGCTGCGGGACGGTCCCAACCAGCGACCAGGCGTTCGCGCCCGCGTTGCTGCGATAGACGCGGTACGTCGTCGCGTGGCAGATCGCGTCCCACGACAGCAGCGCCGAGCCGTTCGCGCCGACTGTCACGGCCGTCGTCGAGCCGATCGACTCGCCGTTTGCACTCGTCGCCGTCACCGAGTAGTCGTAGTTGCCGGCGGGCAGCGTTCCGCCGCCGGCCGCGGTCGCGTCGTCAAGCGAGGGCGGGTCGATCGTGCCGGGGTTGCCGGGCACGAGGTTCGCGAGGCCGGAGTGCTCGCCGGTCACCAGCTCCGCCGGGTTGACCGGGAATCCATGCGACTGCGCCCAGGCGACGTTGTCGGTGATCTCCTTCCTGATGAACGCGCGCGTCGAGCAGTCGACGTTCGGATGGTCGTACGTGTGGTTGACCCAGCCGAACGCGGCTCTCTGCGCCGTCAGCGCGTCGAGCAGCGGGTCGGCGCCGGCGTTCGCCTGCTGTTGCGCGACGCTGCCGCCGCCGTTGTAGACCATGTCGAAGCGCAGGCCCGATCTCTGCTCCCACGCGACAGCCGCTGCGACGTCGTCGGGCGTCATCCGCACCGCCGCTGTCTCGTCGTAGTTGGTCGTGTGGGTCGCCGGGTCCCAGATGTCATCGCCCAGGAAGACGTCGTCGATGTGCAGCTCGAGGTAGTTGCGCTGGTCGCCGATGTAGGTCCCCCGCGTCACCCAGGCAAGCTGCCCGTGGCGCAGCAGCCACGACTGCGACTGGAACTGGTTGCCGTCGAACGTCTGGACCATCTCCTCGCGCCCGTCCGGGTGCGTGAAGACGCCGACCAGCGAGGAGCCGCCCGGCCCGCTCACCAACGTGTTGAAGGGCGCGCCCGCGACCGGCGTCGCTTGATAGCCGTACGTGCCGGCGGCGATCTGCACCGGGCCGGCGAGATAGGGGAAGACCTGCTGGCCCGTCGTGGTGACCGTCCCGGTCTGGTTGTCCAGCGGGCCAGAGACCGTCGGCGCGTTGAGGCCGAAGTCGGGGCCGGGGAAGGCATACGCCGTCAGCTGACGGACGTGAAAGGTCGCCTCAAAGGTCTGCAGCGCCGCCCATTCGCCCGCTGAGAGCGCCGAGACGCACGGCGTCGCGTCGCACGTCAGCAGCCCCCCGGTCGCGACGATGACGGCCTGGTAGCGCGCTTCCTGGGTTCCGTCCGGAAGCGTCGTCGACAGCGACTGCGCCGTGATCGGCGTGTGGCCGGGTCTGGCGACGACGGCGTCGAACGGGACGCCCTCGCGCTGGAGCTGCGCCTGCCATGCCTGGAACGTCGGCTCGGTGCCCGTTGCGCCCAGCAGCAGGACTCGCATGTCGATCCGCTGGGCCGCTTGTGCGGGAAGCGCGGTCGCTGCGAGCGCGGTGAAGATGGTCGACGCGGTCACGATGAGCGCGAGCGTTGTCCGTCGCATGGTTCCCTTCGCTCCTTCGTCAGGGGACCGAGATGAGTCTCGACCATTGCCGGCCGTCGACCAATGGCCCGCGTGTCGCATTTGGCGTTCAGTGCAGTGAACGAGGCGGCTCGCCGCGCAAGCGGCGTGTTAGCGTCGATCGCCCGTCGAACGGAGGCACTCGTGAACGTCGAGGAGGCCCGCGCGAGCGCGGGAGAGCGCGCGCGGCGCGGCGAGCTGCTGCGTGCAGCGCAGCGATGGGCGCCGGTCTTCGGCGCCGACCCGGACGACTGCGACCTGCGCGGCTACGACCTCGTCGTGCTCGACGGCGTCGGCGACCGCGAGCCCGGCTCGGCACCCGCGCCGGAACTCGTCGCCGCCCTGCGCGAGCACGCGGTCGTGCTCGCCTACCTATCGGTCGGGACGCTCGAAGCATGGCGCCCCTACGCCGACCGCGCGCCCGCCGACTGGACGCTCGAGGCGCTGGAGGACTGGCCCGAGGAGGCGTACGTCGACGTGCGTCGCGAGGGTTGGCAGCAGCTGAT
>DASYEC010000125.1:0-12325 GCA_036499225.1 Conexibacter sp.
CCCGCGCCGCGCGGACCGCAAGACGTTCGTGCACCCGGAGCTCGGCTCGATCACCGTCGACTGCGACATCCTCACGGTCCGCGGCAGCGACCTGCGGCTGATCGTCTACACGGCACCGCCCGGGACGCCGGACGCCGACGCCCTCGCGCAGCTCGCCGGCACGGCGCTTCAGGCGAGCTGACGCTCGCCCTGGACGGCCTCGCTCGGCGCCGCGGCCGCCTTGCGCGCCTTGGCCAGCGGGTAGTAGATGACGCCCGCGACCAGGCCGCCGACCCAGAACGAGAGGTCCGCGCCGTGCAGCGTGTCGGCCACGAACGAGTTGTCCCACGCCTGCGTGTTGATGAACGGCAGCGACACCAGCAGCCCGACGACGTAGGCGATCAGCCCCGGCGCGAACACGCGCCCGCTCGGGGTGCTCCAGGTCTCGTACAGCTGCGCATGCGTGTAGCGGCGCTTGTGGATCACGAAGAAGTCGATCAGCGTGATCGTCAGCCACGGCGCGATCCACACGAGCAGGGCGAGGATCCACTGGTCGAACACGTTGGCGAAGTTGTCGTCGAACACGCCGATGATCGGGATCGGCAGCCCGACGATGCCGGTGAGGATCGTCCCCGTCACGCGCGGGAGCTTGAAGCCCGCGGTCTGCAGCGCGAACCCGCCGCTGAACAGCGGCACGACGTTCGCGGTGATCAGGCCCAGCGTCAGCACGAGCAGGAACGGGATCGACCAGCCGTCGCCCGTGACCTGGTTGACCATCGCTCCGACGTCGAGCGCCGAGGCGCCGTAAGAGGCGACGCCGGCGCCGAGCATCATCACGCAGAAGTTGACGACGTACATGCCGGCGAACGTCGCCCAGAACGTCGCGCGGTTGGACTCCGTGCGCGCGACGAAGCGCCCGAAGTCGTGCGCCCACGGCGTCCACGAGATCGCCCAGCCCGCGCCGAGCGCGGTGAACAGGAAGACCATCATCCCGATGTGGTCGGCGCCGTGCAGCGGCTTGGCCGCCTCCCACTTGAAGTCCGGGATCGCGAGCACGGCGAGGATCAGCAGCGTGACGGCGAGGACGCGCACGGCCAGCCGCTCGTAGCTGCGGATCACGCGGAAGCCGAAGATCGTGATCGCGATCTGCACCGCGACGATCGCGAGCAGCACGATGATCTCGGTCGCGTCGGTCTCCGGGAGGCCGATCTGGCCGATGATGCTGCGCGCGGCCGTCATCCCGAAGTAGCTGTTGATGCCGAACCAGCCGGCTGACATCAGGAACAGGATCACGGCGATCAGCGCCGCGCCCGAGTAGCCGAAGCTGGGCCGGGCGTTGACCATGACGGCCGCGCCGGTCAGCTTGCCCTTGACCACGGTCAGTCCCATCAGCGCGGCGCCGATCACGCCGCCGACGAGGTAGACGATCAGGACGTCTACGAGGCTGAGCCCGACGACGATCCCGAGGCCGCCGACGGCCAGGTTCGTGACGGCGACGTTGACGCCGCCCCAGACCCAGAACATGTCGCTCGCCTTGCCGGTGCGCTGCGCGTCGGTCAGCTCACCCGCATCCGTCTGGTCGACCTCGAGGCCGACCCCTGGCTGCTCGCTCATCTCTCACACCCTCCTCGGTGACGGAGGTACTGTATCCATGTATCCAAGTATCCGTCAAGGCCGGAGGAGACGTTCGTGGCCACCCGTTTGAGACAATTCCCGGGCCGGTGATGGCCGACCGTCCAGTTGTTGGCAGCTCGCTCACCAATGAGCTCGCATTCCGCATCCAGGAAGACATCCTGCGCGGGGTGCTTTCCCCTGGAACGAGGCTGTTCCAGGAGCAGCTGAGCGAGCGCTACGGCGTCAGCCGCACGCCCTTGCGCGAGGCGATCCACCGGCTCGAGGCGCAGGGGCTCGTGACCAAGCTGCCGAACCGCGGCGTGGTCGTGCGCCAGCTCAGCGAGCGCGAGCTGCAGGAGATCTACGTCGTGCGGGCCGAGCTCGAGGGCTTCGCCGCGTCACTCGCGGCGAGCAAGGCCGACGGGGAGCTGCTCGCGCGCATGGACGCGGCGCAGGAGCGGCTGAGCGGCGCGATCGACGAGCTGCGGCGCACGGGCGCGGACGCCGCGCCGGCATCGCTGAACGACCGCATCACGAGCGGCAACACGGAGTTTCACGTGACGATCCGGGAGGCCGCGGGCAACCAGCGCCTCGGCGACGTCGTGCGCTCGCTCGAGGACGCGTTCCCGAAGGACTACGTGTGGCGCTCGCTGACCAGCGAGGCCGAGATGCTCGCGCTCAACGTCGACGAGCACGTCGCGATTCGCGATGCGATCGCCGCGGCCGACGCCGAGCTGGCGCGCCGCCGAATGCAGGACCACGTGATGCACGCGTGGTCGCTGCTGAGCGGCTATCTGCGCTCGCTCGGCTTCTGGGACTGAAGCACCGCGGCAAGGCCCGCGTCGCGCCGCGCCTCGGCGGCCCGCGGGTCCGGATAGGCGTGGAAGCCCTGGCCGCTGCGGACGCCGAGGCGGCCCTGCTCCGCCAGCTCGAGCAGGGCTCGCTGCGGCTCGGCGGCGGTCGCCAGCTCCGGGAACAGCTGCCGCGCGACGGCGATCGCGGTCTCGACGCCGGCGAGGTCGGTCGACCGCAGCGGCCCGACCACCGCCCAGCGCGGCCCCAGGCACTCGGTCAGGACGAGGTCGATGCCCTCCGCGTCCAGGACGCCGTCCTGCAGCAGCTGCAGCGCCTCGCGGATCAGGGCGTACTGCAGCCGGTTGGCGGCGAACCCCGGGACCGCCCGCCCCAGCCGCAGCGGCCGCTTGCCCGCCGCTTCGAGCAGCGCGACCGAGCGCTCCACGACGGCCGGGTCGGTGGCGGAGGCCGGAACGACCTCGACGAGCGGCACGAGGTGCGCCGGGTTGAACCAGTGCAGGCCGAGGAAGCGCTCCGGCCGGCGCAGGTCCGCGGCGAGCTCGTCGAGCGTCAGCGAGGACGTGTTGGTCGCCAGGATCGCGTCGTCCGGCATCGCCGCCTCGGCCTGCGCGAGCAGCTCGCGCTTGAGCTCGAGCCGCTCGGGCACGGACTCGAGCACCAGATCGCCGCCGGTGACCTCGCGCGTCGTCGTGAGGCGCTCCAGCGCCTCGCCGGCGAGCGCCGCGCGGGCGGACGCGAGCGTGGCCTCCGAGCGCGAGTACAGCGCGACGTCGGCGCCCGCGCGCAGGAAGACGCGCGCGATGTTGCGCCCCATGACGCCGGCGCCGAGCAGGGAGACGCGCGGGGGGAGGGCGGCGCCCGGCCGCGGGTCGCCGTCGCCCGGAGGGGCGGGATCGCCGTCGCCGCTCACGGGCGCGCCTCGCCGGCCGCCCGCAGCGCGTCGGCGTCCCAGCGCGCGCTCACGTCTCCGGCGGTCACCGCAAGCCCGGCCGCGGGCCACCCGCCGTCCTCGCCGACCAGCGCGACCGGCGCGTCCGAGCCGCTCTCGAACCACGCCCGCGCCGGCTCGACGGCAAGCACCGGCCGGCCGTAGAACGCGCCGATCGCCGCGACGCGGCGCGCGCTCTCGCCCGCTTGGTCGCCGACCACCGCCAGCGCGTCGGCGCCCGCGTCGAGCAGCGACCGCGCGAGGTCGGCGAGCGCGTCCTCCGCCACGTCCGGATCGCCGGCGCCGAAGTCGCGCAGCAGCGCCGCCGCGTCGGGCAATGCCGCGATCGCGGCGAACGGCGCCGACGCGCGCAATCGCCCGACCAGCTCGCGCACGGCGAGCGCGTCCGCACCATCCGCCAGCGCGTCGAGCGCGTCCTCGCCGCCGCCGCGCTCGCCCGGGACGGCGAGCACGAACAGCGCGTCCGCTCCCGCCACGCCGGCGGCGTCGGCCAGCAGCCGCTGCGCGACCGTCGCGTCGCGCCACCAGGCCGCGGCCGGCTGGCGCACCAGTTCGGGCAGCCGCTCCCACAGCAGCGGCGCCCACGCGACCGACCGCCCCGCCAGCGCCGCCTCGAAGCGCTCGCGGCCCGTCACACCCGCACCACGTCCCGGTTCGGCTTCGCCGACGGCCACTCGCCGAAGTAGCGGATCGCGTCCTCCGGCGGCCGTCGCAGCTCCCACTCGGCCGCGAACTCCGCGTACGGCCGGCCGTGCTCGAGCCGGCGCGCGCGCTGCTCGTCGCGCGCCCGCCGCGTCGCGTCGAGGTCGGGGATCAGCGTCTCCGGGTCGTACACGACGCGGTACACGTTCGCCGCGGTCCAGTCGCTGATCGCGTCGGCGCGCACGTCCTCCATCACCGCCTCGGGCTCGCGCTCGAGCACGTCGCCATAGCCGCCGGAGCCCTGCGTCGACGCGGCCAGGATCTCCCCGCGCTTGAGCACGCGGATGCCGCGCGTCTGGTGCTCGACGATCACCTCGCCGCGCAGCGCGGTCTCGCCGGACGCCAGCTCGTAGTCGTTCGTCGGCAGGTCGTGCTCGCCGGCCGCCATCTGCTCCAGCACCGAGCTGCCGAGCACGCGGATCCCGGGCACGACCGTCATCGAGTAGCCGCCGTAGAGCCCGTTGTGGGCCGGGAACTTGGCCTCCTTCTGGCTCGACGTGAACGCGAGGTAGGGCACCTGGTGCACGACATAGCAAACCGCGGCGCCGACGCCGCCGCGCCAGCGGCCGAAGCCGCACGTGTCGCGCTGCTGGCGCTGGTAGAGGTGCAGCAGCGGGAACTCGGCCTCGATGTCCTCGACGTCAGGCGCCTTGCCCCACGGGCCGTGCGGGAAGCCGAACACGTCGACGCCGTCCTTGTCGGCGCGCGCGCCGAGCCCGTAGGCGTTCAGCGGGTACCCCATGAAGTCGGTTACGCGGACGCCGTGCTGGTTGGTCCCTGCGACCATCACCGCCGACGCGCTCGAGGAGCAGAAGCCGCATACCAGGTCGCGCTGCTCGGTCGGGAACATCGCCTTCGAGAGCACGACGCCGAGCAGTGGGAAGACCAACGCGCCGACGAGCGGCGAGCAGCTGATGGCCGCCTCCGGGTCGGCGTTGAAGAACGACCCGTCCGGCACGCGGATGTCGATGTGCTCGAGCATGCCTGACGAGAGCGGGAAGTCGTGGAACGGGAACTGGAACAGGTTCACGGCGCAGTGCCCGCGGATCACGTTCGTGAACGCGTTGTAGGAGCCCTCGTGCTCGGGCGAGGTGCCCTCGAAGTCGATCGTCAGCCGGTCGCCCTTGACCGTCAGCGTCACGCTCGCGCGCAGCAGCGCCGCCTCGTGGCCGGTCGTGTCCATGAACACGACATGGCGGTAGACGCCGTCCGGCCAGGACGCGATGCGCCGCCGCACGCCGGCCGACGTCTGCTGGATCATGCGCCGGAACAGCCCGCGCAGCAGCCCGTTGCCGCGCCGCCCGGCCAGTTCCTGCAGGCGCACGCGCACGCGGTCGCAGGCCGCGACGCGGGCCTTGACGTCGGTCACCTGCATGCGCGGCGCGCGCGAGATGAAGTTCTCCATCATCCGCAGCAGGTCGTTCTTGAGCCGGTAGCTCTCGCCGATCTTGATCGGCGTCAGCTTCATGCCCTCGTCGTGGCGCGTGTGCGCCTGCGTCACCTCGCCGCCCGGCTCGCTGCCGCCGGTCTCGGACTGATGCGCCCCGGAGACGACCCACGCGATCAGCTCGCCGTCGTTGAACACCGGCATCAGCGCGAACTGGTCCGGGTTGTGGATGCCGCCGTAGAGCGCCTCGTTGCAGTAGTAGACGTCGCCCTCGCGCACGCCCACCGACGGGTCGCCGGCGAACTCCTCGAGGATGAACTTGATCGGCACCTGGCCGGTCACGGCGTGCAGGTAGGTCCCGAGCACCGCCGACACGAGGTCGCCGCGCGCGGTGAAGATGGCTACGAGCGTGTCCCCCGAGTGGAGCATGCTCGAGATGCCCATCTTGGTCATGACCTCCTTGCCCTCCTGCAGCATCAGCAGCAGGTTCTCCGAGAAGATCTCGTAGTCGCCCGGCCCGAGCGCGGCCGCGTCGGCGAGCTCCTGCTCGGTCGCCGGCTCGGACCGCATCGCCCGGTCGACGATGGTGGGGTCAAACATCTCCGGACTCCTCGCTGGCAAGGGTGAGCACGAGCGCGCGCCGGGCGTCGACCTCGAGCGCCCAGCGCGGCGCGACCACGACAGTGGTGTCGCCGGACTCGACCAGGGCCGGGCCCGCCAGGCGATTGCCCGGCGCGAGCCGTTCCAGGTCGAAGACCGGCGTGTCGATCCAGCCGGCGTCGAAGCGCGCCGAGCGCGTGCCGGTCCGGGCGCCCGACGGGTCCGCGCCGCCGTACGGCGCCTCGATCCGCTCCGCGGCGGGCTGCGGCAGCCGCGCCTTGAGCACGAACGCCTCGATCTCCACGCCCGCCTCCGGGTGCAGCCCGAGCGGGCTGTAGGCCTCGCTGAACTCGCGCTCGAACTCGGCGTAGAGCGCCTCCATGTCGGCCTGCGAGCCGACGCGCAGCAGCGGCGAGGCGACGCGCTTGACGTTCAGCTGGCCGCCGAACTTCATGTCGAGCTCGAGCTCGTAGCGCACCTGCGCGGGATCGAAGCCCTCACCTGCGAAGTCGCGCACCGCGTGGGCCTCAAGCTCCTCCACGACGGCGTTGAAGCCCGCGTAGTCGTCCAGCCAGGCCTTCTTGCCGGGCGTCAGCAGCGTGTACCGGCGCGAGCGCTCGTAGACGTGGAGCACGTCCATGGTGGAGGAGCCGTAGGCGCAGAAGGTCGACGCGAACGGGTGCACGATCACGCGGCTCATGCGCGCCGCCTCGGCATAGCCGCACGCGTGCGCGGGGCCCGCGCCGCCGGCGGCGTAGATCACGAAGTCGCGCGGGTCGTAGCCCTTGAGCACGGTCTCCTTGTAGATCTCGGCGCCCATCTTGGCGTCGATGATGCGCTTGATCAGCAGCGCCGCCTCGTCGGTCTCGATGCCGAGCGGCGCGGCGACCCGGTCGCGGATCGCGCGCTCCGCCCGCCGCCGGCTGAGCACGAGTTGGCCGCCGTGGAAGCGGTCGGGGCTCAGGTAGCCGAGCAGCAGGTCGGCGTCGGTGACGGTCGGCTCGCGCCCGCCCTGGTCGTAGCACGCGGGCCCGGGCATCGAGCCGGCGCTCTCGGGACCGACCTCGAGGCGGTTGTCGAGCAGCTCGTTGACGCGTGCGATCGAGCCGCCCCCCGAGCCGATCGAGCGCGTGTCGAGGATCGTCGCGTCGACGGTCCAGCGGTCGATCGTGGGGGCGAACTTGTAGAAGCGCGTGCTGCCCTCGACGACCATCGCGATGTCGAAGCTCGTGCCGCCCATGTCGGTGATGACGACGTTGCGGTGGCCGTCGTCGCGGCCCAGCGCGGCGCTGCCCATCAGCCCCGCGACGGGGCCGCCGTTGTACGTGTGCACCGCGGCCGAGCGGAACACGCTCGCCATCCCGCCGGTGTTATGGACCATCATCAGCGGCTTGCGGTAGCCGCCGCCGCGGAGCTGCTGGCCGATGCCGATCAGCTCCTCGTACATCGACTGGTGCAGGTACGCGTTGAGCACCGTCATCGTCGTGCGCGTGTACTCGAACTTGCGCGGCGAGACCTCGCTGGAGAGGAAGACCGGCATGCTGCCGAGGTAGGACTCGTTGTACTCGTGCTCGATCAGCTCGCGGATGCGCCGCTCGTGCACCGGGTTCAGGAACGACCACAGCAGCGACACGACGAAGCCGCGCACGCCCTGATCGACGAGCCGGTCGAGCTGCGCGAGGAAGTGGTCCTCGTCGAGCGGGCGCAGCACCTCGCCGCGGTAGTCGAGCCGCTCCTTGACGCCGACCGTCAGCTGCTTCGGGATCAGCGGCAGCGGCTTGACGGCGGCGGCGATGTTGCGCTGCTCCTTGAACGGCAGCCCGTCGGACCACTGGCTGCCGCGACCGACGAGCATCGTGTCCTCGAAGCCCTCGGTGGTGATGAGGCCGAGGCGCGGGCCCTTGCGCTCGATCAGCTTGTTCATCGCGAGCGTGGTCGAGTAGCGGATGATCCCGGTCCGCTCGAGCAGCTCGGCCGTGTCGAGCTCGAGCTGGCGCGCGGCCTGCCCGATCGCCTGGCCCATGCCCTGCGAGAGGTCGAACGGCGTCGTGCGCGTCTTGCACCACGTCTCGGTGCCGTCGACGCGCACGTAGCAGTCGGTGAAGGTCCCGCCGATGTCGATCTCGATCGTTCCGCTCATGGCAGGTCCAGCTCGATGTCGTGCGTCACGGGGTGCCCGGGCGGCAGGTACTCGACCTCGATCAGCGTCGCGCAGCCGGGGCAGATGAACTCGAGCACGCGGCACCACTCCGGGTCCGGCGCGAACGTGTACTCGCCCTCGATCATCGGGCGGTGGATCTCGCGCGGGTCGCGCTCCCACACCAGGCAACCGTGCTTGTAGTTCGCGCCGGCGTCGCCCAGGTCATGGCCGCAGCGCGTGCAGCGCCAGCGGCGCTGTTCGATCTCGAGGTATTCGGTGACTCTCATCGCGCCTCCAGCACGCCGTAGCCCTGGTCGGTGAAGCGCACCGACCAGCCGGCCGGCACGAGGATCGTGGTGTCGGGCGCCTCGAGGAACGCCGGCCCTTCGGCCGGCTCGGCGCCGGGCCGCCCCAGTCCGCCGACGACGGGGACCTCGAGTGGCCCGTCCGCCGTCAGCACCGTGCGCGAGCGCCGCGGAGCGTCCTGCGTGAAGACCTCCAGCCGCACCTCGCGCGGCACCGACACGCGCAGCCGCCCGCGGCCGGGCGGCGGGGAGTCGAGCAGGGCGAGCAGCGACTCCGTGCCGCCGTCCCACTCCGCCTCGACGAGCGCGAGGTCCGTCACGCCCTCCGCGCGCAGGTCGCGCCGGGCGCGGTCGACGAGGTCCGCGAGCTCGCCCTCGTAGCTGTGCGCGATCGGGAGCAGCCCGCCGCCGAACGCGGAGAACACCGAGCTGTGCGGGAACACGACCACGCGCGGGATCCCCAGCGCCTCGGCCGCCGGGACGCACAGCAGCCCGCCGCCGCCTCCGTAGGAAAAGAGCCAGCCGTCGTCGAGCGGCGGATGGCGCCGCGCCCACTCGCGCAGCTCGCGGGCGAGCGTGGCGTGGACCGCGTGGAGCGCCTCGAGCGGGTCGCGCCCGCCGAGCGCGGCCCGGGCGCGGTCGCGGTCGAGCGTGCGGCGGCCGCCCAGGAACTCGCCGGGCTTGAGGTAGCCGAGCAGCAGCCACACGTCGGTCGGCGTCAGCGCGGTCCCGCCGAGGCCGAAGCAGGCAGGGCCGGGCGCCGAGCCGGCGCTCTCAGGCCCGACGCGGCCGCCGTCGATGATCGAGCCGCCGCCGAGGCCGAAGGACCACAGCGACACCGACGGGTGCGGCACGGATGCCGGGCCGACCTCCGTCGCGGCGTCGCGCGGGACCTCGCCGTCGCGCAGGTACGCGACGTCGGTGGTCGTGCCGCCGACGTCGAAGGTGCAGACGTCGCGGGCGCCGAGCGCGCGGGCGACGTAGCCGGCGCCGAGGACGCCGGCGCTGGGGCCGGAGTTGTACGTGTCGATCGCGCGCGTCTTCGCGACGCGGCTGCTCGAGCCGTCGGTGTTGACGATCAGCAGCGGGCGGCTCAGGCCGGACGCGCGCGCCTGGTCCTCGGCGCGATAGAGCGTCTGCACCAGGTTCGGGTGCAGGTACGCGTTCACCAGCGCGACCGCGGTGCGCCCGCGGTCGGTCGGTGCGAGCGAGATGCGCGAGGAGATCATCAGCGGGACGGCGCCGAGGTAGTGGCGCGGGTACGAGCGATCGATCAAGGCGCGGGCGGCGAGCTCGTTCGCGGGGTTCACGTGCGCGTTCGCGAAGCTGATCACGAGCAGCCGGCTCCCGCGCTCGAGCAGCTCGCGCACCGCGGTCTCGAGCGCCGCCTCGTCAGGCCCCGCCACGACCGCGCCGTCGTCGCCGACGCGCTCGGGCACACCACGGATCAGCTCCGGACGCACGAACGCGGCGAGCGCATCGCGCTCGCCGTAGAGATCCTCCTCGGCGCCCGCCGTGACGATCAGCCCGACCGGCGCGCCGCGGCGCTCGACGATCGTGTTGGTCGCGATCGTCGAGCTGAAGTGCAGCGTCTCGAGCGCGGCGAGGAACGCGGGCAGCGGCTCGCCGGCCGCCTCCGCCGCCGCCTCGACGCAGGCCCGGAAGCCGAGCGTCAGGTCGTGGGGCGTCGTGTCGACCTTGACCTGCAGGCTGCGCTCGGCGTCCGAGACGAAGCCGTCGGTGAACGTGCCGCCCGTGTCGATGCTGAGCGTGTACCGGCGCGGCGGGGCGAGCCGGCGGGCGGCGACGCCGGGCTCCGCCAGGGTTGTCGGGTTGGCCGTCATCTCTGCTCCTCGTTGCCGTTGAAGCTCGGGAGGTCGAGCCCCGCCTCCTCAGCCTTCTCGATCGCCGGCGCGTATCCGGCGTCGGCGTAGCGCGCGACCCCGAGCGCGGGATCGGTCCAGAAGACGCGCTCGATCTTGCGCGCCGCCAGCTCGCTGCCGTCCGCCACGACGACCATGCCGCTGTGCGTGCTCTGGCCGATCCCGACGCCTCCGCCGTTGCCGACGGCCACCCAGCTCGCCCCCTGCGCCGCGTTGAGCAGCGCCGAGAGGATCGGCCAGTCGGCGATCGCGTCGCTGCCGTCGAGCAGTCCTTCGGTCTCGCGCGAGGGGGAGGCGACCGACGCCGGGTCCATGTGATCGCGGCCGAGCGCGAGCGGCCCGATGCTGCCGTCGGCGACCAGCTCGTTGAGTCGGCGGCTGACCGCGTCGCGCTCGCCCAGGCCGAGCCAGCAGATGCGGGCGGGCAGGCCCTGCTGCGGGATCCGCTCGCGCGCCAGCGTGATCCACTTGCGCAGCGAGCGCGTGCCGACGACGTCCATCAGCGCGTCCTCGGAGCGGCGCAGGTCCTCCGGGTCGCCGGTGAGCGCGATCCAGCGGTACGGGCCGACGCCGGCGGCGAGGATGTCGCGCACGTAGGCGGACACGAAGCCCGGGATCTCCGCCGCCTCGTGCACGCCCGCCGCGCGCGCCTGCGCGCGCAGGTTGTTGCCGTACTCGAACGCGACCGCCCCGCGCTCGCGCAGGGTCAGGAGCGCTTCGACGTGGCGTGCGAGCGAGTCGCGCACCGCCTGCAGGTAGGCCGCGTCGTCGGCACTCGCCCGCTCGGCGTCCTCGGGCGAATGGCCGCTGGGGACGTAGCCGCGCAGCAGGTCGTGGGCGGCGGTCTGGTCGGTCACGACGTCGAACTCCACGCCGTCGCGCACGAGCCGGGGCGCCACGTCGGCGATGTTGGCGACCAGCGCGATCGCCGCCGGGCCGTCGGGCGCGTCGAGCGCGGCCAGCGCGGCGCCGTAGTCGTCGGTCACGAGGTCGACCCAGCCGCTGTCGGCGCGCCGGCGCGCGCGCCGCGGGTCGACTTCGACGATCAGGGCCCGGCCGCCGTTGAGCGCGACGCCGAGTCCCTGTGCGCCGCCCATCCCCCCGAGCCCGGCGGTCAGCACCCGCCGCCCCTCGAGCGTGCCGCCGAAGTGGGTGCGCGCGACCGCGCGGAAAGTCTCGTACGTGAACCCGAGGATCCCCTGGGTCCCGATGTAGAACCACCCTCCCGCCGTCATCTGGCCGTACATGGTCAAGCCCGCCGCCTCGAGCGTCCAGAAGTCCTCCCAGGACGACCAGGCGGGCACGAGCATGCTGCTCGAGATCAGCACGCGCGGGGCGTCGGGGTGGGTGGGGAGGAGGGCGACCGGCTTGCCCGACTGGACGATCAGGGTCTCGTCGGAGCCCATCCGCCCGAGCGCCGCCGCGATGGCGTCGAACGCCTCCCAGTTGCGCGCGGCGCGGCCGTGGCCGCCGTAGACGACGAGATCCTCGGGGCGCTCCGCCACGGCCGGGTCGAGGTTGTTGAGCAGGCAGCGCAGCGCGCCCTCCTGCTCCCAGCCCTTGCACGTCAAGTCCCGGCCGCGCGGGGCGTCAGGCGCGACGCGGCCGGGTGTGATCTGGCCCATGCCGAGAGTTTGGATACATGGATACGAGTTTGTCAAGCATGTCTTATCTTCCATTGCGTGAAAGCGGCTTCCGCGTTATGGTCGTCGCGTGCCCGAATCGCTCGCCCCGACCCGCGCCGTCGACCGGGCGCTCGGGCTGCTGTCCGCGACCGTCGAGGCGCCCTCGCCGCTGACCGAGCTGGCACGCGGCGCGGAGCTCGCGCCGAGCACGGCTTCGCGGCTGCTGGGCGCCCTGCAGCGCCACGGGTTCGTGCGCCGCGGCGAGGACGGGCGCTTCCGCAGCGGCCCCGAGCTCGTCCGGCTCGCCGCGGCGACGCTGCGCGCG
>DASYEC010000126.1:0-189529 GCA_036499225.1 Conexibacter sp.
GGGCTCTTCCACGCGCGCAAGCTGCGTGCCCACGAGCTGGCGATCAGACACCTCGGCTGGGACACAATTCACAGGCGGCTGGGCTTCACGAGAGCGTTCTACGACCGCTTCACGCCCGCGATCGCCGCGAGTGACTTCACCCTGCGCGAGCGCGACGACGCGGGCCTCGCCGGCGCGCTCGACTTCATCGCGGTCTGTCATACATAAGCGGATGAATCCCGCCGGGCAGCGCGGCGAGCTCGCGCTCGTCCTTCACACGCACATGCCCTACGTGGAGGGCTACGGGACGTGGCCGTTCGGCGAGGAGTGGCTGTGGGAGGCGCTTGCCACCTGTTACCTGCCGCTGATGGAGGCGCTCGACTCGCGCGGCGGGGGCGGTGTCACCGTTTCGGTGACGCCGGTGCTGGCCGATCAGCTCGCTGCGCCCGGGGTCGCTTCGCGGTTTTGCGACTTCCTGCGCGACGTGCGGCGGGAGACGCACCGGATCGACGCGTCCGGCTGCCGCGCGAGCGGGAGAGAGGCGTGGGCGGTGGAGCTGGAGCGGGCTGCGCTCGATTACGAGCGCGCGCTCGCGCGCGTCGAGGCGCTTGACGGGGATCTGCTCGCTCTGTTCGCGGGCCAGGCCGCTTGGACGAGTGCGGCGACCCACGCGGTGCTGCCCCTGTTGGCGACCGACGCGGGGGTGCGGCTGCAGGTGGAGACAGGGGTCGCGGCGCATCGGGCGCGGTTCGACCGACCCTGGCGCGGGGGCTTTTGGCTGCCCGAGTGCGCGTACGCGCCGTGGCTTGCGCCGCTGCTTGCCGAGGCAGGCGCGCGGGCTGTTTGTGTCGACTTCACGGATCTCTTGGGGCGGGGATCGGTCGATCAACTGACGCCGCTGGCGGTCGAGCATGGGCCGACGCTCGTGCCGATCGACCGTGCGACGATCGAGCTGGTCTGGAGCGACGACGGCTACCCGGCGCACGGCTCCTACCGTGACTACCACGCCTTCACCGTTCACCACCACCGGGTGTGGTCGAACTCGGGTGAGACCTATGACCATGCGGCCGCGCTCGCGCAGGCCCGCGCCGACGCTGCCGACTTCGTCACCCGCACGATCGCGCGGCTCGACGAGGGCAGTGCCGCGCTCGGCCGGCCGGCGCTCGCCGTCTGCGCGATCGACACCGAGCTGCTCGGCCACTGGTGGTACGAGGGGATCGACTGGCTGCTCGCCGTGCTCGACGAGGCCGAGCGCCAGGGCCTGAAGATCACCCACCTCGACGACGCGCGCGAGCGGCATGCGGCGCGCCCGCTCAGCGAGGTGCTCGCGAGCGCAGGCGCTGGGGCGCGCCCGCTCAGCGAGGCGCTCACGAGCGCGGGCGCTGGGTCGCGCCCGCTCAGCAAGGTGCTCGCGAGCGCGGGCGCTGGGGCGGCTGCCGACGGTGCGACGGCGCGGCCAGGCGTGAGCGCAGCGGGCGGCGGCGCTGCCGCGGACCTCCCCACCACCACCTGGGGCAGCCCCCGCGACCTGTCGACGTGGGACGGCCCCCAGGTCGCCGACTTCGCTTGGCGGATGCGGGAGGCCGAGCTGCGGACATTGGCGGGGCGCGGGCCGGTGAGCCCGCGAGCGCTGCGCGAGCTGCTGGCGTTGCAGGGAAGCGACTGGGCGTTCCAGGTGACGCGGGGGCTCTCGGGTCCGTATCCGCATGAGCGCGCGTCGGCGCACGCCGCAGCGCTCGATCAGGCGCTCGCTGGCAGCGACCCAACTGCGCCCGTGCGCGGGCTCGCGCCGTTTCTCATGAATTGAGTCGATTGGCGTCGCGCGGGGAGTGACTCCCCGCGCCAGGCGCTCAATCCGGCGGTAACGAAGTTCTCACGACCGCTTCACGCGGCAGTCACGGGCGATGTACGGATCAAACACCCGTCCATACCGGTGGCCGCATAGCGTCACATCGGTTGGCGCCGCACCACTCGGTGCCAGCGGGGAAGCACCTCACCGATCCCTCGGAGGAGGCGAGAAGACGGTCGCGCTCACCGGCACCGGGCTTGACGTTCCGGTGGCGAGAGACGGGAGAGACGGGGCAAACGGCGCCGAAGGCGCGACCGGTCCGGCTGGCCCGTCTGGCCCGGCTGGCCCCGCGTCGGCCCGCAACGCGCGCGTCGCCGTCGTGCTGCCGCACGTCCTGTCGATGAGAAGCGGCGGCAGGCTGCGCCGCACCGCGACGCTGAAGATCGCCGCGATCGGCGCGCACACGACCAAGACGATCCCGCTGCACCTGATCGCCGGCCGTGACGCGAAGGCCGGCATCGTCCACCTGCGCCTGCAGGTGGTCGTCGGCGGCCACACCGTGACCCGCACGGTCGCGCTGCGGATCGCCTGAGACACAAGCGGTCCGCCCGGAACACGGGCGGACCGCTTGGAACAGATCGGTTCCACGCCGTCGGCCCGGAGCGCGTGCGGACCGCTTGGAACAGATCGGTTCCACGCCGTCGGCCCGGAGCACGTGCGGACCGCTTGGAACAGATCGGTTCCACGCCGTCGGCCGGGTCATCGCGGCTGGCGGCGAGGGACTGGCGCTTGGCGCGTGAATGCGGCTGCCGCGAGGGCTAGCACCCTGCACTAGACTCCGCGCCGTCCCGCCGGGCTGGCCGGCGAGCCAGCCCTCATGGCCGCGACGCGAATCCTCATCCTCTCCTGGGAGTACCCGCCGCTGATCGAGGGCGGGCTCGCGCGTCACGTGCGCAAGCTCTCCGAGCAGCTCGTGCGACTTGGAGTCGAGGTGCACGTCTTGACGCGTGGCGAGGTCGCCGACGCTGCTGAGGAACTGCGCAACGGCGTGCACGTTCACCGCGTCGGCACCCCGCGCAAGCCGAGTGACCTCGACGCCTTCCTCGCCTGGATCGACGAGATGAACGGTGACATGGTGAACGCCGGTGTCGAGCTCGCCGCGCGGATGAGCTTCGACCTCGTTCACGGTCACGACTGGCTGGTCGCGGCGGCTGGTGAGGAGCTGTCGAGGCGGCTTGGGTGTCCGTGGGTCGTGACAATCCACGCGACTGAGTACGGCCGTCACCAGGGCTGGGTGAGAAGACACCCCCAGTCATACATTCACGGCGTCGAGACGGCGATGGCGCGCGGCGCGGACGCGGTCATCACCTGCTCCAGCTACATGCGCGAGCACGTGAGCGACATCTACGAGCTCGACGACGCGCGCGTCGCCGTGATCCCGAACGGGATCGACCCGCTTGACCTGCAGCCGGTCGAAGACCTCGACACGATGCGCGCGCGATTCGCGTCACCGGATGAGCGACTGGTCCTGCTGGTCGGGCGCCTCGTGTACGAGAAGGGCTTCCAGATCGCTTTGGAGGCGCTGCCGGGCGTGATCGAGCGGCTCGGCGACGTGCGCTTCCTCGTCGCTGGATCGGGCACCGCCGAGACGGAGCTCAAGCGCCAGGCGCGCAGACTTGGCCTGCTCGACCACGGCACGTTCATGGGCTGGATCGGCGACGACACGCTCCACTCGCTCTACCGGATCGCCGACCTCACGGTCGTGCCGAGCATCTACGAGCCGTTCGGGCTCGTCGCGCTGGAGGCGATGGCCTCCGGCTGCCCGACGATCGTCGCTGACACCGGCGGCCTGCGCGAGGTGGTCCCCAACGAGCACGTCGGCTTGCGCTTCCGCTCCCGCGACCCGAGATCGCTCGCGACGATGATGGAGCGCGTCCTGCGCGACGCCCCGCTGCGCGAGCGCCTGATCGCCGAGGCGAGCGAGCACATCCTGCGCTTCGACTGGGCCGACATCGCGCGGCAGACGGTTGAGGTGTACGGCGGTTTGCGGCGGGGGCTGGCGGTCTAGCGTGTACTGCGGTTTGGAGTGGGGTTGGCGGTCTAGCGTGTACGGCGGTTGGCGGCGGAGGCGGTCTAGCGTGTACGGCGGTTTGCGGCGGGGGTTGGCGGTCTAGCGTCCGTCGGCGCGGGCCGATCTGCGCTACGTCGAGCGACGACGCTGCCGCTCGGGACGCCCGCTCGCGTCAGCCTCGTCGGCGATCGGGGAGTGCGCGCGCAGCGTCGGCGCCTAATGCCACGCCGCCGCAAGCGCGAGCACGACCAGCAGTTCCGCGAGCGCGACGGTCGCGCCGAGCGTGTCGCCGGTGCGGCCGCCGATCGCGCGGCGGGCCCAGACGCTGGTCGCGGCGGCGGTGAGGGCAGCGGCGCCGAGCGCGAGCGCCGCGCGGGCCGGGCCGAGCGCGAGCAGGGCCGCCGCGGCGGCGGTGACGACCGCGATGCCGAGCGCGGCGGGCGGGACGGTGAAGCCGGCGCCGAGGCCGTCACGGCGGGCAGGTGTCGTGACGGTCGCGTGGACGAGCGTCGCGGCGCGACCGAGCGCACCGGCGGCGATCAGCGCGTCGAGCGCCTGATGCTTTGAGAGCGGCGCGAGCGCGCTCACCATCAACAGCCCCCAGCCGAGCAGCGCGAGCATCCCGAAGACCCCGATCGCCGAGTCGCGCATCACGGCGAGGCGGCGCTCACGGTCACCGCGCACGCCAAGACCATCGGCGCAGTCGGCGAGCCCGTCCTGATGCAGCGCGCCCGTCACCGCGACGATCGCGGCAAGGCCGAGCACAGTCGCCGTGGTCGCGCCGAGCAGCGGTTCCGTCCCGAGCCGCACCGCCCCGCCGAAAGCCCCGATCCCCGCGCCGATCAGCGGGAACCAACCAGCCGCCCGGCGCATGCTGCCGGCGCCGAGCGTGCTGCCCGGGACCGGGACGAGCGTGAGGAACGAGAGCGCGAGCGCCGCGTCGGAGATGGTGCGGCGGAGAGGGCCGGCCGTGCGTGCGTCGGAGGCTGCGGCGTTGCCGCGCGGGGAGGAGTCGCGGCCGGGCGGGCGTGCGTCGGAGGCTGCGGCGTTGCCGCGCGGGGCGGGGTCGCCCGCCGCGCCGGCGCGGCGAGACGGATCGGCCGCGGGCGGGGCCGATCCGGGCGCGGCGGAGTCGGCCGTTGAGCGAGGACGATCGGCGGGGCCGGGCGCGCTCACCGCGGGCCGTCGACGCCCGCCTCGGCGAACGTCCCCATCTCGCGATGGAGCGCGCCGGCGGCGGCGAGGACCGGCAGCGCAAGCAGGCCGCCGGAGGCCTCGCCGAGGCGCAGGCGCAGGTCGAGGATCGGCTCGAGGCCGAGCTCGGCGAGCACGAGCCCGTGGCCGGGCTCGGACGAGCGGTGGCTGGCGATCAGCGACTCCCCGATCGACCCGTCGAGCCTGACCGCCGCAAGCGCCGCGGTCGACACCGCGTAGCCGTCGAGCACGACCGGCAGCCGCCGCCGCGCCGCCTCGATCGTCGCGCCGACAAGCGTCGCCAGCTCCAGGCCGCCGACTTCGAGCAGGGCGGTGCGGGCGGGGAAGGGCAATCCGGCGTGCGGGTCGGCGAAGGCGCCGTCGACCGGCGACGCGAGGGGGCTTGCGCGGCGCGCCCGCGCGAGCGCTGCGTCGACCGCGGCGCGCTTGCGATCGAGTCCGGCCGCGTCGAGGCCGGTGCCGCGGCCGACGGTGTGGGCGGCGTCGAGGCCGAGCAGGGCGGCGGCGAGCGCGGCGGTCGTGGCCGTGTTGCCGATCCCGATCTCGCCGAGCACGATGCAGTCGACGCCGCGCTCTGCCAGCTCGCCGACGAGCTCGGCGCCGAGCGCGAGGGCGCGGTCGAGCTGGTCGGCGTCGAGCGCGGGGGCCTGGGTCATGTCGGCTGATCCGGAGGCGAGCTTCGCTGCGCGGACGCCCGCGGGCGTCTCGGCCACGAGGCCGACGTCGGCGATCAGCAGCTCGTGACCATCACGCTGGGCGAGCACCGCCACCGCGCTCTGGCCGCGCGCCGCCGCGCCCGCGACCTGCGCCGAGACCGCAGCGTCGAAGAGGCTCGTTCCATGGACGACGTGGCCATGGTCGGCTGCGCAGACGAGCACCCCCGCACGTGGCCGCGACGGCGGCGCCGCGCCCGTGATCGACGCCCACCGCTCGATCAACGGCTCCAGCGCGCCGAGGCTGCCCGCCGGCTTAACGAGCTGGTCCAGCCGGTCGCGGGCCGCTATCGCAGCCGTGCGGTTGGGTGGGGCGGTGAGGGTGGTCGGGTCTGCGTCCGACCCCCGGCCGGCGTCGGGCCCCGGGTCGGCGTCGGGCCCCGGGTCGGCGTCGGGCCCCCGGTCGGCGTCCGGCTCTCGGTCCGCGTCG
The DNA here is from genome assembly GCA_036499225.1 of Conexibacter sp. Classification (GTDB taxonomy): domain Bacteria; phylum Actinomycetota; class Thermoleophilia; order Solirubrobacterales; family Solirubrobacteraceae; genus Conexibacter. The sequence goes on from DASYEC010000126.1 coordinate 6,198, forward strand.
GCCCCCCGCGTCTCGAAGCCGGAGAAGTGTCTATCTAGCGAAGCGGGAGCGGGGTTTCCAACAAGGGCAGCGGCAGGTCCGTTTGCCCCCGGCTCGTCCGCCCACCGCTCCTCCATCACGACCTCGTCGAGCGCCATCCGCGCCGACCAGCCGGCCGCCTCGAGGCCCGGACGGACGGGGCGCTCGTCGGGCCAGCCGATGCACAGCCAGGCCATCGGGTCGACGCGAGCGGGGATCCCGAGCAGGTCGCGGAGGTCGTCTGGGCGGTAGAAGCTGACCCAGCCGACGCCGAGGCCCTCGGCGCGGGCTGCCAGCCAGAGGTTCTGGATCGCGCAGGCGGCGCTGTAGACGTCGGTCTCGGGGATCGTGCCTCGGCCGAGCACCTCGGCCGCGGGGTCGCCGTGGTCGCAGCAGACGACGACGGCGAGCGGCGCCTCGACGATCCCTTCGATCTTCTGGTCGAGGAAGTGGCGGGCGCGCTCGTCGAACTTGTCGGCTTGGCGGATCCGCTCGCGCTGGGCGAGGCGGCGCATCTCCAGCTTCGTCTCCAGCTCGCGCACGACGATCAGGCGCCATGGCTGCATCAGCCCGACCGACGGCGCCTGGTGGGCGGCGGTCAGGATCCGCCGCACGATCTCGTCTCCGACCGCGTCGGGGCGGAAGCGGCGGATGTCGCGCCGGGCGGCGATCGCGCCGTAGACGCTTGCGCGCTCCTTGTCGCTGAAGCGCCAGCCGGTCGGGTCGGCGGCACGCTCGGCGGCGCGCGAGGCGTCGAATCCGGCCGGGGTCGCTGGCCGGGTGGGGCGCGGGTCGCTGCTCACCAGCCCAAGCCTAGAGTGACGTGCGCGCGGAGGGACCCGACGACAACATTCGCCCCTCCCCAGGCGATACGATGCCCGTGGTCAGCGTGGCGGTGCGAGGAACCCGGTGAGAGTCCGGGACGGTCGCGCCACTGTGTCCGGCTCACGAGCCGGAAGTCAGGAACTCCAACGCCGCGACTCCTTCCACGATCGGGACGCAGGATCCCGAGGAGGTCTCACCGATGCGCCAAGCCCACCCGTCGCCGCCAGACCGGCGACCGTGCCCGACCACGTGAAGCGCCTATTGCTCGTGCGACACGCCGCGACGAGCGCGACCCGAGCCGCCGCCTTCCCGGGCGACGAGCCGATCGAGGATGGCGCGGCTGCGCGCGCTGCGGCTGTCGGCGCGTTGGCTCCGTCGGGCGGCTCGGTTGTCTGCAGCCCAGCGCTGCGCTGTCGGCAGACCGCCGAGGCGGCGGGGCTGGCGTTTGTGACTGACCCCCGGCTGGCTGAGAGTGATTTCGGGGCGTGGGCCGGGCGGTCGCTCGCCGACGTCCATGGCTCGGATCCCGCTGCGGTCGCCGCGTGGATGAGCGACCCGACCGCTGCGCCACATGGCGGCGAAAGCCTGACCGACTTCTCTGCGCGCGTGGGGGAGTGGCTGGACGAGCAGGCTCGCGCCGACGCCGGCACGACCCTCGCGATCACCCACGGCGGCGTGGTGAAGGCGGCCGTCGTGCATGCGTTGGGGGCTCCGTTGGAAGCCTTCTGGCGCGTCGACGTCGCCCCGCTCACCGCCACCGAGCTGCACGCGCATGACGGCCGCTGGACCGTGACGCGCGTCAACTGCCCTGTTGAAGCGGCGGATGAGCATCCGAGTGCGTTTGCGGGCCGCTCCGGAGCCGCCGCATGACCGGAATCGCGCTCGCCGCGGGCTGGGCCGCCGACATGGCGCTTGGCGATCCTCGTCGCTTTCATCCGGTCGCTGGGTTTGGGCGGGTGGCGCTGGCGCTTGAGCGGGTGCTCTATGCGCCGAGCCGGGTGCGGGGAGCGGTTTTCACGGTGACGCTTGTCGGCGGCGCTGCGCTGGCGGCTGAGCGTGCGGCGCGGCTGGCGGAGCGGGTTGCGCCGCGCCCGGGGCTCGGGCGGGCGGTCGTGCTCGCGGCAGTCACCTGGGGCTCGCTCGGCGGACGCAGCCTTGCCCGCGAGGGGAAGCGGATCGCCGGGCACGCCGCCCGGGGCGAGATCGACGCGGCCCGTGAAGCGCTGCCAGCGCTGGCCGGGCGCGACCCGTCGCAGCTCGACGGCGATGGGATCAGCCGGGCGGTCGTCGAGTCGCTTGGCGAGAACACGAGCGACGCGGTTGTCGGCGCGCTCGTCTGGGGCGCCGTGGCCGGGCCCGCCGGGGTCGCCGCCTTCCGCGCAGCCAACACGCTCGACGCGATGGTGGGCCACCGCTCTGCTCGCTACGAGCAGTTTGGCTTCGTGGCCGCCAAGCTCGACGACGCGATGGGCTGGCCGGGGTCCCGCCTCGGCGCCCTCCTCACCATGATCCTCGCCCCGCTCGTCGGCGGCTCGCCGCGCGCGGCGTGGCGGGCCCTGCGCCGCGACGGCGGCGCCCACCCGAGCCCGAACGCCGGCCAGATGGAAGCCGCGTTCGCCGGTGCGCTTGGCGTCAGACTGGGCGGCCCGTTGACCTACGGCACGCGCGAAGAGATCCGCCCGACCCTCGGCGACGGACGCCCGCCGGAGCCCGCCGACGCCGCCCGCGCGGCCCGTCTGAGCCTCGCCGTCGGCGCCGCCTCAGCCGTGCTGGCGACTGGCGCGGCCCAAGCCGTCGCCTCGATCCGTCCTTCCACCTCGACCCGCGTGAGCCCAAGGGTCGTAAGGACCATCAGATTCACGCGGCTCCGCCGAAAGGCCACCGCATGAACGGGGCGATCCTGATCGCTGGGACGCACTCGGATGCCGGGAAGTCTGTCGTCACCTCCGGGATCTGCCGGTGGCTCGCGCGGCAGGGCGTCAGCGTGGCTCCGTTCAAGGCGCAGAACATGGCGCTCAACAGCGTCGTTGCGGCGGACGGGAGTGAGATTGGGCGTGCTCAGGCGGCGCAGGCTGCCGCTTGTGGGGTCGAGACCGAGGCGGCGATGAACCCGGTGCTGATCAAGCCGTCGGGTCACCTGCACAGCCAGATCGTCGTGATGGGCAAGCCGTATGCCGACGCCGACGCGCGTTCCTACCAGAAGCTCAAATTGGAGCTGAAGCCGATCGTCGCCGAGGCACTCGCGGATCTCCGCAGCCGCTTCGACGTCGTCGTCTGCGAGGGCGCCGGCAGCCCGGCGGAGATCAACCTGCGCGAGGGCGACCTGACGAACATGGGGCTCGCGCGCGCGGCCGACCTGCCTGTCCTCGTCGTCGGCGACATCGACCGTGGCGGCGTGATGGCCTCGCTGTTCGGCACGCTCGCGCTGCTCGACGCGGACGACCAGTCCCACATCGCCGGCTTCCTCGTCAACAAGTTCCGCGGGGACGGGTCGATTCTCGCTCCCGGCCTTGAGCAGCTCGAGCGGCTGACCGCGCGCCCGACGCTTGGTGTCCTGCCGCACGTGGAAGACCTGTGGATGGACGTCGAGGACTCGCTCGCGCTCGAGTCGCCGCGCGCCGAGCTGCCGGCGATCAAGGAGACGCTCGACGTCGCGGTCGTGCGGCTGCGCTGGATCTCCAACTTCACCGACGTCGACGCGCTCGCGAACGAGCCGGGCGTCCGCGTTCGCTTCACGCGCAGCCCCGCCGACATCGAGCGCGCCGACCTTGTCGTCATCCCCGGGACGAAGGCGACCGTCGAGGACCTCGCGCGGCTGCGCGACGCCGGCCTGGACCGCGTGCTCGCAGCCCGCGCCGCCAGAGGCGATCCGATCCTCGGCATCTGCGGCGGCTACCAGCTGCTCGGCGAGCGGATCAACGACGACGTTGAGTCGAGAGCCGGCGCGGTCGAGGGGCTCGGGCTGCTGCCGATCACGACCGCGTTCGACCCCGACAAGCTGCTGCGCCGCCGCGACGGCGCCAGCGCGTGGCTCAACACCCCTGTTGCCGGCTACGAGATCCGCCACGGCCGCATCACGCGCCACGGCGGCGAGCCGCTCCTGCACAACAGCGCGGACCGGGAGCCCGACGGCTGCCGCGCCGGCGCCGTGCTCGGCACGAGCTGGCATGGCGCGCTGGAGCACGACGCCTTCCGGCGCGCGCTGCTGCGGCATGTCGCCGCAGCGCGCGGCCGCGACTTTGCCCCCGGCAGCCGCGCCTTCGCGGCCGCCCGGGAGCAGCGCCTCGACGTGCTCGGCGACCTGATCGAGCAGCACGTCGACACCGCGCGGCTGACAGACCTGATCAACGGCGGCGTCCCCGCTGGCCTTCCGACCGTCCACACAGAGGTGCGCACGTGCTCCGTTTCGTGACGACCGCCGACACCGAGATTCTCGCCACCGCGGCGGCGGTCGAGCGGCTGCCGGCCGACTTCCCGCGGGTGCGCTGCGCCAACCCGTTCGGCGCCGACGCGGCCCGGCTCGTCGACGAGCTGATGGAGGGCGCGCGCGTCGTGCTCGTGCGGATCCTCGGCGGCAGACGCGGCTGGCCCGACGGCCTGCCGCTGCTGGTCGAGCGCTGCCGGGCGGCCGGCGTCCCGTTGCTCGCGCTCGGCGGCGAGGCGGAGCCCGACGCGGAGATGACCGCGTTGTCGCTCGCGCCGTCAGGCGCGGTCGCGCAGGCCGGCGAGTACCTGCGCCACGGCGACGTCGACAACGTCGAGCAGCTGCTGCGCTTCCTCGCCGACACCTTCATGCTGGAGGGCTGGGGCTTCGAGCCGCCGCACGAGGCGCCTGACCTCGGCGTCTATCTGCCCGGTCGCGGCGACGTGACGCTGGAGGAGGCGACCGCCGATCACGACGCCGGCCGCCCGACCGTCGGCATCTGCTTCTACCGCTCTCACCGCCTGACCGGCAACACTGCTTTTGTCGACGCTTTGTGTGGGGAGATCGAGCGCGCCGGGGCGAATGCGGTCGCGGTGTGGAGCTACACGCTGCGCCGCGACGCCGACGGCCGCGTGCCGGCGCTCGAGCTGCTCAACGGCCACGTTGACGCGCTCGTCACGACGATGCTCGCAACTGGCGGGTCGAATGCTGCGGATGCGAGCGCGGCGGGCCGGGCGGCGAACGGCGGCGCTCCGGCCGGCGACGGCGCTCCCGCTCCCGCTCCTGCCCCCGCTCGCGACGGCGTCGGCGACGAGTGGCAGGAGTGGGACGCCCGCGCGCTCGCGGCGCTCGACGTGCCGGTGATCCAGGCGGTCACCGCGACCGCGTCGCGCGCAGCATGGGAGGCGTCGGACACCGGCCTCTCGCCGCTCGACTCGGCGACCCAGGTCGCGATCCCCGAGTTCGACGGCCGCGTGCTCGGCGGGGTGATCTCGTTCAAGGAGCGCGACCCGGCGGAGCAGTCGCCGGTCGGCGTCGCGGTCCCGCGCTATGTCCCCGACGTCGAGCGCTCCGGCCACGTCGCGCGGCTCGCCGTCCGGCACGCGCGGCTGCGCTTCCTGCCGGCGGCGCAGCGCAGAGTCGCGCTGCTGCTGACGAGCTTCCCGACCAAGCACGCGAAGGTCGGCATGGCGGTCGGCCTCGACACGCCCGCCTCCGCGATCGCGTTGCTCGCGCGCCTCAGAGACGAGGGCATGCGCGTCGAGCACGACTTCGACGGCGGCGACGCGCTGATGCACGCGCTGATCGGCGCCGGCGGCCACGACCCCGAGTTCCTCACCGACGATCACCTGAGAGCCTCGTCGCTGCGGATGCCGGTCGCTGACTACCTCACCCGTTACAACACGCTCGACGCCTCGCTGCGCGAGTCGATTGAGGCGAAGTGGGGCCCGCCGCCGGGCGACCGTTACCTTGACGGTGAGGACTTCGTCATCGCAGGCTTGCAGCTCGGTGACGTGCTCGTCGCGATTCAGCCACCGCGCGGTTACGGTGAGGACCCGGTCGGGATCTACCATGACCCCGAGCTGCCGCCAACCCACCATTACCTCGCCGTCTACTGGTGGATCGAGCAGGCGTGGGGCGCCGACGCGATCGTTCACCTCGGCAAGCACGGCACGCTCGAGTGGCTGCCGGGCAAGACACTCGCGCTCTCGAGCGGCTGCGCTCCCGATGCGACGTTGGGTGAACTGCCGCTGATCTATCCGTTCGTCGTCAACGATCCCGGCGAGGGCGTGCAGGCCAAACGCCGCGCCCACGCGGTGATCGTCGACCACTTGATCCCGCCGATGATGCGCGCCGACTCCTACGACGAGCTCGCCGAGTTGGAGGCGCTGCTCGACGAGTACGCGCGGTTGGAGGTGCTTGACCCGCCAAAGCTGCCGGCCCTCGCGGCGCGCATCTGGACCGCGATCGAGAAGGCCAACCTGCAGGCCGACCTCGGCGTCGAGGAGCGCCCCGACGACGTCGGCCTGCTGGTCGAGCACATCGACGGCTACCTCTGCGAGGTCAAGGACATCCAGGTCAAGGACGGCCTGCACATCCTCGGCCAGGTGCCGGCCGGCGACCAGCTGCGGGGGCTCACGTCGGCCCTGCTGCGGCTGGGGTCGGGGAACGTGATGGGCCTGCGCGCCGCGGTCGGACGAGCGTACGGGCTCGATGAGCCGGCGCTCGTCGCCGCGCCCGGGCTGCCGGCGCCGTCGGTTGACGCGTCGCTGCTGACCGAGCGGTTCCGGGGGCCGGCGGCGAGCGCGGGGGACCTCGTCGACCGGCTTGAGGCGGCGCAGATGGCGCTGCTCGACGGGCTGGCTTCGCGGGGGTGGGATGTCGAGGCCGTCGCCGAGGTCGTGGGGGAGGTGTTGGGCGTCTCGGCCGAGAGCGCCACCGCCGAGGTCATCCGCACACTGCGCTTCGCCTGCACTGAGGTCCTTCCGCGCGTGCGCCGCACGACCGAAGAGCTCGACAACGTCGTCGCCGCGCTCAACGGCCGCCACATCGAGGCCGGCCCGTCGGGAGCCCCGACGCGCGGGCGGATCGACGTGCTGCCGACCGGCCGCAACTTCTACTCGGTCGACCCGCGCGCGCTGCCGTCCGAGCTGTCGTGGGGCGTCGGCGTCAAGCTCGCCGACGCGCTGCTCGAGCGCCACCGCCGCGACCATGGCGCGCTGCCGAGAACCGTCGGCCTCGTCGCGTGGGGGACGGCCGCGATGCGGACCCAGGGCGACGACGTCGCCGAGATCCTCGCGCTGCTCGGCGTGCGGCCGACGTGGCATCCGGAGTCACACCGCGTGACAGGGATCGAGGTGATCTCGCTTGAGGAGCTCGGCCGCCCGCGGATCGACGTCACCGTTCGCATCTCCGGATTTTTCCGTGACGCCTTCCCGCACTTGGTGAACTTGCTCGACGACGCCGTCGCCCGCGTCGCAGCGCTGGACGAGCCCGACGCGCAGAACTACGTCGCCGCGCACGCCCGCGCCGACGCCGAGCGGCTCGCGGGAGAGCTTGAGAGCGACGCCGCCTGGCGCCGCGCGACGACGCGGATCTTCGGCTCCAAGCCGGGCACATACGGTGCCGGCCTGCTCCAGCTGCTGGAGACGCGCGACTGGCGCGACGACGCCGACATCGCCGAGGTCTATGAGGCGTGGGGCGGCTACGCCTACGGCCGCGGCCTCAACGGCGCGCCTGCGAGAGAGGCGATGCGCGAGGCGTTCGGCCGCATCGACGTCGCGGTCAAGAACGTCGACTCGCGCGAGCACGACATCCTCGACTCAGACGACTACTACCAGTACCACGGCGGCATGATCGCGACCGTGCGGGCGCTCACCGGCCGCGCGCCGGCCGCCTACCTCGGCGACTCTTCCGACCCGTCGCGCGCGGTCGCTCGCTCGCTGGAGGAGGAGACCCGCCGCGTCTTCCGCGCCCGCGTCGCGAACCCGCGCTGGATCGCCTCGATGATCCGCCACGGTTACAAGGGGGCGGCTGAGCTGTCGGCAACCGTCGACTACCTCTTCGGCTATGACGCGACCGCGGGCGTCGCCGAGGACTGGATGTACGAGCAGGTCGCCCACAAGTACCTGCTCGACGACGACGTCGCCGCCTTCGTCGCCCAGTCGAACCCATGGGCTGGCCGGGCGATCGCCGAGCGCCTGCTCGAAGCGGCCGACCGCGGCCTGTGGTCAGCCCCGTCGAGCGAGACGCTCGACGCAGTGCGAGAGAAGTTCCTCGCGCTGGAGGGGGAGTTGGAAGAGGCTGCGGACGGCTTCGGGCAGAGCCCTCGCCGTCCGTCGGAAGAGCTCGCGCCTGGGGCTCGCTCTTCCAGCGCGGAGGCTTCCTCGTGAACGCCGCGCCGCGCTTCCCGCTGTCCGCGCTCGTCGGCCAGGAGGCGCTGATCGAGGCGCTGCTCGTCAACGCGGTTGCGCCCGATGTCGGCGGCGTGCTGGTGCGGGGGGAGCGGGGGACGGCGAAGTCGACTGCGGTACGCGCGCTGGCGCCGCTGCTGCCGGAGGTGCCGGCGGCGGAGGGGCAGGCGTTCGCGTTCGCGCCTGGCGAGCTGGCGCCACACGGGCCGGTGGCGCACGACGCGCCGGTCGCGCACCGCCCGGCTCCGCTCGTCGAGCTGCCGCTCGGGGCGACGCTTGACCGCCTCGTCGGCGCGCTCGACCTTGCGCGCGCGCTCGCCGGGGAGCAGGCGTTCGAGCCGGGCCTGCTCGCGCGCGCCCACCGCGGGATCCTCTATGTCGACGAGGTCAACCTGCTGCCCGACCACCTCGTCGACGCGCTGCTGGACGCGGCCGCCTCGGGCGTCGCGCGGGTCGAGCGCGAGGCCGTCTCTGCCGCGCACGCCGCCCGCTTCCTGCTCGTCGGGACGATGAACGTCGAGGAGGGCGAGCTGCGCCCCCAGCTGCTCGACCGCTTCGGCCTCGGCGTCGAAGTCCGCGCCCCGCGCGACCGTGTCGTGCGGGCTGAGATCGTGCGCCGACGGCTCGCCTTCGAGCGTGACCCGATCGCCTTCGCCGCGCGCTTCGTCTCCGAAGAGGACGCGCTGCGCACCCGGATCGCGATAGCGCGCGAGGCGCTCCCCGCCGTTCGCCTCCCCGAGCGCGAGCTGTTGCGGATCACCGGCGCCTGCGCCGAGCTGGAGATCGACGGCGTCCGCGGCGACATCGTCTGCGCCCGTGCCGCCCAAGCGCTCGCCGCGCTCGACGGTCTCGACGAGGTCACCGAGGAGCACGTGCGGCGGGCCGCCGTCCTCGCGCTCGCGCATCGGCGGCATCGGGATCCGTTGGGGGGTGCTTCGGCCGGAGACCCGGACGAGGCGTTACAGCGGGCTTTGGATGGCGAGCCGGATCCGGGCCCCGACCCTGACAGCTCTCCGCCGAGCGGCGATGGCTCGCGGTCAAACGGCTCTGCTCACTCCAACTCGGGGCCTTCGTCCGCTGCCGCTACCGGTCGAGCGGACGGCTCGGCTGGAGAAGGGGGCCGGGGTGGCGCTGCGGACGGTCATGGCTCGATCGATACGCGCGGCTCGGCGGGCCCTTCCGGCGCGACCGATTCGAAGCCGACCGCCGACGCCCCGCTCTCCTCGACGGCCCGCGCCCGCGAGCGCCGCGATCCGCCGGCGCCGGCTCATCTGCCGCTCGCGGCGCTGGTCCTCGCCGGCGCCGGCTCGGGCCCGGCCGGCCGGCGGGCGCGCGGCCGTGGCCCGGGCGCCGGGGCGATCGACAGCCGTGAAGCGACGCCAGGCTCCGACGACCTCGCAATCGTCGCGAGCCTGCGAGCCAGCCTGATCGCTGGCGCGTCGCCGATGGTCGGCGATCTGTGGTCGTATAGCGACCATAAATCGCCAGGGCCGCGAGCGGCCGAGCCGGTCCCGCTGCGCGAGCACGTGCGTGCTGGGCGCGAGGCGGTGCTGCTGTGCCTGGTGGTTGATGCGAGCGGGTCGATGGGGGCGCGGCAGCGACTCGCGCGTGTGAAGGGGGCGTTGATCGCACTGCTGCGCGACGCCTACGCGCGCCGCGACCGCGTCGCCGTGATCGCCTTCCGCGACGCGCGCGCGGAGTTGCTGGTGAGACCTGGCGCACCGCTGCAACAGGCCGCCGCCGCGATTCGCGAGCTGCCGACCGGCGGGCGGACGCCGCTCGCCGAGGGGCTGCGCGAGGCGGCGCTCGTGATCGGCCGCGAGGCGGTCCGCAGTCCCGGTCGGCGCGCCGTTGCCGTCGTGTTGACCGATGGCCGCGTGCAGGACCCGAGCGGCGCGATCCCGCTGGCCGCGCGCGAGCTCGGCCGTGCCGCGGGCGCCGTCCACGTCGTCGACACCGAAGAGGGGCACGTGCGGCTCGGGCTCGCGGGACGTGTCGCGGCGGCGGCGGGCGGCCACGTTCATCAGCTTGTTCCTGCTCAGACCCGGAGGCGCGCCGCGTGATCGATCAACCCACCCCGCTGGAGAAGCACGGCGGCGACGACGTCGACGTCCCGCACCGGCCCGATGACAGAGGGAGCGCCGAGCCCAAGCGGCGCAAGCCCCGCGACAAGCCGTTGGTGATGGTCTACACCGGCCACGGCAAGGGGAAGAGCACCGCCGCGTTCGGGATGCTGCTGCGCGCGTGGGCCCGCGGGTACCGATGCGGCGTCTTCCAGTTCGTCAAGTCCGGCAAGTGGAAGGTCGGCGAGGCGAGAGCGGCCGCGGCGCTCGGCGGAATCGACTGGGAGAAGATGGGCGACGGCTGGTCATGGCTCTCCAGAGACCTCGACGAGTCGGCCGACATGGCCCGTGCCGGCTGGGAGGGCGTGAAGCGGGCGATCGCCGAAGAGCGCTACGAGCTCCTGCTGCTCGACGAGATGACCTACCCGATCAAGTGGGGCTGGATCGACGTCAACGACGTCGTTGACACCCTGCGCAACCGGCCCGGATTCCAGCACGTCGTGATCACCGGACGCGACGCCGCCCCGGAGCTGATCGAGCTCGCCGACCTCGTCTCCGAAGTCACCAAGGTCAAGCACCCGATGGACGCCGGCATCCGCGCCCAACAGGGGATCGAGTGGTAGGAGCACGGGTCAACGCAGGTGTTGACCCGATGGGAGCGCCGCGCGGCGGTGCCGTCAACGTGAGCGTTGACTCGTCAGGCGCGCTACTGCGTGGCGACGCTGCGCGAGGCGCGCTACTGCGTGGCGACGCTGCGCGAGCCACAGTCAACACCCGTGTTGAGTCGGCGCGCGGGCCGGTCGACAACGCGGTCAACACGCATGCTCACGCGGCGCCTGGGCTCCCCGACGGCGTTCGCCGCCCGTCGGTGCTGGTGATCCTCGATGGCGCGAGCGAGCCGCTCGGCGACGGCCCGACCAGCCTCGAGCGCGCCCACACCCCCGCGCTCGACGCACTGGCGAGCGAAGGCGAGCTGACGCGGGTGCGGACGGTCGCCCCTTGGCTCGAGGCCGGCTCCGAAAGCGCGATTCCCGCGCTCCTCGGCTGGGTTCCGCCGGCGCCAGTCGACCGCGGCCTGATCGAAGCGGCCGCACGCGAGCTCCCGCTTGCGCCCGGCACCCGCGCCTGGCGAGTCGACGTGCGCGACGCCGCCACGGGCGCCCGCGCCGACGCCGCCACGGTCCGCGCCGCGCTCGCCGCTGCGCTGCCGGCCTACGAGGTCCACGCGATCGGGGGCCATCGGCTGCTGGTGACAGGAGACGGACCGCTACCGAGCCTGCTCGCCGCCTTGCGTTTCCGCTTCGCAGACCTCGCGCCGGGGCCCCAGCCCGGCGGGATTTCATCCGGGCCACCCGCGCTCCTCTTCTCGACAGGCCTCGTCCTGGATCCCCGGCCCGGCAGCCTCGCGCTGCACCTTTGGCCCGAGGGCATCGTCCCTCCGCCGGTGCTCGACGACTCGACAGTTCTCGTCGCCGCTCGCGGCGCCGCAGCCGGGATCGCCCGCTTGATGCGCGCGCGCGTTGTCATCCCGCCGGGGACGACCGGCCGGCCGGGCAGCGACTTCTCCGCGAAGGCCCAAGCCGCTGACGACGCCCTCTCGGCGGGCGCGACGCAGGTGGTCGTACACGTCGGCGGCGCCGACGAGGCAGCGCACGAGCTCGACGCTGCGGCCAAGGTCGCCGTCCTGGAGCAGGCCGACCGCGAGCTGATCGCGCCGCTCCTCGCGGCGATCCGCGCCGAGGGCGGAACGCTGTCGGTCTGTCCCGACCACGGCTGCGACCCGCGCACCGGCAAGCACGACGAGGCGCCGGTCCCACGGGTCGATTGGGAACCGCATATGAGTGGGACGAACGAGCGCAGCCGCCTGACCGAGCGTGGGACGAACGAGCGCGGCCGCCTGACCGAGCGCGCCGTCGCGCACCTGCCGGTCACCGAGCTCGCGACGCGAGAGCTGGCGGCGGCGTGAGCGCGCGGGTCGTCATTGCCGGGACAAGCTCGGGGGCGGGGAAGACGACCGTCGCGAGCGGGCTGATCGGCGCGCTGCGGGCGCGCGGGCTCGAGGTCCAGGGCTTCAAGGTCGGCCCCGACTACATCGACCCGAGCTATCACGCGCTCGCGTCCGGCCGGCCCGGCCGCAACCTCGACGCGTTCCTCAGCGGCCCCGAATTAATCGCCCCGCTCTTCCGCCATGGGGCAACCGGGGCGGACATTGCTGTGATCGAGGGCGTGATGGGCCTGTTCGACGGCGCGTCGGGACGCGGCGAGCTCGCCTCGACCGCCCACGTTGCGAAGCTGCTGCGCGCGCCCGTCCTGCTCGTCGTCGACGGCTCGGCGATGGCCCGCTCCGCGGCGGCGGTCGTTCATGGCTTCGCCACCTTCGACCCTGAGCTCGACGTCGCGGGCGTCGTCTTCAACCGCGTCGGCTCCGACATCCACGCCGAGCTCCTGCGCGAGGCGGTCGAGCCGCTCGGCATCCCCGTCCTCGGCCTGCTCCGCCGCGACGCACGCGTCTGGGCCCCCGAGCGCCACCTCGGCCTCGTCCCCGTCGCCGAGCGCGAGCCGCGCACTCGCGAAGCGCTCGATCTCCTCGCCGCCTCAGTCGCCCAGCAGCTCGACCTCGACGCGATCCTCACCCTCGCTCGAAGCGCGCCGGCAGTCGAGGCGCCGGCTTGGGACCCCGCTGCCGACCTCGAACCCCGCCCCGCCCCACCGCTTGCCGGAGCCACAGCGCCCGAGTCCCAAGGCGCCGCCCAGTCGCCACGCGCAAGCGACACGGGCTCGTCCCCAGTCCGCATCGCCAGTGCCGCCCGGCCGCCACGCGCAGTCGACACGGGCTCGACAGTCCGGATCGCCAGCGCCACCCGGCCGCTACGCGCAGTCGACACGGGCTCGACCCCAGTCCGCATCGCCATCGCCCAGGGGCCGGCGTTCTCGTTCCACTACCGCGAGAACCTCGAGCTGCTGGAGGCGGCCGGCGCCGAGCTCGCGCCGTTCGACCCGCTGCAGGATGAGGTGCTGCCGCTCGGCTGCTACGCGCTCGTCCTCGCCGGCGGCTTCCCCGAGGTGTTCGGCGCGGAGCTTGCGGCGAACGCGTCGTTGCGCGCGGCCGTCGCCGCCCACGCGGCAGGCGGTCGCCCGATCCTCGCTGAGTGCGGCGGGCTGCTGTACCTGGGCGAGCGCCTCGACGGCCACGAGATGTGCGGCGTCCTGCCGGTGCGCGGCGCGATGGGCAGACGCCTGACGCTCGGCTACCGCGAAGCGACCGCTGCGACCGCGACGCCCTGGCTCGCAGCCGGCACCGTGGTGCGCGGCCACGAGTTCCATTACTCGCAGGTCGAGCTCGTCGGCGACGCGGCGCCCGCCGACGGGCCCGCGTCCGCTGCCGCGCCTGCGTCCGCTGCTGCGCCCGCGTCCGCTGCCGAGCATGCGTCCGCCGCTATGCCTGCGTCCGCCGCTGCGCGGGCGTCCGCTGCTACGCCCGCGTCCGCCGCTGCGCCGGCGTCCGCTGCTGCGCCCGCGTCCGCTGCTGCGCCGGCGCCCGCCGCCGTGCCGACGTCCGTCGCCGCGCCGGCGTGGACCCTCCGCGCTCGCGGGACCGAGCGCCCCGAGGGCATCGTCCGCGGTGCGGTCCAGGCGAGCTATCTGCACCTCCACTGGGCCGCGTTCCCACAGCTCGCGCGCGACTTCGTGGCGGCGGCGCGCAGCGCGCGCAGAGCAGAGGCAGCGGCGTGACTGCCTCCTCGACCCGCGGTCGATCGCTGCCGTTGCGCGACATCGATCGACTACGCCTCGACGACCCGGAGGCTCTGGCATGAGCATCACCCTGATCCTCGGCGGCGTTCGCTCGGGCAAGAGCGCGCGGGCGGAGGCGCTGGCGCACGCGACTGGTCTGCCGGTCCGCTACGTCGCGACCGCCGATGAGAGCGACCCCTCGTTCGCCGGCCGGATCGCGACGCATGTCGCGCGACGGCCGGTCGGGTGGGAGACCGTTGAGGCCGGCGCCCGGCTTGCCGACGCACTCAAAGGCGCGAGCGTCACGCGGACGTGCGTCTTGCTCGACGGCCTCGGCGCCTGGCTCGCGACGGAGCTCCATCGCGCCGACGCTTTCGAGGACCCGAGCGACGCCGTGCTCGCCCGCGTCAACAAGCACGTTGACGCTGAGCTCGCGCGCTTCGCCAGCGCGACCCGTGCCGTCGTTGCGTGCGCGGGCGCGGTGATCGTCGTCGCAGAGCAGGCGGGCGAGGGCGTCCTCCCGCCCGACCGCGCCTCCCGCGCCTGGCTCGACCTCCTCGGCACCGCGACCCAGCGCCTCGCGTCGATCGCCGACCAAGTGGAGCTGGTCGTCGCCGGCCGGCCGATCGCGCTCGCGAAGCCGGCGCCGCCCGGGCATGTCGCGGCGATCGAGGCGATTCGGGGCGCGCGTCCGAGCGCCGCGCCGGAGCCCTTCGATGATCCGTCGGTCACGGGCTCGAATCCAGCATCGCCCGCTGTCCCGAGCTCCGGACGCTCTGTCGATCCGGCGTCGTCGGCTGTCGCGTTGGACCTCACCGCCCTCCGCACCCACGGCGACACCGCCGTTCGCCCTGGCGACGCCGACCATGCCGTCAACGTCCTCGCCGGCGGCCCGCCCGCGTGGTTGCGGGAAGCCCTCACGGAAGCGCTCAACAGAGACGTTGCCCGCTACCCCGATGAGTCTGAAGCGACCGCCGCGCTCGCAGCCCTCCACGGCCGCGAGCCGGACGAGATTCTGCCGGCGAACGGGGCTGCGCAGGCAATGTGGCTGCTCCCGGCGGCGCTGAGACCGCGGCTCGCCGCCTGCGTCCATCCTGGCTTCACCGAGGCCGAGGCGGCGTTGCGCGCGCACGGTGTCGACGTCGTGCGGGTGCTGCGCGATCCCGAGCAGGGATTCGCGCTCGACCCTGACGCGATCCCCGCCGAGGCCGACCTCGTCGTCGTCGGCAACCCCGCATCGCCGAGCGGCACGCTCGACCCGGCCGCCGCGCTGCTCGCGCTGCGCCGCCCGGGCCGTGTGATCGCGGTCGACGAGGCGTTCATGGACCTCGTCCCTGGCGAGCCCGGATCGCTGGTGCGGGACCGGCTCGACGACGTGATCGTCCTGCGCAGCCTGACGAAGTCGCTGGCGATCCCCGGCTTGCGGGCCGGCTACGCGGTGACGGCGCCGCCACTCGCTGAGCGGCTGCGCGCGGTGCGGCCGCCATGGTCGGTCAACGCGCTTGCGCTCGCTGCCCTTGCCGCCGTCGCCGCGCGCCCCGCCGCGCTCGCGGAGGCTGCCGAGCGGGCCCGGGTCGAGCGCGAGGACCTGTTGCGCCGTCTTAGCGCAATCGACGGCGTCCGCACCTGGCCGGCTGCCGCCAACTACTGCCTGATCGAAGTCGCCGACGGCCCCGCCGTCGCCGCCGCCCTGCGCGCCAGGCGGATCGCCGTCCGCGAGGCCGCGTCCTTCCCCGGCCTGGGCCCCAACCACCTGCGGATCACCGCCCGCACCCCGCAGGAGAACGAGCGGCTGGCCGCGGCGCTGGCACGAGCGGTGGCCGCCCGATGACCGCCCACCTGACCGTGATCGGGATCGGCGCCGACGGCTTCGACGGCCTCGGCAAGGAAGCGCGCGACGCGCTCGCAAGCGCTCCGCTCGTGGTCGGCTCGACCCGCCAGCTCGAGCTGCTCTCACCGGAGCCGCCCGCGCCGACCGCGCGGACCGAGGCGACCGCGCCGCCCGCGCCGACCGCGCCGCCCGCGCCGACCGCGCCGACCGAGCCGACCGAGCCGCCCGCGCCGCCCGCGCCGCCCGCGCCGCCCGCGCCGCCCGCGCCGCCCGCGCGCCGACTCGCCTGGCCCTCGCCGCTCGAGCCGCTGCTCGACGAGCTCGCGGCTGGCGCCCACGGCGACGCTGCGATCCTCGCCAGCGGCGACCCGATGCTCCACGGCATCGGCTCAAGCCTCGCCCGTCGGATCGGGGAGGCAGTAGCCCCCGACGCCGCAACCCTCACCGTCATCCCACACCCCTCCGCGTTCGCGCTCGCCTGCGCCCGACTGCGCTGGCCGCAGGCCGAGACCGAGCTGCTGAGCACAGTCGCCCGCGCCCCCGAGCTCGTCGCCCGCGCGCTTCAGCCGGGCCGGCGGCTGGTCGTCTACGTCACCGGCCGCGACGGCGCCGCCGCGCTTGCTCGGATCGTCACCGCGCGCGGCTTCGGGCCCAGTCGCTTCGTCGTGCTCGAGCAGCTTGGCGGGGAGGCTGAGCAGGCGCACGAGGCGACGGCCGAGTCGTGGGGCGAACGCGAGGCCGACCCGCTCCACGCGGTCGCGATCGAGCCGCGCCCGGCCGCCGGCACCCGTCCGCTCGCGACGACCCCCGGCCTGCCCGACGACGCCTTCGAGCATGACGGCCAGCTGACCAAGCGCCATGTCCGCGCCGTCACACTCGCCGCGCTTGCGCCGCTCCCGGGCGAGCTGTTGTGGGACCTCGGCGCCGGCAACGGCTCGATCGCGATCGAGTGGCTGCGCGCCGTCCCGCGCACACGCGCCGTCGCGTTCGAAGCGAATCCCGCCCGCGCCGCCCGCATCGCCGCGAACGCGCGCGAGCTGGGTGTGCCTGAGCTGGAAGTGATCGAGGGCCGCGCGCCGGAGACGCTCGCCGCAGTCCTCGCGCCGCCCGCGGCGCCATCGCCCACCCAGTGCGCCCCGGCGCAAGCCACCGCCACCCGGCCGCCCACCGCGCCCGCGCCCCGCCCCAACGCGATCTTCATCGGCGGCGGCCTCACCGCCCTTGGCCTGCTCGACGCCGGCTGGCAAGCCCTCAAGCCGGGCGGCCGGATCGTCGCCAACGCGGTCACGCTTGAGAGCCAGGCGCTGCTCGTCGAGGCCCGTGCCGAGCACGGCGGGACCCTGACGCAGATCGCGATCGCCCACGCGGAGCCGGTCGGCGGCTTCACCGGCTGGCGGCCGCAGATGCCCGTCGTCCAGTGGGAGGCGCGCAAACCAGACAGCGACGAGGAGCCGAGCAGATGACCGTCCACTTCATCGGCGCCGGCCCGGGCGCGCCCGACCTGCTGACGCTGCGCGCCCAGCGGCTGATCGCGAGCTGCCCGGTCTGCCTCTACGCAGGCGCGCTCGTGCCGCCCGAGGTGCTCGAGCACGCGCCGGCCGGTGCCCGGATCGTCGACACCCAGCACATGCAGCTCGACGAGATCGTCGCCGAGCTCGAGGCCGCTCACGCTGCCGGCGACGACGTCGCGCGGCTGCACTCGGGCGACCTGTCGATCTACAGCGCGCTCGGCGAGCAGACCCGCCGACTCGACGAGCTGGGGATCGACTGGGACATGACGCCCGGCGTCCCGGCCTTCGCCGCCTCGGCCGCCGCGCTCAGACGCGAGCTGACGCTGCCCGGCGTCGCGCAGTCGGTGATCCTCACGCGCTATCGCAGACAGGCCTCCGCGATGCCCGGCGGGGAAGAGCTCGCCGCGCTCGCCGCTCATGGCACGACGCTGGTGCTCCACCTCGGCGTCCAGGCGATCGACGAGCTCGTCGCGGTCCTCGCGCCCCACTACGGCGCCGATTGCCCGGTCGCCGTCGTCGCCAGAGCAAGCTGGCCCGACGAGCAGATCCTGCGCGGCACCTTGGCGACGATCGCGCCCCAGGTCGCGGGGTCGGGGATCAGACGGACCGCGACGATCCTCGTCGGCCCGGCGCTCGCCGGCCACGACTTCGCCGACAGCTTCCTCTACTCGAAGGCCCGCGAGCGGCCGGCATGAGGGGCTCGCCCGACAACCGCCCCCTCGCGGTCGACGACAAGCACCTCAACTGCGATCTGCTCGACCGCGACCGCCACGATCTCCTCGACAACTCGCAACGCCTCCTCAGCTACTCGGTCAGCGAGCGGAACCCCCGCGGCCTCAGCAAGCTGGAGCGCGTGCAGCGCGGTGTTGCCCTCGCGGATCGACGCGACGAGCGCCTCGTCGCCGCCGGCATCGCGCGCCCAGCCCGCGAGCCGGGCGAGGTCGACCTGCGAGCGGGCCGAGTGGAGGTCGAGGTGGCCAGCGGCAAGCTTCGACAGCTTCGCGAAGCCGCCGGCGATCGTGAGGCGGGGGAGGGGATGGCGGGCGAGATGCTTCAGCAGCGCGCCGGCGAAGTCGCCCATGTCGAGCAGCGCGGCGCCCGGCAGGTCGTAGAGCGCCTGCGCCGCCCGCTCGGAGGTGTCGCCGGTCGCGGCGATCGCGTGCGGCTGGCGGGTCGCGCGCGCGACGTCGATCCCGTGGCGGATCGACGCGATCCACGCCGAGCAGGAGTAGGGGATCACGACGCCGGTCGTGCCGAGGATCGAGAGCCCGCCGACGATCCCCAGCCGCCCGTTCCACGTTCTCTTCGCGATCTCCTCGCCGCCCTCGACGCCGATCTCCACGATCACGTCGCCGGCAACCCCGTGCGCCGCGGCCAGCTCCTCGACCACGCCCCTCATCAGCCTGCGCGGGACAGGGTTGATCGCCGGCTCGCCAATCGCAAGGGGGAGCCCCGGCAGCGTCACGGTGCCGACCCCCTCGCCGGCGCGGAAGACGACGCCGGACCCGGGATCGCCCGGGCGCACGGTTGCCAGCACCAACGCGCCGTGCGTCACGTCGGGGTCGTCGCCAGCGTCCTTGACCACGCCTGCGGTCGCGCTCGCTCCGCCAGGGCCGAGCCGCTCGACCGCGAGCGCGAACGCCGGTCTCCGAGAACCGGGCAGCTCGATCTCGACCGGGTCCGGAAACTCGCCGGTCAGCAGCGCGGCGTACGCCGCCTTCGTCGCGGCGGTCGCGCAGGCGCCGGTCGTCCAGCCGCGCCGCAGCGCGCTGCCCTCACCGTCCCTTGCCTCGCCGGCATGCTCCATAATCAGGGAACTCTAACGGTCGAGTCGAGGGTGAGAAGATGCCCGTTTTGATCCTCGGAGGGACCGGCGAGGCACGCGATCTGGCCGCTCAGCTGCATGCGCAGAACGTAGCGGTCATCTCCTCGCTCGCGGGCCGTGTCGCGCGTCCGCGCCTCCCCGTCGGAGAGGTGCGGATCGGAGGCTTCGGCGGCCCGGAGCGGTTGGCGGAGTGGCTGCGCGCCAACGCAATCGACGCGGTGGTCGACGCGACCCACCCGTTCGCCGAGCGGATCTCGGCGAGCGCCGCGACAGCACGCGAGCGTGCCAGCCTGCCGCTGCTGCGCCTGGAGCGTCCAGGCTGGAGCGAGCGGGACGGCGACCGCTGGACGTGGGTCGACGACCTCGCGGGAGCCGCCGCGCTGATCCCGCAGCTCGGCCAGCGGGTCTTGCTGACGACCGGCCGCCAGGGCCTCCCCGCCTTCGCAACGGTCGCCGACGCCTGGTTCCTGATCCGCTGCGTCGATCCCCCCGACCCGCCGCTGCCGCCGCGCCACGATCTGCTGCTCGACCGCGGCCCCTACACGCTCGTGGGCGAGGTCGGCCTGATCGACGCCCACAGAATCGACCTCGTGATCACGAAGGACAGCGGCGGCGCTCTGACGGAAGCAAAGCTCGACGCCGCCCGCACCCGCGCCCTCCCTGTGATCGTCGTCCGCCGCCCTCCACGCCCAGCTGGGGTGGAGACGGTGACGACGGTCGGCGAGGCCGTGGCATGGGTCACGCGTCGAGCGGCGGGCGGCCCTTAGGCCAGCGCCGATGCGGCGCGGCTCCGGCCGCGCCGCGCTCGCAGTACTGCCGCGCCGCCCGCGCGCCGCCATGCTCAGCCCGGATAGCTGCGCGGCGTGTAGACGCGCTGGGGGCCGGTGCCGTTGCCGTCGCCGAAGACGCGCGTCATCGAGGAGCCGACCAGAAGCAGCGTGCGCATGTCGACGGCGTCGGCGTCGAAGTCGGCGAGCGTGGTGATCGTGACCGCCTCCTGCGGCGCGCCGATCGCCCTCGCGAGCACGACCGGCGTCTGTGGCGCGCGGTGGCGCAGCAGGATCGCGCGCGCGTCGTCGAGCTGGGTCGGGCGCGTTCTCGACCGCGGGTTGTAGACCGCGAGCGCGAGGTCGGCGACGCCGATCGCGTCGAGCCGGCGCTCGATCACATCCCACGGCTTCAGCACGTCCGAGAGCGACAGCACGGCGAAGTCGTGACCGAGCGGCGCCCCGACCCGCGACGCAGCCGCCTGCATCGCCGACAGCCCCGGCACGACCCGGACGTCGACCCCGGCAAAGGCGGCCCCGCCCTCCTCCAACTGCTCCATCACGGCCGCGGCCATCGCGAAGATGCCCGGGTCGCCGGAGGAGACGACCGCGACCCGTCTGCCCGCGGCGGCCAGCTCCAGCGCATGCCGCGCCCGCTCCGCCTCGACCCGGTTGTCGGTCGCATGCCGATGCTGCCCGACCCGCCCCGGCACGCG
The DNA here is from genome assembly GCA_036499225.1 of Conexibacter sp. GTDB lineage: Bacteria > Actinomycetota > Thermoleophilia > Solirubrobacterales > Solirubrobacteraceae > Conexibacter. The sequence goes on from DASYEC010000126.1 coordinate 26,824, forward strand.
GTCGACATACGTCTTGTAGCCGACAAGATGCTCAGCCGCGGCAAGCTCAGCCCGCGCCTCGGGCGTGAGCCACTGCGGCCCGGCCGGACCGAGGCCGACGACGGCGACGGAGCCGCAGGTCACGCTGCCTTCGGCTGCGGTGCTGCCAACGACGCCGCTCGCCGCCGCACCGCTGCGCATTGCGGCAGCGCCGCCGCTCGCCGCGCCAGCGTCGGCCGCGCCCGCCGCGCCGCTGCCGGCCGCCGCCACGACATCTGCCGCTGCACCGCCACCCGCCGCTCTGTGCACCTGCGCTGTCGGCACGAGCACGAGCGACATGTAGGGGACTCTCTCGCCGACCTCGCGCAGCGGGGCGATCCGCTGCTCGGGGGCGCTCGCGCGCTCGACGTAGACGCCGCGCTCGCCGACGCCCGCCTGCTCGGCTGCCTCTTGCACCTTCGGGAAGGTCCGCCCGAGCTTCATCACGACGGCGGCGTCGGCGCTCGCGAGCCGCTCGGCGAGCTGCTCGGCCGGGAGCGTCCCGGGCAGCGCCATGAAGACGTCGTCGCGCTTCACGAGCGGCGTCCCGGCTGCCGCAGCGGCAGCGCTGAAGGCGGTCACCGCGGGGACGACGGTCGTCTCGTAGCGCGGCGCGAGGCGCTCGTGGAAGTACATGTACGAGCCGTAGAAGAACGGGTCGCCCTCGCACAGGATCGCCACGTCGCGGCCGGCGTCGAGGTGGATGGCGACCTCCTCGGCGGCCTCGTCGTAGAACTCGTGCAGCGCGGTCTCGTAGCCGCCCGGGTGCGAGGTCAGCTCAGTCGTGACCGGGAACTGCAACAGCAGCTCAAGGTGGTCGCTCCGCAAGTACGGCGCCGCGATCCGCCGCGCGACCGACTTCCCATGCTGCGCGCTCGGATACGCGATCACGTCGGCATCGGCGATCACCCGCGTCGCCTTCAACGTCAACAGCTCCGGGTCCCCCGGCCCGACGCCGACGCCGAACAACCGGCCTCGCGCCGTGCCGCTCGCGCCCGCGCCGCTCGCGCCCGTGCCGCTCGCGCCCGCGCCGCTCGCGCCCGCGCCACTCGCGCCCGCGCCACTCGCGCCGGCCCCGCTCGCCCCAGCCCCGCTCGCGTTCCCGGCCACGCCGTTCGCTCCGTCTTCAGCCATCCGCCTACTCCCGCTCGCTCGCGAGCGCGTTGACGGCGCCGCAGGCGATCGCGCTGCCGCCGCGCCGGCCGTGGACGACCAAGTGCTCCAGCCCCAACGCGTGCTCCGCGAGCGCGACCTTCGACTCGGCCGCGCCGACGAAGCCGACCGGCACGCCGATCACCGCAGCCGGCCGCGCGGCACCCGCCTCGACCATCTCCAGCAGCCGGAAGAGCGCCGTCGGGGCGTTGCCGATCACGACGACCGCGCCTTCCATCCGCGCGCGCCAGTGCTCCATCGCGGCGGCGCTGCGGGTCGTGCCCATCTCCCTCGCGAGCGCGGGCACGTCGGGGTCGTTGAGCGTGCAGACGACCTCGTTGTCAGCGGGCAGCCGCGAGCGCGTGACGCCCGAGGCGACCATCATCGTGTCGCAGAGGATCGGAGCACCCGCTGCCAGCGCCGCCACTGCGGCGGTGCCGAATCCCGGCGAGGCGGCGACATCGGCCCGCAGGTCGACCATCCCGCAGCTGTGGATCATCCGCACGACGGTGCGCGCGAGGATCGGGTCCAGCCCCGTGAGGTCGGCCTCGGCCCGGATGATCGCGAACGACTCCCTGTAGATCTCGGCGCCGTCGCGGATGTAGTCGGTCGTCATGCGGTGGGTCCTTCGGGGTTCAGGTTGAACGGCTCAGCGCCGCGCTCGGCACCGGCAGCATCGCCGGCTCTGTCGCTGATGCGATCGGCGCCGAGCCGGCCGAGCGCAAGCAACTCAAGCGCATCATCGACGTCGGCCGCCTCGCGCACCTGCTCGCCGACGCGCACGGCCAACGTCGTCTCGCCCGCGACGATCCCGATCGGGACGTCGCGCTTCATGCCGCAGCGCCGCTCGCACGCCGACCAATGCTCGCTCGGCGCGTCCGCGCCGCGCCGCTCGGCACGCTCGGCAGCGGCAGCGCGCACGTCGATCAGCGCCCGCCGGCAGGCGCCGAGCCCCGAGCAGGCGGTCAGCCCGCGCCAGCCGGAGTCGGCGTCGACGACCAGCCCGAGCGCGCGCAACCCGTCGCGAACCGCGGCTTCACGCGCGACCGGCACGTCGGGCAGCGTCACCGTCCGGCTCGCCGCTAGCCGCACATCGGCAAGCCCTTCGGCGGCCAGCAGCTCCGCGAGCCCGGCAAGCTGCGCCCACTCGAGCCGCGCGAGCGGCGGCAGCGCCGTCAGCGCGACCCGCCCGTCGCGCTGCGCAACCGTTCCCGGCTTGAGGACCGTGACGCTGGGGGCGTGGGGCGCCCTCGACGCAACGGTGCTCCCGAGCGCCGCGGCGAGCGCAGCCGCTCCGTCCGGCAGGTCGCCGACATGCCAAGCGGTCGGTGCGAGCTCAGCCCGCACCGCGAGAAACGCATGCGCTACCTGCACCAGCAGCTCGACCGCTTCGTCCGCCGTGCACCTCAGCCCGGTCGGCACGCCGTCGAGCCAGATCCGGAACGCCGCGTCGTCGCGCGCGGCCAGCGCGCCGTCGCCCGCGTCAGCGCTACCCGCCGCGCCAGCGCCGCCCTCCGCCACCAACCCGACATCGACCAGGCCAAGGTCGACCAGCCCGGCCCCATCGTCGATCCCAAACAACAGCCGTGCCGGCAGCGAAGCGAGCAAGGGATCGGCGCACAGCGCCCGGTCGAATGCGGAGACCAGCGAGTCGGTCGCCACCAGGGACCCAGCGAGCCGCCCAGCTACCGGGCTTCCGAGCACGTTGCGCGCCCGGTCGTGCGCGCGCGAAGGCAGCAGGCCGCCGCGCTCCAGCACCCCCGCCAACGGCAAAGCAGCAGAAGCCGCCAGCCCCCGAATCTGCACGCTCGCACGCGAGGTCAGCTCAGCGAGCCCGTTGCCGAGCGCCGTGCTGTCAGCCAGAGCCGTGAGGGCAAGCACGTCGAGCCGCCCGCCCGGCACCCGCACGCGCGCGAGCAGACCGTCGCCGGCGTCATGCAGGCGCAGGACGCCAGGGCAGCGGTCAACGGCGGGCCGCGAAGCCGGGGGAGAAGCGGCTGCCGTGCGACCGGTGCCCATCGGGCCCAACGTTACGCGGTCGGGCGCGCCACGACGGGCTGGCGCGCCTCCCGCGGCTCGATCACACGCTCGGCGAGCGCGCCGAAGATCAAGCCGATCGATGCCCACAGCGTCGCGTTGATCCCGAGCGAGGCGATCCGGAAATGCCACAGCACGTCGGGCGAGAAGCCTCTCGGCGTCTCGCTGATGCTCGGCAGGATCACTTCTGCGATGACGATCAGCGCGACGAACAGCCCTCCCGCGACGATCGCGGCGTTCCAGCTGCCAAGTCGCGGCACGAGCTGGCGCCGCACTCGCGCGGCGGCGACCGTCGCCAGCAGCGAGATCGCGATCATCGCGAAGAACAGCGCGGTGCGTCTGCCGATCGTGTCGGGGCTGCCGATCGTCGGCGGGGTCGGCGGGTACTTCGTCGCGGGGACGAGCGTGATCGCGAGGTAGGCGCCGAGCGCCAACGTCGCGGCGGTCGCCCGTGCGCTGAGGTTCGCCATCCGGCCGTACGCCCACGCGAAGACGAGCGAGAAGATGCTGCCGAGCGCGACGCCCATCACGAACGTGCCGGTGAACAGCCCGAGCGTGCTCTGCGTCCCGCGGCTGACGATGATCGGCTCAGCCGGTACATGGTTGATCGCGTTGAGGTGGTCCTCGAACGCGATCGCCTTGTCGATCTGCGGCTCGCCGAAGACGTACGCGAACACGAAGGCCAGGACACCGGCGATGGCGCCGGTGATCAGCCCCCGCACAAGCAGGGAGCGTGCCATCTCAGCACTCCCCTAGTGGCAGGGGAAGCCGAGCAGGTGCCGGGCGTCGTGCACGAACTCGTGGACCTTCATGCCCGAGAAGATCGACGTCGCGCCCTCTTCGGCGCCGACGAAGTACACGAGCAGCAGCATCAGCACGGCGATGAAGATCGCGTACGGCAGCAGCTCTCGGGGGGAGACAACCGGCACTCGAACCCGACCGGTTGCTGGAGCGCGCTCGACGCTGACGTCAGACATGCTGGACCTCCTCGGGATCTCGCGTCCCGTCGCGGGTTAGAGCGCAGCGGCGAAGTGTCTGGCTGACGAGCGGGGCTCCCGCTCGAACACAGTGGCGCGACCGCGCCGGTCTCTCACCGGCTTCCTCGCACCGCCACGCAGTCGCGGCATCATAGCCGCAAGGTCAGGCGGAGGGGGCCCAATTCACGCGCGCGACGCCCTCCGTGCGGTCGCGTTCCTCAAGACGTGGCGGCGCGCCGAGCCGACAGCGCTGCGTCGTGCCGGTCACGCGCCCGCCCCGGCGCCGCCTGCCGGTGCGCTGCCCGCCGCGGCCGCGGCGTCTTCAAGCCGGTCGTCGCCCCAGAAGAGCTGGTCGCCGACGAGCGCCGTCGGAACCCCGAAGACGCCGAGCGCATGCGCCTCGTCGGTCGCAGCGCGCAGCAGGGCCTTCACGAACGGATCGTCAACGGCAGTGTTGATCGCGTCGGCGTCGAGCCCAGCCAAGCGGGCCGCGTCGAGCACGGCGTCGCGATCGCTCATGTCGCGGCCCTCGCGGAAGCCGAGCCGCAGCGCCGCGAGCAGGAATGCGCGCTCGGCGCCCAGCGCCTTCGCGGCCGTCGCGGCGCGCATCGCGGTCAGCATGTCGCCCGGCCACGGCTCTGGCCAGACGACCGGCGGCAGCCCGTACGCCGCCGCGCGCCGCTCGATCTCGCGCATCCCCTCCTCGCGAGCCGGGGTTCTGGCCCACGACGAGCGCCCGTTCGCGCGGAAGACCCCGCCAAGCAGGACCGGCTCCCAGACGGCGCCAGGCAACAGCGCGTCAGCGCGCTCGGCAGCGAGGTACGCGTACGGCGAGCCGACGTCGAGGAAGAGGCGAGCCGGGGTCATCGCGCCGGCCACGCTAGTCACGCACCGCGCCGAACAGCGCCAGTCCATGAGGCCCGGGCGCCATCTACGTGCTCATCCCGGGCGACCGCCTGAGCCGGCCCCGCCCCGACCAAGCCGCGCGCAGACTCCTCACCGCCAGCGCAGCGCCCTCGGCCGCGCCCGCCGCCGGATCTCTCGCGCGGGCACCCCGCCGACGACGGTGTCGGCCGGCACGTCCTTCGTCACCACGGTGTTCGTCCCGACGATCGCGTTGTCGCCGACCGTCACGCCGCGCAGCACTGCCGCGCCGTAGCCGATCCAGACGTTGCAGCCGACGCGCACGTCGCGCTTGTAGATCCCCTGCTGGCGGATCGGCCGCTCGACCTCGACGACGCCGTGGTCGAAATCGATCAGCATCACGCGGTCGGCGATGATGCACTCGCGCCCGATCGAGACGTGCTGGTACGCCGAGATCGTGCACTCTTGGCCGAGCACCGACTTCGCGCCGATCGTCACCTCGCCCTCGTGCGCGCGGATCTTCGTGCCATGCCCGAGCCACGACCAGCGCCCGAGCACGACCCGCGCGTCCTTGCCGATCTCGAACTTGACGCCGGGGCATATGAAGGCGATCCCGTCGGTCTGCAAGCGCCCGCGCCAGCGCAGCTTCAGCCACATCAGCCGCACGAGCAGCGCTGCGTAGCGGCGGTTGAGCATCCCGTGGCGGCGCATGAAGCGCAGCAGCGTGAGCGGCCCTCCGTGCAGCGGCCGTGGCTCCCCACGCAGCTCGACGGGACCGGAAGCGACCTCGGCTGGGGCCATGAGGGGCTCCATGGCGCGCATGCTAATCGTCACCGCTTCTCAGGTCGCCGCCGCGAGCTCCCGCGGACAGTGCTGGGCACCGCATCGGGTCCGTTTGACGGACCCTCCTGCCACAATCCTCCGTCGCATGACGGAGGCTCAAAGAACGCTTGCGGAGCGGCTGCTGGAAGGTGACAAGCGCGCGCTCGCCCGGGCGATCACATTGGTGGAGGACGACCGGCCCGAAGGATGGGAGCTGGTCAGAGCGGTCTATCCGCACACCGGGAGAGCGGCGGTCGTCGGCTTCACCGGCCCGCCCGGCGTCGGCAAGTCGACGCTGCTCGGCGCGCTGACGAGAGCCGAGCGCGCCCGCGGCCGCACGGTCGGGGTGCTCTCGATCGACCCCTCTTCGCCGTTCACGCACGGCGCGCTGCTGGGCGACCGCATCCGCCTGACCGAGCACTTCCTCGACTCAGGCGTCTTCATCCGCTCGATGGCCAACCGCGGCGCGCTCGGCGGCCTCTCGGAGGCGGCGCTGCAGGCGGCGCTGCTGATGGACGCGGCCGGCCGCGACGTCGTCTTCGTCGAGACCGTCGGCGTCGGGCAGGCCGAGGTCGACGTGATCGACCATGCCGACACGGTCGTGCTCGCGCTGATGCCGGGCTCGGGCGACTCGATCCAGGCGCTGAAGGCTGGCGTGATGGAGATCCCCGACGTGATCGTCGTCAACAAGGCCGACCACCCGCTGACCGACACGATGGTGCGCGAGATCCGCGGCGTGCTGTCGCTCGGCCCGGCGGGGGCGGGGGGCGGGGATAGAAACTGGCGGGTCCCGATCGTCAAGACGCAGGCCGCCTTCGGGATCGGGACCGAGGAGCTGGTCGAGAAGCTCGAGCAGCATCGCGAGCACATCCAGCAGGAGGGGACGCTGCTGGAGCGTCGCCGCCGCAACCTGATGAACGAGGTCGTCGCGATCGCCTCCTCGCGGATGCGCCGCGCGCTGGAGGCCTCGATCCGCGAGGACCCCGACGTGCAGTCGTTGCTCGACGAGGTCACCCGCCGCAGACTCGACCCGGCGACGGCGGCGAGCGAGATCCTCGCCCGCAACGCCGACCGGGTCAGATAACGCGGCGGCTGTCCCGCAGTCGCCCCGCGGCCGGGCCCTCGGCGACGCGGCGCGCCTGCGCTATTCCCCCTCAGGAAAGTCGGCCGAGCGGCTGAGCGGCGCGAACCGCTCGAGCTCGGCGAGCCGGGCCTCTTCCGATCTGCGCACGTAGTCGACGGCGCTCGCGCCGAGCACGAGCCGGCGCGGGGGGGCCTCAAGCGCGACCGCCTGGACGACGGCCTTGCCGGCGCGGGCCGGGTCGCCGGGCTGTCTGCCCTGCGTCTCGCGGCGGAAGCGGTGCATCGCGCCGACCGACTCGGCGTAGTCGGGCCCGCCGTCGTCCATCGTCATCGAGGATCCTTGCCACTCGGTGCGGAACGCTCCCGGCTCGACGATCGTGACCTTCACGCCGAACGGCCTCAGCTCGTTGGCGAGCACCTCGGAGAAGCCCTCGACCGCGAACTTGGCCGACTGGTAAGCCGCAAGCCCCGACGAGCCGCCAACTCGCCCGCCGACCGACGAGTACTGCACGTAGTGGCCCGAGCGCTGCTCGCGGAACAGCGGCAGCGCCGCGCGCGTCACGTTCACGAGGCCGAAGAAGTTCGCCTCGAACTGCCCGCGGAAGTCCGCGTCGCTCGTCAGCTCGATTGGCGCGCTGTTCGCGTAGCCGGCGTTGTTGGCGACGACGTCGAGTCTCCCGAGCTCCCGCACCGCGAGCGCGACCGCGGCCCGCGCCGCCTCCTCGTCGGTCACGTCGAGCGCGGTCGTCCGCACGCGGTCGCCGTACCGCTCGACGAGCGTGCGAAGCTGCTCAGGCCTGCGCGCGGTCGCGACCACGTTCTCGCCCGCTTCCAGCGCCGCCACGGCAAGCTCGAAGCCGAGCCCTCTCGACGCTCCGGTAATCAGCCAGGTCTTCGCCATGGGTGGTTCCTTCCCAGTTTTCGTTACGGAGGGCGCCTCCGTTTCTTCACCATAGCGGAGGTTGGCGGCTCGGCGCGGGAACCGTGTTCACGCATTCACAACACCTTGGGAACCGAGGACCGCGACGATCCGCGGCGATGACGGTCCCACGGCCGCTTCTCCCACACTTGCGTGCGCGCCTGCCGGCGCTCGGCGCCTCCGATCGGAAGGTCGCTGAGGCGGTGCTGGCACAGCCTGGCGCGGTCGTCTTCTGGTCGGTCGCGGAGCTGGCCGACTCCGCCGGCACGGCCAAGTCGAGCGTCGTGCGCTTCTGCCAGGGCCTTGGCCTGCGCGGCTTCCACGACCTCAAGCTCGTGCTCGCGCAGGAGACGGCGGTCGCGCACCGGCCGTCGTCGGGTGAGGCGCCGATCGCCAACGGCGCCGGGCAGCTCACGCCCCCGGACATACTCGGCGCGGTCGTCTGGAGCGGCGTCGAGATGCTGCGCGACAGCGCCGCGACGGTCGAGCGAGACGCCTTCGACCGGACGGCCGCGATGCTCGCCCGCGCCCACACCGTCCTGCTCGTCGGCAACGGCGCTTCCGCGCCGCTCGTCCACGACGCCGTCCAGCGACTGCGCGCGATCGGCGTGCGCGCCTCAGCGCCAGCCGACGCCGCCGGCCAGCACGTAGCGGCGGCCCTGCTGGGCCGCGACGACGCCTGCCTCGCGATCAGCCACAGCGGCACGACCCGCGCGACCTGCATCGCCGCGACCGCCGCGACCGACGCCGGCGCCGCGACCGCAGCGATCACCAGCTTCGACCCCTCGCCGCTGACCGAGGTCGTCGACCACGTCCTGCTGGCCGGCGCCCGCGCCGTCTCGCCGCGCCTGTCGACCCTGACCAGCCGCCTCGGCCACGTCGCCGTCCTCGACGCCCTGCTCGTCGCTGTCGCCCTCCGCGACGAGCCCCGTGCAGTAGCCGCCCTCGCCCGCGCTCACGAGGCCGGGCGGGGTTAGGCGCGCGCCCCGGCTCTCGCCACCGACGCTGCTCGGCTCGTTGCCGAGCGCCCGCCCTCCCGACGAGCCCGCCCCCGGGCTCTCGCAAGCGTCGCTGCTCGGCTCGTTACCGAGCGCCCGCCCTCCCGACGAGCTAGGCCCCTCGCGCCGCCTCGCCCAGCAGCGCCCGTGCGATCACGAGGCGTTGGATCTCGCTGGTGCCCTCGTAGATCTCGGTGACCTTCGCGTCGCGGTAGTACCGCTCGGCGGGGAACTCGCGGGTGTAGCCGTAGCCGCCGAGGATCTGGATCGCTTCGCCGGTCCAGTGGCGGGCGACGCGCGAGGCGAACAGCTTCGCCTGCGCGCCCTCGACCGTGTGCGGCCGGCCGGCCTGCTTGAGCCTCGCAGCGCGCCACGTCAGCGCGCGCGCCGCCTCGACCTCGGTCTGCATCTCGGCGAGCTTCTCCTGGATCGCGCCAAACCGCCCGATCGGGCCGCCAAAGGCGCGGCGCTCTCTCGCGTACGTCGTCGCGACGTCGAGCGCGGCCTGGGCGATCCCGACCGCCTGCGCGGCGATCCCGATCCGCCCGCCGTCAAGCGTCCCGAGCGCGATCCGCATGCCGGCGCCGGCCTCGCCGAGCAGCTCGCCGGGCGTCTGGTCAAACGTCAACGCGGCCGTTGACGAGGAGTTGAGCCCCATCTTCTCCTCCTCGCGTGCGACCGCCAGCCCGGGGGAGGGCCGCCGCACGACGAACGCGGAGATGCGATCCCCGCCTGCGCCCGAGCCGCTGCCCGTCGAGCCCCCACCGGCGGAACCGCCGCCTGCCGCGCCGCGCTCCCTCGCGAAGACGATCAGCACGTGAGCATGCGACCCGGTCGTGATGAACTGCTTCGCTCCGGTGATCAACACGTCCGACGCGCCCGCGCCCCCGCCCGCGCCGCCGCCGTCACCCGCAACCGCCCGCGTCCGCAACGCCGCAGCGTCGGACCCGGCCTCGGGCTCGGTCAGCGCAAACGCCCCCAGCTCGTGCCCCTGCGCCAGCGGCGGCAGCCAGCGCGCGACCTGCTCGGGCGACCCGTGCGCCAGCAGCGGCAGCTCGACCGCGCTCGTGTGCACGGCGACCGTCACCGCGACGCCGCCGTCGGCTCGCGCCAGCTCCTCCAACGCGAGCACGTAGGAGAGGAAATCGGTCCCGGCGCCGCCGTGCTCGACTGGGATGCACGCGCCCATCAGCCCCAGCTCGCCGAGCTGCGCGAAGACCTCGCGCGGGAAGCGGTGCTCGCGATCCCACGTCCCGGCATGCGGTGCGATCTCCTCGGCGGCGAACCGCCGCGCCAGCGCGCGGATCTCCCGTTGCTCGTCGGTCAGCTCGTGCTCGCTCATGCTCCACGCCCTCTCCGCGCCCGTGCCCCGTGCGACGCGCGCCCGTTGCGCGGCGCGCGCCCGTTCCGCGGCTCCCTCGGCCACAGCATCAACGACCCGGCCCCGCCGATCGCGACTGCCGCGACGGCCGTCCCGGCAAGCGCCAGCCGCCGCCCGAGCCGTTCAAAACGGAGCACCTGCCAGCCCTCCTCGCGCGCGACCCGCCCCAGCTCGGCGTCGGGATTGACCGCGACCGGGTTGCCGACGGCGCGCAGCATCGGCAGGTCGGACTCGGAGTCCGAGTACGCCCACGACGCCGCCAGGTCGATCCCCTCGCGCGCGGCCAGCTCGCGGATCGCGACCGCCTTGCCCTCGCGGTAGGTGAACGGCCCGTGCGGGCGCCCGGTGTAGACGCCGTCGACGATCTCCGAGCGGGCGCCGAGGCCGCCGTCGAAGGTCAGCACGTCGGCAAGCATCTCGGCCAGCTCGTGCGCGGCGGCGGTGACGATGTAGACGGGCCGCCCGGCGTCCTGGTGCTCGTAGGCGACCTGCAGCATCTGCGGATACATCCGCGGCAGCACGCCTGCGAGCACCTCCGGCGTCAGCCGCAGGACGTCGCGCACCGGCACGTCCTGGAGGACCTTGAAGATCTGCGCCCGCACCGCGTCGGTCGCGGCGTCGGTCGAGCCGAGCAGGCGGAAGCGGACGTTCGCGACCGCCCCGGCGGCGAGCTGCCGTCGCGTGAGGATCCCCTGCCGGTGGGCCGCCCGCGCGAACTCGTACGCCGAGGACCCCGCCATCAGCGTGCGGTCGAGGTCAAAAAACGCAGCGCCGCCGTCTACCGGGCCGCCGGCCTCGCTCAACCCACTCCCAGAGCCGGCAGCCACGGAGCTGTCGCCACGTCCGCTCAGGACGCCGGAACCTCCACGATCACCGCGTCGCCCTGGCCGCCGCCGGAGCAGATCGCGGCGATGCCACGGCCGCCGCCACGGCGCTTGAGCTCGAGCACGAGCGACCCGAGGATGCGCGCGCCGGAGGCGCCGATCGGGTGGCCGAGCGCGACCGCGCCGCCGTTCACGTTGACCTTCTCCTCGTCGATGCCGAGCATGCGAATCGAGTTCAGGGTGACAGAGGCGAACGCCTCGTTGATCTCCCACAGGTCGATGTCCTGGGGCGTCAGGCCGGCCTTCGCGAGCGCGGCGAGCGACGCGTTGCCCGGCGTCATCGCCAGGTTGGGGAAGTCGTCAGCGACCTGCGCCTGGGCGACGATCGTCGCGAGCGGGGTCTTGCCGTTGGCCTGCGCCCACGCGTCGGAGGCGAGCACGAGGGCGCCAGCGCCGTCGTTGACGCCCGGCGCGTTGCCGGCAGTGTGCGAGCCGTCCTTGACGAACGCCGGCTTCAGCGCAGCGAGCACCTCGAGCGTCGTGCCGGGGCGCGGCGACTCGTCGATCGCGACGACGGTGTCGCCCTTGCGGCCCTTCACGGTGACGGTGACGATCTCCTCGGGCAGGCGGCCTTCTTCGGTCGCCTTGATCGCCAGCTCGTGCGAGCGGACCGACCAGCGGTCCATGTCGGCGCGCGTCATCTCCAGGCGGTTGGAGACCTCGGTCGCCTCCTCCATCATGTGCTTGCCGCTGAACGGGTTCGTGAGCCCGTCGTTGATCATCGCGTCGAGCGCCTTGCCGTCGCCCATGCGGAAGCCGAAGCGCGCGCCCTTCAGCAGGTACGGGGCGTTGCTCATCGACTCCATGCCGCCGGCGACGGCGACCTCGACGTCGCCGGCGCGGATCGCCGCGTCGAGGATCCCGGCCGCGCGGATGCCCGAGGCGCAGACCTTGTTGACCGTCTCGGAAGACACTTCCTTCGGGATCCCGCCCTTGACCTGCGCCTGGCGCGAGGGGATCTGGCCCTGGCCGGCTTGCAGCACCTGGCCCATCACGACGTGCTGGACCTGCTCGGGCGCGACGTCAGCGCGCTCGAGCGCGGCGCCGATCGCGATCCCGCCGAGGTCGGTCGCGTCGAGCGAGGCGAGGCCCCCGCCGAGCTTGCCGATCGGCGTGCGCGCGGCGCTGAGGATCACGGTTTTGGGCATCAGACGCTCCGGGTTTGGGGTTCGGGTGGGTCCCTACAGCGTGGACTCCGGATCGTAGTGGGCCTACGCGCCTGTTGACGCCGTTGCGCGGTCGCTGGGTAGGCTGGCGAGATGAACATCGAGGCAACGACGCAGGCGCCGCTGGAGACCGCGGCAGACACGATCGCCCTCGGGGTCTTCGACGGCGAGGACATCGCCCACGACGTCGCCGACGGAACGCTGCAGAAGCTGCTCGACGCCGGCGAGGCGCGGCGCGCCTTCAAGCACCTCGCCGTCGTGCACGCGCAGGAGCGCCGCTGGATCGTCGTCGGGCTGGGCGATCGCGCCCGCTTCGACGCGGAGCGCGCGCGGATCGTCGCCGCTGCCGTGCTCGCGCGTGCGCGCGAGATCAACGCTTCGACGCTCTGCTGGGAGGTGCCGCACCACCTCGACGACGCGCGCGTCGCCGGGCTGGTCGAGGGCACGGTCCTCGCCGCGTACAGGTTCGACCGCTTCCGCAACCATCCCGACGACGACGGCGCCGGGCTGCAGAGACTGCTGCTGAGCGCCCACCACCCGGTCGACGCGCCCGTCAGAGTCGCGGTGATCCTCGCCGAGGCGCAGAACCGCGCCCGTGACCTGCAGAACACGCCCGCCAACGAGCTGACGCCCGAGCAGCTCGTCCACCGCGCTCAGCAGCTCGTCGCCGAGGTCAGCGGCGTCTCGCTCGAGGTCCGCACCGAGGAGGAGATCGTCGCGCTGGGGATGGGCGCCTTCGCCGCCGTCGCGCGCGGCTCCGCCGAGGAGGCGCGGCTGATCGAGCTGAGATACGAGGGGCCCGACGCCAGCGGCCCGCTGCTCGGCTTCGTCGGCAAGGCGGTCACGTTCGACACCGGCGGGATCTCGATCAAGCCGGCGCTGAAGATGTCGGAGATGAAGTTCGACATGTCCGGCGGCGCCGTCGTGCTCGAGGCGATCGGCGCGATCGCCCGGCTGCAGCTGCCCGTCCGCGTGATGGGCGTGATCGGGGCGACGGAGAACATGCCGAGCGGCACCGCCGTCAAGCCCGGCGACATCGTGCGCGCCTCCAACGGCACGACGATCGAGGTCGTCAACACCGACGCCGAAGGCCGCCTCGTGCTCGCCGACTGCCTCACGCACGCGATCAACCACGGCGCCGAGCGGATCGTCGACCTGGCGACGCTGACCGGCGCGATCGTCACGACCTTCGGCGCCACGCATGCCGGCCTGATGTCCAACGACGACGCCTGGGCCGCGCAGGTCCAGGACGCCGCCAGCGCGAGCGGCGACCTCGTCTGGCGCCTGCCGCTGCATCCGGACCACGCCGAGGCGATCAAGGGCCGCTACGCCGACATCGTCAACTCGACCGAGAACCGCAAGGCGGCCTCGATCACCGCCGCGGAGTTCCTCCACCGCTTCGTCGGCGAGGTCCCGTGGGCCCATCTCGACATCGCCGGCGTCGCCAACGACACCGGCCGCCCGTACGCCGCAACCGGCGGCTCCGGCTTCGGCGTGCGCCTGCTTGTCTCGCTCGCAAGCCGCCTGAGCAGCTGATTCCTCACGCATCCCGCGAGCTCCCGCAACCGTTCCGGAGCGGCGGTCGCTGGAGTGGGGCTCGCAATGCGGAGCGCAACTGCACTCAGTTCGCCAGGCCCTTCCCTACTATTCGCCGCGCCGCGACGCCGTCGTCCCCCTAACCCGGCGCGCGGACACCGAGATGTCGACATCGTCAGAGCGAAAGATCCGTGTCGTCGTGGCCAAGCCCGGGCTCGACGGCCACGACCGCGGCGCGAAGATCATCGCCCGCGCCCTGCGTGACGCGGGGATGGAAGTGATCTACACCGGCCTGCACCAAACGCCGGAGCAGATCGTCGAGACCGTGATCCAGGAGGACGCCGACGCCGTCGGCCTGTCGATCCTGTCGGGCGCGCACATGACGCTGGTGCCGCGCGTGGTCGAGCTGCTGCGAGCGCAGCAGGTCGACGACGTGCTCGTGACGGTCGGGGGAACGATCCCGGCCGACGACATCCCGCAGCTCAAGTCGTTGGGGGTCTCGGAGGTCTTCACCCCGGGCGCCCCGACGCAAGCGATCATCGACTTCATCCGCGGCGCGGTCCGCAGCAACTAGGCGCTCGCTTCCGCGAGCGCAAAGACCTGCTGGCGTCACCGTGCCGCATTATGCGATTGACTGGTCAGTCAACGGCGATATCATGCCGCCCACGACACCCGCACGAACATTCGTTTGACTCTTTCTGAGGAGGCCCCTGAGGTGAAGATTTGCGTCCTGGTCAAAGAGGTGCCGGACGCCGCCGTCGAGAAGCGCATCGACCCCTCGACGGGGCGGATGGACCGCAGCGGGGAGAAGAACCTCAACCCGTATGACACGCACGCCATCGAGGCTGCGATGCAGCTGAAGGAGGGCGGCGCCCTCCAGATCGACGAGATCGTGGCGGTGACGATGGGCCCGGAGTCCGCGATGCGCGCGCTCCACAAGGCCGTCTCGCTCGGCGCCGACCGCTCGGTGCACCTGAGCGACGAGTCGCTCGCGGGCTCGGACGTCGCCGCGACCGGCTACGCGCTGGCGAAGGCGCTCGAGAAGGAGCAGCCCGACATAGTCCTGCTCGGGCAGCAGTCCGATGACGGCGAGTGCTACACGATCGGCGCCGTTGTCGCCGACCATCTGAAGGCGCCGTCGCTGACGCAGGTGATCAAGCTCGACGTTTCGAGACAGTCCCCACCCACCCTGCGCTGCGAGCGCCAGGCGGAGTATGGGTACGACACCGTCGAGCTCTCGCTTCCGGCGGTCATCTCGGTCGGCGACGCGATCAACGAGCCGCGCTACCCGTCGCTGAAGGCGATCATGGGCGCGAAGAAGAAGCCGCTGGAGAAGGCGACGGCCGGCGACGTCGGGATCGACGCCTCGCTTGTCGGCGCTGACGGCTCGCGCGTCCAGTGCGGCGAGTTCAAGGCTCCGCCGGCGAAGTCGGCCGGCACGATCATCGAGGACGAGGACACGGACGCGACCGTCGAGCAGATCGTCGCGTGGCTGGACGAAAGGAAGTTGATCTGATGGGCGGGATTCTCGTCTACGTCCTCCACTACGAGGGCGCGCTCAACAAGAACTCGCTCGGCGCCGTCTCTGAGGGCGCCAAGCTGGCCGGCGAGCTCGGCGTCGACTGCGACGCGGTCGTCGTCGGCGGCGGCGACCTCACCAACGAGCTGCTCGGGACGCTCGGCAGCTACGGCGCGAAGAAGGTCTACCGCGCCGAAGGCGGCGAGGGCCTCGCCCAGCCGGTGATCGACGTGATCGACAGAGTGATCGCCGACAACGGCCACAGCTACGTGCTGTTCGGCGGCGGCCTGCTCGGCTTCGAGATCGGCGCGGGCCTCGCAGCCCGTCGCAATGCCGGCGTGACGATGGAGGTCACCGGCGTCGTCGTCGAGGGCGGCAAGCTCGTCGCCGAGCGCCCGATCCTCGGCGACTCGCAGATCTCGCGCTCGCACTACAAGGGCGACCTCGGGATCATCATCGGCCGCATCAACGCGTTCGAGGTGAAGGAGACCGGCGCCGGCGCGGCCGAAGTGGTCGACGTCGCGATCGAGTACTCCCCCTGGTCCAACCAGGCGACGATGGTGCAGCGCGGCGAGCAGCGTGGCGCCGACGTGAACATCGAGGACGCCAACGTGCTCGTCGCGGGCGGCCGTGGCCTCGGCAAGGCCGAGGGCTTCCAGCTCTGCGAGGACCTCGCGGGCGTGCTCGGCGGCGCTGTCGCCGCGACGCGCGCGGTCGTCGACGCTGGCTGGTACCCGTACGCCGCCCAGATCGGCCAGACCGGCAAGTCGGTCGCGCCGAAGCTCTACCTCGCGGCCGGCATCTCGGGGGCGATCCAGCACAAGGTCGGCATGCAGGCCTCGGAGAACATCGTCGCGATCAACAAGGACGCGAACGCTCCGATCTTCGAGTTCTCCGACCTCGGCATCGTGGGCGATCTCAACAAGATCCTGCCGAAGCTGACCGAGGCCGTGAAGGCCAAGAAGGGCGGCTGATCTGATGGCTGGCAGCAGCAACGGGCGTGTCGTGCCGGCGGCCTACCCGCCGCCGGTCGACTCGCCGAGGGAGTTCGTTAAGCGTGGGCTCGACGGTGAAGACGAGCTGATCGAGGTCGGCGTCGCGATCGTCGGCGGCGGCACGGCGGGGCTCGCGTGCGCGAACCGCCTGTTGCAGTTGCTGGCCGACGATCCGGAGACGCTGGAGCGCCTCGGAGAGGTGCCCGTCGCCGTCCTGGAGAAGGCGAAGACCTGCGGGGGCCACAACCTCTCGGGCGCGGTCATGCGCCCGCAGGCCCTGCAGGAGCTGTACCCGGACCTCACGCGTGAGGACTGGCGCAATGAGGGGTTCGCCTACGGCGAGGTGACAAAAGAAGCGGTCTACCTCTTGCCGAACTCCCGCTCGAAGCTGCGCATCCCGACCCCGCCTCCGTTCAAGAACCACGGCAACGAGATCATCTCCGTCTCGGCGCTCGCTCGCTACCAGCAGCGGATCGCCGAGGAGGCTGGCGCCTACATCCTCACCGAGACCTCGGCGACGCAGCTGATCGTCGAGGACGGCAGCGTCGTCGGCGTCCGCTCGGGCGACAAGGGCCGCGGCAAGGACGGCGAGCCGCTCGGCAACTTCGAGCCCGGCACCGACATCAAGGCACAGGCGACGGTCCTTGCGGAAGGCTGCTGGGGCTCGCTGACCGGCGCCGCGATCCGCGAGTTCGACCTCGACGCCAACCGTGAGCCGCAGGTCTGGGAGCTCGGCGTCAAGGAAGTCTGGAAGGTCAGAAAGCCGCTCGACCGCCTGATGCACACGGTCGGCCCGTGGCCGTCGAAGATCTCGGCCAGATACGGCCAGGTCGGCGGCTCATGGCTCTACCCGATGAAGGACGAGAGAACCGGCGAGGACCTCGTCTCGATCGGCTACGTCGTCGGCCTCGAGTACGCCGACGCGACGACCTCGGTTCACGACCTGCTGCAGAAGATCAAGCTGCACCCGCTGTTCAGAGAGATCCTCGAGGGCGGCGAGCGCGTCGCCTGGGGCGCGAAGGCGCTGCCGGGCGGCGGCTACTGGTCGATGCCGAAGCTGACGATGCCGGGCGCGCTGCTGGTCGGCGACGCCGCGGGCATGGTCGACACGGCGGCGCTGAAGGGCGTCCACCACTCGATCATCTCGGGCAAGCTCGCTGCCGAGGCGATCTACGACCAGCTCACGAGGGGCATCTCGCTCGAGTCCTACGAGGAGAAGATCGAGACCTCCGCGACGGGCAAAGAGCTGTACGAGGTGCGCAACACGCGCCAGCCGTTCCAGCATGGCTTCCTCAAGGGCGGGCCGCTCGTCAACCTCGCGATCGCGTCGAGAGGCAAGCTGCCCCCGGGACGCCTGCCGTGGCATCGCAACGACGAGCAGGCGATGTTCATAGGCGACAGCGCCGACAGCTATCCGAGACCAGATGGCAGATACATCTTCGACAAGCTGTCGTCGGTCTTCATCACGGGCAACGCGACCCGGGACGACGCGCCCAACCACATCCGCGTGAGAAGAAACGTCCCGCGTGAGATCGCGGAGACATGGAAGTGGATGTGCCCGGCCGGGGTGTACGAGATCCCCGAAGACGCGCCGGAGAGAGGCAACGTCGACGTGATCGTGAATTACACGAACTGCGTGCAGTGCGGCGCGATCACGGCGAAGGGCGGCCGCTTGACGACGCCCGAGGGCGGCGACGGGCCGCTCTACACGATCACCTGATCGGCCTTGCTTGCGGGCCCCGCCCGCGCGCCGTTGCGCGCGTGGGCGGGAGTCCCGTCGGTATGCAAACGGGTGACGCTGTGACCGCGCGCTCCCAACCTCGCAACTTCCGTTCGCTGGGACGGTTACAGCAGGCACGATGACGCGTGCAGGACTGATCAAGCGCGCCGTCCCAGTCGCCGCCATGATCGCTCTCGCCGCCGGGCTTCCGGCAGCGTCGGCGACCGCGGACGTCACCGGGATGGCGGCACAGACGAAGACCCCCGGCTCCGGCGCGCGAGTGTCGCAGCTGAAGCAGCTCGGCTACGAGGCGAAGATGCTGCAGTGCAGACGCTCGCCGAGAGTCGAGCTGCGGATGGCAACGGTCGGGGCGGCGATGAGCCCCGTCCCCGGCGGCAGAAAGCTTTCGCTGCGGGTCGACCTCTACCAGCGCGGGCTGCAGAGCGGCCACTGGGCGCTGCGTACCGACGTCCCCGGGCTCGGTGTGTGGACCTCGCCGAGCGACCCGACGATCGGCACGCGACCGACCGACGTCTTCCGCTACCGCCAGGCGGTCGGCCGGCTGATCGTGCCGTACGCCTTCCGCTTCCGCGTCAGCTTCCGCTGGAGCGACGCGACGACCGGAAGAGTCGTCCGCGACGCTTCCGTCTTCACGTCGCCGTGCAAGCAGCCCGACGACCGCCCGGACCTCACGATCACGGACATCGAGGTCGATCAGCCGACGTCGACGACGGACAGCGCCCGCTATCTCGTCACGGTGAAGAACATCGGCAGAACGTCGGCGTGGAACGTCGGCGTGGCCGCGAGCTTCTCGGCGCCCCAGCGCGCGATCAAGCGGCTGGACCCGTTCGACAGCGTCCAGCTGATCGTGCCTGGCCCGCAGTGCACGACCCCTGACGGCGACCCGGTCTTCACCGTCGACCCGGCGAACACAATCGACGAGTCACGCGAGACGAACAACAGCCTCGTGGCGACGTGCCCGGCTACACTGGATGGACCATGAAGAGCGACATCCATCCCAACTACGTCGAGTCGCACGTCCGCTGCACGTGTGGCAACACGTTCACGACGCGGTCGGTCGAGCCGACGATCAACGTCGAGATCTGTGCGGCGTGCCACCCGTTCTACACGGGCAGACAGAAGCTCGTTGACACCGGTGGACGCGTCGAGCGCTTCCAGCGTCGCGCCGCCAGACGCGGCAGCACTCCCGCCGCCGTCTAGCCGCCTCAAAGCACAGCAGTGCCCAGCAATCAGCGCGGCCTCGGCCGGGCCGTCTCCTCGACGCGGAGCCGGGACCCGTCCGAGGCCGTCGTGTCGTCGGGAGCCCCTGACCGCTGCTGCGGCGTACACTCGTCGGTCTGATGATTGAGCAGCTCGTCGAGCAGATTGAGTCGCGCTTCGAGGAGCTTGAGGCGCAGATGGCAGACCCTGAGGTGATCGGGGACCGTCAGCGCTACGCCGAGGCGGGCCGCCAGTACAGAGACCTCGAGCCGGCCTCCCGGCTTGCCGCCGAATGGCGCCGTGCCGTCGATGACGAGGCCGGCGCGCGCGAGCTGCTGGAGGAGGGCGACGACGACGCCGAGGTCAAGGAGCTGCTCGCCAGATCGCGCGAGCGGATCGAGGCGCTCGACGAGGAGATCCGCCTCGCGATGGTCGAGAAGGACCCCAACGACGCGAAGAACGTGATCGTCGAGATCCGCGCTGGGGCCGGGGGAGACGAGGCCGGCCTGTTCGCCGGGGACCTCTACCGCATGTACATGCGCTACGCCGACCGCCGCGGCTTCACGACCGAGCCGCTGTCGGTCGCTGACGGCGCGTACACCTTCGCGGTCAAGGGCGGCGACGGCGCCTACTCCGTCTTCAAGTTCGAGGGCGGCACCCACCGCGTCCAGCGCGTGCCCGAGACCGAGTCCCAGGGCCGCATCCACACCTCGACCGCGACCGTCGCGGTGCTGCCCGAGGCAGAGGACGTTGACGTCGCGATCAACGACAACGACCTGCAGATCGACGTCTACCGCTCCTCGGGGCCGGGCGGCCAGTCGGTCAACACGACCGACTCCGCGGTGCGGATCACGCACAAGCCGTCGGGGATCGTCGTCTCGATGCAGGACGAGAAGTCCCAGCTGCAGAACCGTGAGAAGGCGATGCGCGTGCTGCGCGCGCGGCTGTACGAGGCGGCCCTCGCCGAGCAGCAGGCCGAGCTGTCGGCCAACCGCCTGGCGCAGGTCGGCACGGGCGAGCGGGCCGAGAAGATCCGTACGTACAACTTCCCCCAGGATCGCGTCACCGACCATCGCATCAAGCTCACCGTGAACAACCTCGACGCGGTCCTCGCCGGCGAGCTCGACGAGATCAGCGACGCCTTGCAGGACGATGAGAAGCGGCGCCGGCTCGAGCAGCAAGCGGCCGTCTGATCGCGTGGAATCGGCTGGCGCCGATTCCATTGCGAGCTCGGCAGGCGCCGAGCTCGCGGGTGGACTGGCCGAGCCGGAGAGCGGTGAGGGCGCGCTGAGCGGCTCGGCTGGCGCCGATTCCATTGCGAGCTCGGCAGGCGCCGAGCTCGCGGCTGGACTGGCCGAGCCGGAGAGCCGGCAGGACGCGGTGAGCGGCCCCGACTTCGTCGGGCCCGACGGGCCGTCGGTGCGGATGGCGCTGGCGATCGCGACGGCTGACCTGCGCGAGGCCGGCGTCGACAACCCGCGCCTCGACGCCGAGCTGCTGCTCGCCGACGCGCTGGGTGCGACGCGCACGTCGCTCCACCTGCGGCCGGAGGCGATCATCGACAACGGCGCCTGCGAGCGGTTCGCACGGGCAGTCGCGCGCCGGCGCGCGCGCGAGCCGGTCGCCTACATCCGCGGCACCCGTGGCTTCCGCCACATCGACCTGTACGTCGACGGCCGCGTGCTGGTGCCGCGCCCGGAGACCGAGCTGCTCGTCGAGGTCGCGCTCCAGCTGCCACGCGGCGCCCGCGTCGCCGACGTCGGCACCGGCAGCGGCGCGGTCGCGCTGGCGCTCAAGCACGAGCGGCCCGACCTCGACGTCGTCGCGACCGACCTGAGCGCCGACGCGCTCGAGGTCGCGCAGGCGAACGCCGCCGCGCTGCGGCTCGACGTCGCCTTCGCGCAGGGCGACCTGCTCGACGGCGTCAGCGGCCCGCTCGACGCCGTCCTCTCCAACCCGCCCTACGTCCCCGACGGCGACCGCGCCGAGCTCGAGCCCGAGGTCGCCGTCCACGAGCCGGCGCAGGCGCTGTTCGCCGGCGACGACGGCCTCGACGTCGTGCGCCGCCTCGCTGTCGAGGCTGCCGCGCGCGCCCGCTTCGTCGCGTTCGAGATCGGCGCCGGCCAGGCCCCCGCCGTCGGCGAGCTCCTCCGCGCCGCCGGCATGACGACCGTCCGCGCCCACAGGGACCTCGCCGGCATCGAGCGCGTGGTGGTGGGGGAGCGGTGACGATCTCGCTCGTCGCTCGACGGCCCGCCCGCCCGGCCGTGCCGATCGTGCGCGCCCAGCCGACGACGCCCACCAGCGCGCCGCGAGCGCGGTAGACGCAGGCCGCGCGATGCCGCCGCTGACCCCAGCCGACGCCGCCTCCTTCGCCGCCACGCTCGCCGAAAGCGGCGTCGCGGTCTTCCCGGCGGACACCGTCTACGGCCTCGCGGCGAAGGCCGGCGACGACTCCGCGATCGCCCGCCTCTACGCGCTCAAAGGCCGCGCGCCCGCGAAGCCGGCCGCGACGATGTGGTTCGACCCTGACCGCGCGCTCGCGGACCTGCCGCCGCTGGGACCGCGCACCCGCGCCGCCCTCGAGCGGCTGCTGCCGGGCGCGGTCACGCTGCTGCTGCCTGACCCGGCGAGCCCAGCGCAGGCGCTCGGCGTCCGCGTCCCCGCGCTCAGCGGCCCGCTCGCCGCGCTGCGCGACGTTCCCCACGCCGTCACGCAGTCGAGCGCCAACCTCGCCGGCGGCCGCGACCCGCGCGCTGTCGAGGAGGTCCCGCAGCAGATCCGCGACAACGTCGACCTCGTGCTTGACGCCGGCCCGCTGCCGGGCACGCCCTCGACCGTCGTCGACCTGCGCGCCTACGAGCGCGACGGCACGTGGGCGATCGTCCGCGAAGGCGCCGTCGCGCCTGCGACGATCTCCGCTGCGCTCGGAAACTGACCGATTCTCGCTACCCTCGTCCGGCGGCCCTCCAGCATGCCGCGACCCCGATTAACGCGATGGAGAACGCCCGTATGACCGACCTTCCCGCCGACTTCTTCAACAAGCCGCTCGCCGAGGTCGATCCTGAGATCGCGGAGGCGCTGCAGCACGAGCTCGAGCGCCAGCAGAGAACGCTCGAGATGATCGCCTCGGAGAACTTCGTCCCGCAGGCCGTGCTCGACGCGCAGGGAAGCGTGCTGACGAACAAGTACGCGGAGGGCTATCCGGGCCGGCGCTACTACGGCGGCTGCGAGTTCGTCGACATCGCCGAGCAGCTCGCGATCGACCGTGCCAAGGAGCTGTTCGGCGCCGAGCACGCGAACGTCCAGGCGCACTCCGGCGCGCAGGCCAACACCGCCGTCTACCACGCGCTGCTGAAGCCGGGCGACACGATCATGGGCCTTGAGCTGGCGCACGGCGGCCACCTCTCGCACGGCATGAGAATCAACGTCTCGGGCCGCCTGTACGACATCGCGCCCTACCAAGTCGACCGCGAGACCAGCCGCATCGACATGGACGAGGTCGCGAAGATCGCCCGCGAGCGCAAGCCGAAGCTGCTGCTCGCCGGCTGGTCGGCCTACCCGCGCCAGCTCGACTTCCCGCGCTTCCGCGAGGTCGCCGACGAGGTCGGCGCCTACCTGATGGTTGACATGGCCCACTTCGCCGGCCTCGTCGCTGCGGGCCTGCACCCCTCGCCGGTGCCCTTCGCCGACGTCGTGACGTCGACGACCCACAAGACGATCGGCGGCGGCCGCGGCGGCCTGATCCTGTGCAGAGCAGAGCACATGAGAGCGATCAACTCCGCGATCTTCCCCGGCCAGCAGGGCGGTCCGCTCGAGCACGTGATCGCCGGCAAGGCGGTTGCGTTCAAGATCGCGATGAGCGAGGCCTTCAAAGAGCGCCAGCAGCGCACGATCGCCGGCGCCCAGGCGCTCGCGACCGAGCTGCTCGCCGATGAGGGCTCCGGCGTCAGCGTGCTCACCGGAGGCACCGACGTCCACCTCGTGCTCGTCGACCTGCGCGCCTCCGAGCTCGACGGCCAGCAGGCTGAGGACCGCCTGCACGAGATCGGCATCACGGTCAACCGCAACGCCGTCCCGTTCGACCCGCGCCCGCCGATGATCTCCAGCGGCTTGCGGATCGGCTCTCCGGCGCTCGCGACGCGCGGCTTCCAGGTCGAGGACTTCCACGAGGTCGGCAAGCTGATCGCGCTCGCGCTCACCCCGGCGTTCGCCGAGCGCAAGGCCGAGCTGGCCGACCGCGCCCAGGCGCTCGCCGACAAGCACCCCTTGTACGCCCATTTGGGAACACCGGCCCACGCGTAACGACAGGGCGTTCGCGACCGCGTAGCACCGCGGTCCTCCGCCCCTGGCAGACTTGGTGCTCGGCATGAGCGAGCTTGACGCCCTCTACGCCTTCCTCGTCGCCCTCGCGGTCGCTGCCTTGGCGACCCCGCTGGCGGCGCGGCTGGCGCGGCGCATCGGCGCAGTCGACGAGCCGCGCGAGCGCGGCCTGGCCGCGCGCGCGACCCCGTTGCTGGGCGGGCTGGCGATCCTCGCAGGCGTGCTCGCCGCCTCCGCGATCTGGCTGCCGATCACCGACGAGACGCGCGGGATCCTGCTCGGAGCGGCGCTGATCGCGCTGATCGGGGCGATCGACGACGTGCTCGACCTGCCGCCGCAGTGGAAGCTGCTGGGCCAGGTCGTCGCGGCGATCATCCCCGTCGCGGCCGGCGTGCGCGTGGAGAACATCACCTTCCCGTTCCTCGGCGCGGTCGACTTCGGCAGCGCTGGCGGCGTCCTCACGGTGATCGGCCTCGTCGGGCTGATGAACGTCGTCAACTTCTCCGACGGCGTCGACGGGCTGGCAGCTGGCGTCTGCGCGATCAGCGCGGTCGCCTTCTCGATCATCGCCTTCGACCTCGGCACGACCGGCGCGGCCGTGCTGGCGGCGATCGTCGCGGGCGCCGCGCTCGGCTTCCTGATCCACAACTTCCACCCGGCGTCGATCTTCATGGGCGACTGCGGCGCGCTGCTGCTCGGCTTCCTGCTCGGCTGCGTCGCCGTGCAGGGGTCGTTGAAGACGAACGCGTTGATCGCGCTCGTCGGCCCGCTGGCGATCCTCGCCGTGCCGTTCCTCGACACGGGCTTCGTCGTCATGCGGCGGCTGAAGTACCGCCGCGCGCCATGGTCGGCCGATGCGCAGCACTTTCACCATCGGCTCGCGCGCGTCGGCTTCAGCCAGCGGCGCACCGTGCTCTACCTGTACGCCTGGACGATGCTGCTCGCGGGCCTCGCTGTCGCGATGCGGTTCATTCCCTACACGGACAACCACGGTCACTTCAACCTCGGCTGGACGTGCGCGCTGGGGGCGATGACGCTGTTCGTGGTCGGCGCGAGCGTCTACCTCGTGATGGTGCTGGAGATCCTCAAGCTCAAGCGACTGCGCGCGTGGCAGATGCGACGTGCGGACCCGACGACGACCGAGCAGGAGATCGTCGTGCGTGTCACCTCCGAGCTTGCGACCGGTGAGCTCGCCGCCGTCGACGAGCGCGAGCGCAAGCCCGACACGAGCGCGGCGGCTCCGTCACCGGCGCCGCAACGGCCCGCTTCATAGCGGCGCAAAAAGCTGCGAAGAACCCCGTCGTTGCGACACAAATACATGTCCGGAACCACGCAATCGGCGGCGTTGTTCCGTAGCGACTGTCACGATGTTGTTACAAGCGCATGAGAACATGTAAAGTGCGCGCCACCCCGCCGGTCCGCAGCAATCGCTACGGGCCACTGGGGCGGTCCCGCGCCGCAAGCGCGGGCTTTTCGCGTCTTGGCGAAGTAGCCACTCATGGTCCCCCCGAACCCATCCGAGCAGCCCGATGACGAACGGCCGTCCGCCGATGCGCGGGGCCGTCGCCGGCTCGACGCTGCTCGGCGCCGTGCTGCTCTGCGCGGCGGTCGGTCTGGGGATCGGGGCACTCGTGGGGGCGCCTGCCCTTGGCGCCATCCTGGGCGTATTCGCCGGCTTCGTCGTGGGGTTCCGACTTGTCCACACACGTTTTAAAGACCTCTGACCCGCTCCCGCTGGTCGTGCTGAAGAACCTCGACCTCGTGGTCGCGGTGCTCGCATTGCCGCTCTTCATCGTCGCCGACCTGCCGCTTGCCGGCTGGGCGGCCGGTGCTGGGATCTACGCGGTGCAGCGGGGAATTTCCGCCTACGCGTCACGTCGCGCGGTCGCCAGCGGCGATGCGCGAACGATCGCCGGCGTGCTTGCCGGATCGATGATCGGACGTGGTTGGCTCGTAGCCTTTACGATCTTCGCCGTCGGGGTGTTCGTGGACAACGACGCAGGCCTCGCTGCCGCAGTGTTGTTCCTCGCTCTCTTCACCCTCTATTTCACTATTCGCATGATCGTGCGTCCGTTCGAGAAGGAGACCAGCAGCCGATGAAGGCTCGCCTGTTTGCGGCGGTGGCACCGCTTGCCCTGCTGCTCCTGCAGCCTGCCGGCGCGTTTGCGCTCCAGGTCAACGAGAACTTCAGACCGCAGAACGAGTTCAAGCTCGATCCGTGGGTGAAGATCAAGATTGGCAGCTTGGACTTGTCGATCAACAAGGCCGTCATGTACATCGTCATCGCCGCGGCCCTGACGTGTATCACGATGGTGTGGATCGGCAAGCGGATGCAGCAGCGCCCCAACCGCGTTCAGACTGCGGTCGAGACCGCTTACACGCTGATGCGAGACAACATCACGCGCGGCAACATGAGCGACTCGATGGCGCTGAAGTGGTTCCCGTTCATCGCCGCGCTGTTCCTCTTCATCTGGTTCTCGAACATGATCGGCTACATACCGTTGCCGACCAGCACCGAGCACAAGGTGAACATCTTCGGGGCCCACATCCCGTCGTTCGCGCTGTACGCGGCGACGGCGAACCTCTCAGTGCCGCTCGCGCTGACCCTCGTCGTGTGGGTCTCCTACCACGTTGAGGGCGTCCGGGCCAAGGGCCCGGTCAACTATCTGAAGAGCTGGATCCCTGCCGGCGTCGAAGGCCCCGCTCGCGGGCCGATCTTCGTGATCGAAGTGATCTCTCACTTCGTCCGGCTCGTCTCGCTCTCCGTCCGTCTTTTCGCGAACATCCTTGCCGGCCACCTGCTGATCCTCTTCATGGGCGGCGGGCTCGTCGTGCTGCTCAACCTCGCGGTCGCGGGCTCCGTCGTCCTCGGTCTCTTGACCGGGACGATGGCAATCGCCTTCTTCCTCTTCGAGGTCGGGCTGGTCGCGACGCTGCAGGCGTTCATTTTCGCCACCCTGACTGCCATCTATCTCGGCGGCGCAGTCGCCGAGACTCACTAACGAAATCCACGAGGAGATCTGCTGTGGACCTGAGTGTCATCACCACGTTCGCCCAGTCGGTTGCGGAGAACGAGGCAATCGGCCGTAGAGCCGGCAGAGCCATCGCGCTCGGCGTTGGCGCCGGCCTTGGCACCATCGGCCCGGGCATCGGTGTTGGCTTCATCTTCGGCAAGGTGATCGAGGCGGTCACGCGCCAGCCGGAGATGAGAGACGAGATCACGAGCATCCAGTGGCTCGGCTTCGCGCTTACCGAGGCGATCGTGTTCTACGCGTTCATCTTCGGCCTGATCGCGTTCTTCCTCTCCTAAGCCATGGTCGCGGCAATCTCAACACCTGTGACGGTCGCGGCTGACGAGGGAAGCAGCAACTTCCTCGTCTCGCCGTCCGTCGGCTTGATGATCTGGCTGCTGCTCGCGTTCTTCGTGACCCTGTTCATCCTGCGCAAGTACGCCTTCCCGCCGATCGCTGCCGCGCTCGACAGACGGCAGAGAGCGATCGAGGAGTCGATCGACGCCGCCGACCGCACGCGTCAGGAGGCTGACGACCTGCTCGCTGAGTACCGTCAGCGCCTCACCGACGCGCGTGCGCAGGCGGACGAGATCGTCGCGAAGGCAGAGCGCGCCGGCGAAGTCGCCGAGCGCGAGGGCCTCGAGGCGGCGCGTGCCAGGCGCGAAGAGCTGCTTGAGCAGACACGGCGCGACATCGAGGCCGAGACCAACCGCGCGATCCAGGAGATCCGTCGCGAGGTCGCCGACCTCACGGTCCAGGCGACCGAGAAGGTCACGCGCAAGTCGCTGTCGGCCGACGACCAGAAGCGACTGGTCGAGGAGGCGCTGTCCGAGCTGGACTTCAGCGCGTTCTCCGCCGAGTCGCGGAAGAACTAAGGGCACATGGAAGAGATCGCCCAGGTCTACGCGCGCGCGCTGTTCGAGGTTGCCCAGGAACAGGGCAAGCTCGACGTCGCGCGCGAGCAGCTCGGCCAGTTCGCCGACGCGCTGGAGGGCAACCGCGAGCTCGCCGTCTTCTTCTTCTCCCCGTACTTCTCCACGGAGGAGAAGAAGGACGGCCTGCGCAGAGCGGTCCAGGGCGCTGACCCGACGGTCGTCAACTTCTTCGAGTCACTGCTCGAGCGCCATCGGATGCCGGTGATCTACCGCATCCGCAGTGAGTTCGACCGCCTGTGGGACCAGGAGAACAAGCTGCTCCCGGTCGAGGTCACGAGTGCGGTCGATCTCGACGACGCTACCGTCAGAAGCATCGGCGACCGCATCGGAGAGCAAACCGGACAGCGCGTCGAGCTGACGAGCAGAGTCGACCCCTCGATTCTCGGTGGCATCGTCCTGCGTGTCGGCAACTCGATTCTGGACGCCTCGATCAAGCATCGCCTCGACCAACTTCGCAAGCACGTGGCGCAGGCGTAACGCCTGCATAGGAGCCAAAACCCACCATGCAGATCAAGCCCGACGAGATCACCTCCATCCTGAAGAGCCGCATCGAGGGCCTCGACAGCGGCAGCGCTGACCTGACCGAGGTCGGCACCGTGCTGTCCGTCGCGGACGGCATCGCCCGCGTGCACGGGCTCGAGAACTGCATGTCGTTCGAGATGCTCGAGCTGCCCAACGACGTCACCGGCCTCGCGCTGAACCTCGAGTCCGACAACGTCGGCGTCGTGCTGTTCGGCGACTGGGAGCAGATCGTCGAGGGCGACACCGTCAAGCGCACCGGCAGACTGCTCGAGATCCCGGTCGGCGACGCCCTTCTGGGCCGCATCGTCGACCCGCTCGGCAACCCGCTCGACGGCAAGGGCGACGTGATCACCTCCGAGACGCGCCCGGCCGAGTTCAAGGCCCCGGGCGTCGTCCAGCGCCAGCCGGTCACCGAGCCGCTCCAGACGGGCCTGAAGGCGATCGACGCGATGATCCCGATCGGCCGCGGCCAGCGCGAGCTGATCATCGGCGACCGCCAGACCGGCAAGACGGCGATCGCGCTCGACACGATCATCAACAACAAGGACTCGGGCGTCGTCTCGGTCTACGTTGCAATCGGCCAGCGCCTGGCGACGGTCGTCCAGCTTGCTGAGACGCTTGCCGAGGCTGGCGCGCTGGAGACGACGATCATCGTCGCCGCGCCTGCTGACGAGGCCGCGCCGATCAAGTTCATGGCGCCGTACGCCGGCGCCGCGATGGCCGAGTACTTCCTCTACAAGGGCAGACACGCGCTGGCGGTCTACGACGACCTCACCAAGCACGCGTACGCCTACCGCCAGATGTCGCTCCTGCTGCGCCGCCCGCCGGGCCGCGAGGCGTACCCGGGCGACGTCTTCTACCTCCACTCCCGGTTGCTGGAGCGCTCCGTCAAGCTCAACGACGAGCTCGGCGGCGGGTCGATGACGGCGCTGCCGATCATCGAGACGCAGGGCGGCGACGTCTCCGCGTACATCCCGACGAACGTGATCTCGATCACCGACGGGCAGATCTTCCTCGAGCCGAGACTGTTCTACTCGGGCGTCCGCCCGGCGATCAACGTCGGCATCTCGGTCTCCCGCGTCGGCGGCAACGCGCAGATCAAGTCGATGAAGCGCGTCGCCGGCAAGATCAAGCTCGAGCTGTCGCAGTACCGCGAGCTTGAGGCGTTCGCCCAGTTCGGCTCCGACCTCGACGCCGACACGCAGCGCACGCTCGCGCGTGGCCAGCGGCTCGTCCGCACGCTGAACCAGAACGAGCGCTCGCCGCTCGCCGTCGAGGACCAGGTCATCCAGATCTACGCCGCGACGAACGGGTACCTCGACCGCATCGACGTCGACAAGGTCGAGAGATTCCTCGACGGCCTGACGCGTCGCGCGCACTCCGAGGCGGGCGAGCTGCGCTCCAAGCTGGCCGGCGGCGACTGGTCGGATGACACCGAGCAGGCTGTCAACGCGCTCGTCAAGTCGTACTCCGAGGACTTCGGCTTCGACCTCGACGAGGAAGGCCAGCCGCTCGACGAGAGCAGCAACGGCGCCGCCCCGGCGCGCCCTGCGGCCGAGCCCCAGCGGGAGACGGCGGCGGTCTAGCGCCTCGGGCGCCGAGAACGAGCACGCCGAGACCATGGCTCAGCGAGACGTCAAGAACCGCATCGCGTCGGTCAAGAACATCCAGAAGATCACGCGCGCGATGGAGATGGTCGCGGCGGCGCGCCTGCGGCGCGCCGAGACGCGGATTGCGGCGTTGCGCCCGTACGCGGGCGCGATCCGTCGCATGACGCGCCAGGCGGCGGAGGCGGCCGGCAACGTGCCGGCGCTGCCGATCCTGTCCGAGCACGACAGCGAGCAGAGAGTCGCGCTGCTGCTGGTGACGGCCGACCGCGGCCTCGCCGGCGCCTTCAACTCGCAGATCATCCGCGCCGGCACGCGGGCCGGGGACGACTACTCGGCTGAGGGCCGTGAGGTCGTCTACTACGCGACCGGCCGTCGCGGCGTCTCGTCGCTGACGTTCCGCAACCGCGCGCCGCAGCAGGGCTTCACGGGCTTCACCGAGCGCCCGACGTACGCCAACGCGCGCGAGATCGCCAGCGTGCTGATGGCCGCCTACGTCGACGGCAGAGTCGACCGCGTCGAGATCCTCTACAACGGCTATCTCTCGCCGATGTCGCAGGAGGTCCGCCGCGAGACGCTGCTGCCGCTGCAGCAGGCGACGATCCTCGACGCAGACGCCGAGGAGCAGGCCGAGGCGTCCGGCGGCGTGCGCCCGCTGGTCGAGTACGAGCCCGAGCCCGAGGAGATCCTCGAGCGCCTCGTGCCCGACTACGTCGAGATCTCGATCTACCGCGCTTTGCTGGAGTCGACCGCGTCGGAGCTCGGCGCGCGCATGACCGCCATGCGCAGCGCCTCCGACAACGCCGGCGACATCATCGACGACCTCACGCTCGAGATGAACCGCGCCCGCCAGGCCGAGATCACGCAGGAGATCATGGAAGTCGTCGCCGGCGCGGAAGCGCTGGGGTGACGTCGGCCGAAGGCCGGCGCTTGCGACGGCCGTAGGACGAAACCCTTTTCATCGGAGACCACGGACACCATGTCAGCCACCGCAGAGACCCAGACCAAGAACGTCGGGCGCATCGAAGAGATCCAGGGCGTCGTCATCGAGGCCGTTTTCCCTGATCAGCTCCCGCACATCAACAACGCCATCACGATCCAGCGCGCCGACGGCGTGCTCGTCTGCGAGGTCCAGCAGCACCTCGGCGACGACCGCATCCGCGCGGTGGCGATGGACTCGACCGACGGTCTTGCACGCGGCACCGAAGTGGTCGACACCGGCGGGCCGATAACGGTCCCGGTCGGCCGCGCCACGCTCGGCCGCATCTTCAACGTGCTCGGCGAGCCGATCGACCTCGGCGGCGACGTCGCGACGACGGAGCGCCGCCCGATCCACGCGCACGCCCCGTCGGTCGAGGACCTCACCCCGACGACGGAGATGTTCGAGACCGGCATCAAGGTCATCGACCTGCTCGCGCCGTACGCCAAGGGCGGCAAGGTCGGCCTGTTCGGCGGCGCCGGCGTCGGCAAGACGGTCCTGATCCAGGAGCTGATCGACAACCTCGCCCGCGAGCACGGCGGCCTCTCGGCCTTCTGCGGCGTCGGCGAGCGCTCGCGCGAGGGGAACGACCTCTGGCTCGAGATGAAGGAGTCGGGCACGATCGACAAGACGATGCTCGTCTTCGGTCAGATGAACGAGCCTCCGGGCGCGCGCATGCGCGTCGCGCTGTCGGGCCTGACGATGGCGGAGTACTTCCGTGACGAGGGCCAGGACGTGCTCCTCTTCATCGACAACATCTTCCGCTTCGTGCAGGCCGGCTCGGAGGTCTCTGCGCTCCTGGGCCGCATGCCCTCGCAGGTCGGCTACCAGCCGACGCTCGAGTCGGAGATGGGTCAGCTGCAGGAGCGGATCACGTCGACCCGTCAGGGCTCGGTCACCTCAGTCCAGGCCGTCTACGTCCCCGCAGACGACTTGACCGACCCGGCTCCGGCCTCGGTGTTCGCCCACCTCAACGCGACGACCGTGCTCTCACGCTCGATCTCGGAGAAGGGCATCTACCCGGCGGTCGACCCGCTCGACTCGACCTCGACGATCCTCAAGCCGGACATCCTCGGCGAGGAGCACTACGACGTCGCCAACCAGGTCAAGGAGATCCTGCAGCGCTACAAGGAGCTGCAGGACATCATCGCGATCCTCGGCATCGACGAGCTGTCCGACGAGGACAAGGTGATCGTGCAGCGCGCCCGCAAGGTCGAGCGCTTCCTGTCGCAGCCGTTCCACGTCGCCGAGCAGTTCACCGGCACGCCCGGCTCCTATGTCCCGATCGCTGAGACGATCCGCGGCTTCAAGGAGATCATCGAGGGCAAGCACGACGAGCTGCCCGAGCGCGTCTTCCTGCTCAAGGGCACGATCGACGACGTCGTCGCGGCCGCGAGAGCGTAGGCGAGCAAGGTGGCCCGGACCAAGTTCCACGTCGAGGTCCTCACCCCCGAGGGCGAGGTCTTCAACGACGACGTCGAGATGGTCTCGACCCGGACGGTCATCGGCTCGGTCGGCATCCTCGCCAACCACCAGCCGCTGCTGGCGATGCTCGACCCAACCGAGCTGCGGCTCTACCGCAGCGACAACGAGATCGTCAGATTCGCCCAGGGCGAGGGCTACCTGCAGGTCGCCGACGACGGCGGCGTGCTGATCCTCGTCGAGGACGCGCACGACCCGTCGAAGCTCTCCAGCCAGGACCTGACCGAGAGACTGCGCGCCGCTGAGGACGCGTACGCGAGAGCCGAGCAGGGCTCTGAAGAGCAGCGCCTCGCCGCCCGTGACAGACGCCGCTGGGAAGCGTTCGCGCGCATCGCGGAAGCTGCTTGAGCGGTCTGCGCAAGGCCCTGGCTGTCCGTGCGACGGCCAGGGCCTTGTCTATCCTCCCCTGACCGTGGTCGACGAACGCGCGCTCGCCGAACGCCTCATCACGTATGACACGTCACGCGCCGAGGAGCTTGCGGCGGCGGCGGCGTTCGTACGAGGTTGGCTGGAGTCGCGCGACGTCAGGGTCCGCGAGCAGCCGCACAACGGGCTGCCGGTGCTGATCGCCGAGGTCGGCCCTGACGACGCGCCGACGGTCGTCCTGCACGCTCACCTCGACGTCGTCCCCGGCTTTGAGGCGCAGTACGAGCCGCGCGTCGAGGGCGACCGCCTGATCGGGCGTGGCGCCTATGACATGAAGGGCGCGCTCGCCGCGATGATGTGCGTGATGAAGGACTGCGCGGCGCAAGACGGCGTGCGCCTGCTGTTCGTGTGCGTCCCCGACGAGGAGGCCGAGGACGTCGCCAGCCGCTCGACCGACGAGCTCGTCGCCGCCGGGCTGCGCGCGGACTTCGCGATCACCGGCGAGCCGACCGACCTCCATGTCGGCGTGCAGGCAAAGGGGGTGCTGGCGATGCGGGTCGAGGTCGCCGGCCGCTCCGCTCACGGCTCGACGCCGTGGCTCGGTGACAGCGCGGTGCTGAAGGCGTTCGACGTCTTCCGCCGGATCGAGTCGCTGCCGTTCGCGCGCGAGTCCTCAGAGCTGTTCGACCGCCCGTCGATCAACCTTGGCCGGATCGAGGGCGGCGACGTCTTCAACAAAGTGCCCGACCGCTGCGAGATGATCGTCGACCTGCGCTACCTGCCAGGCCAGGATCCCGAGGCGATCCTCGCCGGCGTGCGCGCGCTCGACGACGTGACGGTCGCGAAGACGCTGATGCGCAAGCCGGCCTACGTCTCGCGCCGCAACCCGTACGTCCGCGCGCTCCGCGCGTCCATCGCGCGCACGCTCGACGACGAGGCGCTGAGCGTCGGCCGCGACGGCGCCTCCGACGCCATCTCCTTCCTCGACGCCGGCATCCCGGCCGTCGAGTTCGGCCCCGCCGGCGCCGGCCATCACGGGCCTGAGGAGTGGGTCTCGCTGCGGTCGCTCGAGTGCTACCGCCGTGCGCTGGGAGAGTTCGCCCGCTCGCTGGGGAGCGAGCGGCCGGCAGGCTGGGCATCCTCGAACAGGGGGCGCGTGGGGGCTCGTTCGCATGGAGTGCAGGAGATCAACTGATGAGCCATTCCTACGAGCGCGGCGACGACTTCCCAGGTCGTGGCCGCGTCGGGCTATGGGCGCGCTTCTTCGCCGCCGCGATCCTCGTGATCGGCCTCACCGCTGGCGCGACGGCGACGGCGGGGCTGCTGAACGTGAAGAGCTTTGTCGACGACCTCAAGGCCGGCGGCACGATCAGAGACCTCGGCAACACGATCACGCGCGCGCAGGCCGGCAAGCCGCGGACGATCCTGCTGATCGGCTCTGACCACCGCTTCGGCGACCCGGGCGCCGACGCTCGCTCGGACACGATGATCCTGATGCACATCGACCCCGACGCCGCGGCGACGACGGTGCTCTCGATCCCGCGCGACCTGCGTGTCTCGTTCAGAGACAGAAGAGGCGGCTTCTACCCGAACACGAAGATCAACAACACGTACACGTACGGCGGCGAGGCGCTGACGGCGAGAGTGATCAGAGAGACGTTCGGGATACCGATCAACGACGTCGTCAACATCAACTTCAGAGGCTTCACGAGAGTGATCGACGCGATCGGCTGCGTCTACGTCGACGTCGACCATCGCTACTACCACTCGAACCTGGGCCTGCCCCCGTCGCTGCAGTACTCCGAGATCGACCTGATGCCCGGCTATCAGGAGATGTGCGGCGAGAGAGCGCTCAGCTACGTGCGCTACCGCCACCTCGACTCCGACCTCGTCCGCTCGGCCCGCCAGCAGGACTTCCTTCGCGACGTTCGCGGCCAATACGACGCGAACGACTTCATCAACGACCCGCACAAGCTGACGAAGGTCCTCGGCAGACACATCCAGACGGACAAGAACCTCTTGACGGTCAGCTCGCTGATCGACCTCGGCAAGCAGATCGCGTTCTCGGCCGGCAGACCGATCCAGCAGATCGCGATGGACCCCAACTACTTCAACGACCCGACCACGGGCGAGTCGTTCGTGCTCTCGACGCCGCAGGAGATCGCGCGCGTCAGACATCAGTTCCTGCACCCGGCCGCGGCGCCCGCGCCGCCGAAAAAGCCCAAGCCCGGGAAGCACAAGGGGAGAGGCAGAGCGGCGGCAGCCACGACCGGCAGCGACGGGCTCTACGACATGCTCGAGTCCGGCAGAGCGCAGGCGCAGATGATGGGGAAGGTCAGAATCCCTGTCTACGTCCCGCGCTGGCTGCCGAACGCCAACGGCTACATGGCCGACACGTTGAACGAGGGCGGCTATCCGCACGCGTACCGCATGCATGGTGGCGACGGGAAGATGAAGGCCGCCTACCGCTTGGTCGTCGACGTCAGCACCGGCGCCTCCCCCGGCAACTACATGGGGGTGCAGGGCCTGGCGTGGACCGACCCGCCGATCCTCAACAACCCCTCCTCCGATCACCGCACGATCAACGGCAAGCATCTCGACCTCTACTACGACGGCAAGAGACTGCAGCTGGTCGCATGGAGAACGCCACGCGCGGCCTACTGGATCTCGAACTCGCTGCAGAACCTGCTCAGCAACGACCAGATGCTGAGAATCGCCGGCTCGCTCACCCGCGTGGGCGGGCAGTAGTCGGCCCGTAGTAGGCTTCGCCGCCGCATGAGCCAGAGCAACCGTGAACCGATCGCCGTGATCGGCACCGGCTACGTAGGACTCGTGACCGCCGCCGGCTTTGCCGAGCTCGGCAACGAAGTCTGGTGCGTCGACATCGATGCCGCCAAGGTCGACCGCCTCAACCGCGGTGAGATCCCGATCTACGAGCCGGGCCTCGCCGAGTCGATCGCCGCCAACCGCGAGCGCCTCCATTTCTCGACCGAGCTCGCACCCGCGCTGGAGCACGCGCGGCTGCTGTTCGTCGCGGTCGGCACGCCGCCAACCTACTCCGGCGACGCCGACCTCAGCGCCGTCCACGCCGTCGTTGACGCGATGCCGGCCTCCGACCGGCACGCGCTCGTGATGAAGTCGACCGTCCCGGTCGGCACCGGCGCCGCGATCAAGCGCACCTTCGCTGAGCGTGGCAAGGACGGCTTCCGCTACGTCTCCTGCCCGGAGTTCCTCAAGGAGGGCTCGGCGCTGGAGGACTTCCGCCATCCCGACCGCGTCGTCGTCGGCGACGAAAACGACTGGGCCGGCGACGCCGTCGCCGCGCTG
Organism: Conexibacter sp.; assembly: GCA_036499225.1. Taxonomy (GTDB): domain Bacteria; phylum Actinomycetota; class Thermoleophilia; order Solirubrobacterales; family Solirubrobacteraceae; genus Conexibacter. The sequence continues at coordinate 62,668 of DASYEC010000126.1, forward strand.
TACGCGCCGCTTGGCGCGCCGCTCGTCCGCACGGACGTGCGCAGCGCGGAGATGGTCAAGCTCGCTTCCAACGCCTTTCTCGCGACGAAGATCTCGTTCATAAACGAGATCGCAAACGTCTGCGAGGAGACCGGCGCCAACGTCGACGAGGTCGCTCGCGGGATGGGCCTCGACGACCGCATCGGCGCGAAGTTCCTGCGGCCGGGCATCGGCTACGGCGGCTCCTGCTTCCCCAAGGACGTCAGCGCGCTCAAGCTGCTGGCCGGCAACTCCGGCTACCACTTCCAGCTCCTCAACGCGGTGATCGAGGTCAACGAGCTGCAGAAGCGGCGCGTGATCAGAAAGCTGCAGAAGCACCTCGGCACGCTCGTCGGCAAGCGGGTCGCGCTGCTCGGTCTCGCCTTCAAGGCGAACACCGACGACATGCGCGAGGCCTCCTCGCTCGTGCTCGCCGCGCGCCTGCAGGGCGAGGGGGCGGTCGTCGGCGCGTATGACCCGCTCGCCGAGGAAGAGGCGCGCACGCTGATGCCCGGCGTCGAGTTCTCTGACTCGGCGCTCGGCGCCGTCAGCGACGCCGACGCCGTCGTGCTCGTGACCGAGTGGGCGGAGTTCCGCGAGCTCGACTGGCAGGCGGCCGCCGAGCGGATGGCGGGCGCGGTCGTGATCGACGGGCGCAACCATCTCGACGCCGCCGTCGTCAGCGCGGCGGGCCTCACGTACGAGGGCGTCGGGCGCGGCGCATGACCGCAACCGGCCACGGACGGAGCGAGCCCACGTGCAAGCGCTGATCCTCGCCGGCGGGGAGGGGACGCGGCTGCGTCCGCTGACCGCGACGGTGCCCAAGCCCGTCGTGCCGCTCGTCGACCGGCCGTTCATCTCGTTCATGCTCGACTGGCTGCGCAGCCACGGCGTCGACGACGTCGTGATCTCCTGCGGCTTCCTCGCCTCCGGGGTGCGCAACGTCCTCGGCGACGGCAGCGCGTGGGGAGTCCGCCTGCGCTATGTCGAGGAGCCGCGGCCGCTCGGCACCGGCGGCGCGATCAAGTTCGCCGAGCCGCTGCTGGACGAGCGTGTGCTCGTGCTCAACGGCGACGTGCTGACCGACATCGACCTGACCGAGCAGCTCGTCCAGCATGAGAAGACGGGCGCGCGCCTGACGCTCGCGCTGGTGGCAGTCGACGACCCGTCGGCGTACGGCCTCGTGCGCTGCGGCGAGGGCGGCGCGGTGCGCGAGTTCCTCGAGAAGCCGAGCCCCGACCAGATCGACACCAACCTCGTCAACGCCGGTGCCTACGTGCTCGAGCGCGAGGTGCTGGAGGCGATTCCCCCAGACCAGAACGTCTCGATCGAGCGCGAGGTCTTCCCCAAGCTCGTCGACAGGGGGCTGTTCGGCTACGAGTCGGCCAGCTACTGGCTCGACATCGGCACGCCGCAGCGCTACCTGCAGGCGACCCACGACATCCTCGACGGGGCAGTGCGGACGACCGTGCCCGACGGCTTCAACAGCGCCAACGTCGCGCTCGCCGACGACGCCGACGTGCAGGGCCGCGTCGTCGGCCCTGCCCACGTCGGCTCCGGCGTGAGGGTCGCGCGCGGCGCGCTCGTCAGCGGCCGCACCGTGCTCGGCCGCAACGTCGAGATCGGGCCTGGCGCCCATGTCGACGGCGCGGTCGTGCTCGACGGCGCCGTGATCGGGGCCAACACCAGCATCACGCACGCGATCGTCGGCCCCGGCGCGCAGCTCGGCGCCCACTGCCGTATCGCCGACGGCGTCGTGCTCGGCGAGGGCGTCGTGCTCGGCGCCGAGAATCATCTCGCGGCCGGGGCGCGCCTGTTCCCCAACGTGACCCTTCCGGACGGAGCGATCAAGTTTTGAGCGAGCTCAGCGATCTCACCCGTGACGCCATCGAGGCCGTCGACAAGGCCAAGCAGGTCGACGACGTGCTCGGCCTGCCCGAGCACCTGCGCGATGCGCTGTGGCGCGTCGAGTCGGCGAGCCTGGCCCCGCACGACGCGCCTGGCGGCTTCATCATCGCCGGCATGGGCGGCTCCGCGATCGGCGGCGCGCTCGCGAAGGCGGTCCTCGGCGACCGCGCCTCGCGCCCGATCGCGGTCGCGCGCGACTACGGCCTGCCGGCGTGGACCACGCACGACTCGACCGTCCTCTGCGCCAGCTACTCGGGCAACACCGAGGAGACGCTCGCCGCCTACGAGGCCGCCGGCGTGATCGGCGCGCAGCGGATCGTCGCGACGACCGGCGGGAAGCTGGCGCAGGCCGCTCGCGCCGACGGCGTGCCGGTGATCCCGCTGCCGGGGATGTTCCAGCCGCGCGTCGCGGTCGGCTACATGCTCGTCGTCGCGCTCGAGGTCGCCGCGCTGTGCGGCGCCGCCGAGTCGTTGCACTCCGAGATCGACGTCGCCGCCGCCCATCTCGAGACGCTCGCGCGAGAGTGGGGCCCAAACGGTGAGCAGGACTGCCTGCCCAAGCAGGTCGCGCGCGGCCTGCACGGCACGATCCCGCAGATCGCTGGCGCGGGCCTGACGGCTCCGATCGCCTACCGCTGGAAGACGCAGTTCAACGAGAACGCCAAGACGCCCGCGTTCTCGAGCGAGCTGCCCGAGCTCAACCACAACGAGCTCGTCGGCTGGGAGGGAGCGGGCCAGCTGGGCCGCTTCAGCGCCGTCTTCCTCGACGACTCCGACCTGCACCCGCGCATCCGCCAGCGGATCGAGCTGACGCGTGGCCTGATCAGCTCGACAGCGGCCGCGTCCTTCCGCTTGGAGGGCCGTGGCGAGACGCGCACCGAGCGGCTCGCCTCGCTGATCCTGCTCGGCGACCTCGTCTCGCTCTACGTCGCCGTGCTGCGCGGCGTCGACCCGACCCCGGTCGACGCGATCGAGCGGTTCAAAGTCGCGCTCGAGGGCGGCTGACAGCTGTAAGCCTGTGACAAGCCCCGCGCCGCGGCAGTGCCTGCCGCGGCGGGGCGCGCGCCCTTCCAGAACCTTGACACGCCTCTGGTAAGGTTGTGCCGCCGATGACGACGGACGCGCTGACGATCCACGAGTCCGCGGAGACGACCGGCTGGTCGCCCCGCATGCTGCGCTACATCGAGCGCAGCGGCCTCGTCGTTCCCGCGCGGTCGGCGTCCGGCTACCGCCTCTACGGCGCTGCAGAGTTGCAGCGCCTGCGGACGCTGCGAGAGCTGCTTCAGCGCTTCGAGCTCGGCCTCTCCGACGTCGTCTTCGCCCTGCGCCTCGGCAACGACGCCAAGCTGCGCGGCGCGGTCGAGGAGTGGCTCGACGCCGAGCCGGCCCGCCCGGACCATGTCGCCGTCAGCGGCTGGCTCGAGTGGGAGCAGGGCAAGCATCAAAAGCTGCTCGCAGACGCCGCAACGCCGCATACCCACGTAACTGAGCTCACCGGAGGAAGCACGGGATGACCGCCCTTTCGACACACCAGGACTTCAAGGTCGCCGACCTCTCGCTTGCCGCCTTCGGGCGCAAGGAGATCGACCTCGCGGAGCACGAGATGCCCGGCCTGATGTCGATCCGCGACGAGTACGCCGCCGCGCAGCCGCTCAAGGGCGCGCGCATCATGGGCTCGCTCCACATGACGATCCAGACGGCGGTGCTGATCGAGACGCTGACCGCGCTCGGCGCCGAGGTGCGCTGGGTCTCGTGCAACATCTTCTCGACGCAGGACCACGCCGCCGCGGCCGTCGCCGTCGGCCCCAACGGCACGCCTGAGAATCCTCAGGGCGTCCCCGTCTTCGCTTGGAAGGGCGAGACGCTGGAGGAGTACTGGTGGTGCACCGAGCAGGCGCTCACCTGGCCGGGCGCCGATGGCCCCAACATGATCCTCGACGACGGCGGCGACGCGACGATGCTCGTCCACAAGGGCACCGAGTTCGAGGCTGCTGGCGCCGTGCCGGACCCCTCGACCGCCGAGTCTGAGGAGTTCACCGTCTTCCTCACGCTGCTGCAGCGCACGCTCGCCGAGGACCCGCAGAAGTGGACGAAGATCGGCCAGGGCATCAGAGGCGTGACGGAGGAGACGACGACCGGCGTCCACCGCCTCTACGAGATGACCGAGGCCGGCACGCTGCTGTTCCCGGCGATCAACGTCAACGACTCCGTCACGAAGTCGAAGTTCGACAACCTCTACGGCTGCCGCCACTCGCTGATCGACGGCATCAACCGCGCGACCGACGTGATGATCGGCGGCAAGGTCGCCGTCGTCTGCGGCTTCGGCGACGTCGGCAAGGGCTGCGCCGAGTCGCTGCGCGGCCAGGGCGCGCGCGTGATCATCACCGAGATCGACCCGATCTGCGCGCTGCAGGCCGCGATGCAGGGCTACGAGGTCAACACGCTCGACGACGTCGTCTCCTACGGCGACATCTTCGTCACGACGACCGGCAACAAGGACATCATCACCGCCGCCCACATGGCGCGGATGAAGCACCAGGCGATCGTCGGCAACATCGGCCACTTCGACAACGAGATCGACATCGCCGGCCTCGGCAAGGTCGACGGCATCAAGAAGGTCAACATCAAGCCGCAGGTCGACGAGTGGGTCTTCGCCGACGGCAAGAAGATCATCATGCTCTCCGAGGGCCGCCTGCTGAACCTCGGCAACGCGACCGGCCATCCCTCGTTCGTGATGTCGAACTCCTTCACGAACCAGACGATCGCCCAGATCGAGCTGTTCACGAAGCCGGGCGACTACGAGAAGAAGGTCTACGTGCTGCCCAAGCACCTCGACGAGAAGGTCGCCCGCCTCCACCTCGACGCGCTCGGCGTCAAGCTGACCACGCTGAGCGACGAGCAGGCGTCGTACATCGGCGTTCCGGTCGAGGGCCCGTACAAGCCGGACCACTACCGCTACTGACCACGCGTCTTCGGCGCCCAGGAACGCGCCTGACGCGCGAACAGACGGTGCTTGAAGGGATGAATGGCTCGCGCCAGTGACATCGCCGACCACGGCCTCGCCGAGGTCGGCGCGGCGCGGATCGCGTGGGCCGACGCCGAGATGCCGGTGCTGCGCTCGATCCGCGAGCGCTTCGCCGTCGAGCGTCCGCTCGACGGCGTCCGCGTCGGCGTCTGCCTCCACGTCACGACCGAGACGGCCAACCTCGTCCGCACGCTGATCGCGGGCGGGGCGCAGGTCGCGCTTTGCGCCGCCAACCCGCTCGACACGCAGGACGACGTCGCCGCCGCGCTGGTCGAGCGCGACGGCGCCGAGGTCCACGCGATCCGCGGCGAGGATATGGCGACCTACTACGACCACATCGAGGCGGTCCTCGACACGCGCCCGACGTTGACGATGGACGACGGCGCCGACCTCGCGTCGCGCGTCCACAGCCACCGCACCGAGCTGCTTCCCGAGATCATCGGCGGCACGGAGGAGACGACGAGCGGCGTCGTGCGCCTGCGCGCGCTAGAGGCCGACGGCAAGCTCGGCTTCCCGGTCGTCGCCGTCAACGAGGCGCAGACCAAGCACCTCTTCGACAACCGCTACGGCACCGGCCAGTCGGTGCTCGACGGGATCGTGCGCTCGACGAACATGCTGCTCGCCGGCCGCGTCGTCGTCGTCTTCGGCTACGGCTGGTGCGGGCAGGGGATCGCGCTGCGCTCCAAGGGCGCAGGCGCGCACGTCGTCGTCTGCGAAGTCGACCCGGTCCGTGCGCTGGAGGCGAAGCTCGACGGCTTCGAGGTGATGCGCGGCGTCGACGCGGCCGCGAAGGGCGACGTGCTGATCTCGGCGACCGGCGGGCGCGACGTGGTCGGCGCCGCGCATTACGCGGTGTTGCGCGACGGCGCCGTCCTCTGCAACGCCGGCCACTTCGACGTCGAGCTCGACCTGCCGGCGCTCTACGCGCTCGCCGGCGAGCGGCGCGAGGTGCGGCCGCACGTCGAGCAGTTCGTGCTCGCCGACGGCCGCCGCGTCCACCTGCTCGCCAGAGGCCGCGTCGTCAACCTCGCCGCTGCCGAGGGGAACCCGGCTGCGGTGATGGACATGTCGTTCGCCAACCAGGCGCTTGCCGCCGAGCACCTCGTGCGCGCCGCCGGCTCGCTCGCTGCGCGCGTCCACGACGTGCCGCGCGAGATCGACGCCGAGATCGCCCGTCTCAAGCTCGCCTCGCTCGGCGTCGAGATCGACGCGCTGACTGAAGCGCAGCGGCAGTACCTGACGAGCTGGGAGATCGGGACCTAGCAGCACGCGACCGCCCGGTCGTACACAATCCGACCCGTGCGTATCTCCGCAAAGACCGACTACGCCGTGCGCGCCGCTGTCGAGCTGGCTGCGGTCACCGACGAGCACCCGCTCAAGAGCGAGCGGATCGCGCAGGCGCAGGGGATACCGCTGCGCTTCCTCGAGAACATCCTCGTGCAGCTGCGCCAGGGCGGCATCGTCGTCTCGCGCCGCGGCGCCGACGGCGGCTACCGGCTCGCCGACCCGCCCGACCAGGTCACCGTCGCGGACGTGATCCGCGCGATCGACGGCCCGCTCGCCGCGGTCTCCGGCGAGCGGCCCGAGAAGCTCGCCTTCGAAGGCACCGCGGCGCCGCTGAAAGACGTGTGGGTCGCGGTGCGCGCCAGCCTGCGTGACGTGCTCGAGCACGTCACGCTCGCGGACCTCGCTGCGAGAGAGCTGCCGGAAGCCGTCAGAGCGCGCGTCGCCGACCCGGACGCCTGGGTCACGCGCTGAGCTTTGCCAAAGCGAGACCCGCTAGCCTCCCGCGTCGAATGAAAGCCATGGTCCTCGCCGCGGGGCTCGGCACGCGCCTGCGGCCCCTCACGTACGAGATCCCCAAGCCGATGGTCCCGGTGCTCGACCGGCCAGTTATGGCCCACATCGTCGACCTGCTCGCGCGCCACGGCCACACGGACGTCGTCGCCAACCTTCATTACTTCCCGGACACGATCCGCCGCTACTTCGGCGACCGGATCGACTACCGCGAGGAGCCTGAGCTGCTCGGCACCGCCGGCGGCGTGCGCAACTGCGCCGACTTCTTCGGCGGCGAGACGTTCCTGATCATCTCCGGCGACGCGCTCACCGACATCGACCTGACGCGCTTCGTCGAGCGCCACCGCGAGGCCGGCGGCGTCGCGACGCTCGCCGTCAAGCGCGTCGCCGACACGCGCCAGTTCGGCGTCGTGCTGCACGACGCCGACGGCCGCATCACCGGCTTCCAGGAGAAGCCCGACCCGGGCGACGCGCTGTCGGACCTCGGCAACTGCGGCATATACCTGTTCGAGCCCGAGATCTTCGACTACTTCCCGGACAAGCCGTTCGTCGACTGGGCCAACGACGTCTTCCCGGCGCTGCTGGCCGGCGACATCCCCTTCCACATACACGAGATCGACGAGTACTGGAACGACGTCGGCTCGCTGTCGGAGCTGAAGGAGGGGACGTTCGACGCGATGCGCGGCGAGCTGCAGCTCGAGGTCGAGGGCGAGCCGGTCGCGGAGGACGTGACGGCAGGCGAGGGCACGACGCTCGCGGGCGCGACGCTGATAGAGCCACCTGTCTGGATAGGGCGAGACGTGCGGATCGGCAACGACGTGCGCCTCCAAGGCCCACTCGTGATCGGCGACAACGCCACGATCGGCGACGGCGCGGCGCTGAAGGACTCGATCGTGCTGCCGGGCACCGAGGTCGCTCCCGGCGGCATCGTGATCGGGGCGATCGCCGGCCACACCGGCATCGTCGACCGCCTGCGCCCGCGCCGCTAGGCGGGGCCGCAGGACAGGCGCGGGCGGCTCAGCTGCCGCCGAACCGCTCCGCCCGCAGCTCGGCCTTCTCGGACTCGTTCAGCATCTGCACGAACAGGAAGGCGACCGCGATCCCCATCACGATCGCCTGCTCTATCGCCATCACCGCGCCCGCGAGCGCCTGGTCGGACGTCGGGTTCAGCCCCCAGTACTCGGGCTGGTGCTCGTAGAACGAGTAGATCGCCTCCGGCGCGAACGTCAGCAGGATCCCGAGGAAGCCGACCGCGACCTTCGTGCTCAGCATGTAGACGATCGGCGTCATGCCGTCGCGCCGCAGCCGGGTGCTGACGGGGGAGAGCAGGTGCCACCAGTAGAGGAAGCCGGCAAGCGTGAAGGTGAGATGCTCGAGCACGTGGATGCCCGAGTGCGCGGCGGCCTGGTTGTAAAGCGTCGGGATGTGCCATATCCACATCGCCCCGGCGTAGAAGAAGACCGCGAACAGCGGCGCGGCGATGAAGCCGGCGCGCACCTCTATCTGATGGATGACGCGCGTCGCCGGTCGCAACAGCACCTTCGTGAAGCTGAGGATGATCAGCACCGGCGCCACGTCGAGCAGCAGCACGTGCTGAACCATGTGCATCGCGAGGATCTGCTCGCCGAGCGTGTCGACTGGCGACAACAGCGCGATGACGAACGCCGCCATCCCGCTGAGGAACGCGACCAGCCGCCAGACGCTCGGCGGGTGCGGCTCGGTCGGGGTCCGGCACTGTCGCCAGCGGTAGATGTAGAGGCCGGCGTAGATGAGGAGCGCCAGCACGACACCAGGCGGAAAGCTCCACGATGAGTCAGGAGACATGTAGCTCGATTGTTTCAGTGATGCGGTGGTGACGGCACGACGGCATCGGCAACGGTGGGCGAGATGGCGCTCACCGACTTCATCCTGCGCGCTCGCGACGAGCTGCTCGCCGCGCTCGCGCCACCGGCCTGCGCGGCCTGCCGCGCACCGCTGCACCAGCCGCGCGAGCTGCTGTGCGGCGACTGTCGCCGCGCACTGCCGTGGCTGCCCGACCCGCGCTGCCCGCGCTGCGGCTTGCCGGCCCCGTGCGGGGCGATCTGCCCGGCGCGCGACGCCGCTTTCGACGCGTCGTGGGCGCCGCTTGCCCACGACGGGCCAGCCCGCCAGCTCGTCGCGGCGCTGAAGTTCCGCCGCGCGCTGCCGGTCGCCGAGCTGATGGCGGCGCAGATCGCAGCCGCCGCGCCGTGCGCGCTGCTTGCCGGCGCAACGCTCGTGCCAGTCCCGCTGCATCCGGTTCGCGAGCGCCAGCGCGGATTTGACCAGGCTGTGCGGATCGCCGCCGCGCTCGCCAACCGCAGCGGGCTCGAGCTCGCGCCCTGCCTGCGCCGCGGCGGCGACGCGACGCGGCAGCTGGGCGCCTCGCGCGAATCCCGTCTCGCGCGCGGCCGCCTGTCGATCGCGGTGATCGGGACGCCGCCAGCTCGCGTCGTGCTCGTCGACGACGTCCACACGACGGGCGGCACGTTCGACGCCTGCGCCGCCGCGCTGCGGGCACACGGCTGCCGCGAGGTCGCAGTGGTCTCGTACGCGCGGGCGCTTGCGCGCTAAACGCCTGCAATGTGCGGGAACGCGTCCGTCTAGAACAGGTTCAGATCCGCCCGTCGGGGGATTACCATGGACGTACAACCTGAGTTCATCCCGAGAGGGGGAGCCAATGCGCATCGAGGTCAAGGGACGCAACGCGTCCGTCACCCAGGCCCAGCGGGAGCAGATCGAGCGTCGCTTTCGCAAGATCGGGCGCCAGGTGTCGGAGCTCGCGCAGCTGGAGGTAGAGCTCAGCGAGCGGCCCGAGCCCCCGATCCCGCACGCGCAGGTCGCCGAGGCGACGCTCAAGCTCAAAGGCGTGACGTTGCGCGCCCAGGCCGCCGAGTCCGACATGGGCCGCGCGATCAACTGCTGCGAGGAGCAGCTCTCGGTTCAGGTCAAGCGCCACCGCGACAAGCGCCGCAAGCGGCGTGAGACGCGTAACGCCCAGGCTGCCGCGACTGGCGCTCGCGCGCAGCTCTGACACTGTCTTAACTGGGCGCCGCGGCACGCTCCGCGGCGCCCAGTCAGGCCTGTCTCAAGCGCGCCTAAAGGCGAGTCTGGACCGTCACACGAGGGTTGCATCCGGCTCCTGCGCCGATGCTAGTCTTGCCCCTATGTCGTTGATCGATCGCGCCCTCCGGATGGGCGAGGGGAAGAAGTTCAAGGGGTACGAGCAGCGGGTCGCGAAGATCAACGCGCTCGAGCCCGAGTACGAGGCGTTGACCGACGCCGAGCTCCGTGAAGCAGCGGACGAGCTTCGCGACCGCGCGCGCGGCGAGGACCCCGAGCCGCTCGACGACCTCCTGTACGAGTGCTTCGCGATGGTCCGCGAGGCCGGCCGCCGCACGATGGGGATGCGCCACTTCGACGTGCAGATGATCGGCGGCATGGTCCTGCACGACGGCTCGATCGCGGAGATGCGCACCGGCGAGGGCAAGACGCTGACGGGGACGCTGCCGGCGATCCTCAACTCGCTCGCCGGCAAGGGCGTCCACATCGTCACGGTCAACGACTACCTCGCGCGACGTGACGCCGAGTGGATGGCGCCGATCTACAACATGCTCGGCGTCAGCTTCGGAATACTGCAGAACATGCAGCCGGCGGAGGAGAAGCGCGCCGCGTACGCCGCTGACCTCACGTACGGCACGAACTCCGAGTTCGGCTTCGACTACCTGCGCGACAACATGGCCGGGTCGCTCGAGGACAAGGTCCAGCACGGCGGCCGTGACCTCGGCGAGGTCCGCACCGCTAAGGACCGGCTTGACCGCCGCTCCGCCGCGCACACCTTCGCGATCGTCGACGAGGTCGACAACATCCTGATCGACGAGGCGCGCACGCCGCTGATCATCTCGGGCGCCCCCGAGGAGGCCGGCGAGATGTACGCGCGCTTCGCGCGCCTCGCGCCGATGCTGACCCCGGGCAGAAGACCGGACGGCCTCGACCCGCGTCAGAAGAAGGAGTTCGTCGCCGACTTCGACTACGAGTTCGATGAGAAGCACAGAACGGTCGCGATCACCGAGCGTGGCGTCGAGAAGGCCGAGCGCTTCCTCGGCATAGACCACCTCTACCGCGCCGAGAACGGCCACCTCGTCAACCACCTGATTCAGTCGCTGCGGTCACAGGCGCTCTACAGACGCGACGTCGACTACGCAGTGATCGACGGCGAGGTCGCGATCATCGACGAGTTCACGGGCCGCATCCTCGAGGGCCGCCGCTGGTCTGAGGGGCTGCACCAGGCGATCGAGGCGAAGGAGGGGGTGAACGTCACCGAGGAGAACCAGACGATGGCGACGATCACCTACCAGAACTACTTCCGCCTCTACGACAAGCTCTCGGGCATGACCGGCACCGCCATCACCGAGGCGACCGAGTTCATGAAGATCTACAGACTCGGCGTCGTGCAGGTCCCGACCAACCGGCCGATGGTCCGCAAGGACCAGAACGACCAGGTCTACAAGACCAAGGAAGGCAAGTGGACGGCGGTCGTCGACGAGATCGTCGAGCGCCACAACGCTGGCCAGCCGGTCCTCGTCGGCACGATCTCCGTCGAGGTCTCGGAGCTGCTCGGCCACCGCCTGAGCAAGCACGGCGTGCCGCACACGGTCCTCAACGCGAAGCCCGAGTACGCCGAGCGCGAGGGCGACACGGTCGCGGAGGCGGGCCGTCCCGGCGCCGTCACGATCGCCACGAACATGGCCGGCCGCGGCGTCGACATCAAGCTCGGCGGCAACGTAGAGCACCTCGTCAAGGGCGAGCTCGCGAAGCTCGGCCTCAGACCGGGCGATCCGGACTACGAGGAGCACGAGGCGAAGCTGCTGCCCGAGTTCGAGCGCCGCGTAGAAGAGGACCGCACGAAGGTCGAGGAGGCCGGCGGCCTCTGCATCATCGGCACCGAGCGCCACGAGTCACGCCGCATCGACAACCAGCTGCGCGGTCGCGCCGGCCGCCAGGGCGACCCGGGCGAGACGCGCTTCTACCTTTCCGCCGAGGACGACCTCGTGCGCCTGTTCGCCGGCGAGCGGATCTACAAGATCCTCGACCGCTTCGGCACGACCGATGACGACGGCAAGGAAGAGCCGATCGAGGCCGGTCTGCTGTCGAAGCAGATCGAGAAGGCGCAGAAGAAGGTCGAGGAGCAGAACTTCCTCATCCGCAAGCGCGTGCTCGACTACGACGACGTCATGAACGAGCAGCGGCGGATCGTCTACGCGTACCGCGACGAGGTGCTCGAAGGCAGAGACATGAGCGCGGTCGCGCGCGACGAGATCTCGGGCATGATCGAGCGGATGGTCGACGAGGCCACGCCCGGCGACTTCATCGAGGACTGGGACCTTGAAGGCCTCTTCGCCAGAGTCGCCGAGATCCTGCCGGTCAGCATAAGCCTCGAGGACCTCAACCCTGACGCGATCGAGCGCACCGAGCTGGTCCGCCAGTTCACCGAAGACGCGCTCAGACGCTACGACGACCGCGAGGAAGAGCTCGGCGACGAGCTGATGCGCGTGCTCGAGCGCTACCTGCTGCTGCAGATCATCGATCAGCGCTGGCAGGAGCACCTCTACGACATGGACTACCTGCGCGAGGGCATCCACCTGCGCGGGTTCGCTCAGATCGAGCCGCTCGTCGCGTACAAGAACGAGGGCTTCACGCTCTTCCAGGACCTGATGAACACGATCTGGTCCGACTTTGCGCGGATGGTCTACAACGTCGAGGTCCAGGTCGACAGCGGCGAGCAGGAGGCGGAGCCGCCGCAGGCGGTCCCGCAGTCTCCGACGCGCAACAGCTCATGGACCGGCGGGGGCTTCACGTACTCGGGGTCGGCCAGCAGCACGATGGCGCCGTACTCCGCGATGACGACAGACCCGGATGCCGCCGCGCTCACGGCGGGGGAGCAGCCGCAGCCCGAGCTCGACGACGAGCCTGAGGCCCCACAGGTCGAGCAGCGTAGGGTCGACGCGATCGATCAGATCGGGCGCAACGACCCGTGCTGGTGCGGCTCGGGCAAGAAGTACAAGAAGTGCCACGGCGTCTGAGCCGCGGTCGCTCGAGCTATTGAGCCGGGCGGCGTTTTTCGCCGTCCCAGCAGGGGTTTTCTTCGACGTGCCGGACTCTGGTGCGCTGACATGTGGCGAATGTGGGCGCGCCAACTCGGGCAGTTCTCCGCCGATCTTTGATCTGCTTGCGTGACGTTTTCGCTCTCGGTGCCTCTTCCCATGCAAGAGGCGGCACCGACAGCGGCGCCGCGCACGACGACGGCTCGAGGAGGACGAGATGGATGCTCGCCGCAAGACCCGAATCGCGCAGATCGCGCTTGTTGTGGGGGTGCTGCTGTCCGGCACGCTGACCGCGACGGCGTTCGCGCGCCACGGCGCCGACGACGGCCCGCAGGGCACGACCGGCATGACCGGCACGACCGGCACGACCGGCACGACCGGCACGACGCCGACGGTGACCAGCACGACGCCGACGACGCCGACGACGCCGCAGCCCGCGTCGCGGGCGCCCGGCACGTCGACCGCGGAGCGCAAGCAGCGACACCGTCATGGCGACGACAACCGTGCCGGACGCCATCACCGCCACCACCACGGCCGCCACGACGATGCTCGTCGCGGTCACCGCCACCACGGCCGCGGCCGTGACCACGCCGAGGACGACGGCGGGCGTGGCGACGACGGCGGTCACGGCGGGCATGGCCGCGACCATGCAGAGGACGACTGACTCGTCTGACCGTGAAGCCCTGGCTGTCCGACGCGCTGCTGGCGACGCAGGCCGACGAGCGGCTCGTCGCGCTGACGCGCACGGGCCACGAGCGCGCCTTCGCGGTGATCGTGGAGCGCTATCGCGGCCCACTGATCGGCTTCGCGCGGCGGATCGCGCCGGAGAGCCGCGCCGAGGACATCGTCCAGCAGTCGCTGACGAGCGCATGGTCGGCGCTGGCGGCTGGCGCTGACGTGTCGCATCTGCGCGGCTGGCTCCACCAGATCGTCCGTCACGAGGCGATCCGCGTCGCCCGCCAAGAGGGCGCCGCGATCGTCGACCCGCTGGCGACGGGCGCCGTCGGCCGCGACGCCGCGGCTGCTTCGGAGGAGCGCGAGCGGCTCCGCGCGACGCTGGAGGGGATCTCCGAGCTGCCGGCGCAGCAGCGCGAGGCGCTCGTGCAAACGACGCTCGCCGGGCGCAGCCGCAGCGAGGTTGCGGCAGCGCTCGGATTGAGCGAGGGGGCGGTCCGCCAGCTCGTCCATCGCGCGCGCACGACGCTGCGCGCCGCCGCGACCGCGCTGACGCCGCTGCCGCTCGCAACGTGGGCGGCAGGAGCGGTCGGCGGCGGGAGCCCGGGAATCGCGGAGATGGCGGCCGGCGCCGGTAGCGCAACGCTCGCCGGAACGTTCGTGAAGGCCGGCGCCGTCGTCGTCGCGACCGGCGCGATCGCGACCGGCGTCACCGTCTCCAGAGACCGCCACCACCCGACGACCCCGCCGTCCCACGTCCGAGAGGCCGGCATGGACGGCGCAGCAGGCTCCGGCGCTTCGGCGAGAGCCGCCGCAGCAGGCAGCGCCGCCTCGTCGCTCGCCACCACCCCAGCGACCGCCTCAGGCAGCGACGACCACGGCGGCGAGGACCGCAGCGGCCATGGTCGTGGCGGCGACGATGACGCCAACCGCGGCCACGGCAGCGACGACGCCAAGAGCGGCAGTGGCGGCCACGGCAGCGACGACGCGAAGAGCGGCAGCTCACGCTCCAGCCCGAACAGCTCAGGCTCAGGCACCGGAGAGTCGTCCGGCTCGCACGGCGGCGGCTCGTCGGGCTCCGGCGGCTCGTCCGGCTCGAGCGGCGCCTCGTCGGGCTCCAGCGGCTCGTCCGGCTCGAGCGGCGCCTCGTCGGGCTCCAGCGGCTCGTCCGGCTCGAGCGGCGCCTCCTCCGGCTCCTCCGGCTCCTCCGGCAGCGGCTCGTCCGGTGGCGGCCACGGTGGCGGCGGCGGCGACGATTGACGGGCTCTCGCAGCGCGGCCACCGCGTCCTCGGCTAGCCTGAATGGTCATGGCCGCAACGCCCACGCCACCTACCGCATCCTCGGAGACGACACGCCAGCGGATCGCCGCGATCCGTAGACAGATGGCGTCGCTGTCGGACTACCTCGACCCCAAGAGCCTTGAGGCGCAGGTCGGAGAGCTGGAAGAGGAGATGGGCGCGCCCGGTTTCTGGGACAACCAGGAGAAGGCGGCGAGAACGAGCGCGGAGCATGCGCGTGCGTCACGCAAGCTGGAGACGTTCAGGACGCTGACGAGCGACGCCGAGGACCTCGAGCCGCTGATGGAGATGGCGCAGGAAGACGCCGATCTCGAAGGCGAGCTCGCCGACCAGATCGCGAGCGTCGAGCGGCGCCTGGAGCAGCTTGAGGAGGAGCGCCTCTTCTCCGGCAGATACGACTCCGGCGACGCGCTCGTCACGGTCAACGCGGGCGCGGGCGGCACCGACGCGCAGGACTGGGCGGAGATGGTCCTGCGCATGGAGATGCGCTGGGCCGAGAAGCGTGGCTTCGACGTCGAGCTGCTGGAGGCGAGCCCCGGGGAAGAGGCCGGCATCAAGTCGGCGACCTTCCTCGTCAAGGGCGAGAACGCGTACGGCCTCTACGGCGCCGAGAAGGGGGTCCACCGGCTCGTGCGTCTGAGCCCCTTCGACAGCCAAAACCGCCGCCAGACATCGTTTGCAGGCCTTGAGGTCGCCCCGATCGTCGAGGACGCCGCGGAGGTCGAGATCGACGACGACGACCTGCAGGTCGACACGTACCGCGCCTCAGGCGCCGGCGGCCAGCACGTCAACAAGACCGACTCCGCCGTGCGCATCACGCACCGCCCGTCGGGAATCGTCGTCCAGTGCCAGAACGAGCGCTCGCAGTCGTCCAACCGCGCGACCGCGATGGCGATGCTGCGCTCCAAGCTCGTCGAGCTGGAAGAGCGCAGACGCCAGGAGGAGATCGCGCGCGAGAAGGGCGAGGCGCTGGACGTCAACTTCGGCTCGCAGATCCGCTCCTACGTGCTGCACCCCTACTCGATGGTGAAGGACCACCGCACCGACTTCGAGGTCGGCGACACCCAGCGGGTGCTCGACGGCGACCTCGACGGCTTCGTGCGCTCGTATCTCCTGCAGGCGGCGGCCAAGTAGCGACGATGGCAGGGCCGGCTCCCGACGGGCGCCAGCCCACCGCGCCGTACCTCGACGCGCTCGTCGCGCATGGCCTGCGCGGCTCGACCCGCTTCCACGTCCCTGGCCACAAGGGAGGCGCCGGCGCCGATCCCGGCCTGCTGCACGCCATCGGCGAGAACGCGCTGCTGCTCGACCTGCCGAGAGACACCGACGGGATCGACCTGGGCCCGTCGCCGACGCCCTACGAGCTCGCCGAGCAGCTCGCCGCCGAGGCGCATGGCGCTCAGCGCACGTGGTTCCTCACCAACGGCGCCACGCAGGGCAACCACGCGCTCTGCCTCGCGCTCGCGCCGCTCGGCACGCCGGTCGTGCTGCAGCGAAACTCGCACGCGTCGATGGTCGACGGCCTCGTGCTCTCCGGCGGGCGCCCGAGCTTCGTCGTGCCCGAGTACGACGCCGAGCTGGGGATGGCGCACGGCGTCACGCCGCAGTCGCTCGCCGACGCGCTGGAGCGCACGCCGGACGCCGCCGCGGCGTTCATCGTCTCGCCGACGTACTACGGCATGGCGGCCGACGTCGCCGCCTGTGCGGAGGTCGCGCATGCGGCGGGCGCCGCGCTCGTCGTCGACCAAGCGTGGGGCCCGCACTTCGGCTTCCATCCGGGCGTGCCGCAGTCGGCGCTCGCGCTCGGCGCCGACGCGGTGCTGACCTCGACGCACAAGCTCGTCAGCAGCCTCACGCAGTCGGCGATGCTGCACGTCGCGCACAACAGCCGCATCGACCCCGCGCGGATCGCGCGCGCCGTCCGGCTCGTGCGCTCGACGAGCCCGAACTCGCTGCTCATAGCGTCGCTCGACGCCGCCCGCCGCCAGCTCGCCGTGCATGGCGACTCGCTGCTGTCGAGCACGCTGAGCGCAGCCGCCCGCGCCCGCGCGCAGCTCAACCGCGTGCCAGGCTGCGCGGTCGTCGGCGAGCAGTTCGTCGGGCGCCCCGGCGTGGCCGCATGGGACCCGCTGCGCATCGTGATCGACGTACGCGGCACCGGCCGCAACGGCTACGACGTCGCCGCCGAGCTGCGCGCCGCCTATGACATCCACGTGGAGCTGGCGACTCACGCGACGATCGTGCTCGTGCTCGGCATCGACCAGCAGGCGCCGGCGCTCGAGCGCTTCGCGCACGACTTCGCCGAGACGATCGCGCGGATAGCCCGTCCCGCCGGCAGCGGGGCCCCGCAGAACGGCACGGTCGTGCGGCCGCCCGCGACGACGCGTGAGAACGAGCTCGTCGTCGCGCCGCGCGACGCCTTCCTCGGCGACTCGGAGGCGGTCACGGTCGACGCGGCCGTCGGGCGCGTCTCCTGCGAGGCGATCGCCGGCTACCCTCCTGGAATTCCCGCCCTGCTCCCCGGAGAGCGGGTCACGGCGGAGGTCGTCGCTTATCTGCGCGAGCTCGTCGCGGCCGGCGCACGGCTGCACGGTGCAAGCGACCCCGCCTTCGAGACGATCCATGTCCTCCGAACCCACCCCGATCGAGCCGGCTGACCGCAAGGACCGCGACCGGCGCGCCCCCGTCCTCGACCCCGCGCTGATCGACGAGCTTGTCGCGCGGGCGCTCGCCGAGGACGTCGGCGATGGCGACGCGACCGCAGCGGTGACGGTCGCGCTCGACGCGCGCGCGGTCGCGCGCATCCGCCAGAAGGCGCCTGGCGTCGTCCACGGCCTCGACCTTGCTGAGCGCGTCTTCCGCGCGGTTGACCCCGACGCCGCCTTCACGCGGCACGCTGAGGAGGGCGCGTGGCGCGAGGGCGGCCCGGTGCTCGAGATCCACGGCAACGCGCGCGCGCTGCTGACCGGCGAGCGCACCGCGCTCAACTTCCTCGGCCGCCTGTCGGGGATCGCGACGCTCACCGCCCGCTGCGTCAGAGCGCTTGAGGGCACGGGCGCGCGCGTGCTCGACACGCGCAAGACGACGCCAGGGCTGCGGATGCTCGAGAAGTCGGCGGTGCACGCCGGCGGCGGCGTCAACCACCGCATCGGCCTGTTCGACGAGATCCTGATCAAGGAGAACCACGCCGCGGCGGCCGGCGGAATCGGCGAGGCCGTGCGGCGGGCGCGTCAGGCGCGGCCTGACCTGCCGATCGAAGTCGAGGTGACCGACCTCGACGAGCTGGACGAGGCGCTCGCCGCGAAGACGGCGCGGATCATGCTCGACAACATGGATCTGACGACGATGCGCGCCGCGGTGGAGCGGACCGCGGGCCGTGCGTCGCTGGAGGCGAGCGGGGGGGTGACACTTGCACGCCTGAAGGAGATCGGGGAGACCGGCGTAGACTTCATCTCAGTTGGGGCGTTGACGCACTCGGCCCCAGCACTCGATCTGTCCCTCCTTCTGGAGACCGCCACATGAGCCTCCCCATGGTGCAAACACCAAGTGCGAACGGTGTCCGTAGCAACACGATCCAGGCACCGCTGATGCTGGAGAACATCCCCGCGCTGCAGGCCGAAGTCCGCGCGCTGCGCGACGAGCGCGGCGCCGTCATCCTCGCGCACAACTACCAGCTGCCCGAAATCCAAGACGTCGCCGACTACGTCGGCGACTCGCTCGGGCTCTCGCAATGGGCCGCGAGAACGGAAGCCGACACGATCGTCTTTTGCGGCGTCCACTTCATGGCCGAGACGGCCTCGGTCCTCTCACCCGAAAAGACCGTGTTGATCCCCGACGCCGACGCCGGCTGCTCGCTCGCTGACTCGATCACCGCCGAGCAGCTGCGCGCCTGGAAGGCGAAGCATCCCGGCGCGATCGTCGTGATGTACGTCAACACGACAGCCGAGGTGAAGGCCGAGACCGACTACTGCGTGACCTCCTCCAACGCGGTCAGAGTGGTCGAGCACATCCTGCGCGAGCATGGGCCTGACACGGAGATCCTGTTCGGCCCGGACATGTTCCTCGGCGCCTACGTCGAGAAGACGGTCGGCCGCCCGATGCACGTCTGGGACGGCGAGTGCCATGTGCACGCCGGCATCCGTCCCGACGACATCTCGGCCGTGCGCGCCGCCCACCCCGGCGCTGACTTCCTGATCCACCCCGAGTGCGGCTGCTCGACGAGCGTGATGGAGTACGTCGCCGCCGGCGACGTCGCCTCCAGCGGCGTCCACATGCTGTCGACCGGCGGGATGCTGAGATACGCCGAGTCGCACAGCGGCGCTCACGAGCCGGTGATCGTCGCGACTGAGACCGGGATGCTGCATCCGCTGCGGATGGCCGCGCCCGACGTCGAGTTCATCGCCGCCAACGAGCGCGCGAGCTGCAAGTACATGAAGATGATCACGCTGCCGAAGCTGCGCGACACATTGCGAGACGGCGCGATGGCCGATAGCCCGGCGACCGTCGTAAGCGTCCCCGCCGAGATCGCCGAGCGGGCGCGCATCCCGATCGAGCGAATGGTCGCGATCAACGCATAGACGCGACGCAAACGGGTCGCATACTGGCCCTATCGCCGAGGCATCGCCCGTTGAGACGCTCGGGCGATGGAAGAGATCGATTGGAAGCCGCTCGAGCGCGCCCTCCCAAGGGCGTGGCTCGGCGGCTGGATGTTCATGGGCTACATCGACGGCCCCGCAGGTGACCCCCTGCACGCGTACAAGCACGGGATCACCCGCCGTTGCCTGCATCTGCGGATCCAGGACGGGCGCCTCGAGGCGTACCGCTCCTGCGGCAGGGGCGTCCCGTATGCCCCCGCCGTCCTCGAAGAGGAGATCGAGGACGCCTACGCGACGATCGAGCGCAACGGCGCGACGCGCGAGACCGCCTACAACGAGGCGTACGTCACTGACACCGAGCGTCGCTTCGCCGAGGCGGGTTGGTCGGTGATCCGCGTCATCGAGTGATGGCGCGGGTGAGCAGCTGGTCGAGCGCCGTCGCTCGTCGGCTGAGACGGCCGAGCCGCCGGTCAGCCGCGAGGCGCGGGCGCCCGCCGCGTAGCCGCTCAGTCGCCCGGCGCGCGGCCGGCGGCGAACAGGTCGAGGCCGTTCTCGGCGGCGGCGCGGACCGGGCGCAGCGTCGCGCGCTTGCGCTCGAACTCCGGCGGCGTGTAGCAGTGCACGTCCGCCGGTCCGCCCATCTCCGAGGCGTCCCACAACGAGCCCGCCTGGTAGACGCGCTCGAGCCACGGAACGCCGTCGAAGAAGCCTGAGATCAGCACGACGACCCACTCCGGGCCGCGCTCGCGCTGGGGCAGCGCGCCGTGCGCGTCGTCGACGCGGGCGCCGCCGATCAGCGCGTGCTCGATCGGCCAGCGGTCGCTGACCCGCTGCACGTAGCGGCGAAGCTCGGGCAGGTTGAGGCCGTTGTCCTCCGAGAGCACACGAGCGATTGTCGCGCGTTCGTGCGCTGGAACGCAATCCGACTCGGCGCCGGGGCTTCCCATGCGCCGGGCGCCGGAGCCGTCGTCAGGAGAAATCTTCAACCTTGTGCGGGCCGACGATCGCGATGGCCAGCTCGTCGGCGACGTCGCGCGCGACCTGGCGCACCTCGTCGTAGGTGACGGCGTCGAGCGCGGCGATCGCGGCGTCGGGATCGATCGCCTCGCCATGGACGATCACCTGCGACGCGGCGTAGCGGGCGACCGCGTTGGTGTTCTCGAACGCCAGCACGCGGCCGCCGGCGGCGTAGGCGCGCGCCCGCGCGACCTCTTCCTCGGTCGGCCCGTCGTTGCGCAGCTCGTCGACGATCTCGCGCATCCGCGTGTACGCCTCGATCGCCTTGCCCGACTCCAGCCCGGCCGACAGCTGCAGCAGCGGCACGTCGGCGTAGGCGTGCGAGACGGCGTAGACGGAGTAGGCGAGGCCGCGCTGCTCGCGGATCTCGTCGAACAGGCGGGAGCCCATCGAGCCGCCGAGCAGCGTCGAGTAGATCGCCAGCGCGGCGCGCGCTCTACGGTCGCCGACGTCGATCTGCGGGCGGTAGATCATCCGCAGGTGCGACTGGTTGGAGTCGCGCTCCTCAACCAGCGTCTGCGGCGCGAACGGCCCGACCGGCTCGTAGCCAGAGGGCGAGGGCAGCGTGGGGAAGCGGCCGAACAGCTCGTCCACCGCCCCATTGGCGGGCAGGTGCTCGAGGTTGCCGACGACGAAGGCGCCGCCGCGCGCGCCGGCCCACTGGCGCTCGCGGAAGGCGACGATCCCCTCGCGCGTGAACGTGTCGCGCAGGTGCTCGGTCGGGCCGAGGACGGGGCGGCCGAGCGGGTGGTCGCCGAACGCCGCTCTGTCGATCAGGTGCTCGGCAACCGTCGACGGCTGGTCGTTCGCGCGCGCGATCTCCTGGATCACGACGCCGCGCTCGCGGTCAAGCTCCTCGGCGTCGAGCCGCGGCCGGCCGACGAAGTCCGTCAACAGGTCGATCGCCTCCAGCGCGCCCTCGGCGCGCACGGTGATGTGGAAGGCGACGAGGTCGTGCGAGGTGTAGGCGTTCAGCTGGGCGCCAAGGTGCTCGGCGGTCTCGTTGACGTCTCTGTAGTTGACGTACTTCTCGCCGCCCTTGAAGACGAGGTGCTCGAGGAAGTGCGCCATCCCGTTCTCCTCCGGGCGCTCCGTCCGCGCCCCGGCGTCGAACGCGACGAGCGCGGTGACGGCCCGCGTGCCGTCAAGCTGGACGCGATGGATTGGAAGTCCGTTGGGTGCGGTGGAGGAGGAGATCGTGGGCATATCCCGACGATAGCGTCGCGACCCTCCGCTCCGGCCTCGGAATGGTTTATCCCTGCAAATCCGCTTGCAGCGAGGGCGTGAAAATAGCGTCGATCGGGGCCCGCACGCTACCCTCGCACGACTCATGGCTTTCCTTGCCCGCAGACCCAGCGGTCGGCGTGGCGCGGCTTCGGCGCGCCCGCAGGCCACCGTCGCCGCAGCCGCCAGAACGGCGCAGCCCTCCCGGCGCTCCATCCCCGTGATCGAGTTCAAGGCCGTCGAGAAGCGCTACGACGTTGGCGCGATCGGCCTCGACCAGGCGAGCTTCTCCGTCCAGCGCGGCGAGTTCGTCTTCCTCGTCGGCTCGACCGGCTCGGGCAAGTCGACGATCATGCGCCTGCTGATCAAGGAGCTGGAGCCGACCGGCGGCGGCATAGCCGTCGCCGGCCGCGACCTGACGGAGATCACGCGCCGGCGCGTGCCGTACTACCGCCGCAACCTCGGCGTCGTCTTCCAGGACTTCAAGCTGCTGCCGAACCGCAACGTCTACGACAACGTCGCGTACGCGCTCCAGGTCACGGGCCACTCGCGCAAGGACATCCGCGCGAAGGTCCCCGACATCCTGCGCCTCACGGGCCTCGCGACGAAGCTGCACAACTACCCCGACCAGCTCTCCGGCGGCGAGCAGCAGCGCGTGGCGATCGCGCGCGCGTTCGTCAACCACCCGCCGCTGCTGCTTGCCGACGAGCCGACCGGCAACCTCGACCCCGAGACCTCGATCGGGATCATGCAGCTGCTCTACCGCATCAACCGCACGGGCACGACGGTGCTCGTCGCGACGCACGACCACCAGATGGTCAACAAGATGCGGCGCCGCGTGATCGAGCTGTCCAGAGGCCGGATCGTTCGCGACGAGGCGACCGGCCTCTACGCCAGCGACGAGTCGACGCGCGAGTTCGCGGCGCGGCTGCGCAACGAGGCGCCGCAGACGCCCGACGTCGTCGGCACCCCCGACGCGATCAGAGCGACCGCCAGCGAGCGCAGAGCGGCCGCCGAGCGTTTCATGCAGCGAAGCGCCACCACGTCGACGCGGGGGACGCGCTCGTGAAGCTCGGGTTCTTCTTCAAGGAGTCGACGCGCGCGCTGCGGCGCAACGCCGCGCCGAGCTTCGCCGCGCTCGCGACGATCCTGCTGACGATGCTTGTCGTCGGCGTCTTCATCCCGATCGTCCAGGCGACGACCGGCGCAGCCAACGACGTGCGCAACCGCGTGCTGGTCGACGTCTACCTCAGAAGAGGCGCCACGAGACAGGACGTCGCGCGCGTCAGAGCGATGCTGTTGTCGACCGCCAACGTCAAGCGCGTCGAGTACGTCTCCAAGCAGCAGGCGTACCAGCAGCAGAAGGCGAAGGACCCCGAGGCGTTCGCGCTGCTCGGCGCCAACCCGCTGCCCGACACCTTCCGCGTCACCCCGCAGGACCCAGGCGCCGTGCTGCAGATCAAGTCGTCGATCGCGCCGACCGGCACGGGCGGCGTCAGCACGCCGATCGACAGCTCGATCGACGAAGTCCGCGACCAGCGCCAGGACACGACGAAGATCCTCGAGGTCACGCGCTTCGTGAAGCTGATGGCCGCGTCGCTCGCGCTGTTGCTGATTGCGGCGTCGATCTTCCTGATCGCGAACACGATCCGCCTCTCGCTCTACGCCCGCCGCCGCGAGATCGAGGTTATGAAGCTGGTCGGCGCGACCGACTGGTTCATCCGCTGGCCGTTCGTGATCGAGGGGATCGTCGTCGGCGCGCTTGGCACGCTGCTCGCGATCGTGCTGCTGGCGATCGGCAAGATCGCCTTCATCGACCCGCTCGCGGACGACTTCTCGCTGATCTCAGCGCCCGAGACGGTCTCCTTCACCGCGCTCGTCGCGATCATGCTGTTCGCCGGGATAGGGATCTCGTCGATCGGCTCCGGCCTGTCGCTGCGCCGCTTCCTGAAGGTCTGACCGGGACCACGCCGGCGGACGGGCCTTCCGGGCTCTTATCCAACGCATAGCCCGCTCGATACGCTGAAGCGGTGGCCCGCCACGCATCCCGCATTTACCTCGTCGTAGGCGGGGCGTTGATCGCCGTTGTCGCGCTGCTGTTCGGCATCTTCCTCGGTGGCCACCCGAATGGCCTGCCGAAGCCGATCCGCAACGCGTTCGTCGGCGACCATGACTCGCAGCTGGTCCAGCAGGCGCTGAACACGATCGAGGACAACTACTACCGCAAGATCCCGTCTGACCAGCTCGTCAACAAGGGCATCGAGGGCGCGGTCGCGAGCCTCGACGATCAGTTCTCGCACTACTTCGACCCGGAGACGTACAGAAGATTCCAGCTCACGACCGACCCGCGCTTCAGCGGCATCGGCGTGACGGTCCAGGGCCATGCAAGGGGCCTCGTGATCGCGAACGTGATCAAGGACACGCCGGCCGCGAAGGCCGGCCTGCGGCCCGGCGACAAGATCGTCGCGGTCGGCAGCGAGCTGCTCGCCGGCCACCCCTCTGACTACGGCATCAACCTGATCAAGGGCAGACCGGGCACGAAGGTCACGATCACGGTCGAGCGCGGCGGCAAGCGCAGAGTGATGTCGATCGCGCGGGAGGAGATCGTCCAGCCGGTTGTGGCGTCGAGACTGATCACGACGAGAGACGGGAAGTGGGGTGATGTGGTCTTCACCAGCTTCACGTCGAACTCCGCCACGCAGGTGCAGCAGTCGGTGAACGACCTGCTCGACAGAGGCGCGAGAGGGATCGTGCTCGACCTGCGCGACAACGGCGGCGGCCTGCTGACCGAGGCGGTCGAGACGGCGTCGATCTTCGTCCCCGACGGCACGATCGTCTCGACCGACGGCCGCAACCTCGCACGCCACGTCTACACCGCGACCGGCGGCGCGATCAGAGGCTCGGTCCCCGTCGTCGTGCTCGTCAACAGAAACACGGCATCCTCGTCGGAGATCGTCACCGGCGCGCTGCAGGACCGCAGACGCGCGCTGGTCGTCGGCACCCGCACGTACGGCAAGGGCGTCTTCCAAGAGGTCACCGAGATGCCCAACGGCGGCGCGCTCGACATCACCGTCGGCCAGTACTTCCTGCCGAGCGGCCGCAACATCGGCGGCAGAGGCGTCAGAGAGGGCGACGGCATCACGCCCGACGTGCACGCGGAGGACAACCCCAACACCATTCGCGACGAAGGGCTCGACGCCGCCCTCAGAGCGCTGGCCACCGAGCAGCGGTGAGCCGTCGCGACGACCCGCGTCGCGGCTCCCGCAGCGCCGGCGCGGCGCGCTATCGCGACGACGACGACGACCGCCGGACCGCGCGCGAGCGCGAGCGGCCCCAGTCGCGCAACCACGTCGTCGCGATCCTTGAGAAGCGCGGGCGGTTCCTCGTCGGCGAGCCGTTCTTCCAGCGCGGCCCAAGGCCGATCGTCGACAGAGACCGCAGAGCAGCCGCCGGCGACCTCGTCTTGCTGCGGCTCTCCAACCGTGCTGGCAAGGGGCACGCGAAGGTCGAGCGGCGGCTCGGCCGCCCCGACGTCGCGCGCGACGTGCTCGAGGCGCTGATGCTCGACCGCGGCCTCAGACGGCGGTTCGACCCGGCCGTCGACCGCGCCGCGCGCGACCCGCGCGCCGTTGACGTCCCCGCCCGCCGCGACCTGCGCGACCTGACGACGTTCACGATCGACCCGGCGACCGCGAAGGACTTCGACGACGCGATCTCGGCCGAGCAGCTGGGCGAGGGGAGATGGCGGGTCTGGGTCCACATCGCCGACGTCTCCGCGTACGTGCGGCCCGGCGACCTGATCGACCGCGAGGCCTACCGCCGCGCGACGAGCGTCTATGTCCCCGGCAAGGTCGAGCCGATGTTGCCCGAGGGGCTGTCGAACGACGCCTGCTCCCTGCGGCCGGGCGTCGACCGCCTCGCCGTCACGGCCGAGCTGGAGCTGCGCGGCCCGCGCGTGACGCGCTCGTCGTTCTACCGCTCGACGATCCGCTCCGACGAGCGGCTCGACTACGACCGCGTCGACCGGGTCTTTGCGGGGAGAGAGCCGGCGCTGGAGCCGTGGGCCAAGCCGTTGGCGGCCGCGCGTGCCGCCGCCAGCGCGCTCGCGGCGCAGCGCGACGCCCAGGGCGCGCTCGCGATTGAGAGCTCAGAGCCGGAGTTCGCGTTCGACCGCGACGGCCACGTGACGGCGGCCGTCGGCGTCCCGCAGACCGAGGCGCACCGGCTGATCGAGCACCTGATGATCCTTGCCAACGAGCAGGTCGCGAGAGTGCTCGCCGACGGCAAGGTCCCGGCGCTCTACCGCATCCACGAGCGTCCGGACGGCAGCGCGGCGGAACGGCTCATCGCTCAGCTCTCCTCGCTCGGCGTGCCGACCCCGCCACTGCCCGACAGCCCGACCTCCCAGCAGGCGGCCGAGGCGATCGCCGACTGCTCGCATCGGGTCGAGGCGTACGTGAGACGGACCGGGCGCGGCCGGATCGGCCTCAACAGCCTCGTCCTGCGCTCGCTCAAGCAGGCCCGTTACGACCCGCGCAACCTCGGCCACGCAGGCCTGCAGCTGACGCACTACTGCCATTTCACCTCGCCGATCCGGCGCTACCCCGACCTCGTCTGCCACCGTGCGCTGCTGTCGGCGGTCGGCGCGGGGGAGCAGGCGCCACAGGCGTCGCGGCTGCCGGGCGTCGCCGAGTGGGCGTCAGCCCGCGAGCGCGACGCGATGCAGGTCGAGCGGGCCGCCGACGACGTCGCGCGCTGCTTCCTGCTGGAGAGAAGCCTGTTCGAGCAGGGCGTGCAGCAGGAGTTCGCCGGCGAGGTGACCGGCGTCATCGGCGCTGGCGCGTTCGTCGCCTTCGGCGACGGCTACGAGGGGCTGCTGCCGGCGCGCCGCCTGCAGGGCGAGTGGTGGGAGCTGAACGAGGAGGGGACGATCCTCCACGGCTCCCGTAGCGGCAAGGCGATCCGCGTCGGCGACCCGGTCCGCGTGCAGGTCGAGCGCGTCGACGCCCCGCGCGGGCGGGTCGACCTGCTGCCAGTCGAGCTGTGAGCTCGCGGCCGCCCTGCAAGGCGAGGCGCCTTTGTGCCACGCTAGAGAGCCATGGCCAAGGGCAATAGAAAGAAGAAGTTCGCCCCGGGCGACGTCGCGACGAACCGCCAGGCGCGGTTCCGCTTCAGACTGCTCGACACGTTCGAGGCGGGGATGGTGCTGACCGGGACGGAGGTCAAGTCGCTGCGCGAGGGCGGAGCGCAGATGAAGGACGCCTATGCGCTCGTGAGAAACGGCGAGGTGTGGCTGATCAACATGCATATCCCGCCGTACGCCTCCGCCTACCGCGACAACCACCTGCCCGAGCGCGACCGCAAGCTGCTGCTGCACAGACGCGAGATCGAGCGGCTGGTCGGCAAGACGAAGGAAAGAGGCCTCACGCTCGTGCCGACGCGGATCTACTTCAGAGGCGCGCGCGCGAAGTGCGAGCTGGCGCTCGCGCAGGGCAAGGACACGCATGACAAGCGCGAGGCAATCAAGGAGCGCGAGGTCAAGCGCGAGCTGACGCGCGCGGTCCGTGACGCGGAGCGCTACTGACCGGACGGCCGCGCCTTCCGGCGCGACGTCGTCCTAGTCGCTGAGCAGCTCGGCGAGCAGCTGTCGCTGCGTCGGGCGAGCGGCTTCGTAGCGCTCGCGCCCAGACGTGGTGAGGCAGGCGTAGATGCCGCGTCGGTCGACGTTGCACATGGTGCGTGCGACGAGGCCATCGGCCTCGAGCCGTCCGATCAGGCGCGACAAAGCGCTTTGACTGAGATGGACGTTGTCGGCGAGCTCCTGCATGCGGTTCTGCTCCGAGCCGCACGAGGCGAGGCGCTCAAGCACCTCGAACTCGCTAACGCCAAGTTGATGGCGCTCCTGCAAGACCTTCTCGAGGGCACAGGTGGTGCGCGCGTGACGGTCCAACAGCTCCCGCCACTCCGCGATCAACGCTGCGTCGTCTCGGGTTCCGGTGGGGGGCGCCTGACGAGCGTTTGTTGGCATGACACCCGCATTATAGCGAAGTCACGCAATATTTGCGCTAACACAATTTGCACGTGCAATGCATGCACATGCATGTATCCTCTCCGACCATGACCGCATTCTCCACTTCTCCCGAGCCCTCGCGCGCAGGCGCCCGCTGGGACGCCCGCTTGTGGGGACTCCTCTTCGTGCTCTGCGGAGCACTGTTCCTCGACGGCCTCGACGTCTCGATGGTAGGCGTCGCGCTGCCGTCGATCGGGAACGACCTGCACCTCTCCACGAGCGACCTGCAGTGGGTCGTCTCGGGGTACGTGCTGGGCTATGGCGGTCTGCTGCTGCTCGGCGGCCGCACGACCGACATCATCGGCCGCCGAAAGGTCTTCCTCGCAGCAGTCGCCGTCTTCGCCGTTGCCTCGCTGCTTGGCGGGATCGCCAGCGATGGGACCCTGCTGATCGCGACCCGCTTCATCAAGGGCGTCAGCGCCGCCTTCACAGTGCCCGCTGGCCTCTCGCTCGTCACGACGACCTTCGCCGAAGGCCCGATCCGCAACAGAGCGCTCTCGATCTACGCCGCCTTCGGCGCGACCGGCTTCACCGCCGGCCTGATCTTCGGCGGCCTGCTGACCGAGATCGGCTGGCGCTGGACGTTCATCGTCCCGGGCCCGCTCGCGGCCATCCTCGTGCTCGCCGGCCTGCGGCTGATCCCGCACGACGAGCCGTCCAGAGAGGAGCGCCAGAGCTTCGACATCGGCGGCGCGATCGCCGTCAGCGTCTCGATGCTCCTGTTGGTCCGTACCGTCGTGACCGCGCCGCAACATGGCTGGGGCTCTGGCCAGACGCTCGGCGGCTTCGCGATCGCCGCGTTGCTGCTCGCCACCTTCATCGTGCTTGAGCAACGGGTGCGCCATCCGCTCGTGCGGCTCGGCATTTTCCGCTCGGGCCCGCTCGTGCGCGCGAACATCGGCGCCGTGCTGCTGTTCGGCTGCTACGTCGCCTTCCAGTTCGTCGCGACGCTGTACCTGCAGTCGCTGCTCGGCTGGACCGCGCTGGAGACGGCGCTGTCGTTCCTGCCGGCTGGCGTGCTCGTCGCCATTCTCGCGCCGCGCATCGGCAGAGTTGCAGACCGCATCGGCACCGCGCCGATCATCGCCGCGGGCTTCGTCTCGTTCGGCGCGGCGTACCTGCTGTTCCTGCGGATCAACGAGGACCCGTCGTACATCACGACGATCCTGCCAACGATGCTGCTGCTCGGCATCGGCTTCGCGACCTGCTTCCCGGCGCTCAACATGCAGGCGACGACGGGCATCTCCGATCATGAGCAGGGGCTGGCGTCGGGCCTGCTGAACACCTCGTTCCAGGTCGGCGGCGCGATCGTCCTCGCGGTGATCAGCGCGATCATCAGCTCCAAGGCGGGCAGCAGCACCGACCCGTCCGTCCTGCTTGACGCCTACAAGCCGGCGATCCGCGTTGTCGCAGCGCTGGCCGGCGTCGCGTTCCTCGTGTCGCTTACCGGCGTCTTCGCCAAGCAGCGGCACTCGGCCGTCGCTGCCGCCAGCGTCGACGCCTCGTAGCGCGCGCATCCTCGTCGCGGACGGCTCTCCGGCGGTTAGACGTCGGAGAGCGTTCGTGCGAGGTGGGTCACGTCCATGCCCAGCACGAGCAGCAGGACGAGCCCGATGTAAACCGCGCCGACCGCGAACCGAACGTTCGGGCTGACGCGGTAGTAGGTCGCGGCGCGCTCGCCGCCGGCTCTCAGCGCCTTCCAGCGCCGCCACGTCTCGTAGGCAGCCAGCAGCGCAATCAGGATGATGATCGGGTTGGGGAAGATGATCGCGACGGCGACCATCGCGCCGAGGCCGAGGAACCACATCCACGGCGTCATCGCCGCCATCGCGCGGCCGCCGTCCAGCGGCACGACCGGCAGCAGGTTGAAGAGGTTCAGGAAGAAGCCCGTGAACGCGAGCGCCTGCCAGAACTCGTTGCCGGTCAGCTGCCAGATCGCGACGCAGACCGCGGCGCCGAACGAGCCAAGCACCGGCCCCGCGAGGCCGACGCGCGCCTCAGCAGCGGCGTCGTCGCCAAGCGACTTGGCTGAGACGACCGCACCGAGGAAGGGGATGAACATCGGCGCGCTGGCTTTGATCCCCTCACGCCGCAGCTGGATCACGTGGCCCATCTCGTGCACGAACAGCAGCACGACGAAGCCGAGCGCGAAGGTCCAGCCCCAGATCAGGCTGTAGGCGGCGATTGAGACGAGCATCGAGCCCGACGTCGTCAGCAGCTTCAGCTTTGGCAGCGCGAGCAGCACGACCTTCAGCGAGCCGGCCAGCTTCGCGAACACTGCGCCAAGCGCGATCAGCGGCCCGAAGACGCGACGCAGGCGCGACTGCGGCCGGCGCGGCTCACGCGGCTCGGACGGCGGCGTGGGGCCCCAGCCTGGCTCGGGAGCCGGTCCGGGCGTGGGGGAGGTGGGCGGAAGCCACTCAGTGCGCTGCTCCATGTATTGGATTGTGGCAGGGCGGCGCCCGCGGCTGGGCGTGCGCGGCTAGACTGTGAAAGCAGTAGGACATCCCCGGGGACGACAGGCTTCGACGTGGTTGATTCGTGGGGATGGTTGCGAGTCGAGGTTGCGGTTGGCCTCGTTAAACCACCGCAAAAACCATACGTGCGGACTCTCACGAGTACGCCCTCGCCGCTTAGCTTTTAGCTAAGCCGTGAGGTTTCGGCCCTCGCCTGCCTGCCGCGGGGATCGCCGGAATCAAATGCAGGCTCACCCGGGGAGGTACGCCTCTGCCGAACCGGGAAAATCTTCAGGAGGCTGGTCCCCCGCAACCCCGCCGGCGTGGCGAGCTGGGGACGAGATCAGAGCGCCGGATACGCTCGTAGAAGCCATCCCTTACGCGACTGCGGACCCGGGTTCAATTCCCGGCGTCTCCACTACAGAAGCGCTTCAAGAGAAACGAAGGGCCCGCCAATGGCGGGCCCTTCGCGTTGCTGCGGGTGCCGCGCGGCAAACGAAGGGCCCGCCAATGGCGGGCCCTTCGCGTTGCTGCGGGTGCCGCGCGGCTCAGCTCGTGATCACTTGATGCAGATGACCGTTGCCGTGCCGGTGCGCGCGGAGCTCTGGCTGCTCCAGGTAACGCGCCACCCCGTCGGCACCTGGCCGCTCGCGGTGATCGCTCTGCCGGTTGAGTCGACGAGGCCCGAGCTGTCGGGCGTGTCGCCCGCCACGCTGCCGCTTCCGCCGACCGCTATGAAGCCGGTCGCGCAGCTCGCGGTCAGATCGCCGCTTCTCGTGCTCTGCGTTCTCACGACCGTGGTCGCAGTCGTGGCGGCGGAGGCTCCCTCGGGGCCTTGCGCGCCGGTGTCGCCCTTCGGTCCGTCAGCGCCGGTCGCGCCAGCGGCGCCGGTGTCGCCCTTGGGGCCTTGTCCGCCGGTGTCGCCCTTGGGTCCTTGCGCGCCGTCCTTGCCGTCGGCGCCGGGTGCGCCGGTGTCGCCCTTGGGACCGGCCGGGCCTTCAGCGCCGTCCTTGCCATCAGCGCCGGGTGCGCCGTCTTCGCCGTTAGATCCGTCAGCGCCGTCAGCACCAGGGGCGCCGTCATCGCCGTTAGCGCCATTCTCGCCGCGGTTGCCGTCTTCGCCCGGAGTGCCGGGCGCGCCGTCCTGGCCATCAGCGCCGGCGGCGCCCTGCGGGCCCTCGGGGCCAGCGGGACCCTGCGGCCCGGCCGGTCCTGCTGGACCGACGTCGCCAGTGGCGCCCTTGTCACCGGGGAGGCCCTGGGGGCCCTGCGGCCCGGCGGGGCCCTGCGGGCCAGCCGGGCCAGCGGGGCCGACATCGCCAGCGTCGCCCTTCGGGCCGTGATCGCCCTTGGCGCCCTTGCTCTCGCTGACGCCCTTGACGCCGCCTCTGGCGGTTCTTCTTGACCCGCTTCTCGACTTGCTCGTCGTCGTGGCCGCGCTCGCGTCGCGAGAGCTGGCGGCGCTCGCGGCGCTGGCCGCGAACAGCGTCGCGGCGATCATCGTCACCGCGGCAAGCAGCGACACAATCGTCCTGCGTCCCATCCCCGTCATCTGCGTTCCTTCCCTGTGGGGGGCGGCAGCGCAGCACGAGTTGGCCCGGCGATCGCTCGATTGCCCGGCGCCATCGCTGGCTGCCACGTCAATCCTCGGCGTCGCTCGAGCGATGCAGTTGCCCATTCGACGCGAGGGTCCGTCCTCGCAAGAGAGGGATCAGGGCGCTCCCGGCCCGCTGGATCGCCTCCACTTGTTAGCGATCGTACACAAAGTAGATGGAGGAATGGTGAGGTTTTGCGCGACGACTGCCCCCAAAGCCGGTTCATAAACCGGAATTGCGAGTGAAAATACGCCAACTTGCTAAGGAGTTCCCAGTCGCTGCCGATAGCGCGCGCGTCTGACGGCGAAACGCGGAAGACCGCTCCATATACTGCCCCGACGCTCCTGAATGGAGTGCGCTCATGACGCGGAACGGAAGACGCGCAGCCGAGCGATACCGGGGAACGGAGGTCACGGACGATGTCAGTCGAAGCAGAAGCGCCCCAGAACACTCCGGCGGGCGATCCGCATGGCGCAAGAGCAACACCGTCGGAGCCCGGTGGCTGGGGGCCGCGCCGCGTGCTGCCGTGGATCGGCGGCGTTGTCGTCGTCGCGGTGATCGCTGTGATCGCGATCGTCGCGCTCGGCGGCGGGGACAGCAAAGACGCGAAGAACGGCGGCGCCGCCAGAGCGGCGCATCGCGCCCCCGCGACGGCCGTGTCGCTCGCGCAGCTGGGGGGCGCCGAGAGAGCCGTCGGCCATGTTGTCTACTGGGCCGGCCCTCAGGCGGGCGCGGGCTACGAGCTGAGCCAGACGCAGGACGGCCGCGCTTTCGTCCGCTACCTGCCTGCCGGCGTCCGCGCCGGAGACCTGAGAGCGAGCTTCCGCACGGTCGGAAGCTACCCGCAGAGAGATGCGCTGAGAACACTGGAGGCGACGGCGAGAGCGCAGGGCGTCGCCCCGCTCGAGCTGCCGGGCGGCGGCCGCGCATTCCAGGACGCGAGACGTGCGACGAGCGCGTACGCCGCCTTCCCTGGCGCCGACGTCCAGGTCGAGGTCTTCGACCCACGCCCCGGCGAGGCGCTCGCGCTGATCAGAGCGGGGCGGATCGCGCCGGTCAGAGCGCTGCCCAGCGGCGCCCCGCCGCGTGCGGTCACGGAGGCGCAGCTGAAGGCGTTCGCCGCGATCCAAGGCGTGCCGGTCTACTGGGCAGGGCCGAGAGCCCGCATGACGTACGCACTCACCCAGACCGCCGACGGGCGCATCTACGTCCGCTACCTGCCGGCAGGAACCGCGCTCGACGACAGAGCCCCGAGCTACCTGACCGTCGGCAGCTACCCGCAGCCCGATGCGCGCGCCACGCTGGCGAAGACCGCCGCGAGACAGAGCGCGCCGACGTTCGACCTCGACCGGGGCGGCCTCGGTGCGGTCCTCGCAGTCAACCCGGACAGCGTCTACCTCGCCTACCCCGGCGAGAACGTCCAGGTCGAGCTCTTCGACCCGCAGGGCAGAGCGACAGCGCTTGCCCAGGACCGCGCGATCGTGCCGGTGCGCTGAGCGCCGGCACGCTCAGGCTGCCGCGCGCATCACCGCGCGGCAGCGTCGCTCGAGCACGTGGACGATCACCCAGTAGCGCTTGAACTTCGGGTTGGTCGTCTGTCCCTTGGCGTAGCGGTAATAGATCTGCTGCGCGATGCCGGCGAGGCGGAACATCCCGTAGACCTCGTAGAACGGCCAGTCACCGGGGTCGAGGCCGGTCGCCGCGCAGTAGCGCTCGACGATCTGCTGGCGGGTCGGCATCCCAGGCAGGTACGACGGCTGCATCCGCAGCTGCTGCGACAGGCGGCCGTCGTCAGGCCGGATCCAGTAGGCCATCGCGCTGCCGAGGTCCATCAGCGGGTCGCCAAGCGTTGCCAGCTCCCAGTCGAGCACGCCGCGGATGCGGAGCGGGTCGGTGGGATCGAGCACGACGTTGTCGAGACGGTAGTCGTTGTGGATCACGCACGTGCGGACGTCGTGCGGCTGGCGCTCGTCGAGCCACCGCATGACCGGTTTGAACGACGGCACGTTCCACGTCTTCGCCCGCGTGTAGCGATCTGACCAGCCAGCGACCTGCCGTGTCACGTAGCCGGCACCGCGGCCGAGGTCGCTCAGGCCGGCGTCAGCCGGGTCGATCCCGTGCAGCTCGACGAGCAGATCGACGAAGCGATCGCCGAGCGCGCGCATCAGCGCTGGCTCGGTCCCGGCCTCCTGCGGCATCGTCGTGCGCGGGATCACGCCGTCGACGCGCTCCATCACGTAGAAGTCGCTGCCGAGCACGGCCTCGTCGGTGCAGAGGGCGACCATCGCCGGCACGTACGGGAAGACCGGCTTGAGCGCCTGCTGGATGCGGTGCTCGCGCACCATGTCGTGGGCCGAGGCGGCCTTCGTCCCCTCCGGCGGACGCCGCAGAATCAGCTCGCGGTCGGGATAGCGCAGCAGGTAGGTGAGGTTCGAGGCGCCGCCCGCGAACTGCCGCGCCTCGGGCGGGCCGGGCGGCGGCGCCTGCTCGCCCGCGGCGGCGAGCTGCTCGCGCAGCCACGCGTCGAGCACGTCGACGTCGAACGCGTCCTCGTCGCGGACGGGGCGGGCGTCGGCGGCGCTGCTCACAGCAGCGGCTCTTCGTCGCCGCGCTGGCGCGCGAGCTCGCGCCGCGCGATTGACAGCTTGTGGACCTCGTCGGGTCCATCGGCGAGCCGCAGCGTGCGCATGTGCGCGTACATGTACGCCAGCGGCGTGTCGTCGGAGACGCCGGCGCCGCCGTGCACCTGGATCGCGCGGTCGATGATCTTGAGTGCGATGTTCGGCGCCGCGACCTTGATCGCCGCGACCTCGATGCGCGCGTTCTTGCCGCCGACGCGGTCGACCATCCAGGCGGTCTTCAGCACGAGCAGCCGCAGCATCTCGAGGTCGATCCGCGCCTCGGCGATCCAGTCGCGGATGTTCGAGCGCGACGAGACGACTCTGCCGAACGTCTCACGCGCGTCCGCACGGGCGCACATCAGCTCCAGCGCCCGCTCGGCCGCGCCGATCGCGCGCATGCAGTGATGGATGCGGCCGGGACCCAGGCGCGCCTGCGCGATCAGGAAGCCCGCGCCGGGCGCGGCGATCGCGTTCTCGGCCGGCACGCGCACGTCCTCGAACAGCAGCTCGCCGTGGCCCTCGGGGTCGTGGTAGCCGAAGACGGGGAGGGAGCGGACGATCGTCAGGCCGGGCGTGTCGAGCGGGACGAGCACCATCGACTGCTGCGCGTAGACATGCGCGTCGGGATCAGTCTTGCCCATCACGATCAGCACTCTGCATCTGGGATGCAGGACGCCGGTCGTCCACCACTTGCGGCCGTTGAGGAC
This sequence comes from Conexibacter sp., assembly GCA_036499225.1. Classification (GTDB taxonomy): domain Bacteria; phylum Actinomycetota; class Thermoleophilia; order Solirubrobacterales; family Solirubrobacteraceae; genus Conexibacter. The sequence continues at coordinate 97,797 of DASYEC010000126.1, forward strand.
GAGATCGTCGCCGTCGCGGACAATGCTCATCTGCACGTTCGTCGCGTCGGAGGAGGCGACGTCGGGCTCGGTCATCGCGAAGCCGGAGCGGATCTCGCCGTCGAGCAGCGGCTGCAGCCAGCGGGCCTTCTGCTCCTCGCTGCCGAACTGGTGCAGGACCTCCATGTTGCCGGTGTCGGGCGCGCTGCAGTTGGTCGCCTCCGCGGCGATCATCGTGCGGCCCATCAGCTCGGCGAGCGGCGCATACTCAAGGTACGTCAGGCCCGGCCCGTGCGCCGCGTCGGGCAGGAAGAGGTTCCACAGCCCGCGCCGGCGCGCCTCCTCCTTCAGCTCCTCCATCACCTGCGGGTGGACGTGCGGCGTGTCGGAAGCTCGCACCTCTTCGATGTAGGCGGGCTCGGCCGGGTAGACGCGCTCGTCCATGAACGCTTGCAGCCGCTGCTGGAACTCCTTGGCGCGATCGCTCAGCTCGAAGTCCATCCCATCCTCCTCGCTGCGCGGCGGGCGCGCGCGTGTCCGTGTGTTGATGTCAGGCCGCGGGCTCGCCCGTCGGCGCGGTGCGCGCGCCAGGGAGGTTGCGGAAGCGGAACGGCGCCGGCTCGCGTCCGACTTGGACGAACCAGCATTCGCCGGTCTGCTCGCCAGCGAACAGCCGCATCGCGGCATCGGCGACGAGCTGCGGGTCGAGCAGCTCGAAGCCCGCGCCGCGCAGCGCGTCTCTGACGTGCGCGATCAACGGCGTCTCGGCGAACCCGGGACAGAGCGCGTTGAAGCGGATGTCGTCCTGCGCGAGCAGCGGGCCCAGCGAGCGGGTCAGCCCGACGACCGCGTGCTTGTTGGCGGCGTAGATCGCGTCGAGCGGGACGCCGACGAGGCCGGCGAGCGAGGCGGTCGCGACGATCGCCCCGCCGCCGCGCTCGCGCAGCGCGGGAAGGGCGGCCTGGGTCCCGAAGACGACGCCGTCGAGGTTGACCCCGATCGCGCGACGGTACAGGGCGAGGTCGAAACCGTCACCGATCGCGGTGTCGCTCGTGACGCCGGCGTTGAGGAAGACGAGGTCGAGGCCGCCGGCCTGCTCGCGCGTGAAGGCGACCGCCGCGTGGTTGGCGTCAAGGTCGCTGACGTCGAGCGCGACGGCGTGGCCGCCGACCTGCTGTGCGACCGCATCGGCGCCGGGAGCGTCGATGTCGGCGACGACGACGAGCGCGCCCGCCTCGGCGAGCGCGAGCGCGGTGAGGCGGCCGATGCCGCTAGCGCCGCCGGTCACGAGCGCGACCTTGTCACGCAGGTCCGGCGGCTCGGCGAGCGCGCCGGCCGCGGCCGGCGTCGGTGTGCTCGATCCCTCCATCGGCCGCGGACCGTACCAGCGGAGATGCGGCGCACGCGGCACCTCGGTTGAGGCGGCAGAGAAGAATGTATAGGGCGCTTACATCTGTACCGTCGACATATATCTAGCTCTTACATGCGGGTCGTTGGTGGTGGCCGGGCGCCGCTCGGCAATGTAAGCCACAGCTACATGGCGTATACGCGCTCTCTTCAGGTTGTCGGGTGCCTTTGCCTGTGAGGGAGACGTAATGGTTTCTTAGAAAAGCTGGCACGCAAGCGCGCTTTCGCGTAACGGTGGTCAGCGCCGGCAGTTAGGCTTGGGGATGTCACCGATCGGACCCGCTGACCGCGAACGCGACCAGATATCCCGTCGGAGCTAAAGGCCGCTCGGCCGGCTGCCGAGGTTCCACTCAAGGCCACAGTTGCGCTCACTCATGGACGAACGCCACCTCATCGACACGCCGCAACCACGCTCCGCCTCCCGGCGGCGGCTGCGCGGCGCGTGCGTGGCGATCGCCTCCGCAGCTGCCCTGCTGATCGCTCCCGTCGGCGCCATGGCCGCCGACACGCTGTCGAGCGGCGGTCACGACGCCGGCCCGGCAACCCACAGCGACGTCGCCTCCGCCGCGCACGACACGCCAGCCGCTGCAGTTGGCACGCCGTCGAGCGGCGCCCCCGTCGACCCGGCCAGCGTGCCGGCCACGACGAGCGATGCGGCCGGCGGCCCGTCGACGGGCGACGACAGCTCGGCGCCGAGCGGCGACCAGGCCAGCTCGGGATCGGGCACCGGCGCGATCCAACCGGCCGATCCGAGCAACCCGACGGACCCGAGCGGCCCCACGAGCCCGACGGACCCCACAGGCCCGGCCGATCCGAGCGGGCCGACGGACCCCACGGGCCCGACCGACCCCACAGGCCCGACGGACCCCACAGGCCCGACGGACCCCACGGGCCCAACCGACCCGACTGGCCCGACGGACCCCACGGGCCCGACCGACCCGACGGACCCCACGGGCTCGACTGACCCGACCGACCCCACGGGCCCGACCGACCCGGGTACGCCGACGACCGACCCGGGTACGCCGACGACCGACCCGGGCGCGCCCACGACCGACCCGGGCGACTCAAGCGACGACCGCCCGACGAGAGACCGTCCGACGACCGATCCCTCCACCGGCGACGACACCCCGCACCAGAAGCCGTCGGTCGGCCCGACCGCCTCGCGGCCGACGACGCCGCCCGTCATCGACACGACGTCCACTCCCGCGGCGATAGACACCACGACGGGGACGAGCACGGCCACCGTTCCGGCGGTGACCGTGAAAAAGCCCGCCGCGCCGCCGGTCGCGACCGGCGGGGCCACGACCGCCCAGCCGGACAACGCTCCGGCGTCCTCACCGAGCCCGGCCGCGGTCCAGCAGCGCAGAGTCCAGAGGGTCCTCGAGCAGCTCGGCATCGTGCCGGTCGACCCGGCGCATCAGTCGCCTGCCGCCGCAGCCGCGGCCGCGAAGGTCACAACAGCTGTCGGCCCGCTCTTCGGAGCCGCCGTCGCGAGCCTCTCGCATGCCCCCGCGACGGTCACGACGGTCGTCCGGACCCAGCACGAGATCGAGCGCAAGCACCGTCACAGCGACGAGCCGGGCGCCGTCCGCGGCCCGCCCGCGCCGCTCCACGCGCCGACCTCGCCGCTGACCTCCAGCTCCGCGGCGGCCGCTCCGGCCTCCGGCGCTGGCGGCATCACCTTCTTCGCCATCCTCGTCGGCACGGTCAGCGCGCAGCTCGCGCAGGCCGAGTCGGTCGCGCCGCCTTGCTCGTTTGAGAGCAACCCGGCGCCGCTGACGTCGCACGACACGGCGCGCGCTCCACCAGCCGTCTGAGTCACCCAAAGCGAGCCGACCCCTGCGCGGGTCACGGCTCCCTCGTGAACTCAGACAACTGGAAGGAGCACCAACATGGTCGCCACCAACGACCGCATCCACCGACTGACGTCCGCTCGCCGCGACCGCATCACGCGCTCGTCGCGGGTCAAGCTGCTCGCGAAGCAGGTTGCCGCCGGCGAGTACGTCGTCGACCCTGACAAGCTCGCCGAGGTCCTCGTCGAGCGCGCCCGTTTCCACCAGCAGGTCAAGCAGGACCTGCTGACGCGCCGCTCGCCGACGGAGCTGTGAGCGCTCCGCCTACCGGCGGCTGGCAGCCGTCGGCCGCGCGGCCTGCAATGGCACAGCAGGCCGAGCGGTCGCATGTCAGCCGCCGCGTGCGGCGGCGCTGAAGCAGAGCGAGAGCAGACAATCCGATTCCATCCCTGCGGGGGCGCCAGGCGCGTGAGCGCGCCGCATTCCGTCCCCTACGGTTGCAATAGATGCGGCGAGCAACGATCTCCGTGCTCTGCGCAACCGTCCTTGTCGCTGGAGCGAGCGGAGCGGTTCTCGCGAACACGGCGTCGGCCGCAACCTTCCAAGGCTCGCTGAGGATCGCCACAGTCGGCCGCTCGACCGTCCCAGCCGAGCCGATCACCGTCACCGCGCAGGCGGCCGTGACGCCGCAGTGCGACCCGGCGACGCCATGCGACTGGACGCCGGTCCTCACGACCGTCGCGGCGGCCCAGCAATGTCAGCCGGCGGTCACCTCCGCGAGCTGGGTCGGCGATCCGTTGGACCGGACGTCGGGTCAGTCGCCGCAGTCGCTGTCGCCGACGTGGCAGGAGCAGCCGTCGGCATACGCGGGCCCCAAGCGCGCTTGCCTTTACGCGCGGACTGCCGGCGGGGACGTGTTCGTCGCGGAGGCCGACTACACGGTTCCGCAGCCCGGCTCGACACGGCTCGGGCCAGACGTGCCGCGGGCGTCGATCCCGCGCTCGGTCGGCGTCCGCCGCTCGCAGCCCTACCGCCTCAGCACGGCACTCGTCCCGAGCGACGTCGGGCGCAAGCGCTTCACGCTGCTCGTCCGCGTCAGCGCCCGGCGCTGGGGGCTGCGCTACGCCGGGACGCTCGCCGGCCCGCCGCGCTCGGGCGACGGGATCGACTCGATCGGCTTCTCGCGCGACGTGCCGAGCATCGCGCTCGGCGTCACGCGCCTGCGCGGGATCCGCTACTACCGCGAGGCCGGCGGCGTGAGACGGCTCGTCGCCACGCGCATCCTCGAGCGCGACACGAGCTTCGCGATGGCCGTCCCGTGGAATGCCGGCCCCGGCCTGCCGACGGGCGAAACCGTCGACCTACAGACGGTGATCCTTCATGAGCTCGGCCACTTCGCCGGCAACGGCCACGTGCGCGACTGCGTCGACAGCCCGATGTGGGCCGGCCTCGGGACCGGCGAGTGGTGGCACAGCCCCGACGACTGGTTCCAGCTCGGCTGTGCGAGCACGCCCGCGACGAGCGTGCCGCCGGCGAGTGCCGCCGCGGCGGGAGCGCTGCTGGTGCAGCGCTCCTTCCGCGACGTGACAACGGCCGGCTAAGCGGCGAGCGCTACGCGCGCCCGGCCTCGACGGCGGCCTGCTCGGCCTGCTCCAGCTGTTCCTCGACGAGCGCGAGGCCGGCGTCCCAGAAGCCAGGGTCGGTGAGGTCGAGGCCGACCAGTCTGCCGAGGTCTTCGGGCGCCATCGAGCCGCCGGCCGACAGCATCCGCAGGTAGTCGGGAACGAAGCTCGCGCCCTCCTGCTCGTAACGGCGGTAGACCGACAGTGCCAGCAGCTGCCCGTAGGCGTACGCGTAGACGTAGCCCGGCGTGTTGATGAAGTGGGGGATGTACGACCACCACGTGCGGTAGCCCTCGGTCACCTCGACCGCGTCGCCGAACAGCTCCTCCTGCGTCTTCGCCCACAGCTCGCCGAAGCGGTCGACGCCCAGCTCGCCCTGCTCACGGCGCGCGGTGTGGATCTCCTGCTCGAAGACGTGCATCGCGGTCTGGCGGAAGACGGTCGCGATCGCGCCTTCGATCGAGTCCGACAGCAGCGAGAGGCGCGACGCGGGCGTCGACGCGGCGTCCAGCAGCCGGCCGAAGACGAGCGTCTCGCCGAAGACCGACGCGGTCTCGGCGAGCGTCAGCGGGGTGCCTTGGTGGAAGACGCCCTGAGGGGCGGCGAGCGCGGCGTGAACGCCGTGGCCGAGCTCGTGCGCGAGCGTCAGCACGTCGCGGCGGCGGGCGGTGTAGTTGAGCAGCACGTACGGGTGAGCCGAGGGCACGGTGTAGGAGCAGAAGGCGCCGCCCCGCTTGCCCGGCCGCACCGGCGCGTCGATCCAGCGCTCGTCGAAGAAGCGCCGCGCGAGCGAGCCGAGGTCGGGCGTGAAGGCGTCGTAGGCGTCGAGCACGAGCTCGCGCGCCTCGCGCCAGGCGAAGCGCTCGTCCTCGTCGGTGACGGTCGCCGCCCGGTCGTAGTCGGCGAGCTTGTCGACGCCGATCAGCTTCGCCTTCAGGCGGTACCAGCGCTGCGGCACGTCGAAGCGGTTGCGGACCGCGGTCACGAGCGCCTGAACCGACTCGTCGCTCGCCTCGTTGGCGAGGTTGCGCGCGGTCAGCCAGTTCGGGTAGCTGCGCAGGCGGTCGTCGACCGACTTGTCGTGCAACAGCGTGTTGAAGATGAAGGCGCGCGTGCGCAGCCCCGGCGCGAGCGCGTCGGTGACTGCCTCGGCCGCCTCGCGGCGCTCCTCGCGCTTGGGGCCTGACAGCTGGGCGAGCGCCTGCTCGAGCGAGACCGGCTCGGGCGCCGAGGGCAGCTCGACGCGCACGGCCGACATCAGCTCAGCGAACAGCCGCGTCCATGCGCTGGAGCCGCTGACGCCCTTCTCGGCGAGGATCCGCTCCTCGGGCTCGCTCAGCAAGTACGGGCGGTAGCGCCGCTCGGTGCGGAGGTAGTGCGCGAAGAAGGCGTTGTCGTCGCCCGCGAGCAGCTGCTCGGCGCGCTCGTCGTCGAGCTCGGCCCACTCGAGCTCGAAGAACAGCAGTCTTGTCTGGATCGCCGTCGCCTGCTCCTGGACATGCTGGAGCAACGCGCCGATCTGCTCGTCGGCGGTGTCGACGGCGAAGCGCAGCGAGGCGAACGAGCCGGCGCGGCCGATCAGGTCGTGCAGCTCGGCAAGCTCCAGCATCGCGGTGCGCAGGCCGGCGGCGTCGATCTCGGCGAGTCTGCCCGCGTATGACGCGGCGAAGGCGTCGGCGCGCTCGGCAGATCTGGCGAGCAGCGCGCGAACGCCCTCCTCGCCCTGCCCGTCGACGAGGGGGTCGAGGTCCCAGGCGACGCCCGCGACCTCGTCGTCCGCGGGCTCCTGGTTGGTGGCGGCGGCGGTCGTCATCCCGTCACTCTAGAGCCTTGCCTGGGCTGTCGGACGGTCGTTCGGCGACCGTTTGCCACCGCCCGCGCGGGTGTGCCCAGATCGCCCGCCGCTGACGCGCAGCCCGAAGATCTGCGATCCTGTCCGGCCAGACAGACGCATAACTGCCGAGTCTCCACCGTCATGAACGGTGGGGAGCGGGGGACCCACTCGGTCCGGATGTATCCGGACCACGGGGCGAATCGCCACCAGCCACTCTGCGATCAGAGGGCTCTGGAGGCGTAGCGCACTCTTTCAGCGCGAGCCCGTCAGCTGACCTCGTAGGCCGCGAAAGAGAGCACTGGAGGACACATGTCCGCGCCCTGTCGTGACGCCGAAGCCGAAGACGACCTTGCCCTTCCCGGGCGCTGGGAGCGCTCACGCGAGCGCTCTCACACCCGCCGCCTGCTCGCGCTGCGCCGCCGGCGCCGGCGCCGCGGCTCGCGCAGCGCCGTGCTTGTCGCCGTCGCGGCGCTGACGATCGGCACTGGCGGCGCGCTCGCCGCCTCGACCGGCGGTGAGACCGGAACCGTGCTCAAGCAGGGCAGCAGCGGCCCCACGGTCATCGTCCTGCAGCAGAAGCTCCACGTCACCGCCGACGGCGCCTTCGGCCCGCAGACGGCCCACGCGGTCCGCTCCTACCAGCGCGGCCACGGCCTCACCGTCGACGGCGTCGTCGGCCCGCAGACGGCCAGCGCGCTCGGCATCAGCCTCGCGACGGCGGAGGCCCAGTCAGTCGGTGCTGGAGGGGGCACCAGCGGCGTGCGCGTGCCAGCGGCGCTGCAAGCGATCGCGCAATGCGAGTCGGGCGGCAACCCGCGCGCGGTCTCGCCCGACGGCACCTACCGCGGCAAGTACCAGTTCGATCGCTCGACGTGGGCGGCATACGGCCCGGCCGGCGACCCGGCGCGCGCGTCGGAGGCTGAGCAGGACCGCCGCGCGCTTAAGCTGTACGCGGCGCGCGGCACGACGCCGTGGCCGGTCTGCGGGTAAGCCCCGCCTGCGGCTGACCGCCGCTGGTGCGGCGGTCAGACGGCGCGCCTGCGGCGGCTCAGCCGCCGACGGCCGGCGGCTCGCCGAGCAGTATCCAGGCGCCGTCGTCGCGCCGCTCGATCATGTTGCGGCGGGCGAGGTCGGAGAGCGCGGTCGTCACCGACGGCCGCTGCGCTCCGACCAGTCTGCCGAGCACCTGATGGGTCAGCGGCAGCTCCAGCACGACGCCGTCGGGCCCGACGCGGCCCCAGCGGTCCGCGAGGCCCCAGAAGAGCAGCTCCAGGCGTGCGTCGACGCGCGTCAGGTGGCTTGTCGCCTGCGTCGTCGCCAGCTCCATCGAGCGCCGGATCGCGCGCGCCGCGAGCGCGCTGACGAGCTCGGGCCAGCGGCCAAGGACCGCGGTGGCGCGGCGGTCGAGCACCGCGAGCCGAACCGGCGAGAGCGCCGTCCAGACCACGCGCGGCCTGACGGTCATCACCTCGCGGTCCCAGTCCCACGGCCGCAGCAGGTCGCCGCGCCCGACGAGCTCGGTGCAGGCGGCGCGCGTGAAGGCGACGTCGCGCATCAAGACGCCATCGAGCACGAGCAGCCCGAGCTGGCTGTCGGCGTCGCTCGGGCGCTCAGGCTCCCAGACCCCGGGGGCGACATCCTCGACCGGGGCGACCGCGTGATGGGTGGCGAGATCGACGCTCTCGCGATCAAGCGCCGTTGCCAGCTCGGGGTCCTCCTCGAGGACCCGCACAAAACCTCTTCCGATCGACATCGCGGCTACGCGCGTGTGCCGAGCCGCGCTCGCAGCTGCTCGCCGCCGTCGAGCGCGGGCTCGACGGTCAGCTCGTCCGCGAGACGCTCGAGCAGGCAGCCGAGGCCCGGCAGCTCTGTGTCGCGCACGAGCTGCTGAGCGCCGCCGTCGGCGAGCGGGCCGACGATCAGGTCGAAGCCCTCGTCGTGCTCATCGATCGCGACGCGCACGTCGCCGCTGCGATCGATCGCATGGCTGCCCGCGGCGCCGGCGATCGCGTCGCTGACGATCTGCGCGTCGGACAGCCGGTCGATCGAGAAGTCGGCGCGCGCGGCGACGAGCGAGACGACGCGGCCGAGCACCGCGGAGGCGTGGTTGCCGGCCGCGAGCACGAGCGAGACCTCGTGGTGGACGGGCAGCACCTCATGCGCGAGCTGGACGACGAGCGGCGGCGCGTCGGCCGCGGCGTCGAGGTCGAAGGCGATCCGGACCTCGGTGCCGCGGCGGCTGCCGGCGATCCCGAACTCGTCCGACAGCGACGCGATCAGCGCCAGCCCGAAGCCGAGCGGCGGGCCGTCGCTGTCGGAGGGCAGCGGGCGCAGGCCCGGGCCGCAGTCGCGCACGGCCAGCACGAGCCGCTCGTGCTCGACGCGCATCGTCACCTCGAGCGGGCCGTCATGGTCGGCGTAGGCGTGGACGACCGCGTTCGTGCATGCCTCGGTGATCGCGATCTTCATGTCGGCCGCCCGCGCGGGATCGACGCCGAGGTTGTCGGCGAGGCCAGCAAGCGCCTGACGCACGAGCGCGACGTTGGCGGGCACCGCTCGCAGCCGGAAGCGGACGTCTGCGGTGCCGGGCACGTCGGGTCTGCGCGCGGGCTCGGGCGTGCTGCCGGGGGGCGTAGAAGTGCTCGCACCGTCGCTCACGTCACACCCCGTATGAGCGCTGGCGCGCTTCGCCAAACCTGCCGGCTGACGGTGCCGGTCGGATTCCCAACCGCTTGCGCAGCTTTGCTGCAGCGTCTTTCACGGCGGCGCAGTCTAGTGATCGGCTGATGCGCACCTCAGACACGGTGCCACGATGCCATACCATCGCGCGCCGATGGAGCTTGTCGGACCGACACTCACGTTGCGCTTCGCGACCGACGCCGACGTGCCCGCGCTGTTCGCCCTGGCGAGCGACCCGGAGGTCACGCGCTTCTTCTCGTGGGGGCCGTACGCGAGCGTCGAGGAGCCACGCGCGTACGTCGAGCGCCTGCCCGGTGAACGTGAGCGCGGCCAGCAGCTCGACCTGCTGATCGTCGACCATGAGGCCGGCCCGATCGGCGTCACTGGGCTCTCGGAGCTGTCGTTGCGCGACCGCCGGGCCGTCGTCGGCACGTGGTTCGGCCGCAGCTGGTGGGGCACCGGCGCCAACGCAGAGAGCAAAGCGCTGATCGCCCACCTCGCCTTCAAGGGGCTCGGGCTCGAGCGGCTCGGCGCGTACGCCGACGTCGGCAACGGCCGCTCACAGGCGGCGCTCGAGCGGATCGGCTTCGTCCGCGAGGGACTGCTGCGCCGCTGGCACCGTCACGGCGACGGCGTCCACGACGTCCTGCTGTTCAGCCTCCTGCGAGAGGAGTACGACAGATCACGCCTAGCGGCGGTCTCCGTCGAGCTGCACGGGGCGCCGCCGCCGGCGTTCGTCGTCGGCTAAGGCCGAGGCGGTTCAGCCGCCGTACGGCGGGGGCGGGGAGGCCGGCACTGCCACCGCGCCGTCGTCCTCCGGCGAGATCGGCGGGTAGGTCTCGGTAATCAGCGAGACGTACACGCCCGCGAGGGCGGTGTACGCCATCGCCAACCTCTGCACGTCGAACAGCCCGGTGGGCAGTTTGCCCGTGATCACGATCACGACCCACGAGATGATCGCGACGATCTCGGCGAGGATGCCGAACAGCCAGGCCATGATGTAGACCGGGATCGCGAGTATCAGGCGCAGCAGCGCCTTCCAGCGGCTGTAGGGCTCCAACGGCTGCGGGATCACGAGCCGGATCGGGTACTCGGGGTGCTCACCGCCGTCGAACGGCGGCCATGCGTCCGTCATCAAGTAGGACCACCCAAGGATGCGCGTGCGGTAGCGCAACGCCATCGAGACCCACTCGTACGCGAACGCTGGATAACGCCCGGTGATGACGACCGCGAACCATGCGATCACGACGCCGACGAAGCCGACGAGCTCCCAGAAGTACGCGACGATGAACCACGGGATCGCGACGATCAGCCGGAAGAACGTCGTAAGCCGGCTCTGCCGCTCGACGTGGTCAGACTGAAAAGCAACGGGGTACGCCATTTGAACATCCTCCTGTCCCAGGTGTGCGCGTATGCGCGCACATCGAACCAGGCTGAACGGCGGAATTGTGAAGATCGGCACGACCGCGTCGGAAAAACGCGGAAACTCGTGCGGTTCCGCCCGATTTCCGGAGGAGATGCGCTCAGGTGCGGCGTGCTTCCCAGCTGAAGCCGCGGATCGCGAAGAAGACGCCGAATATCGTCCAGGCGACGATCACGCCGATCGCGGACAGCTGGTCCCCGAGCCCCGCGCCAGTCACCATCGCGGCGGAAAGCCCGTCGATCAGGTGCGTCAGCGGCAGCGCTTCGGCGATGCCCTTGAGGAACGACGGCACGTCGCTGGCGTCATAGAAGACGCCGGAGATGATGATCAGCGGCAGGAAGATCGCGTTGACGTAGGCCGGCGCCGACTCGTTGTTGGGGATCGCGTGCGAGAGCGCGACGCCGAGCGAGGCGAAGCAGACGACGCCGAGCACGACGAACAGCACGAGCTCGCCGGGCTCCGGCGGCCACGGGACGCCGAAGACGAGGTGGCCGGCGCCGATGATCAGGACCATCTGGACGACGGTGTTCGTCACTGCGTGAGCGCCGATGCCGAGCAGGAACGAGCTGCTGGGCATCGGCGTGCCGCGCATCCGCTTCAGCACGCCCAGCTCGCGCATCGCGGTCATGTTGTAGGCGAGCGCGCTGAAGGTCGTCGAGACGACGCTCATTCCGGCAATGCCGGGGACGATCACGTTCAGGTCGTGCTGGTTGTCGCTGAAGACCGCGCCGAACAGCGCCAGCAGCACGAGCGGCAGCATGAAGTTGAAGAAGGCGGCGCTCGGGTTGCGCCAGAACATGCGCCGCTCGAGGCGGTACTGCCGCCACGTCATCGCCGCGAAGCTCGGCTGCGTCGCTGCTTCCATCAGGCGGTCAGCTCCAGGTAGACGTCTTCGAGCGTCGGCCGTGAGACGCTCAGCGCGTCAAGCTTCTCGCCGCGCGCGAGCGCGGCGGCCGTCAGCTCGTGCAGGAAGGTCGTCGGGTCGTCGGTCTCCTGCTGGTTGAGCAGGCCGCTGCCGTTTCGCCACGAGACGCGGTATCTGACTGCGCCGCTGCCGACGCCGAGGTCGCTCGGCGCGCCCTCGACGAGGATTCGCCCGTCCTTGATGATCGCGACGCGGTCGGCGAGCGACTGCGCCTCCTCGAGGTAGTGCGTCGTCAGCAGGATCGTCTTGCCGAGCGCCTTCAGCGAGCGGATCGTGTCCCAGGCGCTGCGCCGCGCAGCCGGGTCGAAGCCGGTCGTCGGCTCGTCGAGGAAGATCAGCTCGGGGTCGCCGACGAGCGCGAGCGCGAAGTCCAGGCGGCGCAGCTGGCCGCCTGACAGCGTGCGCGTGCGCGCCTCCTCTTTGCCGCGCAGCCCGGCGACCTCGATCACCTCGTCGACGTCACGCGGGTCCGGGTAGAGCGCCGCGAAGTGACGCAGCACCTCGCCGACCTTCACGTGCCGGTAGATGCCGCTGGTCTGCAGCACGATGCCGACGCGCTCGCGCAGGTCCCGCGCGCGCAGCTGCGGGTCATGCCCGAGCACGGTCACCTCGCCAGCAGTGCGCTCCCGGTAGCCCTCGAGGATCTCTACAGTCGTTGTCTTGCCCGCGCCGTTGGGGCCGAGCAGGCCGAAGACTTCGCCGCGACGCACCGAGAAGTCGAGTCCTCGGACTGCCTCGTAATCGCCGTAGCTCTTGCGCAGTCCGCGGACTTCGATCGCCAAGTCACTGCTGTTCACGAATCCCCATGATGCCTCAAAAGGCCCTCTCGGCAGTGTGCGGTCACATCGGGCGCTCCGGATAGCCTCGGGGAGAGATGCGCTGCGCATGCATCGACATCGGGTCTAACACGACCCGCCTGCTCGTCGCCGAGTGCGCGAGCGGGGTAGCTCGGCCGCTGCTCGAGTTGCGCGCGTTCACGCGGCTGGGGCGCGTCGCGCGGCCTGGCGAGAAGCTTCCTGACGCGGCAGTCGCCGCGCTCGCGGCGGTCGTCGCCGCACAGTCACAGGCAGCGCGAGAGGCCGAGGCCCAGGCGCTGCGCGTTGTCGCAACGGCGGCGCTGCGACGGGTCGCCGGCGGAGCGCGCGTCTGCGCCGCGCTGCGCGACGCCGCCGGGGTGCCGGTCGACCTCGTCGGGCCCGAGGAGGAGGCGCGGCTGGCATTCGCGGGCGCGACGGCGACGCTCAGAGACGTCGCACCGGATGCGCCGATTGCGGTCGCCGACGTCGGCGGCGGGTCGAGCGAGCTGGTCGTCGGGACGCGCGCCGTCGGCGTGACGTGGTCGCGCTCGCTTCCGCTGGGCTCCGGCGACCTCGCCGACGCGCATCTGCGCAGCGACCCGCCCTCGCTGGCCGAGCTCGCCGCTGTGCGCGACAAGGTCGAGGCCGCGCTGGCGGGGATCGACGTGCCGCCCGCATCGCGCGCCGTCGCGGTCGGCGGCAGCGCGACCTCGCTCCGCCGGCTGGTCGGTCCGCAGCTCGATGCCGAGCGGCTCGGCGCGGCGGTGACAGCGCTCGCTGCTGTGCCGGCCTCCCAGCTCGCCGCCGTCCATCAGCTCGACGTCGTGCGCGTCCACCTGCTGCCGGCTGGCATCCTCGTGCTCGCCGCGATCGCCGCCCGCGTCGGCCCGCTGACGGTCGCCAACGGCGGCCTGCGCGAGGGCGTCGTGCTGGAGCTGGCGGCGCGCCAGCGCTGATCCCCACGCCTTCGCGCAGCGGCCGTTCCAATCGTCGCGCACGGCGTCGTCTAGCCCGGTCGCGTCAGCGATGCTCGCCCGATGCGCAGACGTGGGGAGGAGGGACAAGCGGCGAACGAGTACGTCGCGCTCCTGGCGATCGTCGCCGTCGTGTTCGTTGCGCTCGTCGGCCTGACGGAGGGTGGGATCGGCAGCCAGGTGCTCGACGGGATGCGCCGCGGCATCTGCGTCGTCGCGCCTGGCCCATGCCCGAGACCGATCCCGGCGCGCGACGAGCTGAGACCGTGCCCGGTCGAGCGCGAAAGCAGAGAGGACGAGTTGAGCGAGACGATCGCCTCGGTCAAGATCGGCTCCAGCGGCACCTTGAGCGAGGTGCGCAACTCCGACGGCACGGTCACGGTCACGCTCGCCGACGGCAGCGCGCTCGGGGTCGAATGGGGCGTCGGCGGGAAGGTCGCGCTCGGCCATGCATTCGGCGCCGAGGCGACCGCTGGAGCGTCGGTGACTTGGGGCAACGGCCGCTCGTGGAACTTCCCCAACGAGGCCGAGGCGCAGAAGTTCGTCGACAGATACGGCGACAAGGCGACGATGACCGGCAAGCTGGTCGACGAGGTCCGCTCGCGCTGCTCGATTCTCTGCGACGCGATCGGCTGGCGGCCGCATGCGGAGCTGCCCGAGCCCGACGCGACGAACAGCGAGGGCGGGCTCGTCGGGACGCTGAGTGCCGCGTTTGGCGAGCACGTCGACGGCAACGCGTCCGCGCTGCTTGGACGTCGCGAGACGCGCGAGGGCGATACGACGTGGTACCTGAAGCTGAGCGCTGGGCTGACCGCGAAGCTCAGACTGCCGCTGCCTGAGCTGACAGGCGCCGCTGGCGCGACCGGCGTCCTGTCGTACACGATCGGGAAGGACGGCAGACCGTTGCGGCTCAGCGTCGACCTCGCGGGCGAGGCGTCTGGGCGGGCGACCGTCAGAGGGACGACGAGCAGCAGAAGCGCCTCAGGGAACGGCGCGGGCCGCCTCGCTGGCGGCGGCTTCGTCGAGGCCGAGGCGACGCTGGACCTGACCGACCCATCGCTCAAAGCCGTCGCGGGCGACGTGCTCGACGCGATCGTCGAGCGCAAGCCGCTCGAGCTGCCTGGGCGGGTCGCCGCGCTCGGCGACCAGCTCGGGCAGCGGGCCCAGATCGACCTGCGGGTCTACACGCTCGACAACAACGCCAAGCAGTTCGGCGGCTCGCTCGGGCTGGGCGTCAAGGTCGGCGGCTCCTTCCAGCGCACGGCCAAGAACATGCGGCTCGTGAGCGCCCAGACGCGGCTGCCCGGGCTGCCCTTCCTGACGCGCGACGACTGCCGCGCAGCGTAGGCCGCGGCGCCCGCCCCGCTAGCCTGCGCTGCAATGCGCTCCGCGAACGCCGCACGCTCATGAGCAGAGAGATCCCCGACGACGGCGAGATCGTCCCGCACCCGCAAGTCGACCCGTCGGAACGCTCGCCGCGGGAGGCGATCGCGGACGTGCGCATCCGCGTGCCGACGCGCGGCAACCGCAAGCTCGAGCGGCTGATCGCCAACGTCAACGCCGACGACCAGGTGAAGGCGTGGTGGCACGTCTCGGCGGTCAACGCGACGCGCCGGCTGGGGATGTCGGACCACTCGTGGATCCACATCCAGATCGTCGTCAACGTCGCGCTGCGGCTCGCGCGTCTGCTGTTCCGCCGCGGCGTCGTCCCGGGCATGGTCGCCGACTACGGCATGAGCCTCAGAGACGCTGAGGTCGTGATCGCGGCCGGCGCGCTCTTCCATGACACCGGCATGACGGTCCACCGCGCCGACCACGAGGAGTACAGCCTCTTCCTCACCTCCGGCAAGCTGCCGTCGCTGCTGGCCGACGTCTACGAGGAGCCGGAGCGCTCGATCGTCGTCGCCGAGACGCTGCACGCGATCATCGGCCACCGGCGCCGCGGCCACCCGTTCACGATCGAGGCCGGGATCGTCCGCGTCGCCGACGCGCTCGACATGGCCCGGGGCCGCTCGCGCGTCCCGTTCGAGGGCGGCCATCAGAACATCCACTCGCTGTCGGCGTACGCGATCGAAGAGGTCAGAATCGTCCCCGGCGAGGAGCGCGCCGTCCGCGTCGAGATCGAGATGTCCAACAGCGCCGGCATCTTCCAAGTCGACGAGCTGCTCGCGACGAAGCTGAGGGGCTCAGGCCTGGAAGAGCACGTCGAGGTGATCGCGCGGATCGACGCCGAGCACGAGAGACGGCTCGTCCAGGTTTTCAGAATCTGAGCCATCGGCTGGCGCCGACAACTCCCTGCAAAGGGCCTACCAGTGAACGCCCCGCATGAGGTGGGCGATCGCGACCTGCTCAGTCGAGGCGTGCTCGCCCGGGTCGATCGCCCCTCTCGCGGCCGCCGAGTCGGGGAAGACCTTGTAGGCCATGTGCAGTATCTGGTCGACTGCCTTCGGCGCGAGCGCGTAGGCGATCTCGCCGAACGTCCCCAGCCGCGTGTTGATCTGCTTGGGCTTGGAGCGGATCGCCTCGCAGATCAGGTCGGCGGCCTCGTCGGAGGAGATCGTCGGGAACGAGTCGTAGATTCTCGTCGGCGCGATCATCGGCGTCCGCACGAGCGGCATGTGGATCGTTGTGAACGTGACGCCGTCGCCGATCGTCTCGGTCCCGACGACGCGCGTGAAGGCGTCGAGCGCCGCCTTTGAGGCGACGTACGCCGAGAAGCGCGGCGGGTTTGTCTGCACGCCGATCGAGGAGACGTTGACGATGTGGCCGCTGCCGCGCTCGCGCATGTGCGGCAGCAGCTGGATGATCAGCTTGACCGTGCCGAGGTAGTTGAGCTGGATCGTGCGCTCGAAGTCGTGGAAGCGGTCGTAGCTGAGCGCGATCGAGCGGCGGATCGAGCGGCCGGCGTTGTTGACGAGCATGTCGACGGCTGGGTGGTCGGCGAAGATCCGCTCGGTCAGCTGCTCGATCGCGGCAGTGTCGGTGAGGTCAGCGGCGTAGACGTGCGCGGCGCCGCCGAGCGCCTCGATCTCGCGCTTCGTCTCCTCGAGCTTGTCGGCGCCGCGCGCAACGAGCAGCGGGATCCCTCCAGCTCGCGCGATCTTCAGCGCGGCGGCGCGTCCGATGCCGCTGGAGGCGCCGGTGATGATCACCGTCTTGCCGTTGACGGCGCCCTCGAACGAGGTGTCTCTGTAGAGGTCCGGGTCGAGGTTGCGCTCCCAGTAGTCCCACAGCCTTGCCGCGTAGGTCGACAGCTCCGGGACCGCGATCCCGCTGCCGGCCAGCGCCCGCTCGGTGTCGCGCGTGTCGAGCTGGGCGGTCAGCGCGATGTGGTCGATGATCTCGTCCGGGATCCCGTAGTCGGCGAGGAAGCTTCTGCGCACGCCGCGCGCGGCGGGAAGCTTCATCAGTATCGAGATCGTGCCCTTCGGCAGCGCCTGCGTCAGCCGGCGGTCGATCCGGACGGCGAGCTGCGGCGCGTGCGCGGCGGCGGCGAACTCGTTGATCACCTCGCCCGAGCGCATCGCGCGCGGCGCGGCGAGATGGAACGCCTGGCCGTCGAGACCAGGCTGGTGGCCTATGTGGTCGAGCGCGGCGGCGACGTAGTCGACCGGCACGATGTTCGTGTAGCCGAGCTCGGGCCCGACGAGCGGGAACCACTGCGGCAGCAGGCTGCGCAGCTTCTGGATCGCCTTGAAGAAGTAGTAGGGGCCGTCGATCTTGTCCATCTCGCCGGTGCGCGAGTCGCCGACGACGACCGCCGGCCGGTAGACGCGCCACGGCACGGTGCTCTGCGTCCGCGCTATCCGCTCGGACTCGAACTTGCTGCGGTGATAGGGGTGGTCGAGCTTCTGCCCCTCGTCGAACATGTCCTCGCGGAAGAGCCCCTTGTAGCGGCCGGCCGCGGCGATCGAGGAGACGTGGTGGAGGAGGCCGGCGTCGAGCGCGTTGGCGAGCTCAACGGCATTGCGCGTCCCCTCGACGTTCGCGACGCGGTTGCGCTCCTCGTCGGCGGTCATGTCATAGACCGCGGCGAGGTGGAAGAAGTGGTCGACGTTGCCGCGCAGCTCGGCGACCTGCGCGTCGGAGAGGCCGAGCCGCGGCAGCGAGAGGTCCCCGACGACCGGCCGCACGCGGCCGTCGGCGCCCCAGCGCGCGGTCAGCTCGGCGAGCCGCTCGATCGAGCCCTCCCGCACAAGCACGTAGACGTCGCCCTCGCGCTCGAGCAGGCGCTCGACGAGGTGGCGTCCGATGAAGCCGGTCGCGCCGGTCACGAAATAGGTCATTCGACTCCTCCCACGGTCTTCGCCAACCCTATACGCGCCACTGCCGGCTGGGGGAGGATGCGGAAGCAGAACGAGAAACGCCCCGGCTGGGCCGAGGCGTTCGGTCCTGCTATGAAGCGCGGCCGAGGCCGCGGGAGGCTGTTACCAGCCGCCTCTCCAGTCGGCGTTCTCCGTGCGCGCCTTCGCGGCGGCCGTCCGCGCGTCTCTGCGCTTGTCCAGCCGCCACTGCAGCATGCTGAGCACGAAGATCAGCAGCGGGAAGAAGGCGATCACCATGAAGCCGGCGTTGGTGACGACTCTGTCGTTGGTCGGGCCGTAGAGGCCCTGGCCGGAGACGCCGCCGTGGTCTATCGACGCGAACGCCGACGGGGCGGCCAGCAACAGGACGGCGCCCGTCGCGACGAGCGTTGTGATCAGGCGTGTGGTCTTACGGCGCATGAGGGCGCGAACGATAACGGATGGGCTGCCCCAGGCGCACCGCCGGCCCCGCGCCGCGCGCAAGCTGTCGCGCTCCTACCATGGATCTGACCATGGCTGTCGTAATCGCATCCGATATTGGCAAGGACGTTGCCGGCTCGCCGCTCATGCGCGGCATCTCGTTCAAGCTCGAGCGCCGAGACCGTATGACGCTTTCGGGTCGCAACGGCGCCGGCAAGACGACCTTGCTGCGGATGATCGCCGGCCAGGCATCGATCGACGTCGGCGAGCTGAGCTACCAGAAGGGCGTGAAGATCGCCCTGCACGACCAGCGCCCGCCGCGCGAGCAGGACTTGACGCTGCGCGACTACGTGCTGTCGGGCGCGAGAGAGATCGTCGCGGTCGAGGAGGAGCTGGCGGCGCTGGAGCAGCGGATGGCCGACGGCGACTACGAGGAGCCGACGCTCAACGCCTATGCGCGAGCGCAGGCCCGCCTTGAGCACTTCGGCGGCTATCGCTGGCGCGACAACGCCCAGTCGATGCTGCACGGCCTCGGCTTCAAGGACGACGACCTCGACCGCAGCCTGTCGACCTTCTCCGGCGGCCAGCTGACGCGCGGCTCGCTTGCGCGCGCCCTCGCCGGCGCGCCCGACCTGCTGCTGCTCGACGAGCCGACCAACCACCTCGACATCGCCTCGCTCGAGTGGCTGGAGCAGTACCTCGTGACGATGGACGCGGCCGTCGTGCTCGTCGCGCACGACCGCTGGTTCCTGGAGTCGGTCGGCACCGCGGTGCTGGAGCTGGAGGCCGGCCGCTCGCGCTTCTTCGCCGGCCCGTGGCACAAGTGGCGCCAGGAGCAGGCGGCGCGCGAGCTCGCACTCGGCCGCGCGATCGACAAGCAGCAGGCCGAGATCGACCGCTTGGAGAAGTTCGTCGAGCGCTTCCGCGCGAAGGCGACGAAGGCGAGACAGGCGCAGTCGCGCGTAAAGCGGTTGGAGAGAATCGAGCGGATCGAGCGCGACCCGCGCGACAGAGAGGGCCTGTCGTTCCAGTTCCAGAGATCGGAGCGCACCGGGCGCGTGATCTTCGAGCTCGAGGACGGACGCATCGAGGTCCCCGGCAAGACGCTGCTGGAGCACGCCGAGCTGTGGCTTGAGCGCGGCGAGCACGTCGCGCTCGTCGGCCCCAACGGGACCGGCAAGACGACGCTGATCGACACGCTCGCCGGCCAGCGCCCACTGCCCGCCGGCAAGCTTCGCACTGGGCACAACATCAGACTGGGCTACCTCTCCCAGCACGCCGAGAACCTCGGGGAGACCGGCAGCGTGCTTGACGCCGCGCAGCGCGCCACGGGCCTGACGCCGAACAAGGCGCGCGCCCTGCTCGGCCGCTTCCTCTTCTCCGGCGAGGAGGCGCAAAAGCCGATCAACGGCCTCTCAGGCGGCGAGCGCCAACGGCTGTCGCTCGCGATCCTCGTCACCTCAGGCGCCAACGTCCTGATCCTCGACGAGCCGACCAACCACCTCGACGTCGAGAGCCGCGAGGCGCTTGAGGACGCGCTGGAGCAGTTCGACGGCTCGCTGCTGCTTGTCTCCCACGATCGTGCGCTGCTCGACGCGGTCGGCTCGCGCACGATCGCGATCGAGGACGGCAGACTCAACAGCTACGAGGGCGGCTGGGCCGACTACCTGCGGGTGCGCGAGGAGCGCAGAGCGCAGGAGGCCGCCGCGAGAGCGAGCGGCGGCAAAGCTGCCGCGAAGGGGGCGGCTGCGGCGAAGGGCGCAGGCGGCTCCAACGGCGGCGGCAACGGCGCCGGCAAGAAGGCGGGCGCCAAGGCCGACGGCAGCAACGGCGCCTCCGCTGCGCAGCCGGCCCGCTCCAAGAACGCCCAGCGCGAGGCGCAGAAGATCGAGCGCGAGCTCGAGCGGGCAGAGGCGGCGCTGAGCACGCTCGAAGAAGAGCTGGCCGACCCCAGCGCCTGGGCCGACCCCGCGAGATCGGCCTCGTCAAGCGAGCGCCACACGGCCGCCAAGCGCGCGGTCGAAGAGCTCTACGCCCGCTACGAGCGCGTTGCCGGCTGAGTGGGCGAGGAGCTTGTCTCTCAGCCACCGCCCGGCGGGATCCGCGAGCACCGGAAAACCGTTGAAACGCCTGCTGTGGGGCGTGGTCGCGGGTTTCACGCGGCGGTCACGAGTTCATCACACGCGTAACACATCGTCGTGCGCGCGTACGCATACCGTCGCGACATGAGCGACGTCACGATTCAGCGGGCGCGCACGCGGCAGCCGTCTCACCTCGACGGGGCCAAAGGCGACGACCTGCTCGGCGGCAGGCTTGGCCTTGACGTGCCGCGCGAGACGTGGCCGACGGCGCCCGAGCTGAAGCGGCTCGAGGCGTGCGGCTACAGCTGGGTCCAGCTCCATACGCCGCCGGTCGAGATGCTCGCCGATCCGGTCTGTGTGGAACGGCACGCGGACTGCCTGCGGGCTGTTCTCGCGCCGACGAGCCTCTCGCTGGTCCTGCACGCGCCCGACACGCTGAGCGTCGGGAGCGAGCTGCACGACCGCGCCTTCGCCGGCCTGCTCGACTGCGCGGTCGCCGTCGGCGCGCGCACCGTCGTCTACCACGCGGGCCGCTTCCCGGTCGCCGCTGGCGCCGCCGCCGACCGCGTCGAGGACCGGCTGCTTGCCGAGGAGCGCTCGCTGCGGCGGTTCGCCGAGCGCGCCGCTGCTGCGGGCATCGTGATCGCGCTTGAGAACCTCGCGCCGGTCTATCCGGTGCCGCCGGCTCGTCATGAGCTGAGCCACGCGCCGCTGTTCGTCCACGACCTCGTCAAGCGGATCGGCTCGCCCGCGGTCGGGATGGCGTTCGACGTCGGGCACGCGCACATCACCTCGCAGCTCGACGGCGTCGCGCTCGTCGACGTGCTCGCCCACGTCGCCGACGCGGTCGTGCTCTTCCACGTGCACGACAACCTCGGCGTCCGCCGCGGGCCCGGGACGCCGCCCGGCATCTTGCCGCTGCGGCTTGACTTGCACATGGCACCCGGCCGCGGCTCGGTGCCGTGGCGCGTGCTCGCTCCGCTGCTGCGTATCCATCAAGCGCCGCTGCTGATGGAGATCGCGCCCGGCCAGCGGCCCGAGCCTCTTCGGCTGGCGACAGTCAGCGCTGAGCTGCTGACGCGCATCTGAGCACAGGAAGGCGAAGATGACGCTCTACATGGTCCGGTTGCGCCAGGAATACCGCGAGCAGCTCGCGCAGATAGAGCACCAGACGCTCGGCGGCCTCGACATGGTCCTCGTCGCGCTCGACCGCTCGATCGGAGCGCTGCTCGATCACGACGTCGAGCTGGCGAGCATCGTCGTCGCCGACGACGACCGGATCGACGGCCGCTACCTGGAGACCCACCAGGCGATCCTGTCGCTGCTGGCGCTGCAAGCGCCCGTCGCTGGCGACCTGCGCGTCGTCGCCGCGCTGCTGCACGTGATCCGTCATATCGAGCGGATGGGCGACCAGTGCGTGACGATCGCGAAGATGATCCCGCTCGACGGCCGCGAGCCGACGATCGACCGGCCGCTGCTCGACCTGATCGCGAGGATGGCGACGCTCGTGCGCGCGCAGATCGTGCAGGCGCAGCGGGCGTTCGGCGCGCGCGCCGTCCCGCTCGCCGAGGAGCTCCTGCTGCTCGACCGCGACGTCAACCTGCTCAACCGCGAGATCTTCGCGCGCGCCGTCGCGATCGGCGACGAGCCCGACCTGCGCGAGTGGGCGATGCATATGACGCTCGTCTCGCGCTGCCTTGAGCGGATCGGCGATAACGCGGTCGACATCGGCGAGCAGACCGCTTTCGTCGTGACCGGGCTCTTTCGCGAGTTCTCCGACGCCTCGCGCGTCGCGATCCGCTGACGACGCGCTGTCGGCACGCCCTTTGGGTTGCCGTAGCGCACCGCTTGGGCGTTCCCGTCAGGGGGTATCGGCCGAATCGCGTTCCGGCTCGTGAGCGAGCGGAATGCGGTCGATGCGGGATAGTCGTGCGGATGGTGTGAACACCGTGTTATCCGCACAGGAGCGTCGCACCGACCGTCGTGTTCGGCCATTAGACTTCGGCCCACCATGAAGACGGCATACACCGCAGGTGCGACTTCCCCCCAAGACGAGTCGCACGCTCCGGGGTCGCGGACGGCCCCGCTCCGGCTGGCCATCGTTGATGGCGACAGCGGTTTCCTGCAGGTTGTGGAGAAGCGTGTTCGGGCACGTGGCTGGCAGCAGCGCGTGCTGACAGGCGCGGTGCCAGTCGAAGAGCTGGTCGGCATGCGGCTCGGCGCCCTCGTGATCGATCTCGCCGTGCTCGGCGCCCCTGGGTGGGCGTATCTCGAGCAGGTCTGCGCGGCGCTTCCGGCGCTGCCGGTGATCGTTTGCACCGGCCCCTCGACCGTGGCCCAGCGCGTTCGCGCGCTGCGGATCGGCGCCGACGACTGGCTCGGCAAGCCGTGCCACCCGGAGGAGCTGGTGGCGCGGATCGAGGCGATCGTGCGTCGTGGCCGTCTGGCCGCTCCGCCGGTCGAGCGGCCGGTCCTGGAGGCGGGCGAGATCACGATACGCCCGGACCAGTTCCAGGCGTTCGTCGGCCCGCGCAGCCTCGACCTCACGCGTCGCGAGTTCGAGCTGATCCGCCTGCTTGCCGGCAACACCGGCCAGGTGCTCGAGCGCGAGGCGATCTACCAGCGCGTGTGGGGCTACGCGATGGCCCATGGCGACCGCTCGGTCGACGTCTTCGTGCGCAAGCTGCGCCAGAAGCTCGAGCGCTCCTCGCCGGGCTGGCGCTACATCCACACGCACTTCGGCGTCGGCTACCGCTTCGCCCCGGAGCCGGTCGACGGCCCGTCGAGCTCGGTTGACGCGCTCGACCTGGACGACGCGACCGCTTCGCTGCGGGAGCGTGTGCTGCAATAGAGGGCGTGAGCCTCACCGCCGTCCGCAACGTCGTCATCATCCTCGCGCTTGCCGCGGGGGTGGACCTGTTGCCGGGCGGCGGGAACGCGAGCCAGGCGATCCTCGAAGCACTGGTCGTCATCATGCTCGGCTCGATCGCCTACCTCGCGATGCGCCTCTACCGGGAGCGTCGCACCGAGCTCTACAGCCTCGGTGACCGCAACCGGCTCGTGCTGTACGCGTCGTTCGGCCTCATCACGATCACGGTTGTGGCAACCGACCGCCTGTGGAACACGGGCATCGGCACGATCGCTTGGTTTGCCCTGATCGGCGCTGCCGTTTACGGCGTCTACTGGGTCTACCGCTCGCAGAAGCTGTACTGAGGCGGGCGGGTTAGCGCGGCGCGTCTGGTCCGCGCTGGGGCGGGGCGGGGCGGCGCGCTGGTTGTCGCGGCGGTTTCTCCGGCCGGCCTGCGCAGAGTTGCAACATCCGCATGTCGAGTTGAGGCAGCGGTCGTTGGGAGGGTGGCGGAATGCCCCGCGCCCGCTCCCAAGACGGCCAGGCGACCGTCGAGCTCGTCGCCATCCTGCCGCTCGTCGGCGTCGTGCTCGTGCTGCTGTGGCAGGCGGCGCTCGCTGGCGCCGCCGTCTGGCTTGCGGGCGGCGCCGCGCGCGCTGCGGCCCGCGCGCAGGCGCTCGGAGCTGACCCGCTCGGCGCTGCCCGAGCGGCACTCCCGGGCCGCTTCGAGCGTGGCCTCAGAGTCCGCCACGAAGACGACGGAGCGATCGAGCTCACGATCGCCGTTCCCGCGGTCGTCGGCGATGCAACGGTCGCCTCGTTCTCGACGCGTGCCCGCTTC
This sequence comes from Conexibacter sp., assembly GCA_036499225.1. Classification (GTDB taxonomy): domain Bacteria; phylum Actinomycetota; class Thermoleophilia; order Solirubrobacterales; family Solirubrobacteraceae; genus Conexibacter. The sequence continues at coordinate 121,724 of DASYEC010000126.1, forward strand.
GAAGCCCAATGACGCGGCGTCGTGCGCTCTTGCGTGGAGAGGCGGGGCAGGCGGCCGTCGAGTTCGTCTCTCTGCTGCCGATCGTGATCGCGCTCGGCATCGCGCTGCTGCAGGCGCTGGCCGCGGGTGCAGCGGCTGACCTCGCAGACCACGCGGCGGAGGCCGGCGCGGTCGCGCTCGCGCGCGGTGACGACGCGGCCGACGCAGCCCGCGCGTCGCTTCCTGGCTGGGCGCGCGACCGCATGGAGGTGACGACGACGAAGACGCGCGTGCGCGTCGTGCTCACACCGCCGTCGCTCCTTCCGGGACTCGGCAAGCGGCTCCGCTCGACCGTCGTTGCGGACACAGGGTCGACCGGGTGAGCGTCGATTCTCGTCTGAACGCGGCTGCCGGCTCCCCAGCGGCTCCGTCTGGCGTCCCGGCCGGAGGGCCCATGTCTCCGCCAGTGGTGGCGGTGCTCTGCCCGGCAGGTCGCGCTCGCGCGACGGTTGCATCGGTCGCGCTGGCGCTGGCTTCGGCGACAGGCGCGCGTTGCGCGGTCGCAGCGGTCGCGGGCGTGCGCGAGGTCAGCTCGCAGCTTGGATCGCTGGCGGCGCGGCGCGGCGCCGCGCAGCTCTGCGCGCGTGGCTACGACGCCGCGGCCGGCGGGCGGGTCGTCTGGGTCGCGGACGTGGCTGGCGTCGAGGACGACCCGGCCGGCGGCGCCGCTGCCCTTGCCCTTGTGACCGCGGGCGCTGGGCGGGCCCTCGGCGTCCCGGCCGTGGTGGCGATGCCGTTCGCGCGCAGCGACGCGCTCGACCGCGTGCTCGGCTGGCACGACGCGGTCGTGGTCGCCTCGGATCAGGTCGCGACGCCCGTGATCACAGAGCTCGCGCGAACGAGCCTCGCCGGCCTGGCCCGCCCTGTCGCGCTCATGCCGGCGCCCGTGCGCCTGCCTGCTGCCGCCGCGGGTGCGGGCTTGCGCGCGACGGCTGAGGCAGTGCAAGCCGTGACGCAGCTCAACTCCTCGGCGTCCGCGATGACGGTGCAGGCGGCCGGTCCGGGTGCCGAGCTTGGCGCTCGCCGCGCGAGGTCGCGAGGGCCAACAGCTGAGGCGATTGATAGGCCCGGCCCGTCGCGGAGGCGGCCGTGAAGCGGAAGGCAGGGGACGAGCGGGGGCAGGCGCTGTTGGTGCTTGTCGTGGCGATGGCGGCGGTGCTGGTTGCGGCGGTGGCGCTCGGGGCGGTCGCGGGCGGGCTTGGGAGAAGAGGGAGCAACCAGCGGGCTGCCGACCTTGGGGCGCTCGGCGGGGCGCGTGCGATGCTGGCCGCCTATCCGCGGTTGTTCGCTCCCGCTCTGCTTGGCGATCGGCGCAATCCGGCTCATCTCGACCGCGGTGCCTATCTCGCCGACGCACGGTCGCGTGCGTTAGAGACGGCGAAGGACAACGGCGCCGAGCGGATCGCGGTCAGCTTCCCCGACGGGACGTCGCTCGCGCCGACACGGATTCGCGTGACGGTCAGCGATCCGGCGGTCGTGACGATCGGCGGCGAGCGCAGAACGGCCGCGGTCGACGCGGCAGCCGAGGCTGAGCTGTCAGCGACGGCTGCGGCGACCTCGCTGGGCGCCGGGCCGGGTGACTACACCGGACCGCTTGCCTATCGACAGGGCAAGCCGATGCGACCCGACGTCGCTGTTGCCTTCGACCGAATGGCTGGCGCCGCGGCGAGAGACGGGATCGCGCTCATCGTCACCAGCGGCTGGCGCAGCAGCGCTGAGCAGGCGCAGCTGTTCGCGGCCAACCCCGATCCGAGATGGGTCGCACCGCCCGGCCAGTCGCTCCATCGACTCGGCACCGAGCTCGACCTTGGGCCAGCTGGGGCGTACGCGTGGCTGGCGGCGCACGCTGGGGCGTTTCACTTCACGCAGCGGTACTCGTGGGAGCCGTGGCATTTCGGTTTCACGCTCAACGCCGGCTCGACCTCCGTCGGCTACGGGGGCGAGAGCGGCGGTCTGCCGTCGTTCGTGCCCGAGCAGTTCGCGCCGGCGCTGGCCGCGGCGTCGCAGCGCTGGAGCGTGTCGGCGGCGCTGCTCGCCGCCCAGCTCTACGCGGAGAGCGGCTTTGACCCGAACGCCGTCTCGCCGGCCGGTGCCGAGGGGATCGCGCAGTTCATGCCGGGAACCGCCAGCTCGTACGGGCTGTCGAACCCGTTCGACGCAACCGCCTCGATCGACGCGCAGGCGCACATGATGCGCGACCTGTTGCGGCAGCTCGGCACCGTGCCGCTCGCACTCGCGGCCTACAACGCCGGGGCAGGCGCGGTCGCCGCGTGCGGGTGCATCCCTCCCTACCCTGAGACGCAGGCGTACGTCACCCGCATCCTCGGGCTGCTGAGAGGCGCGGGCGACACGGCCGGCCTCAGCGCCGGCTTCGAAGTGCGGCTCGTCAGATAGGCGGCGCGTCTCGTCAGGCGGGGCGCCCTATCCTCGACGGGACGGATGGCGGCGAACAACGGAGACTCTTGGGCGGGCGGAGCGAACGGCGCGAGCACGGTCGACACGGCGCCCGAGCGTGAGCAGCGGCTGACCGAGCAACGGCGGGGACTGCCCGACCAGCCCGGCGTCTACCTCTTCCGCAACGCGAAGGGGACCGTCATCTACGTCGGCAAGGCGAAGTCGATCAAGAAGCGGGTCGCGTCGCACTTCAGCAACCCGAGCACCCAGGCCGGCCGCGACCTGCTGCCGATGATCGATCGGATCGACTCGCTCGTCGTCGGGACCGAGGCCGAGGCGCTGCTGACCGAGCAGAACTTCATCAAGCAGTACAAGCCGCGCTTCAACATCCGGCTGCGCGACGACAAGTCGTATCCGTACGTTGGGATCTCGCTCGACGAGGACTATCCGCGCGTCTACTTCACACGTGAGCGCCATCGCCGCGAGCGCGTCTACTTCGGGCCGTACTCAAACGCCAAGCGCGTGCGCGAGACGCTCGACCTGCTGGGCAAGATCTTCATGTTCCGCAGCTGTGACGGCCCGACGCCGGGCCGTCGTAGCGGCTCGCCGTGCCTCGATTACTACATCAAGCGCTGCGAGGCGCCCTGCGTCGGCTACGTCACCAGAGAGCAGTACCGCACCTCGATCGACGGCGTGATCGACTTCCTCTCGGGCCGCTACCGCGCGATCGGGGCGGCGATCGAGGCGAACATGAGAGACGCGGCAGCCGAGCAGCGCTTCGAGGACGCCGCGCGCGAGCGCAACCGCCTCAGAGCGATCCGCTCGCTGCTCGAGCGACAGCGGGTCACGAACGCCGCGATCGGGACGCTCGACGCGATCGCGATCGCGATCGAGGGCAACGATGCGAACGCTCAGGTGTTCCAGGTCCGTGATGGCGTCCTCTCCGATCGTCAGGGCTTCTACCTCGAGAACGAGGCCGGCGACGACATCGCGGCTGTCGCCGAGGCGTTCATCCTCCAGTACTACGGCAGCTCGCTGATGATCCCGCCGCTGCTGATCGTTCAGAGAGAGGTCGGCGACAGGACCGAGGCGATTGCGGCGGCCCTTGCCGAGCGCCGCGGCGGGCCGGTCGAGCTGCGCGCCGCCGAGCGCGGCGACAAGCGCCGCATACTCGAGCTCGCCGAGCGCAACGCGAGACTGGCGGTCGACCAGGAGAGACTGCGAGCGGAGCGCAGACGCCAGCAGCGCGTCGACGCGCTCGAAGGGCTCCAGCAAGCGCTCGGCCTCGACACGCTGCCGCTGCGGATCGAGTGCTTCGACATCTCCCACGTCGGCGGCACCCACACGGTCGCGTCGATGGTCGTGCTCGAGGCCGGCGCGCCGAAGAAGTCCGACTACCGCCGTTTCACGCTGCGCGAGGGAGTCGAGGGCGTGCCCGACGACTTCGCCTCGATGGAGGAGGTGCTGACGCGCCGCCTCGGCCAGTTCGAGCGCCAGCACGACCGCTCGCCGCACGACGAGGGCTACGACGCGAGCTTCGCCGCGCTCCCGAACGTCGTCGTGATCGACGGCGGCAAGGGGCAGCTGTCGGCCGGCCTGCGGGCGCTGGAAGGCTTCCGCCGCCGCGGCGTCACGGTGATCTCGCTGGCGAAGAGAATCGAAGAGGTGTTCGTCCCTGGGCGCTCGGTGCCGATCATCCTGCCGCACGACACGCCCGAGCTGCAGCTGCTGCAGCGGATCCGCGACGAGGCCCATCGCTTCGCGATCGGCCACCACCGGATCCGGCGCGACAGAGCGATGACGACCTCGCTGCTCGACGGGCTGCCCGGCGTTGGGCCTGCGCGCAAGCGTGCGCTGCTGAGACACTTCGGCTCCCCCGAGGCGTTCCTCGCCGCCACGCGCGAGGAGCTCGAGGCGGTGCCGGGGCTGCCGGGCAAGGTCGCCCGCGACCTCTACCTCCAGCTCAACAAGACCGGCCACTGAGGCGGCCCGCGAATGCCCCTGCACAACGACTGCTTCACACCGACATCCGCTGAGACAGGCAGAATGGTGCCATGAGCGTCTCCCGGCCGCACAGGCTCGGGGACCGTCTGCGCCGAGCAGGTCGCCGGCTCGAGGTCACATCGGGGCAGTCGGACCACGATCCCGCGCTGAACGACTTCGTCGTCATCACAGGGTTCTCTGGAGCGGGCAAGTCGACCGCGATGGCGGCCTTCGAGGACGAGGGCTACTTCTGCGTGGACAACCTCCCGCCGGAGATGATCCGGTCGCTCGCCGACCTCTTCATGCACGAAGGGTCGAAGGTCGAGCGCGCCGCGGTCGTCTCCGACGCGCGCGGGGGCAGCTATTTCGCGGGGCTCGTCGCGGTCCTCGACGGGCTCGAGAGCGAGGGCGTCGACTACAGGCTGCTGTTCCTCGAAGCCGACGAGCAGACGCTGCTCACGCGCTACCAGGAGACGCGCCGGCGTCATCCGCTGTCGCCCGGCGGCAGCGTCGCCGACGGGATCGCGCGCGAGCGGACGCTGCTGGAGCCGGTGCGCGAGCGCGCCGACGTCGTGATCGAGACGACCGGCCTCAACGCCGGGATGCTGCGGCGCAAGCTCGCCGACGCGCTGCTGCCGACGCGCACGCCCGGCCGCCTCGCGGTGACGATCCAGAGCTTCGGCTTCAAGCACGGGCCGGCGCGCGACGCCGACCTGCTGTTCGACGTGCGCTTCCTGCCCAACCCGCACTACGAGCCTGAGCTGAGGCCGCTGACCGGCCGCGATCCCGACGTCGCCGCCTACATAAACAGAGAGGGCGCGCTCGACGCCTTCTACGAGCATCTCTTCCCGCTGCTCGACTACCTGCTGCCGCAGTACGTCGTGGAGGGGAAGTCGCACCTCTCGATCGCGATCGGCTGCACCGGCGGGCGTCACCGCTCGGTCGCGATCGCAGAGCAGCTGACGCAGCGCTACCGCCAGAACGGCGACTACCTCGTCGAGCTGACGCACCGCGACGCGGACCGGCCGACGAGATAGCTTCGGGTACGCGCGGCGGCCGCGTGGCCGCGTGGCCGCTGGCACGCGGAGCGCAGGCGCTCGCGCAGGCCGCCCGCTCTGGCAGGATGCGGGGTGCGATGGCTGGCTCGCTCGACGAAGACGACCTGCTCGACGACCCGATCGAGCTGTTCCGCAGCTGGTTCGACGCAGCGGCGCGGGCAGGGCTGCCGCAGGTCGACGCGATGACGCTCGCAACGGTCGACGCCAACGGGCTCCCGGCTGCGCGGGTCGTGCTGCTGAAGGGGGTCGACGAGCGCGGCTTCCAGTTCTTCACGAACTACGACAGCCGCAAGGGCGTCGAGCTGGCAGCGAACCCGCACGCGGCGCTGACCTTCCTGTGGATTCCGCCGCAGCGACAGGTTCGCGTGCGCGGCGATGTCGTGAGGCTGGAGCCACACGAGTCCGAGGCGTACTTCGCGACGCGGCCGCGCGGGAGCCAGGTCGGGGCGTGGGCCTCGGAGCAGAGCAGGCCGCTGACGCGGCGGGAGCTGCTGGAAGCGCGCTGGGCTGAGCTGGACGAGCAGTACGCCGGCAGAACGGTCCCGCGGCCGCCGCACTGGGGCGGCTACCTCGTGCAGCCGCGCGAGATCGAGTTCTGGCAGGGCCGCGACAACCGCCTCCACGACCGCTTCCGCTACACGCGCCGCGCTGATGGCGGCGGGTGGGAGCGGACGCGGTTGCAGCCGTAGGGCCTCGGGCGCACCGGCCGGCGCGACTTCGCGCACGCCGGCGGCAACGCGGGGCGCGCGAAGGGCTTCGGGCGCACCGGCCGACGCGACTTCGCGCACGCCGGCGGCGACGTGGTGCGCGCGCCTACGCTCGCTCGGCAGCCCAGGCGCGGACCGGCGTTGAGGGCTTGATCCCGGCGGTGAGGCGGGCGTCGGGCTGCGGGTCGTCGGCGCGCAGGGCCAGCGGGATCACGCCGGCCCAGACGTCAAGCCCATAGTCCTCCTCGTCGTCGACCGGGCCGCCGTCGCGCAGCTTGGCGGACGCCTCGTTCAGGTCGAGCGCGAGCACGCGGGTGGCCTTGAGCTCCCGCGGCGACGGGCCGCGCACCTCGTCCCAGCGGCCTGGCACGAGCTTGTCAGTAAAGGCGCGCAGCGCTTCCGCACGCTCGTCGGGGCCTTCGACGAGCGTCGCCTGGCCGAGCACGACGACCGAGCGGTAGTTCATCGAGTGATGGAAGGCGGAGCGCGCCAGCACTATCCCGTCGAGCAGCGTGACCGTCAGGCAGGCCGGCACGCCGCCAGCGAGCTTGCGCACGAGGCGGCTCGAGGTGGCGCCATGGATGTAGACGCGGTTGCCGGCGCGGGCGTGCAGCATCGGCATCACGAACGGCTGGTCGGAGACGCAGAAGCCGACGTGGGCGACGAGCGCCTCGTCGAGGATCGCGTCGATTGTGGCGCGGTCATAGACGCCACGTCTCGGGACGCGGCGAATGCGCGAGCGAACAGTGGGGGCGGCGGTCATGGGCGCCAGGCTAAGCGGACTTGGCCCTTGGAACAAGGGCCACTCATGCGCAAGAATATGAGGCCAAGTGGAACTCTTGCTCGACCTCGACGCCGCTCCTGGCACGACCCTGCGCCGCCGCGCGGAGCACGCGCTGCGCGAAGCGGTCCGCGCCGGCCGGCTCGCGCCGGGCGCCCGCTTGCCCGCGACCCGCGCGCTCGCCGCCCAGCTCGGCGTCTCCCGCGGGGTCATCGTTGACGCCTACGCCCAGCTCGCCGCCGAGGGCTACCTCGACACCCGCCGGGGCGGCGGGACGACGGTCGCGGAAGGGATGGGGCGGGAAGACGGCAGGATGTCGGCGAGTTGCGACGACCTGGCTGCCGGCGACGGCTGGCAGCTGACCAGCGGCCCGCCGTCGTACTGGGCTGGGATCGACGGGGCATGGGGAGAGCCGCTGCGGTACGACCTGCGGCCGGCGCTGCCGGCGCTCGACGGCTTTCCGCGGCAAGCGTGGGGGGCGGCGCTGCAGCGGGCGCTGCGGACGCTGCCTGACGCGCGCCTCGGCTATCCCGGGGACGCGGGCGCGGCCGAGCTGCGCACGGCGCTCGCCGACTACCTCGGCCGAGTACGCGGGGTCCGCACCCATCCCGACCGGATCGTCGTCACGAGCGGCTTCCGTCACGGTCTCGACCTGCTTTGGACCGCGCTCGCGCAGCAGGGCGCGCGGCGGGTCGCGGTCGAGCGGCCTGGCTGGCGCGGATGGCACGAGACCGCAGCGGCTGCCGGGCTGGAGGTCGTCGCGCTTCCTGTCGACCGCTCCGGGGCGGTGCTTGACGCGCTGGGGCCAGCGGGCGCCGATGCAGGCGGACGCGGCGCTCGCGTCGATGGGCACGGCGCCGACGATCCCGCCGTGCCGCTGCCAATCGACGCGGTCGGCGTCTCTCCGGCGCACTCGTTTCCGGCCGGTGTGGTGATGTCGGCGGATCGGCGCGGGGCGCTTGTCGCGTGGGCGCAACGGACGGGCGGGATCGCGATCGAGGACGACTATGACGCCGAGTTCCGCTACGACCGCAAGCCGATCGGCTCGCTGCAGGGGCTTGCGCCGGAGGCGGTCGTGTATGGCGGCACCGCGAGCAAGACGCTCGCGCCGGCGATCCGGCTCGGCTGGCTCGTGCTGCCGCAGCGGCTCGTCGAACCGGTCCGCGCGGTCCAGGAGCTGCGTGGCGCGGCGCCGGCGCTGCACGACCAGCTCGCGCTCACCGACCTGATCGCGCGCGGCGAGCTCGACCGCCACCTGCGCCGCCAGCGGCGCCGCTACGCCCGCCGGCGCGACGCGCTGCTGACGGCGGTCGCGCGCGAGCTGCCCGAGGTCACGGTCAGGGGCATCGCCGCTGGGCTGCACGTCGTGCTCGAGCTCGACCCGGCGACCGACGAGGCGGCGGCCGTCGCGGGCGCGCGCGCACGCGGGATCGCCCTTGAGGGGCTGCGCCACGGCCCGCCCGCGCTCGTCGTCGGCTACGCCAACCTGAGCGAGGACGCGGCCGGCCCAGCCGTCGCCGCGCTCGCCGAGGCGGTTCGCGAGGCTGCCCCGGCTCGGTGAGCGCCGCGGCGCACGAGGTGAGCGGGCCGCCCGCCGCGGTAAGCGCCGGCTGCCGCAGGGCGCGCGGGCTGCTTGGAGGCTGGCGCGTTGGCGTGCGCGAGGTGGTCCGACGGCGCGGCCGGGAGCCCTGGTTTCGGCAGGGCCCGCTGATACCCTTGCGGCCCTGCCGGAGCATCAAATCGCTCCGGCTTTCCTCTCGCAGAATCTGTCGCCGACGGAAGGACTAAGACGCATGCCGCTTCGGGTTGGGATCAACGGCTTCGGCCGAATCGGCCGCAATGTCTTCCGGGCTGCGCAGGAGGCGCGCGCAGATATCGAGTTCGTCGCGGTCAACGACCTGACGGACAACACGACCCTCGCGCACCTGCTCAAGTACGACTCGATCCTCGGCCCGTACAAGGGCACCGTCGAGGAGGTCGAGGGCGGCCTCAAGGTCGACGGCCGTGAGCTGAAGGTGCTCGAGGAGAAGGACCCGGGCGCGCTGCCATGGGGCGACCTCGGCGTCGACGTCGTGATCGAGTCGACCGGCCGCTTCACCAAGCGCGAGGACGCCGCCAAGCACCTCGAGGCCGGCGCCAAGAAGGTCATCATCTCCGCGCCCGCGACGGGCCCGGACGCGACCGTCGTGCTCGGCGTCAACTTCGACACGTATGACAAGGGCGCCCACGACGTCGTCTCCAACGCGTCGTGCACGACCAACTGCCTCGCGCCCATCGCGAAGGTCATCAACGACACGGTCGGCATCGATCACGGCCTGATGACGACGATCCACGCGTACACCGCGGACCAGCGCCTGCAGGACATGCCGCACAGCGACCTGCGCCGCGCCCGCGCCGCCGCGATCAACCTGATCCCCGCGTCGACCGGCGCCGCGAAGGCGATCGGCCTCGTGATCCCGGAGCTGAACGGCAAGCTCAACGGCTTCGCCGTGCGCGCCCCCGTCCCGACCGGCTCGGTCGTCGACCTGACGGTCGTGACGAAGCGCGCGACGAGTGTCGAGGAGATCAACGGGGCGCTCAAGGCGGCATCCGAGGACGGCCCGTTGCAGGGGATCCTCGGCTACACGACCGACCCGATCGTCTCCAGCGACATCGTCAAGGACCCGCGCTCGTCGATCGTCGACGCGCAGCTCACCTCGGTCATGGAGGGCACGCTGCTGAAGGTCGTCGCCTGGTACGACAACGAGTGGGGCTACTCCAACCGCGTCGTCGACCTCGTCCAGAAAGTGCTGTGAAGAGGCTCGACGACCTCGAGGTCGAGGGCAAGCGCGTCCTCGTCCGCGTCGACTTCAACGTCCCCCTGAAGGACGGCGAGGTTGCGGACGAGACGCGCATCGCCGCCGCGCTGCCGACGCTCAACGAGCTGCTGGAGCGCGGCGCTGCGCTGATCCTCGTCTCCCACCTCGGGCGCCCGAAGGAGCGCGAGCCAGAGCTGTCGCTGCGGCCGGTCGCCGCACGCCTGGAGGAGCTGCTGGGCCGTCAGGTCCAGCTTGCTCCGGCGGTGATCGGCGACGAGGTGACCGCGCTCGCTGGCGGCTTGCAGCCCGGCGGCGTGCTGCTGCTTGAGAACGTCCGCTATGAGCCGGGCGAGACGAAGAACGACCCGGCGCTCGTCGCCGCGCTCGCCGCGCTCGCCGACGTCTACGTCAACGACGCCTTCGGCGCCGCGCACCGCGCGCACGCCTCGACCGCCGGTGTCGCGCACAGGCTGCCGCACGCTGCCGGGCGGCTGCTCGAGCGCGAGGTGACGTTCCTCAACGGCCTGCTCGAGCACCCGAGAAAGCCGCTCGTCGCGATCGTCGGCGGCGCGAAGGTGACCGACAAGATCGCCGTCATCGACCGCTTCATGCATGTCGCCGACACGATCCTGATCGGCGGCGCGATGTGCTTCCCGTTCTTCAAGGCCCAGGGCCACTCGGTCGGCGCCTCGTTGTGCGAGGCGGAGGGGGTCGGCCCGGCGCGCGACGCGCTCGCGCAGTCGGCAATGGACCGCTCTCACCTCGAGCTGCCGATCGACCTCGTGCTCGCTGACCGCTTCGCCGCCGAGGCTGACCACAGAGCGCTCGACGGCGTCGACGTGCCCAACGGCTGGATGGGCCTCGACGTCGGGCCCCGCACCGCGGCGCGCTATGCCGAGGAGATCGCGAGGGCCGGCACGGTCTTCTGGAACGGGCCGATGGGCGCGTTCGAGCTGGAGCCGTTCGCAGCAGGGACCCGCGCGGTCGCCGAGGCAGTCGCGGCGGCGCCGGGCACGACGGTCGTTGGCGGCGGCGACAGCGCCGCCGCGCTTCAGCAGTTCGGGCTGGCCGATCAGGTGACGCACCTTTCAACGGGCGGGGGCGCGTCGCTGGAGCTGCTCGAAGGCAAAGTGCTGCCCGGCGTGGAGGCCCTTTCATGAGACGCACGCCGCTGATCGCGGGCAACTGGAAGATGCACAAGACGGTCGCGGACGCGGAGGCCTTTATCCAGGCGCTGCTGCCGCGCGTCTCGACAGCTGACGGCGTCGACATAGGCATCTGCCCGCCGTTCCTGGCGCTGCAGGCGATGGTCGACTCCGCGCGCGGCTCGGCCGTGCGCGTCTACGCGCAGAACATGCACCAGGCCGACGAGGGCGCCTTCACCGGCGAGGTGTCGGCGCCGATGCTCGCCGAGGTCGACGTCCAGGGGACGATCCTCGGCCACTGCGAGCGGCGCCAGCTGTTCGGCGAGACCGACAAGGCGCTTGCGCTGAAGGTCCCGTGCGCGCTCGAGGCCGGCCTTGAGCCGATCCTCTGCGTCGGCGAGACCGAGGAGGAGCGCGAGCGCGGCGACACGGAGCGCAAGCTCCGCCATCAGATCCAGGAGGGCCTTGCGAAGGTCCCCGAGGAGCGCCTCGCAGATGTCGTGATCGCGTACGAGCCGATTTGGGCGATCGGCACCGGCTTGACCGCCACGCCCGAGCAGGCGCAGGAGGCGTGCGCCTTCGTGCGCGCGCTCGTTGGCCAGCGCTCAGAGGAGGCCGCGCAGGCGACGCGGATCCTCTACGGCGGCTCGATCAAGCCCGACAACGCGCCCGAGCTGCTTGCGCTGCCGGACGTTGACGGCGGCCTCGTCGGCGGCGCCAGCCTCGACGCCGAGGCGTTCGCGGCGATCGTCGGAGCAGCGAGAGGATGACGCTGCCGCCCGGCGCTGAAGCGCTGCCCGCACAGCGCGTGGCGCTCGTCGTTCTCGACGGCTGGGGGACCGCACCCGACGGGCCCGGCAACGCCGTCTCGCTTGCGCGCACGCCCGTCTTCGACGAGCTCTCCGCGGCATACCCGACGACGAGGCTGATCGCGAAGGGCAAGTCGGTCGGGCTGCCCGAGGGGCAGATGGGCAACTCCGAGGTCGGCCACCTCAACCTCGGCGCCGGCGCCGTCGTCAAGCAGGACCTGACGCGGATCGACGAAGCCGTCGAGGATGGCGCGATGGCCGCCAACGACGTGCTGCGCGCCGCCTTCGAGGCCGGCGCCGCCGCGGGCGGCCGGGTCCATCTGATCGGCCTCGTCTCCGACGGCGGCGTCCACTCGTCGATGAGACACCTGCACGCGCTGATCCTTCTGGGCAGGGAGCTCGGGGTCAGCGACCTCGTCGTGCATGCCTTCACCGACGGCCGCGACACGCTGCCGAAGGCTGGCGGCAGCTACCTGGCGACGGTCGAGGGTTGGATGGCCGGGGCAGGCGTCGGGCGGATCGGCACCGTGATCGGGCGCTACTTCGCGATGGACCGCGACAAGCGCTGGGACCGCGTCCAGCAGGCGTACGACCTGCTCGTCCACGGCATCGGCGCGCACCACGCCTCCAGCGGCGCGGCCGCGATGCAGGCCGCCTACGACCGTGGCGAGACCGACGAGTTCGTCACCGCGACGACGGTCGGCGAGGAGGCGCGGATCCGTCCCGGCGACTCCGTCGTCGGGCTCAACTTCCGCCCCGACCGCATGCGCGAGATCACACTCGCGCTGGCCGACCCGGCCTTCGCCGACGTCGACCGCAGAGGCGCCGCGCCGGTCTCGCGGTACACGTGCATGACGGAGTACAACGAGGACTTCCTCTACCCCGTCGCGTTCCCGCCGGCCCGGCCCAAGGTGACGCTCGCGAGCACGCTCGCAGCGCTCGGCGCCAAGCAGCTGCACGTCGCGGAGACCGAGAAGTACCCGCACGTGACGTACTTCTTCAACGGCGGCGAGGAGCACCCGTACTCGGGTGAGCGGCGCGAGCTGGCGCCCTCCCCGCGCGACGTGGCGACCTACGACCTCAAGCCCGAGATGAGCGCGCGCGAGGCAGCGAGGCTGTTCGCTACTGCGTGGCGCGAGGACGCGCCGCGCTTCGGGATCATCAACTTCGCCAACGCCGACATGGTCGGCCACACAGGCGTGATCCCGGCGGCCGTGACTGCGATCGAGACGGTCGACGCCTGCCTCGGCGAGGTCGTCGCGGCGGTCCACGAGAGCGGTGGCGTGCTGCTGATCACCGCTGACCACGGCAACGCCGACAACATGCTCGAGCCCGACGGCAGCCCGAACACCGCGCACTCGCTGAACCCGGTGCCGGTGATCGTGACGATGCCTGGCCTGACGCTGCGCGAGGAGGGGATCCTCGCTGACGTCGCGCCGAGCCTGCTGGCGCTGCTCGGCGAGCACCAGCCCGCGCAGATGACGGGCACTTCGTTGATCGCGCAATCCTCGCCCGAGGGCTCGGATTCCGTCGGGAGAGCTCGCCCAGGGGGCTCGCTCTCCCAGCCTTCGTGACACGGATGGCTGGGCACAGCAGGGCATTGCCGCCATGGCCGGCGAACCGGCCGCTGCGCGCGTGGCAGGAGAAGGCAATCGAGGCGCTCGCCGGGCATGAGGGCGACGCCTTCTTGGCATCCGCGACGCCGGCTGCCGGCAAGACGACCTTCGGGCTTCGCGTCGCGTACGAGATGCTCGCCCGCGGCGAGGTGCAGCGCGTCGCGATCCTCGCGCCGACGGCGCACATCTGCCGCCAGTGGGCCTCCGACGCGGCTCGCTACGGGATCGACCTCGAGCCCAACCGTCCCAACAGCGAGGGCCCCGAGCCGTCCGACCGCGACGGCGTCGTCGTCACCTACCAGGCGGTCGCGGCCGGCGCGAGGCCGCACCGGTCGGCATGCAACAGCCGTCGCACGCTGCTGATCGCCGACGAGCCGCACCACATGGGCGAGCACGCCGCCTGGGGCGCGACCGCGATCGACGCGTTCGCCAAGGCGCACAAGCGGATCCTGCTGTCCGGCACGCCGTTCCGCTCCGACAACTCGCCGATCCCGTGGGTCGAGTACGACGCTGACGGCGTCTCCAGCGCCAGCTACGCCTACTCGTACACCCAGGCGCTGATCGACGGCGTCTGCCGCCCGATCACGTTCCAGCCCTACGACGGCGACATGGAGTGGCAGAGCGACGGCCGCCGACGCCGGGCCGACTTCTCGGTCGTGCTGCCGCGCAACGAGGACGCGCGCCGGCTGCGGACCGCGCTCGACGGCGAGGGCGACTGGATCAGGCGCGTGCTGGTCGACGCCGACGCGAAGCTGGGGGAGATCCGCGGCGGCGAGCACCCTGATGCCGGCGGCCTCGTGATCGCGATCGACAAGCAGCATGCGATCCAGCTCGCCGCCCAGCTCCACCGCATCTCCGGCGAGGCGCCGCTGATCGTCACCTCTGACGAGGCCGACGCCTCGCAGCGGATCGCGCGCTACGCCGCTGGCGCACAGCGCTGGATCGTCTCGGTGCTGATGGTCTCCGAGGGCGTCGACATCCCGCGCCTGCGCGTCGGCGTCTACGCGACGAGCGCCCGCACGGAGCTGTTCTTCCGTCAGGTCGTCGGACGCTTCATCCGCCGCTCGCCGCTCCCGACCAGACAGATGAGCTTCCTCTTCCTGCCCTCAGACATCACGCTGAAGGCGCTTGCCTCGCGGATCGAGGAGGAGCGCAACCACGCGATCGAGCTGAGGCCGGCGGTCGAGGACGGAGAGCTCGACGAGCCGCCGGAGCGGCGCAGAAGCGAGCCGGGCGCCTACGAGGCGCTCTACTCCGACGCGCGCCCGGACGAGCACATCGCGATCGGCGAGAACATGATGCTGTTCGGCGAGCCGGAGCCGGTCGCGGCAAGACCGTCGGCGGCGTTCATGGCCTTCGGCGGCGGGATCGCGGAGACGGTGCGCGCCGACTCCAGCGGCGGCGACGCGGTCGCGCACGAGCTGCCGAGCGCGGCTGACGACCCCGGCTCTTCCTACCAGCGGCGCGAGAGACTGCGCGAGGAGCGCAGCAGACTTGTCGCGACGCTCGCGCGGCGCAGCGGCGAGCAGCACCGTGAGATCAACGCCCGCATCAACCGCCTTGTTGGCGCGCCTTCGGTCGGCAAGTCGACGCTCGATCAGTTGGAGAAGGCGAACGAGCGGCTGCGGCGCGAGGTCGAAAGAGGCCGGTAGGAGAGTGGTTCGAGCTGACCTGACACGTCGTCGAACGCTGCTATCGTCGCGGCTGCAGCAACAATTCACTGACTGTTTCCTATGTCTGCAACTGGCCTGACACCAACTGAGAGCGAGCCCGCCGGCCTCTGCGCCGGTGAGCTTGGAGCGTGGAAGGGCATGCTCCGCGTCCACGCCTCGCTGATGAAGGCGCTCGACGCCGAGCTCGAGGCGACCCACCGGCTGCCGCTGACCTCCTACGAGGTGCTGATGCAGCTGGCCGAGGCGCCCGACCAGAAGATGCGGATGTGCGACCTCGCCGACTCCGTGCTGCTGAGCCGCAGCGGCATGAGCCGCCTCGTCGACCGCCTCGAGCGCGACGGTCTGCTTGAGCGCGCCGCCTGCACCAACGACGCGCGTGGCTCCTTCGCCGTCCTCACGGTCGCGGGCAGAGAGTTGCTCGACGCCGCGCGCCCGACGCACCACGCGGGCGTCCGCAGGCTCTTCCTCGAGCATTTCGACGAGGACGAGCTCGAGCTCCTCTCCAGCTACTGGGCGAAGGTCCTCACCGCCCAAGCAGCGTCGCCCGCCATCGGCTAGACATAGGCCCGGCAGGCCGAGCCACTCCTCAAGCCACGTGCGTGCACGTGGCTTTTCGCGTGCCATTTCGGCGAATAAATTTGACATGACTACACTGAGATTTCATAGTTGTGTCATTGCAGATCGCCGAACACCAGGAGGAACATATGGCACTGGTGCGCTGGGAGCCGATGCGCGAGATCGGCTCCATTCAGAACGAGGTCAATCGCCTCTTCGACACGTTCTTCGACACGCCGGCGGCTACGCGCGGCGCAGAGGGGCGCGTACGCCGCTGGGTCCCCGCGATGGACCTGACCGAGACCGACGACCAGTTCGTTCTGCGAGCCGACCTTCCGGGCGTCTCGGAGGACGACGTGCACATCGAGCTCGAGCAGAACACGCTGACAGTCTCCGGCGAGCGCAAGGAGTCGCACGAGAGCGAGCATGAGGGCTTCCACCGCGTCGAGCGCGCCTACGGCTCGTTCTCGCGCTCGCTGACGCTCCCCGAGGGCGTTGACCCAGACGGCGTCAGCGCGAGCTTCGACAACGGGGTGCTCGAGGTGCGGGTCCCCAAGCCGGTCCAGGGCAAGCCGCGCCGCATCGAGATCTCCGGCCGTCAGCCGGCCGCGATCGAGGGGACCGAGTCAGCGCCCGCTGACGATCAGTAGCAAGCTCGCAAGAGAAGCGCGCCGTGCCGTGAGCGGCGCGCGCTCGCATCTCGAACGTGCGATCTCTCACCGAGCATTCAGGCTGGATGAGCGATAATGGTTTATCGACCGGTTCCGCACACCGCTGCGAACCGGTCCGATGAGAAACCGAACAACGATCTGTTGTGACGCTCCGGTCGACGGCTCAGCGAGTCCCGGACGCCACCTCCCGCCGTCGGCCAGGCCGGCCGGCGCCGAGCGTCACGGGCCCGCATGGCCGGCCGCATCGGATCCACACCACGGCCACCTACCACAACGAGCCCGCGGCCTTGGCCGCGGGCTCGTCGTATTCGGGCAGCCGGGCCGAGTGGCGCGATGGCGCGCGGCCCCGCTAAGCGGGCCGCCATCCCGCTAGGGTCCTGCGCGATGGCGCTGCTCGACATCCACCACCGCGACCCCGCCTCGCGCGCGCGCACGGGAGTCCTCAACCTCGCCCACGGCCAGGTCCGCACGCCCGCGTTCGTGCCGCTCGCGACGAAGGGCACGATCAAGGGCCTCGAGCCGCACGAGGTCTCCGCGCTCGGCTACGACATGGTGCTCGGCAACACGTTCCACCTCTTCCTCGCACCGGGCCACGAGCTCGTCGAAGAGCTGGGCGGCCTGCACGAGCTCATGCGCTGGGGCGACCCGATCATCACCGACTCCGGCGGCTTCCAGGTCTTCTCGATGGGCCACGGCACGGTCGCCGACGAGATCAAGGGGCGGGCGCCGAGCGGCGCCGACCGCGCCGGCGCGATCCTCGGGATCGAGGAGGAGGGCGTCCGCTTCCGCTCCTACATCGACGGCGGCGCGCGCTTCATGGCGCCCGAGACCTCGATGGAGGTGCAGGGCGCGCTGGGCTCCGACATCGCGCTCGCGTTCGACGAGTGCACGCCGTTCCACGTCACGCGCGACTACACCGAGCGCTCGACCGAGCGCACCCACCGCTGGCTCGATCGCTGCATCGGCTGGCATGACGAGCACCAGCCCGCGGGCCAGGTGCTGTACTCGATCAGCCAGGGCGGGGTCTACGAGGACCTGCGCCGCGCAGCGACCCGCCACATCGCCGGTACGCGCGCGCCCGGCGTCGCGATCGGCGGCTCGCTCGGCGCCGACAAGCCGCAGATGTACGAAGTCGTCGGCTGGGCGACCGACGAGCTGGAGAAGGTCGCGCCCGAGAAGCCGCGCCACCTGCTCGGCATCGGTGAGATCGACGACCTCGTGCGCGGCGTCGAGCTGGGGATCGACACCTTCGACTGCGCGATGCCGACGCGGATCGGCCGCCACGGGATGGCGCTCGTGCCCGACCCGTCCAGACGCTGGCGGATCGACCTGACGAAGGGCCGCATGAAGCACGCGCGCGAGCCGATCATGGACGACTGCCCCTGCCCGGCCTGCGCCGGCGGCTATTCGCGCGCCTACCTGCACTACCTCTTCGCGGCACACGAGCTGACGGCGCTTCGGCTCGTCACGCTCCACAACCTCTCGTTCATCGCGCGCCTGATGGCCGACCTGCGCGGCGCGATCGCGAGCGGCACGCTGCCGCAGGTCGCGGCGGCGATCCGCGCGGGGGCGGCGCCGGGAGCACTGGCCGCGGCGTAGCGTCGTCCGCCGCGCGCGCGCTGCAGACGGGCAGCAACCCCCCGCCCGCTCCGTAACGCCGGAAGAGCCCCGGAATCAGGGCAAGGATCCGGCGCTATCTGGTGTTCTGGTTGACCAGATCCTTCATTTGCTGGACGGCGTCTCTGACGTTGTCGGAAACGACGTGCTTGACGCGCACCGCCTGTGAGCGGTGCCCGGTCGCGACGATCGCGATCGCCGTGCCCGCCCCGATCAGCAGGCAGACGGCGAGCAGCGCGACGATACGGCGACCGGTGCGGCCTGAAGACGCGCCGCGCTCGTGGGCGGCGGCGCCGCCTGGGCGTTGCTGGCCCCCTGGTCGCGCCGCGGCCGCGCCGGCCTGTCTGGAAGCCGGCGGCGTTCTGCGGCGAGCCGGCACCTGCGGCGGCGGCTGACGGCGCTGCTGTGCGCGCGTGACGGCGGTCGGCTCGCGCTCGACGCCGCGGCTCGCTGCGCCAGCGCCAGCGCCCGCAGCTGCCGCGGCGGCGCCCGCCCCTGCGCCGCGCAGGATGCGCGTCGCGGCGGCGCCGGCCGGCAGGTGCGCGGTCGGGTCGGTGTCGGCGACCGGGTCGACCCCGCGCGCGCCGTCGCGCAGCGCCCGCTCGAAGGTCGCCGCGTCGGCCGGGCGACCCTCGGGCTCGAGCGCCAGCGCGAGCGAGACGGCATGGGCGAGCGTCGGCGGGACATCCGGGTTGACGTCCTCAAGCCGTGGCGGCAGCTGGCGCTGCTGCTTGAGCGCCAGCTCCGACAGCGACGTCGCCTCATAGGGCAGGCGGCCCGACAGCAGCTGGTAGGCGACGACGCCAAGCGAGTAGAGGTCGGCGCGCGGGCCGGCCTCCTCGCCGCGCGCCTGCTCGGGCGCGAGGTAGGCGGCCGTACCGAGCACCGAGCCGACCTGCGTGATGCTCGACTGCTCGGTGGCCTTCGCGATCCCGAAGTCGGCGAGCTTGACGACGCCGTCGTCAGAGCGAAGCAGGTTTCCGGGCTTGACATCGCGATGGACGACGCCGTTGCGGTGGGCGTAGTCGAGCCCACGGCAGGCCTGCGCAAGGATCGAGACCGCCTCGTCGACGTCGAGGTGGCCGCGCTCGCGCAGCAGCTCGGCGCACGAGCGCCCGGCGACGTACTCCATCACGATGAAGTGCTGGTGGGCCGCCTCGTCGAAGCCGAAGTCGAACACCTGCACGACGTTGGGATGCACAAGCCGCGCAGCGGCCAGCGCCTCGCGGCGGAAGCGCGAGACGAACGCCGGGTCGTCGGCGAGATGCTCGGCGAGCAGCTTGATCGCGACGCGTCGCTCAAGCCGGCGGTCGAGCGCCAGCCTGACCGTCGACATGCCGCCGATCCCAAGGCGCCGCTCCAGCTCGTAGCGGCCGGCGATGACTTCACCCGTCAAGGATTTCCTCCATTCCCACCACCCTGTCCGGGGGCGAGCGCGCCACCTGGGTTGCCCTGGTTGACGTCGGGGGGCGGCTGTTCGCTGTCGCCTCCGGTCTGGTCCCCGCCGGTGTCGCCGCCGGTCTCCCCACCGGTTTCTCCGCCAGGCGTCGTGTCGGTGCCTGTGTCGCCGCCGTCAGGCGTGCCGCCGCCAGTGTCCGGCGTCGTCGGGGTGGTGTCCGTCGGCGTCGTCGGGGTCGTTGGCGTCGTCGACGTCGTGTCAGGCGTCGTCGTCGGCGTCTGGTCCGTCTGCGGCGGCGGGACCTTCTGCGTGATCGTCGGGACCGTCTCGCTCACGGTCGCGCAGTTGTCGTTGACGAGCTGCTGCACCGTTGCCGCGCCCTGTCGCAGGCTGATGATCAATCTTCTGTTGACGGTCGCTGGCGACAGCTGCGAGACCGCGCGCTGCACGTTCGCCGCCGCCGCTCTGGCATCGCTGAGCTGGCCGCGGTCGCACGCGGACGAGACGCCATCGAGGGCGCTGTTGAGGCTGCTCGCTTGGTCACCAGGAAGGAGACCGTTGCTGCTTCCACACGATGCGAGGAAAGCGGTAGCGCAGCCCAGCGCGCCGATCCCGATGGCCTTGGAAAACCTTCTGACGGCAAAGCGCATCGGCCCCCCATCCTACTGGCCGTGCCGCAGACGCTCAGCCAGGGAGTCCGGCAGGCGCGCTTCACGGATCGCCGCGGCGGCGCCCGCGATGTCGTAATCGGTGCGGTGGTACACGGCGCTCCAGGCGTCGGTGTCGAGCAGCAGCCAGGCGGCGCGCGGGTCGGCGTCGCGCGGCTGGCCGACGCTGCCGGGGTTGAGCAGGAACTGGCCCTCGGAGAGGTCGAGCACGGTCCCCTGCGGCCGCTTCTCGCCGCTCGCGGGCGCGCCCGGAAAGCGGCTGTACGAAAGCGCGATGTGCGAGTGGCCGACGCACGCGATCCGGTTGCGCAAGAGGTCGAAGCAGAGCTCGGCTTGGAGCGGCGAGAGGACGTACTCCCAGACGGGGTCGCGCGGGCTGGCGTGGTAGAGGTCGACGGCCTCGTCGAGCTTCTGCGGCTCGAGGCCGCCGAGATACGCCAGGTTGTCGGGCGCTAGGACGTCGCGCGTCCAGCGCACGGCAAGCTCGGCGCCGGGCGAGAACGCCTCCAGCGGGAGCGCGTCGCAGACGGCGAGGTCGTGGTTGCCGGCGAGCGAGACAGTCGCGTAGCGGCGGATCAGCTCGACGCAGGCGTTGGGGTCGGCTCCGTAGCCGACGATGTCGCCGAGGCACCACAGCTCGTCGGCGACGACGGCCTCGACGGCGTCAAGCACCGCCTCGAGCGCGTGACGGTTGCCATGGATGTCGGAGACGACGGCGACGCGCATGGCGAAAGTTTCGCGCCCTCGCTTGGCGGGCGCGCAGGCAGAGTCGGCGCGAGCGCGTTCAGCGCCCGCCGGGATCGTCCGGGCCGCCGAACTCGGGGAGGTTCTTGATCCCTTCGCTCGTCTGCCACTTGGAGTAGTTGTCTTCCATCGCGTCGATCAGCTCGCGCATGAAACGCGGCGACAGGTTCACGCGCGAGACCACGACCCCGGGAATCTCATCGTCGTCGACCTCATGGTCGACGCGGGCGAAGGTGATGGTGAACTCATACTCCGAGTGGCTCACGTTCGCGAAGTTCGAATACACCCCTGCCATGATGTCTGGCGAGAAGTGAATGTTGATGTGGCGCTCTCGGTCGTCGTCCATGGGGCCTAGTATCGCAGTCGTGCGCATCATCGTCCTGGCAGTCGGGAAGCTGCGACCGCCCTTCGCAGACGACGTCCAGCACTACCAGAAGCTGCTTGCGCGCCATGCGCGCGTAGAGCTCGTCGAGGTGCGCGAAGACGAGCAGGTAACGAGACGGATCCCCGAGCGCGCCTACGTGTCACTGCTGGACATCGGCGGCGAGTCATACGACTCCGTCGCGTTCAGCCGCTTCCTGGAGGATCGGCGCCAGGCCGGCCGTGACGTCTGCTTCGTCGTCGGCGGGCCGTACGGGCTGAGACTCGACGCCGTTGACCACAAGCTGTCGCTCGGAGCGCTGACGCTGCCCCACCAGCTCGCTCGCGTGGTCTTGCTCGAGCAGGTCTACCGCGCGCACAAGATCCTCGCGAACGAGCCGTATCACTACTAGGCGGGGGCCTTCTCCTTGGCCGGCGCCTCGTGGGGCGTCTCGTCCAAGCGCCGGAGCTGTGCCACTCCCGCATCGACTTCGAGCCGCGCATCCGACGCGTGCTGGGCGTGCTGCTCGCCGGCTATGTCGCTGTCGGCGGCGACCCGTAAGCGTCCCCGCAAAAGTGCCGATACCCTCCGGTTTGTGACTCCGCTTCAGCACCTGAGACAGGCCGTCGAGGACGCTTCTGCAGCCGTGCGCGGCGAGGGAGCCGCCGCCGGCGGGACCGCGCCGTCGGTCGAGCGACCCAGACGCGACGGCTTCGGCGACTACTCGACGAACGCGGCGATGCTGCTCGCGCCGCGCGTCGGCAAGCCGCCGCGCGAGATCGCCGAGCAGCTCGGCGCCTCGCTGCAGGAGCGCCTCGGAAGCACGCTGGAGCGCTACGAGATCGCGGGGCCGGGCTTTCTCAACCTCTTCCTCGCTGACGCGTGGTTCACCGGCGCGCTCGCGCACGTGCTCGAGGCCGGTGACGGGTTCGGCGGCGGTGGCGAGGCGCAGCCGGAGCGAGTGCTGGTCGAGTTCGTCAGCGCCAACCCGACTGGCCCGGTCGTCGCCGCCAGCGGCCGTCATGCCGCCTACGGTGACGCGCTTGCGCGGATCCTCGACTTCCACGGCCACGACGTCGAGCGCGAGTACTACCTCAACGACGCCGGCTCGCAGGTGCGCAAGCTCGGCGAGTCAGTGCGGGCGCGCGCCCGCGGCGAAGAGGTGCCTGAGGGCGGCTACGAGGGCGACTACGTCTTCGAGCTGGCGAGAGAGATCCCCAACGCCGCCGACGGCGACCCCGTCGAGCTGGCGCGCGCCGCCGTCCAGTTGATGTTCGGGCGGATCCGCGCGACGATGGAGCGCTACGGGGTCAGATTCGACCGCTTCTTCAGCGAGAAGTCGTTGTATGAGGGCGAGCCAAGCGAGGTCGCGCACGCGCAGGCCGAGCTTGAGTCGCGCGGCCACACCTACCGCCACGACGAGGCGCTGTGGCTGCGCACGACGACGTTCGGCGACGACAAGGACCGCGTGCTGGAGCGCTCCAACGGCGAGCCGACCTACTTCGCCTCAGACGTCGCCTACATCGAGAGCAAGCGCGACCGCGGCTTCGACCGGCAGCTCGACGTCTTCGGCGCCGACCACCACGGCTACGTCGCTCGGATGAAGGCGGCGATGGAAGCGCTCGGCGGCGACCCGGCGACGCTCGAGATCCTGATCATGCAGTTCGTCCACCTGATCGAGCGTGGCGAGCAGACGGCGATGTCGAAGCGGCGCGGGATTTTCACCACGCTCGACGCGCTGCTTGACGACATCGGCGTCGACGCGACCCGCTTCTTCATGCTGCAGCGCTCGCACGACTCAACGGTCGACCTCGACCTTGACCTCGCGCGCGAGCAGTCGAACGAGAACCCGGTCTTCTACGTCCAGTACGCGCACGCGCGGATCGCGTCGATGCTCGGAAGGGCCGGCGAGGCGGCGGTTGCTGGCGCTTTGGCAAGCGGCGGTGGCGGCGTCGGCGCGGGCCGCGTCGAGCCGCTGCACCCGGCCGAGCGGCTGCTCGTCAAGAAGCTGCTGGCGTTCCCCGACGAGGTAGAGGAAGCCGCGGTGCGCCGCGCGCCCCATCGGATGGCGGCGTACGCGCTGGAGCTGGCGCAGGACTTCACCGCCTTCTACCGCGACTGCCGCGTGATCGGCGCCGAGGGCGAGGGCGTCGAGGCCTCGCGGATCGCGCTGTCGATCGCTGCCAAGCGGACGATCGCGCGGGCGCTCGGGCTGCTCGGCGTCAGCGCGCCGGAGTCGATGGCCCGAGTGGCCGAGGACGAAGCAGCGGACGGCGGCGACGTGGCCGACGCCGACGCCGCTCAGTCGTAGCGCTCGAGGTCTTCGTCGAGCCGGCGCGCGTCGTCGCCGCTGAGCTCGGGGCCCAGCGCCGTCGGCTGGGCGCCGGCGAGCGCGCGGGCATGACGGCGCCAGCGCGGCAGGAAGAAGGCCGCGACACCGAGCAGGAAGATCACGATCAGGACTGGGATCAGATAGACGGCGATGTTGAAGCCGTCGTCTCTCGGCAGCCCAAGGACTTCCTTGCCGTAGTTGTCGACCATCAGGTCTTTGATCTGCTGCTCGGACTTGCCCTCGGCGATGAATCTTTTGACGAGGTCCTTCTCTCTTTGCGCCTGCGGGCTTTCCGCGACCGAAAGCGGGATTCTGCACGTGACGCACATGAGCTGCTGCTCCATCTCGTACTGATTCGCCTTCGGCGTGGGCGTCGAGCTGCCCTGGCCCTGCGCGCTGGCGAGCGCCACGGGGCCGGCGGCCGCGAGCAGCAGCAGCGGCAGGAGCGTCGCGATGAGGGTGCGCAGGCGGCGCATCACTGCTCGGAAAGCAGTGGCTTGAGTCTGTCGTCGATCCATCTCTTCGTGATCTGCTGCCGCTCAAGCGCGAGGATCCGGCCCTGCGGGTCGAGCACGAAGCTCTCCGGGATGCCCTGCAGCCCGAAGCCTCTCGCGAACGTTCTCTCGACATCGCGCCAGACGGGGTACGTGATGTCGTGCTCGGCGACGAATCTGGCGGTGTCGTCTCTCGCATCATCGACCGCGACGCCGACGACCGTCCCGCCATTCGCCTCCATCATTCTCTGGACCTCGTCGAGCAGCGGCGCCTCCTGCGTGCAGGGAACGCACCAAGAGGCGAAGAAGTTGACGAAGACCGGTCTGCCTCTGAAGTCGGCGAGCGAGCCGCTGCCGTCCCCGTTGAGGTCCTCGAGCGTGACGATCTTCGCCGCAGGCTTCTCGCCGCGCGCGACCGCCTGATCGATCGAGTCGTTGTTTCTCGTCTGCAGGACGCCGAAGATCAGCAACGCGACAAGCGCGATTGCGATGACTCCAACGATGCTCGGAACGGCGAAGCGGCGCATGACCTCGATGAAGGTTAGAGATCGGGGCTCGCGGGGGCGTGGCGCCCTGGCCGGCCTGTGTCGCCAAGCAGGTCGTCGGTCGGAGCGTGCACGAGCTCGCGGTCGTTCAGCGGGGCGCTGAGGCTGACGGTCGCCTCGTGCGCCTCGGCGGACGCTGCCGCTGACGCGCCATCGCCGCTCGCGGTCACGACGCGAGCGAGCACGGTCACGAAGACCTGCGAGGGCGTCTCGCGGACGTCGATGCGGTCAAGCTCCATCTGCTTTGCGAGCAGGTCGAAGCCGATTCGCAGCTCCGTCGCCGTCGGCCCGATCGGCTCGTCGAGCAGCGACCATCCGAGCGAGCGAAAGCGCGACGCATAACTCCTGCTGGCGGGCCGACGCTCATGCTCGACCTGAGCGCCAGCGAGCATCGCAGCCGCCCGGCGCCGCGACCGCTGCCACACCGCGACCAAGGTGGCGAGTGCCGCCAGCAGCATCAGAAGCGCGCGTCGCCGCATCCCCAGAAGCGTACGGCTCCGGCGCTCCGTACCCACCCGCTGCTCGATAGACTGCGCGCCAGCGCGGACGTAGCTCAGTTGGTAGAGCGTCGGCTTCCCAAGCCGAAGGTCGCGGGTTCGAGGCCCGTCGTCCGCTCTGACGCAAGCCCTGCTTTGGCGGGGCTTCTTTGCAGGGCCTTCAGGTTCGACCAGACGAGCGAGTCGCGGAGGCGCTGGGGGACAGGGACGCGGCCTGAGCGCCTGGGGGCGCGGCGACGGCGAGTTCGGGTACGTTGAGCTGCATGCCACTCGCGCGTCCGTCCTTGATCGAGTTTCCTGCTGACAACCCGGAGCGGGCGCGGCGGTTTTGGGCGGCGGTGCTGGGGGTTGAGCTGGAGGAGCGGCGCGAGGGGGAGGGGCAGGGGTGGCAGACCCATGGCGAGGAGCTCGCTGTGGGGGTGCACCTGCGAGGGCGCGGGCCTGGTGACTCGTTCTCGCTGCCGTACTTCACCGTCGCGAACATGGACGAGGCGCGTGAGCGGGTGACCGCGAACGGCGGGAGCGTCGTGCATCCCGGCGAGCAGTGGTCGATCTGCCGCGACTCTGAAGGCAGCCCGTTCGCGTTGGCGCGCGGCGGGGCCGAGGACGCGGCGTAGGCCAGACCGCTCGCTGGCGCGCGCGGTGAAGCGTGACGGCTGGCGGGCGCTGCGCCGGTCAGCCCGCGCGGACACAGCTGGGCGCGCCGGCGATGAGCGCGAGCGCCCTCGACCTCACTCGTCCGCCGACGCCGCGCCCCGCGCCGCCGGTCTCCAACCGATCGCCGGTGCGATGTGGCGGGCGATGGTGTCGAGCATCGTGGCGTTGTACTCGACGCCGAGCTGGTTGGGGACGGTGAGGAGGATGGTGTCGGCTTCGCGGACCGCGGCGTCTTGAATCAGCTCCTCGGCGATCGCGTCGGGCTCGCCGACATAGCTCTTGCCGAAGCGGGCGAGCACGCCCTCGAGATAGCCGACCTGGTCCTCGCCGCCGCCGGCGCCGCGGCCGCCGAAATAGGCGCGGTCCTCGTCGGTGACGATCGGCAGGACGCTGCGGCTCACCGACACCCGCGGCCTGCGCTCCCAGCCCGCGCTCGCCCACGCCTCGCGGTAGAGCGCGATCTGCTCGGCCTGCAGCTCGTCGAACGGGACGCCGGTGTCCTCCACCAGCAGCGTCGAGCTCTGCAGGTTCATGCCCTGCTCGGCCACCCACACCGCCGTCTGACGGGTGCCTGAGCCCCACCAGATCCGATCAGCCAGACCCGGCGACTGGGGCTGTATCGCGAGCGCGCCGGCCTCGTTCCCATGTCCGTCGTCGGCATGGGCGACGCCCGCTCCCGCGATCGCGGCGCGGAACAGGTCGATACGCGCCCGCGCCGAGTCGGCGTCAGTCTGACCCGGCCCGGGCACGTAGCC
Organism: Conexibacter sp.; assembly: GCA_036499225.1. Lineage (GTDB taxonomy): Bacteria > Actinomycetota > Thermoleophilia > Solirubrobacterales > Solirubrobacteraceae > Conexibacter. Next base: position 148,022 of record DASYEC010000126.1, read on the forward strand.
GAACGCCTCGGAGCCACGCAGCGCCGGCTCGGGCGAGCCGCGGCTGACGCCGAGCTGTAGGCGGCCGTCGCTGATCAGGTCTGCGGCGGCTGCCTCCTCGGCCATGTAGAGCGGGTTCTCGTACCGCATGTCTATGACCGCGGTGCCGATCTCGATCCGTCTCGTTCGCGCCCCGATCGCCGACAGCAGCGGGAACGGCGACGCGAGCTGACGGGCGAAGTGGTGGACGCGCACGTACGCGCCGTCGATCCCGATCTCCTCGGCCGCCTCGGCCAGCTCGATCGTCTGCACCAGCGCGTCACGCGCCGTGCGCGCCTGCGAGCCGGGGATCGGCTGCCAGTGGCCGAACGAGAGAAAGCCGATGCGCTTCTTCATCGTCGCGAAGCTACCAGCACCCGCGCGCCCGGCCTGGGGGGCTACGCCTCCGTCACGTGCGCGGCACCGCCCGAAGCGCCCGCCCCCAGCGCCTCCGCCTCCGCCTCAGCCCCCACGGGGGCCTGCTGGTCGACGCGCCCGCGCGGCATGCCCACTCTCGCGACTATGAACGCCGCGAGCATGATTCCCGCCATCGCGTAGACGACGATCTGCGTCGAGTGGGCGACGTCGTGCTGGATCGCGCTGAAGACCGCCTGGCTTGTCGCGCCGCCGCCGGACGGAGCGCCCCCGCCGCCGGTGTTCGACGTCAGCGAGTGGGCGATCTTGCCGGCGGTCCCAGCCGGGACGCCTCTCGCCGTCAGCGAGTCGGTGATCCGGTTGACGTTCTGCGACACCAGCACCGAGCCGAGGATCGCGAGGCCGAGGCTGGAGCCGAAGTTGCGGACCGTCTGCGTGATGCCGGTGATCTCCCCGTAGCTGGCGTGCGGCGCGCGGTTGACCGCGTCGGTGCTGACCGGCCCGAGCACCATGCCCATGCCGGCGCCCGCGACGGCCAGCCAGTACCACTGGTTGCTGAAGCTCATGTCGGGCAGCTGCGAGCCCCACAGGTAGAAGCCGACCGCCGACACCGCGCAGCCGAGCACGACAGACGGCTTCGCCCCGCGCTCGTCGAGGATCCGCCCGCCCCACTGCGAGGCGATCGAGAAGCCGCCGAAGAAGACCAGCAGGAACAGGCCCGCCTGGCTCGCGGAGTAGCCGAGCGACACCTGCGCGTAGACGCTGGCGAAGAAGAACAGCGGGATGAAGGCGCCCGATATGAGGAAGAGGACGGCGTTGTCGGCCGAGAACGCTCTCTGCACGAAGATCCGCATCTCGATCAACGGGTCTCTCGTGCTGAGCTGGACGCGCACGAAGACGGCCAGCAGCACGACGCCGACGACGATGCAGGCCCAGGTCTTCGGGTCGCCCCAGCCCCACACGGCCGACTGCTGCAAGCCGAGCACGGTCAGTCCCATCGCGATCGAGACGATTACGGCGCCACGCCAGTCGATCGGGACTCTGCGCCGCTCCTGGGCCGGGTTCGCGCGCAGCGTCAGGACGATCGCGATGATCGCGACCGGGACGTTGATCCAGAAGATCGACCGCCACGTCCACTCCGTCAGGTAGCCGCCGGCGATCGGGCCGACCGCGGTCAGGCCGCCCGAGGCGGCGAAGAAGATCGCCAGCGCCTTGCCGCGCTCGCGCAGCGGGTAGGCGCCGACGACGATCGCCAGCGCAGCGGGGAACATGAACGCGGCGAAGACGCCCTGGCCGATGCGGAAGACGATCATCCACGTCTCGCCGATCGACCCCGTCGGGGTCGCGCCGCAGAGCGCCGAGCAGATCGCGAACCCGGAGACGCCGATCAGCACCATCCGGCGATGGCCGAGCACGTCGGCGAGCTTGCCGCCGAGCGCGAACATCGCCGACAGCGCCAACAGGTAGGCGTTGATGATCCACTGCGCGCCGGTCGAGGAGATGCCGAGGTCGTGCTGCAGGTCGGGCACGGCCAGCGCGACGATCGTCTGGTCGATGAACATCATCGCGACGGCGAAGATCATCGCGACGAGCACAAGCCTCTTGCTCCCCATCAGCCAGCCCTTCCTCGTTGGGTCTCCGGCGGAGGAGCCTACGCGCTGTGGGGGCGGTTACGCCAGCGTCTGCGGCAGTTCCCGGTCTTTCGTCATACCGACGCGGCAGCAGAGCCACTCGTAGGAGGCGGGCCTGCCGCACTGCTCCGGCCAGCCGCGCAACGCCCACTGCAGCCGCCTCGCCGGGAGGTGCCCGAGAATCCTGACGCAGCCGCCGTGGCCGTCGTGGTCGAGGTGCTGCACGGCGTACAGCTCCTCCGTCTCCTCGATCCAGGCGGCGCGGTAGGTCGTGCCGTCGCGGGCACGCCAGCGCAGCCCGAGGTCGAGCTCGCGGGAGCGCAGCCGGCGCGGGTCGTTGTACAGCTCCGCAAGCGAGGGGAGACGGGTCAGCAGGATGCGGGCGCCGGCAGCGCCGGCGGTCGTGTTGGACGAGACGAGGGACGAGGCCATCAATGCTGCCTCCGGGTGTGGGGAGACTTCCATCCGAGGCACCGAGCTTTCTCCTCTCTCCTCAGCGCTTCCTTGCGCGCGGCTCAAGGATTGATGAGAAAGGCGGCTCGTCGGCAAGCAGACCTCGGACGCCGCGCTCGCAAGGGGGGGTCGCGATTGCGGCACCCGGCGAGCCTCGCAGGATCCACTCAGGAACCTCCCAGGCTTGACGGGAATACTGAGCGTCATGACCGCCACGGAGGAGCAGAGCCACCGGGTCCTCGTCGTCGACGACGAGCCGAACATCGTCGATGTGATCGCGATGGCGCTGCGGTACCAGGGCTTCGAGGTCGCCTCGGCTGGGACCGGCAACGAGGCGCTCGCCCAGGCGCGCGAGTTCCGCCCGCACCTGATGGTCCTCGACGTGATGCTGCCCGACATGGAGGGCTTCGACGTCGCGCGCCGGCTTGGGGCCGATCGGGCGAGCATCCCGATCGTCTTCCTGACCGCGCGCGACGCGACCGACGACAGAGTGCGCGGGCTGACCGTCGGCGGCGACGACTACATGACGAAGCCGTTCAGCCTCGAGGAGCTGATCGCGCGGATCCGGACGATCTTGCGGCGGACCGGCATGGCCGAGCCCGAGTCGAGCCGGCTCGTGTTCGAAGACCTCGAGCTCGACGAGGACGCGCGCGAGGTCACGCGCGCTGGCGAGTTCGTCGACCTGACCGCGACCGAGTACCGGTTGCTGCGGTATCTGATGCTCAACCCGCGCCGCGTGCTCACACGTGCGCAACTGCTCGAGCACGTTTGGAGCTACGACTTCGGCGGCGACGCCCGCGTCTTGGAGACCTACATCAGCTACCTGCGCAAGAAGCTCGACGCCCACGGGCCGCCGTTGATCCAGACGGTGCGCGGCGTCGGCTACGCGTTGCGGCTGCCGCGGGTGTGATGCGGTCGCTGCGCGCGCGGCTCGTCGCGGGCCTGCTCCTGCTGGCAGCAGTCGGCCTCGTCGTGCTCGCGGTGATCACCTACGCCGAGCAGCGCTCCTTCTTGCTCGACCGTGTCGACCAGCAGCTCAGAGACGCGGGCCCGCCGCTCGTCAACGAGCTTGCCGCCGAGGGAGTCGTCGCTGCGGGCTCAGGGCATCGCCCAGGCCCGGGCGGCGCCGGGCGTCGGCCAGGCCCGGGCGCGGGAGGGATGGGAGACGTGGGAGGCGCTGGCGCTCCCTCCGCGAACGGCCCCGGCGCTGGCGGACCGCCGCCAGGCGGCCAGCCGGGTGGGGGACCGGCGACAAGCCTCCCGCCAGGCACATGGGGCGCGCTGTACAACGCGGAAGGGGAGCGCGTCGGCGACCCGGTCGTGATCGCCTTCGGCAGCGACACGACGAGCGCGGCACAGCCGCAGCTGCCGTCAAGCTTCACGCCGGGGGAGGCGTTCACCGTCGGCGACAGAGGCGGCGGCAATGTCCGCTTCCGCGCGCTCGCGACGCAGCCGCCCGTGGCGGGCGGCGGCACGATCGTCGCGGCGATCCCGCTGACTGACATCGACCAGACGCTCAACCGCCTGCTGCTCGTTGAGGGCCTCGTGATCGCGGGCGTGCTGCTCGTGCTCGGCGCCGGCGCTTGGCTGCTGGTGCGGGTCGGCCTGCGGCCGCTCGACCGGATAGCCCACACCGCTGGGAAGATCGCCGGCGGGGACCTTTCGCGGCGCGTCGCGGAGGCCGATCCGCGCAGCGAGACCGGCCGGCTCGGCCTCGCCTTCAACGGGATGCTCGACCGTCTTGAGGTCGCGTTCGAGCAGCGGCGCGAGAGCGAGGAGCGCCTGCGCCGCTTCCTCGCCGACGCCTCACACGAGCTGCGCACGCCGCTCGCCTCGATCCGCGGCTACGCCGAGCTGTTCCGGATCGGCGCCGCCCGCTCGCCCGCGGACACCGAGAAGGCGATGCGGCGGATCGAAGAGGAGGCGGCGCGCATGGGCGTGCTGGTCGAAGACCTGCTCGCGCTCGCCCGCCTCGACGAGGTGCGCGAGGCCGAGCACGGCCCGGTCGACCTCGCCGCGCTCGCGCGCGACGCCGTCGACGACGCCCGCGCCTCCGCCCCCGAGCGCGAGATCTCGCTCCGCGTCGGCGGCGACCCAAGGGCGGCCACCAACCTCGAGCTGACTCCATCCGCTGCCGCGCCCCCCGCCGACCTCGACGCCGCGCCGCCGCGCAGCGCCACCCCCGCCGGGCGCGAAGCTGCGCCGCCGAGCCGCAGGGCGTCGACGGATCGCGACGCTGCGCCGGCCGCTCGCCCGGTGACGGCCGCGCCGGTTGCGCTGACGGTCGTCGACGGCAACGCCCACCAGCTGCGCCAGGTGCTCGCCAACCTCCTGCGCAACGCGCTCGTGCACACGCCGGCGGGGACGGCGATTCGCGTCGTCGTCGAGCCGGCGCAGGGGGATGCGGCCCGGGGCGGTGGGCTCGCGCCTCGCGTCGTCCGAGTCACCGTCCGCGACCACGGGCCTGGGCTGCCGACCGAGGAGATCGACTCGATCTTCGAGCGCTTCTGGCGGGCGGAGGGCGGACGTGAGCGCGGGCGCGGCGGCGCCGGCCTCGGCCTCGCGATCGTCGCCGGGATCGTCGACGCCCACGGCGGAGCCGTCCGCGCCCAGAACGCCGTCGGCGGCGGCGCGTCGTTCACGGTCACGCTGCCGGCGCGCTGACCGTCTCAGCCTCCTCCCAGCGCCGTCCCATGGCGCTCGCACCGAGAGGTCACCACTAGTCACCAATAGCTACACGCGCGCCCGCGTGCGGAGGCGGCCAGCCGATCTTTTCGCCCCTCCCGAGCATCGGCTGCGCGCCATGTGTGCACCCCGTCACAGGTAGTTGCACATGCAAGCACATCTGGTAATCTAAGTCCCCTGAACTTAGATCCCTCTCAGAGAGCGATGAGTCACATGGCGAACCACGAGCATTCCAACGGCGCACAGCTGTGCGCCGTCTGCGGCCAGCGCCCCGGCGCCGTCCCGGTTGCCTGGTCCGCGCGCGGTGAGCGCGTCGAGGGCGCGCTCTGCGAAAGCTGCGCACGCGACCTGCTTGCCGGCCCCGCCGGCCCCACGGGCCCGACGGCCGAGAACCCGATGCGGCCGAGCCCCTTCGGCCCGTTCCCCGGCGACCAGCGCGGCAACGGCCGCGGCGGCTCCCCGACGGCTACGCCTGGCTGGGCGCAGGGCGTCCGGCGTGCCTCGGCCGGCGGCAACGGCAACGCGAACGGCAACGGCAGCAGCACGCCGTCGCTCGACCAGTTCGGGCGCGACCTGACAGACGAGGCCCGCAAGGGCAAGATCGACGCGGTCATCGGCCGTGACGACGAGATCGCCCAGACGATCGAGGTGCTCGCGCGCCGCCGCAAGAACAACGCCGTGCTGATCGGCGAGGCTGGCGTCGGCAAGACCGCGATCGCCGAGGGCCTGGCGCTGCGGATCGCGCACGGCGACGTGCCCGAGACGCTCCACGACGTCCGCATCGTCGCGGTCGACCTCGGCGGCATGGTTGCCGGCGCCCAGTTCCGCGGCCAGTTCGAGCAGCGCCTCAAGAGCGCCCTCGACGAGGTCGTCAGAAGCGAGGGCAAGGTCGTCCTGTTCATCGACGAGCTGCACACGATCGTCGGCGCGGGCGGAGCGGAAGGCGCGATGGACGCCGCCAACCTGCTGAAGCCGCTGCTGGCCCGTGGCGAGCTGCGCGTGATCGGCGCGACGACGCTGGCTGAATACCGCAAGATCGAGAAGGACAGCGCGCTGGCGCGACGGTTCGCGGCGGTCCACGTCGACGAGCCCTCGGTCGAGGCGACCGTCGAGATACTGCGCGGCCTGCGGCCTGCCTACGAGGAGCACCACCGCGTGCGGATCACCGACGCGGCGCTCGACGCATCGGCACGGCTGTCGGACCGTTACGTCACCGAGTACCACCTGCCTGACAAGGCGATCGACCTGATCGACCAGGCCTCTGCCCGCGTGCGCCTGCACGGCGAGCGGCCCGACGTCGCGAAGCTCGAGCGCGAGCTGGAGCATCTCAACGCCGAGAAGCAGGCTGCCGTCGATGCCGAGTCCTACGAGGACGCGGCCGAGCTGAAGGACCGCATCGCGGACCTGGAGCGGCGGATCGAGGCGACGAGCAGCGAGACGGCCGACGGCGCTGTGCCCACGAGCGCCGGCACCGAGGTGACCGAGACGGACATCGCGGCGGTTGTCGCGGCCCGCACCGGGATCCCGGTCGGCGAGCTGGTCGAGGGCGAGCTGGAGCGCCTCCAAGAGCTGGAGAGCGACCTGCACGCTCGCGTGATCGGCCAGGACACGGCGGTCGAGACGGTCGCCGACACGATCCGGCGCGCCCGCGTCGGGCTGTCGGAGGGCGACCGCCCGCTCGGCACGTTCCTGTTCCTGGGCCCGACCGGGGTCGGCAAGACCGAGCTGGTGAAGGCCCTGTCGGAGCGGTTGTTCGGCACCGAGAAGTCGCTGGTCCGGATCGACATGTCCGAGTTCCGCGAGCCGCACACGGTCGCGCGCCTGATCGGCTCGCCGCCCGGGTACGTCGGCTACGGCGACGGCGGACAGCTGACCGAGCCGGTCCGCCGGCGGCCGTACAGCGTCGTGCTGCTCGACGAGATCGAGAAGGCCCACCCCGAGGTCTGGAACGTCCTGCTCCAGGTGATGGACGACGGGCGCCTGACCGATGGCGAGGGCCGCACGGTCGACTTCACCAACACGGTGCTGGTGATGACCTCCAACCTCGGCGCGCCGCAGGCGAAGAAGCGCGGGATTGGCTTCACCGCCGACAACGGCGAGGTCGAGCGCGAGGACGCCGCGGAGCAGATGATCGCGGCGGCCAAGCGGGCCTTCCTGCCGGAGTTCGTCAACCGGATCGACGAGCTGGTCGTGTTCGACGCGCTGAGCGCCGAGCAGATCGAGCGGATCGGCGAGCTGATCGTCGCCCGCGTCGAGGAGCGGCTGGCCGCCGAGCGCGGCATCGAGCTCGAGGTCGCGCCGGAGCTGGTCTCGCGCCTCTCGCGTGAGGGCTTCGACCCCCAGTACGGCGCTCGCCCACTGCAGCGCCACGTGCGCCGCACGCTGGAGAAGGCGCTGACGAAGGCGATCATCGAGGGCCGGCTGCACGACAGCGACCACGTCACCGCGAGCGACGTCGACGGCGAGATCGTGCTCGAGATCGAGCCGACCGCCGTGCCCGAGCCGGTCGCTGCGTAAGGCAAGAACGACACCCACACCCTGCGTCCCCGCAGGTCCCCGGCCTGGCCGTCGCTCCCGACGGCCGGGCCGGGCCCGTTTAAGCGACCGGGGTCCGGCGCGCCGCGACTAGACCGCGTCGGCCGCGTCGCTGGCCGACGGGTGCGAGGAGTCGCGGAACTCGACGAAGTTGCCCGTCAGCATGAAGGCGAGCTGCTCGCCGACGTCGATCGCCTGGTCGCCGATCCGCTCGATCGCGCGGGCGGCGAGGATCATGTGCATCGCCCACTCGCGCAGCTCGGCGTCGTCGCCGCTTTGCCAGGCGAAGTGGAAGACGCGCCGGTTGAGCTCGTTGACGTCGCGGTCCTCGAGCAGCAGGTCGCGCGCGAGCGCGAGGTCGCGCGTCGCGAAGGCGCGCTTGGCCTGCTCGACCTCGGCGGCGACGAGCCGTCCCATCACGCCCAGCTCCTCGAGCAGGATCACGTGGACCGGCGGGTGGTAGCCGTCGAGGGGGACGAGCTTCGCGACGTTGACGCACTGGTCGCCCATTCGCTCCAGCGTCCTGCCGACGTGGAACAGCGCCATCGCGCGGCGCAGGTCGGTCGCGACGGGAGCGCGCAGCGCGAGCAGCTCGAGGATGCCGGCGTGCATGTCGGAGTAGAGGCGGTCGATCTCGTCGTCGCCGTGGACGACCGCCTGCGCGAGCGCGATGTCCTGGTGCTCGATCGCGTCCGTCACGCTAAGCAGCTGGTCGCGCGCCAGGTCGAGACCGTGCAGCGCCATCTCCTCGAGGCGGTTGAGCCTCTGCTCGAAACGGTCGGTGCGTGGCTGGGCGACCGCGTCGTCAGCCGTCTTCTCCGCCCTGGGCGGCACTGCCGTCACGCCTCCAGGCCGATCGCCTCGTCGAGCGGGCCGACGGCGTCGCCGGGCTCGTCGTGAAGCTCGATCTGCTGCGCCGAGAAGCGGTAGCCGAGGCGGTAGTGCGTGTGGATGAAGCGCCAATCGGGCAAAGCGCTTTCGAGCTTTGCCCGCAGCTTGCGGACGTAGACGTCGACAGCGCGATCGGAGGGGTCCATCGTGTGACCCCAGCAGCGCTCGTACAAAGATGTGCGTGAGAGGACTTCGTCAGGGCGTCGCATCAGCTCAACCAACAGCTCGAACTCGCGCGGAGTCAGCGGGATGACCGCACCCCTTGCTCGTGCGGTATAGCCGGCAGGGAACGCGCTCAGCGGTCCGGCTCTCAGCTCCTCGTCTCGTGCACTACGGGCCATGCGACAAGGATGGTTCCCAGCGGTTGCCGAGGTGTTACCAGAGTGTGTCCGGAACGCGAAAGCGCCGCGCGCGTACATGTTATCGCTCCGTTCACATTCTTTAAACAGTCCGGCTACGGCGCGATAACAGGATGTGGTCCCTCTCGTGTGACGCTGCGAAGCACTTGTCGCAAGAGGAAAGGACTACATGAGGTACTCGAGAATTCTTGCCGTCGCGACCGCTGGCGCCCTTGCGCTCGGCCTCGCCGCGTGCGGCAGCAACAGCGACGACAGCTCGTCGGCTTCCAGCGGGAGCACGAGCAGCAGCAGCGACGCGGGCTCCAGCTCCAGCGCTGGCCTGAGCGGGACGCTGAACGGTGCCGGCTCGACCTTCCAGCAGCCGCTGGACAGCCAGTGGGCGACCGAGTTCAAGAACCAGGGCGTCACGGTCAACTACCAGGGCACGGGCTCTGGTGCCGGCATCGCCTCCTTCACGGCGGGCACCGTCGACTTCGCCGGCACAGATGCCGCGATGACCGACGACGAGATCGCGGCCGCCAGAAGACTCGGCGACCCCGTTCACATCCCGATCGCGATGGGCGCGGTCACGGTCTCCTACAACGTCGACGGCGTCGACAGAGGCCTGAGACTGGACGGCCCGACGATCGCCGACATCTTCCTCGGCAGAATCACGAAGTGGAACGACCCGGAGATCGCGAGACTCAACGCGGGCACGGACCTGCCTGACACGGACGTCACGATCTGCCACCGCTCGGACGACTCGGGCACGACGGCGAACTTCACGCTGTTCCTGAGCGACTACTCCGAGGCGTGGAGATCGGGCCCGGGCACCGACAAGTCGGTCAAGTGGCCGGTCGGCACCGGCGCCAGAGGCAACGACGGCGTCGCGGGCTGCGTCAAGCAGACACAGGGCGCGGTCGGCTACGTCGAGCAGGCGTACGCGCTGCAGAACAACTTCACGACCGCTTCGGTCGAGAACTCGTCCGGCAGATTCGTCGAGCCGAGCCTTGACGCGACGTCCGCGGCCGGCGACGGCTTCAGAGCGCCGGCGGACCTCCGCTTCGCGACGATCAACACGAGAAACCCGGACTCGTACCCGATCTCCGCGACGACCTTCATGGTCGGCTGGCAGGACGCCTGCAGAGCGGGCCTGTCGAGAGACACCGCGACGAGCCTCGTCGCGTGGTTCGACTACATCCTCGGCCCGGGCCAGGACACCAACAGACAGCTGCAGTACGCGCCGGTGCCCGACGCCATCAAGGCGATGGCGCAGGCAAGAGTCGACGCGCTGACGTGCAACGGGTCTCCGATCGAGGTCCCGAGAGGCTGATCGGGAGTGGGAGCCGGAACACTCAAAGCCGCCGGGGATCGCCGTAGAGAGCTGGAAGGCTCTCCGGCGGCCCGGCTTCCCGACCGACTGTTGAAGTGGGGGCTGACGGCGCTGGCGATCGGGGTCATCCTGCTGATCGCCTTCTTCTTCGTCCGCCTCATCATCGAGAGCAAGCCGATCTTCTCCCAGGAGGGGATCGGCAAGTTCCTCTTCACCAACGACTGGGTTCCCTCGAGACAGATCTACGGGGCTGTCCCGTTGATCGTCGGGACCCTGATCAGCTCGGCGATCGCGCTGATCATCGGCATTCCGATCGCGGTCGCGGCCGCGCTCTACGTGACCGAGCTGGCGCCGACGCGCGTCAGACAGCCGATGACCATACTCGTCGAGCTGCTGGCGGCGGTGCCCTCCGTCGTCTACGGCCTGTGGGGCTTCTTCTTCCTGATCCCCAAGCTGCAACCGGCCGAGAGATGGTTCGCCGACACCTTCTCGTTCATCCCGTTCATCGGGGGAACGGTCAGCGGGCCCAACTACTTCATCGCCGGCCTGATCCTCGCGATCATGATCCTGCCGATCTGCTCGGCGATCTCGCGCGAGGTGATGGCGACCGTCCCGAGCGAGCACAAGGAGGCGGCGCTCGCCCTCGGCGCGACGCGCTGGGAGATGATCCGCATGGCGGTGATCCCGTACTCGCGCTCCGGCATCGCCGGCGGCGCGATGCTCGGCCTCGGCCGCGCGATCGGCGAGACGATCGCCGTAACGCTCGTAATCGGGAATGCTCCGGTCATCGGCCACACGATCTTCCAGCAGGGCTACACGCTCGCGGCGGTGATCGCCAACGAGTTCGGGGAGGCTGCGTCTGACCCGATGCACCGCGCGGCGCTGATCGCGGCCGGCCTCGTCCTGTTCGTGCTGACGCTGTTCGTCAACGGCATCGCCCGCGCGTTTGTCGTCCGCGCTGAGCGCGGCACGCGCATCAGCAAGCCGGCTGCGGGGATGGCGGGATGAGCGCCTTCACGATCGAGCCGGTCAGCAGCCGCCGCAGACGCGCCGACAAGCTCGCCCGCGGGATCGTCGCAGGGCTGACGTTTGTCGCGCTCGTCCCGCTCGTGCTCGTCATCTACTACCTGCTCAAGCAGGGGCTCGGCGCGATAAGCCTCGACTTCTTCACGACCGACCCGACCGGCTCGTTCCTCGGCGACCCGGGCGGCATCAAGTCGGCGATCCTCGGCACCGTCGAGATGGTCGCGCTGGCGACGATCATCGCCGTCCCGATCGGCGTCGGCGTCGCGGTGTGGCTGGTCGAGTTCGGCAGAGAGAGCAAGCTCGCCCACTCCGTCCGCTACTTCATCGACGTGATGACGGGCGTGCCGTCGATCGTCTTCGGCCTGTTCGTCTACATCACGCTCGTGACGAGCGGGATCGGCGGCTCCTACGCCGGCTGGAAGGGCTCGGTCGCGCTGGCGCTGCTGATGCTTCCGGTCGTGACGCGCTCTGCCGAGGTCGTGCTGCTGCTCGTGCCCAACACGCTGCGCGAGGCCTCCTACGCGCTCGGCGCGCCACGCTGGCGGACGGTCGCGCGGATCGTGCTGCCGGCCGCCGCGCCCGGCATGGTCACCGGCATCCTGCTGGCGATCGCGCGTGCCGCCGGCGAGACGGCGCCGCTGCTGTTCACCGCCGCGTTCGTCAACGGCACGACGCTCAACCTCGGTGAGCGCATGAACTCGCTGCCGATGACGATCTACTCGAATGTCGGACAAGCGCAGGACCGCCTCGTCCAGGTCGCCTGGGGCGCGGCGCTCACGCTCGTCGTGATGGTTTTGATCTTGACGCTGCTCGCGCGTCTCATCCAGCGAAGGAGCCGTTTGTCGTGAGCGAAGACGCTACGAACCCCGTCCGCGATGATGGGGCCATCCCCGAGTCGGGCATCCAGCAGCAGCCCGCTCGCTCCCGGGTGGCCGGGCCCGTCATCCAAGCCCAGCGCGTCGACGCGGCCGCTGAGGCGGCTGCGATCACGCGCCGGGCGCCTGGGATCGAGCTCGAGCGGCTGAACGCCTGGTATGGCGCACAGCACTCGATCAGAGACCTGTCGCTCACGTTCGAGGGCAACAAGGCGACTGCGCTGATCGGGCCTTCGGGCTCGGGCAAGTCGACCGTCGTGCGCTGCATCAACCGCATGCACGAGGAGATCCCCGGCGCGCGCGCCGAGGGCAAGATCACGCTCGACGGCGTCAACGTCTACGACTCAAGTGTCGACGTCGTCGCGGTGCGGCGCTCGATCGGGATGGTGTTCCAGAAGCCCAACCCGTTCCCGACGATGTCGATCTACGACAACGTCGGTGCTGGCCTGAAGCTGACGAAGCGCAAGGTCGACGCCGACACGGTCGAGAGAGCGCTCCGCGGCGCCGGCCTGTGGGAGGAAGTCAAGGACCGCCTCGCCCAGCCCGGCATCGGCTTGTCTGGCGGCCAGCAACAGCGCCTCTGCATCGCCCGCGCGCTCGCGGTCGAGCCCGATGTGCTGTTGATGGACGAGCCGGCCTCGGCGCTCGACCCGATCTCGACGCTGAAGATCGAGGAGCTCGTCGAGGAGCTCAAGCACAGCATCACGATCGTGATCGTCACGCACAACATGCAACAGGCAGCGCGCGTCGCGGACTCGACCGCGTTCATGCTCAACGGCGAGCTCGTCGAGCATGGGCCGACGTCGAAGATCTTCACCAACCCGGACGACACGCGCACTGAGGAGTACGTCACCGGCAAGTTCGGCTAGACGAGCTGCGGAGGGCCCTTGAACACGACCAGCGAGACACGCCGGCACTTTCATGACGAGCTTGCCGCGCTCGAACGGCAGGCGCTCGGCGGGATCGACCTCGCGACGACCCAGCTCACGCGCGTCATGCGTGCGCTGGAGCATCAGGACGTCGAGCTTGCCGAGCTGGTGATCGTCGAGGACGACCGCGTCGACGACCGCTACCTCGAGGTCAACCAAGGGATCCTCTCCCTGCTTGCGCTGCAGGCGCCGGTCGCGGGCGACCTGCGCCTCGTCGCGGCGCTGCTGCACGTCATCAAGCACATCGAGCGGATCGGCGACCAGTGCGTGAACATCGCGAAGCTGATCCCGCTCGCCGGCTACGACGCTCCGGTCGACAAGCGGCTGCTCGAGCACATCCTGCAGATGGGCGCGCTGGCGGAGTCGCTCGTGCGGCAGAGCAAGGCGGCGTTCGTCGCGCGCGACATCGACCTGGCGCATGACCTCTTGCGCCAGGACGCCCGCATCAACAGACTCCAGCGCGACGTTTTCCAGCTCGCGATCGAGATCGGCGACGACCCCGATAGGCGAGAGTGGGCAACGCACATGATCCTCGTCGCCCGCGCTCTGGAGCGCGTCGGCGACAACGCCGTCGACATAGGCGAGCAGACCGCCTTCCTCGTCACGGGGCTGTTCCAGGAGTTCTCCGACGCCTCGTCGTAGCGTCGGGCGCGACGCGGGGCGAGCCGTTGGGCGGGGCGCCGGGCGAACGTGTCCGTTCACCTGCGATAGCGCGTGAAACGGCTCAAGCAAGGGCTCGTCGCTGCCGACTGACGGTTGATGGACCGATCTCGGGCGAGCGCACGGGAGACGCGGCGCGAGCCGCTCTCCGCCCGGCGGCTGAAGTGGTTGCGACGCTGGTGGTCCGGCCTTCCGGTGGAGGTCGGCACGCTTGGCTTCCTGCTGCTGGTCGCCTCGCTCTGCCTGCTGTTGGGGACGCTCTTCCCGATCTCCAGACAGGCGCCCGTGACGCTTGGCTGGGCCCTGACGCCGATCGGGACGGCTCTCGGGCTGCTGCTGCTCGTGCGCGGCCCGCGCGCGCCCCGCTGGGCGCTGCACGTCGCGGTCGTCTTCGCCGTCGCGGTCGACTGCCTGCTGGTATCGCGGTCGCACACGAACGGCGGGCTGATGATGACCGCCTACGTGCTGACCTGGGCGGCCGTCTACGTCGCGGTCTTCTTCTCGCGGCCGGCGATCGTCGCGCACGTCGCGCTGATGACGGCGTGCCTGGTGACCGCGACGCTGATCGCCAACGTGCCGGGGACGGCCGTCGAGTGCGTGATGATCACGATCACGCTGTGGGCGGCCGCGATCACGCTCGGCTCGCTGAGCGAGCGGCTGCGCTCTCAGGCCGACGGCGACCACCTCACCGGCCTGCTCAACCGCAACGGCTTCCGCAAGGCCGCGACGCGCGAGCTGGCGCTCGCCGGCCGCACCGGCAACCCGCTGACGCTCGCGGTGATCGACCTCGACGGCTTCAAGGAGGTCAACGACCTCCACGGCCACGCTGCCGGCGACCGGCTGTTGAGCGAGCTGGCGCGGGCGTGGCAGCGAACGCTGCGCCCCGGCGACCTGCTTGCCCGCTTCGGCGGCGATGAGTTCGTCGCGCTGTTCCCGGCGACCGAGGAGCACGACGCGGCCGTCGCGCTGGGCCGGATGCGCGACGCGCACGAGGCGGGCTGGTCGGCTGGCATCGTCGGGTTGCGCAGGCGGGAGTCGCTCGAGGCCTGCATCGCGCGCGCCGACGTGCTGCTCTACGACGTAAAGCGGCAGCGGAGGGAGCGCTGACGCACGATGCCATATGACGTGAAGCGGGAGGGGCGGGCGCGCTGACATGTCCTGCGCGCCGGGCGTTGCTACATTAGGGCGACCTTCATTTAGGGCTTCCTAACTTGATGCACAACACAACAATCGACCGCCCCGACGACTTCCCCACCGTCGGCTACCGCGCCCACCGCTGGCAGCGCTTCGAGCGCGACCTCGCCGAGTGGCTGCAGACGCCCGAGGGCCGCTTCACCGCGTGGTGCGCGAGCCAGCTCGTCGCGGGCGGGCCGGCGACGGCGCCTGACGCCTGACTACATCGCCCGCGCCCGCAGCGCGACCATCAGCTCGAAACGCGCCTCGGGGTCGTCGAGCGCGTCGCCGAGCAGATCGCGCAGCTGGCGCAGTCGGTAGCGGACCGTCTGGACGTGGATCCCGAGCTCGTCGGCGATCGCCTGCGGCCGCGCGGGATGGGCGAGCCAGCCGCCAAGCGTCTCCAGCAGTCGCGCTCGCTGGCCAGCCGGCAGCGCCTCCAGCGGCGCCAGCCGCCGCGCCGCGATCGCCCGCGCCAGCTCCGGCGCGGCGCCGAGCAGAAGGTCGATCTCATGGTCGTCGCTGCGGAGGATCTCGCTCGTGCCAGCCCCGGGGGGACGTTGGTCCAGCAGCGCCTCGGCGCGGCGGAGGCTGCGGCCAGCCTCGGTCGGGGGGATCGCGGGGCCGACGGCGAGCGGGGGCTCGAGGCGCTGGGCGCGGGCGGCGCGCAGCAGCCACGCCTCGGCCTCCTCGTCGTCGGCGACGACGAGCGCGCGGCGGCCGCCGTCGACGGTTGCGCCAAGGACGCGCGCCGGCCCTGCGAGCTGGCTGCCCTGCGGCGGCTCGACCGGCAGCGCCGCGACCGCCACGCGAACCCGCACGGGCAGCGCCCACTCGGCCGCGGTCGCCGCCGCGGCGAGCGGCTCGGGGGCGCTCGGGCGGTCGCTCAGCAGCAGCGAGGCGAGCCGCTCGCGCCGCGCCAGCTCGAGCCGCCGCGTCTCGGCTTCCTGCGCCGTGAACCCCTCGACGGCTGCGACGGAGAGCGCGTCGACGGTCGCCAGCACCTCGGCGCCGAGCGCGAAGATCGCCTGCGGCGACAGCTCCTGGCTCTCCGGTATCGCCTGCGCGCCCTCCCACATCGCCAGCCCGCCGAGTCGGTAGAAGGCCAGCAGCTCCGACAAGGAGCGGCCGGCCGCCTGCTGAGCCCGCCCATGCGCGACGAACAGGGCGGTGTCGAGCGCGGTCTCGCCGGCGAGGCGAGCGAGGAAGTAGTCGACCGATGCGCGCGCCCCGAGCCTGAGGTTGCGCAGCGTCGCGCCGTCGGGTGCCGCCGCCGCCGCGTCGGCGGGCGCCTGTGCCTGAACGCGCGCGAGCACGGCGTCGGCGAGCGTCCCGATCCGCGAGCGCAGCAGAGCGGCGAGCGTCGCGCTGTCGAAAGCGGGCATGCCGCTGACCTTAGAGGAACCCTATGAACATGCCGCCGTTTTACCCCCAAACTCGCGTAGAACGTGTGGGAATCCGCGCATATCGTCCTCGCTCATGACTGCGACCTCCTCTCAGCGCCCGTTCACCGAGTCCGACATCGGCCACACCGAGCTGCGCGACACGTACCGGATCGACCTGCGCCGCAGCGAGCGCGACGTCTTCGCCGACGCCGCCTCGCTCGACTGGAGCACGTTGAGCTGGAAGCAGATCGGCCGGCCCTACCGCGTCGAGAACTGGTCGAGGGAAAAGCTCGAGTGGGAGGCCAAGCACGGCGAGCAGCTGCCAGTGCCCGAGGCGTGGAGCATGTTCAACAGATCGTTCCAGTCGCTGTTCGACACGAGCCCGGTCCAGGCTCGGCTCGACGCGCTCAAGAAGGCTGGCCTGTCGATCACCAAGCGCGAGCTGCGTGCCGCCTGGGACGCCCTCCAGGAGGTCGTCCAGTGGACTGTCTGGAACCGCGCCCAGCGCGTTGAGGACACGGTCTGGGACCCGCGCGCCAGACGCTCGCTGTTCTCCGGCCTCGAGCTCGACAAGCCGCGCATCCTCTTCCTCGGCGCCGCCGACGGCTACGAGGCGATGCTGCTGTCAGCGATGTACCCGGGCGGCGAGGCGGTGCTCGTCGACTACGACGCGTACTGCAAGGAGGGCCGCTTCGGCGCCTTCCCCGAGCAGTACCCGTTCCTTGGCGCAGACCCGAGAACCGGCGGCGAGCGCGTCTGGTACCGCGAGGAGATGAACATCGACTTCGTCGTCTCCGACATCCGCGACCTGCCGTACGGCAGAGAGTTCGACGTCGTCGTCTCGATCGGCCTCGTCGAGCACTTCCCGGACGCGTACAAGCCGACGGCGTTCGAGTTTCACCGCCGCTTCGTCAAGCCCGACGGCTACTGCATCATGACCACGCCGCGGATCCACCCGCGCACGCGGATGTTCTACCTGCTGTTCGGCGACGTCATGAACTTCGCCTACCGCGAGCTGATGGACGTCAAGCACCTCGGCCTGTACGCCTGGGAGAACGGCTTTGACGTGCTGCGGCACGGCCAGATCAAGTCTCACAACGGCGTGATCTGCAAGGCGCGCTGAGAGCGCCCAGCCGGCAAGCGGGCTGACGCCTACCGCGTCAGCTCGTGCAGCTTGTCGAGCGACTGGCGCAGGAGGCGTGAGATCTGCATCTGGGAGACGCCGATCTCGTCGGCAATCTCGCTCTGCGTCATGTCGTCGACGAAGCGCATTCGCAGGATCCGCTGCTCCCGCTCGGGGAGGTGCTTGACCGCCGGAGCGAGCAGCGCTCGCGCCTCGGCGGCTCTGTAGCCCTCTTCGTCGCTGCCGAGCGTGTCGGCGAGCGTCGCGTCGCCTTCGTCGTCGTGCCCGGCTGGGGTCGCGAGCGACAGCGCCGTGCGGTTGGCGAGGGCGCCGAGCGCCTCGACGACCGCCTCGATGTCCGCTCCTGTGCGCTCGGCCAGCTGCCGTGGCGTGGGGGAGGCGCCGGTCTCGATCTCGATGTGCTCGGCGGCGGTGCGGACCTTCAGCGCCAGCTCCTGCGTTCCGCGGGCGACGTGGACGCCCCAGCCGGTGTCGCGGAAGTGGCGCAGCAGCTCGCCGACGATCGTCGGCTGCGCAAAGGTCGAGAAGCTGTGGCCGCGGTCAGGGTCGAACCGGTCGACAGCTTTGATCAGCCCGACGCAGGCGACCTGGATCAGGTCGTCGAGGCTCTCGCTGCCGCGGCGGTAGCGGCGCGCGAGCGCGCGGGCAAGCGGAAGGTGTTCGGCGATCAGAGCCTCGCGTGCCTGCGCGTCGCCGTTGCGGGCGCGAGCTGACAGCATGCGGGTGCGCAGCATCGAGCTGGTCGAGCGCGTACGCGGTGCGACGGCGCCATTGCCGGGGTTGTGTGCGGCTTTCGAGGCGGGTCCCATGTTCCTGACGCTTACCCGCGCTCCAAGGAGGTCAATCGCGATCCGCGAGGGCTGATTCGGTTTCGTCAACCCCCGTCGCAACACCCAGATCAAAGGTGAGATGGACCCTCGTCGCGGCGCCGTCATGGTCGAGCTGCAGGCCGCTCGCGACAGCGGCCATCAGCGCCATCCCCAGCCCGAGCCCAGGGCTGTCCTCGCGCGCCTCGATCCCGCCGCCCTCGTCGGCGACGAGCACCTCCAGCATTCCGTCGCGCAGCGTGGCCTCGATGTTCAGCGTGCCCGGCTCGGAGTGATCGCGGTAGGCGTGCAGGACGACGTTCGTGCACGCCTCGCTGACGGCGAGCGCGACGTCGGCGACGATCTGCGACGGGGCGCCGAGCTGCTCGGCGAGCTCGACGACCGCTCCGCGCGCCTGCGGCACGCTGTCCGCGATGGCGGGGAGCGTCAGCTCCACGGCTCTCCGGCGGGCCCGAAGGCACCAGTGAGGCCGGAGCCGGAGCTCGCGATGGTGTGCTCGATCTCCATCCGGGACGCAGGGGGGTCGGTCGAGGCCCATCGTACCCACGTGACGCCACGTCACGGGCGGGTTGGCGCCGTGCGCCGTGAGACAGATTCCGGTCAAGCCGTCTCCGATGCGGGTTGCGCGCCCCCGTGACAGGCTGCGCGCGGGAGCGCGCCGAGCTGCAAGCGCGGGCGCGCCGCAACAAACGTCTTTCCGGTCTGACCTCCAAGTAGGTAAGAATCAAGACCGTGAGCCAATGGACCCCAGGATCTCTTCCGACCGTGCCGGCCGTCCCCGGCAGACGCCGGCTGCGCGCGCCGCAGCGCCGGGAGCTGATCCTGGCCGCCGCCGTCAGGCTGTTCGCCGAGCGCGGGTACCACGCCGCCTCGATGGACGAGATCGGCGCCGCCGCGGGCATCTCGAAGGCCGTCGTGTACGACCATTTCGCCTCCAAGCGCGAGCTGTACACGATCCTGCTCGACACGATCCGGGCCGACATCGACGGGCTGATCAGCCAGACGGTGACGCCGATGGAGCGCGGCCCCAAGCGCGTCTACGCGGCGGTCGAGGCGTTCTTCGGCTTCGTCGAGGCCTACCCCGACGCCTGCCGCCTGCTGTTCTTGGAGTCGCAAGGCACGACGGAGTCGGCCGAGATCGTCGGCCAGCTTGAGGAGCGCGTCGCGATCGAGCTGAGCCAGATGCTCGCCAACGACCCCGCGATCTTCGGCGGGCACCCGGATCGCGAGCGCCAGCTGCGGATCCTCGCCGAGCTGCTGCGGGCCGCCACGCACGGGCTCGCGAGCTGGTGGTACCGCAATCCCGAGGTGCCGCGCGGCGACCTCGTCGCGCGCACGGTCGCGGTCGTCGGGCCGGCGATCGAGGCCGCCAGGCTGCAACCCGCGTAGGGGCCGACGAAGCCGGCGGGACGGGCCGGCCGCGGTCAGACAGGGAGCGGGCGGAGCGAGCGCGCTACCACGCCTGCGGGCTGCCGCAATGCGGGCAGCTCACGCTGGCGGAGACTGAGGCGTCGAAGACGAAGCCGCAGTGGCAGTAGTAGCGCGCGCGGTCCTCGGGGCCACCTGCGTCACGCTCGCGCGACGGCGGCTCCAGCTGCGCGGCGAACAGCAGCGGCGTGGGAGCCGCCTCTGTCGTCGTGCCCTGCGAGCGCGCCGTCCGTGGGCGTTTGGCGATGCGATGGGGTCGAAGCTGCACGTTCACAGATAACAACGGTCGGATGGCGTTTTGGTTTCGCCATTGGGCGCACGATCCCTCAAGTTCTGGCGCGAACGCGTCGGGGCCCAAGAGGAGTCAAATGCGCGGATCTGGGATACTCCCCAACCGATGGATCCGAGTCGCAAGCGCCGTATCCGCCTCGTCGTCGCCGCCACGGCCGCTTTGCTGCTTGCCAGCGCGCTGGTCTACACCAGCTTCAGCGCCGGCAGCGACGAGAAGACCGCCGGCCAGCTGATCGACAACGCGAGAGCGGGCCAGACCTACACCCTTGCCGGGACCGTCGCGCCGAGGTCTGTTCAGCGCCAAGGCAGCGGCGTCCTTTACTTCCGTGTGCTGGACCCGAACCGCAGAGGCGTCTCTGCGCGGATCCGCTACACGGGCCTCGTGCCTGACCCCTTCCGGGAAGGGCGCGGCGTGATGGTGAAGGTCGCGGTGCCGCCGACCGGTCTCAGAGGCACCGACACGACGTTCGTCGCGGAGAAGGACTCGATGGTCACCAAGTGCCCGTCGAAGTTCCAGACCGCTCCGGAGAACCTCCCCAGAGGAGTGCCTTCGGAGATGACGAGCTCGTCGCCGGGCACATGATCGGAGGCCGCTGAGATGGCTACTGTCGGCCGCGCGCTGCTGATCATCGCGCTCGTTGTCATCGTGTACGGCGTCGGCGCCTCGGTCTACGGCGCCTACACGCGCAGACGCGCGTGGACTGACTCCGGCCGCCGCGCGGTCTACTCGCTCTGCGTGCTGATCACGTTCGCGTTCGTGATCCTCGAGTCGGCCTTCCTGCGCAACGACTTCTCCTACAACGTGGTCGCCTCGACCTCGAGCACCACGACGCCGGTCTTCTACAAGATGACCGCGGTCTGGTCCTCGCAGCAGGGCTCGCTGCTTTTGTGGGTCTGGCTGCTCTCCATATGGTCGAGCCTCGTCCTGTACCTGACGCGCCGCTCGCTGCGAGAGATCGCGCCGGTCGCGCAGGCCGTCCTGCTCGTCTTCGCCGGCTTCTTCCTCAGCCTCGCGATCTTCTACGCGAACCCGTTCGACACGCTCGCCACCGTGCCGGCCGAGGGCACCGGCCTCAACCCGTTGCTGCGCCACCCGGCGATGATGTTCCACCCGCCGGCGCTGTACTCGGGCTACACGCTCTTCACGATCCCGTTCGCGTTCGCGATCGGCGCGCTCGTCAAGAACCGCCTCAACAGCGAGTGGATCCAGGGCACGCGACGCTTCGCGCTCGCCGCCTGGCTGCTGTTGGGCGTCGGCATCGTGCTCGGCGCCCGCTGGTCGTACACCGAGCTGGGCTGGGGCGGCTACTGGGCATGGGACCCGGTCGAGAACGCGTCGCTGATGCCGTGGCTGTGCGGCACCGCGTTCATCCACTCGATCATGATCCAAGAGAAGCGCGGGATGCTGAAGATCTGGAACGCCTCGCTCGTCCTGGCGACGGGCACGCTGGCGATCCTCGGCACCTTCCTCGTGCGCTCCGGCGTCCTGGACTCGATCCACGCCTTCGGCGCCTCGACGCTCGGCGTGCCGTTCCTGGTGCTGATCGTCGTGATGCTGTCCGGCTCGATCGGGCTGGTCGTCTATCGCCGCGGGTCGCTCAAGTCCGAGCACTCGCTCGACTCGCTGCTGTCGCGCGAAGCGGCCTTCATCTTGCAGAACGTCGCGCTCGTCGCGCTCTGCTTCGTGATCTTCTGGGGCACGTTCTTCCCCCTGATCTCGGAGGCGATCACCGGCACGAAGGCTTCCGTTGGCCCGCCGTGGTTCGACCGCTACGTCGACCCGCTCGCCTTCGCGCTCGTCGCGCTGATCGGCATAGGGCCGCTGATCTCGTGGCGCCGCGCGACCGCCGCGAACCTGCGGCGCAACTTCACCTTCCCGCTCGGCGCCGGCCTGCTGACGCTCGTGGTGCTGCTGTTCGTCTCCAACGCGCACACGCAGATGAAGGCCGTCGCGATGGTCTCGCTCGTCGCGTTCGTGCTCGCCGGCATCGCCCAGGAGTTCTGGCGCGGCACGGGGGCCCGCCGCGCGATGTCGAGCGAGGCGGCGCCCGTCGCGGTCGTCTCGCTGGTGCGTCGCAACCGACGGCGCTATGGCGGCTACATCGTTCACGCCGGCTTCGCGGTCCTGCTGTTCGGAATCGCGGTCTCCTCCTCCTTCCAGCAGTCGAAGGACATCTCGCTGAAGCCGGGCCAGAGCGCGATGATCGACGGCTTCAAGGTCAGATACTCCAGACCGTACGCAGAGCCGCTGCCGGAGAAGATCGTCTTCGGCGCCAGACTCGACGTCTCCAAGAACGGCAAGCATGTCGTGACGCTGAGAACGTCGCGCGGCTTCTACCCGTCCCAGGACCCGTCGCTCGGCATCCTCGGCCGCTTCTTCCAGGGCAACGCCGAGAGCGAGGTCGGGCTGCGCGCCGGCTTCGGCCGCGACATCTGGACCGTGATCGACCCGAACATCGCGCCGCTCCAGCCGATCATCGACAGGGGCAACAGAACGTTTGCGGCTGCGATGAGAACCACGCTGGAGGACAGCGGCGGCGATCAGGCGAGACAGATCAGCCAGCTCTTCACGCTGCGCGACCAGGCGGTTGCTGGGCTTGCGAACCGCTGGGTGAGAACGCCGTGGGCGGCCGACTTCCGGCTGATCGTCTCGCCGGTCGCGACGTGGATCTGGATCGGTGCGATCATCGCCTTCCTCGGCGGCGCGATCTCCCTGTGGCCTGCGCCGGCAACCGCGCGCAGCCGCGTCTCCGCCGCGTACGCTGCGCGGCTCGCCCGCGACCTCGCACGCTCCTAGTGCGCCGGACCGCTCGACGCGGCCGCCGTCGCACCTTCCTCCTGATCTAGACTGGGCTGCCGTGGCA
Source organism: Conexibacter sp. (assembly GCA_036499225.1). GTDB lineage: Bacteria > Actinomycetota > Thermoleophilia > Solirubrobacterales > Solirubrobacteraceae > Conexibacter. The sequence goes on from DASYEC010000126.1 coordinate 170,883, forward strand.
TTCGTCCTCATCGTCGTCGTCTTGGTGATAGTGGTCGTGCTCGTGTCCGCGCCGCTGCGTGGCGGGCGGACCGAAGCAGTCGAGCGGCGCGAGCAGATAGAGCTCGCCGACCTCGAGGCGGCGAAGGAAGCGAAGTACCGCGAGATCCGCGATGCCGAGATGGACATGCGGACCGGCAAGCTGTCGGCAGAGGACCACCGCGCGCTCGACCGCACGTTGCGCGGCGAGGCGATTCAGCTGCTGCGACGGATCGACGCGATCGCCGGCAGAATGCCCGGCGCGACGAGACTGGACGAGGGCGCCGACGGCACGGGCGCCGACGTCGCCTCCGACGAGGCTGACGCCGCCGAAGCAGGCGAGCCGGAGCCGGCGCCGCGCTCGGATGCGACGGTCGGATAGGATCGGATCCGTATGTACACCGTGCTGTCGGTCATCCAGGTCTTCATAGCGATCGTCCTCGTGCTGCTGATCCTCATGCACTCGGGCAGAGACACCGGCCTGTCGGGCGCCTTCGGCGTCGGCACCGGCTCCGGCCCGTTCGGCGGCGGCTCGCTCGTCGAGCGCAACCTGAACCGCTGGACCATAGCTTTCGCGGTCCTTTTCGCGATAAACACGGTGTTGCTGATCAAACTCGGGTAGCTCTCTGCCCGGCTGGCGTGGTTCGCCGGCTGCTCGTCGTTGCTGAGGGGCCTCGCGTGAGCGGGGCTCTTTTTGTCGGGGGGCGGGCCGCGGCCAGGCCGCTTGGGTCGAGCACCGCGAGTTTGGGATGCGGTACACCCCAAGCTCGCGGTCTTCTTGCGTTCAGCCGAGCTGAAGGTGCGTGCGGAGCGCCGGCACGACGGCGCCCCATGCGAAGCGCGGCGTCGATGGGGGACGCTCGACCCACCCGGCGAGGCGGGTGCGGGAGGTGAGCGCCTCAGTGCGCGCGAGCATCTCGAGCGCGGTGCCGCCGATGCGGCTCGGCGCGAGCGGCTCGCCGATCGTCCCGCCGCGGATGAGCCGCGCGGCTGGCGCGACCGCCGTGAACGCGGTGCTTGCGAGATCCAGCAGCGCGAGCGCCTCGATGCGCGGAACGTAGACGCCGTGGGCGATCGCGGCCGCGAGCTCGGCATCGTCGGACACGCCGCCGCCTATCAGCACGAGGTTGCGCGGCTCCGGGCCCGTGGCCGACCCACCGGGTGCGAGCGCGTGGCCGGTCGAGCGGGCCGCGCCGCCAGCGCGGGCGGCCGAGCGGGTGTCATGAACGACGCGATGGGCGACGCCGTCCTGGACGAGCGGGATCGGCGCCTTCGGGACGCCCTCGGCATCGAACGCGCGCGGCAGCGTCCCGTTGAGGCGGGGCGTGTCAGACAGGTTGATCGCGGGCGCCCCGATCCGCGCCCCAAGGCGCCCAGCCAACGCCCCGCGTCCTTCGGCGTGCAGGAGCCCGTTGAACGCCGTCCGACCGAGCAGCGCCAGCAGCGTCGCAACGGCGTCAGGCCCGAGCACGACGGGGAGGGTGCCGGTGGGGGTCGGGGCGAGCGGCTCGGCGGCTCCGGTCGCCGCGAGGGCAAGGGCTTCGCGGGCGAGGGCGGCGCCGTCGAGGGCCGAGGCGGCTGGCGCGAGGCGGGTGGCGACGGCGCCCTGGACGGCGCGGACGGCGAGGCGCAGCTCGGCGTCGGTCGTGGCGTCGGTGACGCTCAGGCCGTTGGTCGCGGCCATGGCGGTCGTCACGACCCCGGCCTCCCAGTGGCCGTCGAGCCGCGTCGAGCCGGGCGCGGCGAGGGCGCTGTCGAGCGTCTCGTGCCAGCCCTCGAGTCGAGCGGTGGCCGCGTCGAACGCTTGATGGGCGCGGCCGACGGCGGGCTCGGGCAGACCGGGATGGTCGCCGCTGCCGGCGGCGAGCGCGAGCGCCTCGGCGGCGGCAAGGGCGCGGCTGGCCGCGAGCTCGGCGGTTGCTGGTGTCGCACCGAGGTCGGCCGCGCGCGCGGCATGGCCGTCGACGATCGCGAGCACCTCAACGCCAGAGCGCTGCGCCGCTTCGGTCGTGCCGTACGACGAGCCGGCCAGCTCGGCGCGCAGCGATCGCTCATGCCAAGCGCGCGCGAGCAGCTGGACGTCGGCCCCCGGATCAGCCGCCCCAAGCGCTGCCTCGGCGATCGCTGTCAACTCATCACGTATCACCCGGTTGACGATAGTCGCGCCCCGCGGGGCGGCCGGGCGGCGCTCAGGCGAGCGAGAGGTGGATCTCGCTGAAGGCTTCGTCCGGGATCGTCGCGAAGGTCGCGGCGACGTCGGGGTCGAACTGCGACCCGGCGCCCTCGGCGATCACCGAGCGCGCGGCTGCGATCGAGGCGGCAGCCCGGTAGGGGCGGTCGCTCGTGAGCGCGTCGAAGGTGTCGGCAACGGCGAAGACGCGGGCGGCGAGGGGGATGCCGTCGCCGGCGAGGCGGTCGGGGTAGCCGGCCCCGTCCCAGCGCTCGTGGTGGGAGCGCACGACGTGGCGGGCGTCGCCGAGGAAGTCGATCCCGCTGACGATCTCGTCGCCGATCACGGGGTGCTGGCGCATCACGTCGCGCTCGGGGCCGGTCAGCGTGCCGGGCTTGTGGAGGATCGCGTCGGAGATCGCGACCTTGCCGATGTCGTGGAGCAGGAAGCCGAACTCGATCTGCGGCTCCTCGACCGGCAGCCCACAGGCTCGCGCGAGCGTGAGGCCGTAGGCGGCGACCCGCTCGGCATGCTTGCCGGTGTAGGCGTCACGCGCCTCAACCGCGTCGGCGAGCGCCCGGACAGTCGACTCACACGACCTGCGCAGCTCGATTGAGTGCACGCGCTCCAGCTCAGACGCCCGGCGTAACTGAGCGGTGCAGGACCGCAGCTCGGCAGCCCGCTGGGCCGCCTCGCGCTCCCGCTCCCCCAGCTCGACCCGCAGCCTCGCCACCTCGCGGCGAAGCTCCTCGATCTCGTCGCTCATCATCTCGGAGCGTACCCCTGTCTGCCAATCGTCGCGTTATCGCGCATGACGACGAAGCCGCCGCGCGACCGAATCGGGCAGGTCCTGTGACACATACACGTCCATCCCACGCGAAGTCTTCCACGTGCGGCCGTCGGGTCCTTCGCCGGTCAGAGCTCCTTGAGCGTTGCAAGACATTTCCCAGGCTTCTGATTGGTCTGGTTGGTCGACGATATGCGGCGGAGAACTAGGATCCGCGTTCGTGGCTGCCAAACGCGCCCAGCTGATCGACCGTGCGCTGCTGGGGCACGTCGGCTTCACCGATCACGCGCTTGAGCGCTTTGCCGAGCGAGCGGGGATTGACGGAACCGAGCGGCGCGCGATCGAGCCCGTCGCCCGCGACCTGTTGATTCAGGAGGGGCGCCAATCGAGACAGCCACCCAGCTGGTACCGCTCGTCCAACGCCGCCGACGGCTACCTGCAGGCTGGCGAATGGCTGTTGTTCATCTGCCGCGTGAGCCGGCACCGGATCGGCAGCTACGACGTGGTCACGGTCGTGACGAACGGAGAGCGCACCACGTGGGCCCGCGCCCGCGACCGCGGCCTGATCTTCACCCCGCCACCGCTCCCCGCCACGCGCGCCCCGCGCCGCCAGCGCGCCGGCTGGCTGGCGAGCATCACGGGTGGTCTGCGACAGCGGCGCTCCAGCAAAGCGCCGATCGGCCGCCTCGCCGCGATTACGCAGGCCCACCACGCCCGCCGGCAGGCGCTCGCCGCTGCGTGGGCAGCCGAGCGGGCCGACTACGACGCCGTGCGCCAACGCCACCGCGAAGAGCGCGAGCGCGCGCATGAGCGGCACGTGCGGATGTGGGGGAGGGGGCGGTGAGCTGCGCGAGACCGCGGTGACTGACCGGCGAAGCTCAACGACGAGGTGCGACTGCCGTCACGTCGAGGGGCGAAGCTCAACGACGGTGCGACCGCCGTCACGTCGAGGTCCCTCACCGATGACGAAACGTGCGAAGCCGGTTCAGAGAGCGGCGAAGGCCCCGCTCGCGCGGGGCCTTCGTGTGCTGCTCACAGTGCGGTCGAGAGGACTCGAACCTCCACGGGGTTATCCCCCACAAGGCCCTCAACCTTGCGCGTCTACCAATTCCGCCACGACCGCGTGGGCTCGCGGAGTATAGCCGGGGGAGAGGTGCGGGGCGGCGTGCCTCGTTCGCGGGCTTGGAAGTCCGTCCGGGCCGTGGCTATGATGTCGAACACATGTTCGTCTCGGCCCCCAGCAATGAGGAGTGCGTCGCCTGATGGTGGACCTCACGAAGCGCCAGCAGGAGATCTTCGAGTTCATCAAGTCCTACTCGTCGCGGCACGGGTATCCGCCCACGGTGCGTGATATCGGCAAGGCCGTGGGACTCGCCTCGTCGTCGACTGTGCACGCTCATCTTGCGAACCTCGAGAAGGTCGGGCTGCTGCGACGAGACCCGTCGAAGCCGCGGGCGATCGAGCTGCTCGACAAGGCGGTCGACGGGCTCAAGAACATCGTCAAGCCGCCCGGCCTCCCGCTCGTCGGCCAGGTGCAGGCCGGTCAGCCCGTCCTCGCCGAGGAGGAGATCGAGGACTACATCGAGACTCCGGCCGTCGCTGGCGGGGAAGAGGGCGAGTTCCTCCTGCGCGTCCGCGGCGAGTCGATGAAGGACGCCGGGATCCTGCCCGACGACCTCGTCGTCGTGCGTAGACAGGAGACGGCCCGCGACGGGGAGATCGTCGTCGCGCTGGTCGGCGAGGAGGCGACCGTCAAGCGGTTCTTCCAGGAGTCGGACCACATCCGCCTGCAGCCGGAGAACGCGACGATGGAGCCGATCCGGACCAAGGAGGTTCAGATCCTCGGCAAAGTCATCGGCCTCATGCGGAGCATGTGATGGCGGTGGCTGTGGCGGATCGCGTCGAACGTCCGCTCTCCCTCTTCGACGAGCTCGAGGCGTTCGCGCCGTCACGCATGCCCGAGCGGGAGCCGGTGGGCAGCGAGCCGGCGCCGGCCGAGTGGGCTCAGGCGGACTTCGAGCGGGCGCCCACGCCGAGCGAGCCGGCTCTCCCGGACGGCGAGCGGAGACCGGCCAACGTGCCGACCGGCCTCGACCGCGGGCACGAGCCCGCGTTCGACCGCTCGCGGGACGGACGGGACGTCGGGACCGGGCGGCCGGAGGAGCTTGAGACTGGCGCGTCGCTGGACGACGCGGCCGGGGGCGGGGCGGTGCACGTGCACGGCGGCGTGGGCGGTGAGCCGACGCTCGACGACATGCTCGTCGCGGCGTGGGAGGGGCTCACCGCTCAGGCCGTCGTGGCGTGCCCCGTCTGCGACGGCGCGCTGCAGCCGATATACGGCGACGCCGGTGGCGCCTCGCCGGTGATCGCCGGCCGCTGCGACCGTTGCGGCACGACGCTCTCGTAGGACCCGGGCTGGCGGCGTGCTTGCAGGTTCGCTTGGGAGGGCGGGCGGCGGTACGCTGCGTGGGCAGGCTGAGCAGTCGCGGAGGTGATGGTGGCCTTCGAGGAAAGTCCGGACATCACAGGGCAAGGGTGGTCGGTAACGCTGACCCGGGGAAACCCGCGGGAAAGTGCCACAGAGACATACCGCCTACGTCCGCAGCTTCACGTGGGTTGCGGGCCGGCAAGGGTGAAAAGGTGCGGTAAGAGCGCACCGGCGTCGCGGTGACGCGTCGCGTCCAGGCAAACCCCACCCGATGCAAGGCCAAGCAGGACCGTTTGTAGGCTGCCCGCCAAGGTCCAGGTCGGCTGCACAGATGGATGGCTGCTCTCGACAGAATCCGGCTTATAGGCCTGCTAAGGAAAAGCCCCGCTCCGGCGGGGTTTTTCTATGGGCCGATTCGCCGGGCAATTGCTCATGGCCAGCCGGGTCAACCTCTCGCGGCTACTTCGCCATACCTTGGCCAGGACCGTCCTCGTTCCGGCTGACGAGGCGTGACCGGGCCGTCATTGGCCTCCCGCCGGAACAGGAGCAGGCTCGGTAGCCCCGCGGTCATCGCTGGGCTGCCGTGCAGATGGTGTGGGGATGGCGTTGTCGATGAGCACGGCGGCGATGGCGGCGGCGGTGGGGAAGGACTCGGCATTGAGGACGCGGGTGCGAGCCGATGCGCCGTCGATCAGCAGCGCGAGTTGTTCGCCGAGTTGTTCGGGGTTGGCAGCGCCGGCTTCGCGGGCGGTTTCGGTCAGCCGCGCGGCGATCGCGGTCTTGTAGTCGCGCGCGTACTGCGATGCGGGGTGCTGAGGGTCGTGGAGCTCCACGGCCGCCGCGATGTAGGGGCACAGGGGCGTGGACGCGGGTATCTCGAACGCGGCGAGGAGCCGTTCGCGGGGTGTGAGGTCGGTGCGGTCGAACACCCCCGGCATGACGTCGGGATCGAATCGGCGCAGGTATTCGGCGACGAGCTCGTCCTTGCTGGCGAAGTGCTGGTAGGCCGTGCGCTTGGAGACCTGGGCCACCGCACAGAGTTGGTCCATCCCGGTGCGGTTGATGCCCTGATCGCGGAACAGTCGCTGTGACGCTCTGAGGATGCGCTCGCGCGCGCCCCGGCCGCGGCGGCGACCTTGGGGGCCCTTCTCCAACTCCGTCATGCATCGAGTGTAGACCGTTCGGTACAGGTCGGTCTACATAGCTTGCGCGCCAGCCGGCCATCCGGTACGTTAAGCAAACAGAACGGTGTACATAGCTGGACTGTGCTCGACACCCAACGCAAGGGAGTGACCGTGGGAAAGCTCAATGGCAAGGTGGCGGTGATCACCGGCGGATCCACCGGCATGGCACTGGCCGGCGCCAAGCTGTTCGTCGAGGAAGGAGCTCACGTCTTCATCCAGGCCCGGCGGCAGGAAGCACTGGACGACGCCGTCGAGCTGATCGGCCGCAACGTCACCGCTGTGCAGGGCGACGCGGCCGACCTGGACGACCTGGACCGCTTGTACGACACGGTCAAGCGGGAAAAGGGCTCGATCGACGTGCTGTGGGCCAGCGCCGGGATGGGCGAACCGGCCGCTCTCGGCGAGATCACCGAGGAACAGTTCCACCGCGCCTTCTCGCTCAACGCGCGTGGCACCCTGTTCACCGTGCAGAAAGCACTGCCGCTGTTCAACGACAACGGCTCGATCTTCATGACCGGATCCAATGCCTCACTCGGCGCCTTCCCCGGCTGGAGCCTCTACGCAGGAAGCAAAGCCGTACACCAGGCCTGGGCCCGCGTCTGGCTCAACGAGCTGAGGGACCGCAAGATCCGGGTCAACGTCCTGACCCCCGGCCAGGTCGCCACCGCCAAACAGGAAGAACTGTTCGACGAAGAGACCAAGGCCGCGTTCGAGTCCCTCATCCCGCGCGGAAAGATGGGCCGCCCCGAAGAAATCGCCACCGTCGCCCTGTTCCTCGCCTCCGACGCCTCCAGCTACGTCAACGGCCTGGAACTGGTCGCTGACGGCGGCACCACCGCCATCTGACCCACACGCCGGAGTATCGCGGTCACACCCGCAGCAACCCGGTCGCCACAGCAGCCTGGCCCGGTACGCCGGGGCCGACGCGCTGGGCCTGACCCGGCACGAACGAGGCAGAGCAACACTCGAGAGCAGGAAGAGAGACACCTGATGAGCAGCATCACCATCGTCGGTACGGGAAACATGGCCCGCACCATCGGCACGCTGGCGGTAGCGGGCGGCAACACCGTCGAGGTCATGGGCCGCAACCAGGCCAAGGCCGACGACCTGGCCAAGGCTCTTGGCGGCGGCGCCACGGCGGGAACGTGGGGCGCCGTCCCGGCTGGGGACATCGTCATCACGGCCCTGTTGTATGACGGTGTCGTTCCGGTCGTCACCGAGTACGGGGACGCCCTGGCGGGCAAGGTCATCGTCGACATCAGCAACCCGTTCAACGCCACGTTCGACGGGCTGGCCCACAACGAGGAGACCTCGATCGCACAAGAAGTCGCCAAGGTGGCCCCGGCCGGCGCCAGCGTGGTGAAGGCGTTCAACACGATCTTCCGCAATGTCCTGGAGACGGGCCGACCCAACGTCTTCATCGCTGGCGACAATGCGAAGGCCAAGGCGGGCGTGGGGGCATTCATCGAGAGCCTCGGGCTGCGCCCGCTCGATGTCGGCGGCCTGAAGATGGCGCACTGGCTGGAAGGAGTTGGTGTCGTCACGGTCGGCCTCGCCGGCAACGGGGTGGGCCATTTGGACTTCGCCCTCGGCGTCGACGAATTTGCCGGCTGAGCGACTCGCCAATGTCAGATGTCAATGTTGGCGAACGATCCTGCCTGAGGAGATCTTCGCGATGAAGCTCGTTTCGTAATTCCCTTGTCGGGTCCGCGAGGCTTTTCACCGTCGCGGTCTCCGCAGCCAACAGATGCTCCCCCGCGTCGAGGCACTCGCCCGCCAAGCTGGGCGGCGGGCGAACGGGCGCGGGCCGAGATCGGGAGAGCGACCGGCGAGGCAACCGTCGACGTGCAAACGCTCGACCTCTCAGACCTCATCCCCGCGGTCGTCGCCTTCGCCGCTGGCGCGCCCGCGCACGCTTGTGGAGCGATCTCACAATCGCCGCGGTCACGTGATGGCGGCCGCTTGCTGCATGATGGGTCATGTGAATCGTTCGATCTCCGCAACAGGGTTTGCATAGGCAGCCCACCGCAGGGATCGGGATAGAGTTGACCGGCAAGGTCGACTTTCACGGTGAGCGACGCATCTCGGGCGGGCGCTCTCCTTCCTCGTCAACGTGCCCAAGGAGGCAATGGACATGGCATTGACCATCGGCGACATCGCGCCCAATTTCACCGCTCAGACGACTGAGGGCGAGATCGACTTCCACGAGTGGATCGGTGACAGCTGGGCCGTCCTCTTCTCGCACCCGCGTGACTTCACGCCGGTCTGCACGACCGAGCTGGGCTACATGGCGTCGATCAAGCCGGACTTCGACAAGCGCGGCACGAAGATCATCGGCCTCTCGACCGACCCGATCGACAACCACGAGAGATGGGCGAAGGACATCGCCTCCTCGCAGGGCACCGCGCCGAACTACCCGATGATCGGCGACACCGATCACGCGATCGCGAAGGCCTACGGCATGCTCGGCGCCGATGTCTCCGGCGACCCGACCGACCGCACCGCGGCGCAGAACCAGACGCTGCGCAACGTCTTCGTTATCGGCCCGGACAAGAAGATCAGACTCGTGCTGATCTACCCGATGACCACGGGCCGCAACTTCGACGAGGTGCTGCGCGTGATCGACTCGCTGCAGCTCACGGCGAGAAACCAGGTCGCGACGCCCGCCCAGTGGAGACAGGGCGAGGACGTGATCATCGCCGGCTCGGTCAGCGACGAGCAAGCGAGAGAGCGCTACCCCGAGGGCTGGGAAGCGCCGCTGCCGTACCTGCGCATCGTCCCCGCGCCCGAGACAAGATGACCTGAGCGCCGCCGCGCCGGCCCGGCGGGCCGGCGCGGCGGCCCGTCTCTTCTGTCTGCCCGGCCGACGGCTGGCGTGGCTGCGCTCGTGCGCGGTGCCAGCGTGTTGGCAGCTGGCGTTCGTCGAGAGACCGCATCGATTGCGCGCCAGTAGGGTTCAAGCGGCCGAAAGTCGACTAGATCACTCTAGACAGGAGACATTGATGACGGTCGTGATCGTCGGCGCTGGCTTTGCGGGGACGCTCGTCGCCGTCAACCTGCTGCGCCGCGGGATGCCGATGCGGATCGTGCTCGTCGAGCGCACAGGGCGTTTCGGCACCGGCGTTGCCTACGCGACCCACGACCTGCGTCACCGCCTCAACGTCGTCGCCGAGCGGATGAGCGCGCTGGCCGACGAGCCCGGGCACTTCTCGGCATGGGCGAGACGCAACGACGGCGTTGACGCGCGCGGCGCCTACCTGCCGCGCGCCCGCTACGGCGTCTACCTGCGCGAGCTGCTCGATCGGGCGATGCGCGACGCGCCGCCCGGCTGCGAGCTGGAGCGGGTCGACGGTGAGGCCGTCAACGTGGACGTTGACGTCGACGGACGGGGGCGCGGCGCCAGCGTGCTGCTCGCCGACGGCCGGCGGATCGCCGCCGACGACGTCGTGCTCGCGCTCGGCAGCCTGCCCGCGATATCGCCGGTCGCGCTGCCGGACGACCCGCGGGTGGTCGCCGACCCGTGGGCGCGCGGGGCGCTCGACGACGTCACGGGCGAGCACAGCGCGCTGATGATCGGCGCGGGGCTGACCGCGGTCGACGTGGCGCTGACGGTCACCGGCGACAACGAGCGCGCCCGCCTCGTCGCGGTCTCGCGCAGCGGCTGTCTGCCGTACGACCACCTGCCGGGGCTGCGCGCCGCGGTCCCGGCGCCGGCCGCTCCCGCGACGCCCACGACGGTCGAGGCGCTGGAGCGATGGCTGATGCGGCATGTCGCACGGATGCGGCGCGACGGGCATGACTGGCGCGACGTGATAGACGGGCTGCGGCCCCAGCTCAACCCGATCTGGCAGTCGCTGCCGCATGAGGAGAAGCGCCGCTTCGTGCACGAGCGCTCGCGTGCATGGGACCTGCGCCGGCACCGCATGGCGCCGGAAGTCGCGGGCCGGGTCAGGCGGCTTTTGACCGATGGGCGGCTGCTCGTGCGCGCGGGCCGCGTCGTCGCCGTGCGGGCGCTGCCAAGAACGCTTGAGGTGCTGGTCGATGGGGCGGGAGCGGGCTCTGGGGAGCTGCGGACGCTGCGCGCCGATCGCGTGATCGCCTGCGCCGGGCCCGGGACCGACATCACGACCGCGTCGTCGCCGCTGTTACGCGCGCTGCTCCACACGGGCACCGCGAGTGCCGACCCGCTCAAGCTCGGCCTCCGCGTGACGCCGACTGGCACGCTCGTCGCAGCCAACGGCCAGCCACAGCCGCGCCTCCACCTGCTCGGCCCGCTACGGCGCGGCCAGCTGTGGGAGACGACCGCCGTGCCGGAGATTCGGGAGCAGGCGGCGGCGCTGGCTCAGGCGCTGGCGTTCGCCAGCGCCTGAGCACCGCCGGCTACGACACGACCAGGTCCAGCCCGACCGTCGGCAGGTCGAGGATCCCGCCGCCGGTGACGCGGCGGGCGTCGTGGCCTTGGGCGCGCAGCCAGCTGGCGGCGAACGCGGCGCGGGCGCCGCTCTTGCATATCGTCGCGAGCGGGCCGGCAGGGAGCGTGTCGGCCTTCGCGCGCAGGCGCGACAGGGGGAGGTGGACGGCGTCGGCGAAGTGGCCGTCGCGCCACTCAAGCTCGTCGCGGACGTCGACGATCGTCACCGACCTGGCAAGGCTCGGCAGCTCCTCGACGGTGATCGGCGAGACCGCCTCGACGGTCACGCCGCCATCCAGCGCAAGCTGCTCGACCGGCCCGACCGCGATCCCGCGCACGCGCTCGAGGCCGACGGCGCGCAGCCGGCGCACGAGCTCGAGCGCGCTCGCCTCGTCGGCCGCTTGGACGACGAAGCCCTCGTCGGGGGCGATCACCCATGCGGCCCGCGTGCCGAGCCCGTTCCCTTGCAGCGCGAGGCTCACCGCGCCGGGGAGGTGCGCCGCGTCGAAGTCGACCGCCGACCGGGCGTCGAGCAGCGTGAGGGAAGGGATCGCCGCGTCGAGCTCCACCGCCGGCCGGGCGTCGAGCAGCGTGCGTGACCCGAGCGCCTCAGCGAGCTGGGCCCCAGACAGCCGCGCGACCTGACGAGCGGCGGCGGGGGCGGGGGTGCGGTTGCGCGCGACCACGTGGGCGACGGTCGGCGGGCGGTCGGGGAGCGAGGCGAGCAGGCGCTCAGCAAGCTCGTCGGGGCCAAGGCCGGCAGCGAGCAGCGGGTTGGTCGCGCGCTCGAAGCCGAGCGTCGAGCTCGGCTTGCGTGAGAGGCCGGGGCCGCCGCAGAGCGAGCCGCCGACGTGGCCGGGCCACAGCTCGACGCCGTCGGGCAGCTGCGCGAGCCGCGACAGCGTCTCGTGCAGCCCGCGCGCGCCCTCGACGCCGTCGATCGCGAGGTCGGGTCGCGCGAGGTCGCCGACCAGCAGCGAGTCGCCGCTCAAGAGCATCCACGGCTCGGCCGAGCGCGAGGTGTCGGCGACGAGCAGGACAAGATGCTCGGGGCGATGCCCGGGCGCGGCGAGCGCAGTGATCCGCAGCGACCCGAGCGCGATCTCGTCGCCGCCGCGCAGCTCGTCGCCGGCGCCGTCCTCATATCCGCCGCCGGCGGGCAGCCGCAGCCGAGCGCCGGTCTGCTCGGCCAGCAGCGCGCGACCGGAGACATGGTCGGCGTGCGCGTGCGTCTCCAGCACCAGCTCGATCCTCACACCCTCCTCGTCGGCCGCCGCGATGATCCGCTCGACGTCAACGCCCGGGTCGACGACCACGCCCCGCCCGGCATCCCCGATCAGGTAGCTGGCGCAGCCGAGGTCGGAGTCGAGCAACTGCCGGAAGATCATCTTGTCTCCTAAGACGAGTGAAGAAGTCAGGTATCGACGGTAGAACACTCCCTCGTCGGGATTGTTGTGGTGGTGGTGCCCGGCGGCTCGCGGTAGCTGAGCTGGCGCCGCGCCGTCAGTCGGTGCCGGCGGCCTCGCCGGCCGCTGGCGCGATCTCGGTGGCGCGGTCGAGCGGCTTGGCAGACCAACACCGTCCCGCCGGGCTGTCCTTGGCGCAGAAGCGCGCCAGCGCGCCCCCGCCCCCCGCGAGCGGGCGCGGGCGCGGGCGCATAAGCGCGCCCCCGCCCCGCCCCCGCTCGACGGTAATCAACGGGTGGGACCCGGTATCGGCGGGCGGCGCGGCCTGCTCTCCTGTCGCATGTGCGCCCGCTTGGGCGGGAGTCGAGCCAGTGGAGGAAGCCTGCATGCGCCAGTTCAACGCGGCCCCGGACCCGGCGCCGGAGCCTGATCGATCGCGGCGCCTGCGGCTGAGCGCGACCGCGGCCCGGCGGCTGCCGCTCGCTGCTGCGCTCGCGATCGCTGTGGCCGGGGCGACCGCCGCCACTGCCACCGCCGCGGTCACGATCACGAGCTCCGGCGGGTCCACGGTCACGCTCAGCAGCGACACCGCTGGCGACACGATCACTCTGGAATGCGTCGGCGGCGAGGCGCTGGCCGGCGGCGTCGACGCGCACCTCCCGTGTACCGCCGTGACGACGTTGTTCATCGACGGCAACGGCGGCAACGACGCGATCGACATCGCCAACGTCACAGCCGCCGACTTCCCCAACCTCGCCGCGATCTTGATCGACGGCGGCGACGGGACCGACGTGATCACCGGCGGCGCGCTGCCCGAGACCGTGACGGCGGACTCGCTCGACGTCGTCAGCACCGGCGGCGGCGACGATCAGATCGTCGGCGGCGCGCAGGTCGCTGCTGGGCCAGGCGACGACTCGATCGCGAGCCCCTTCGGGTCTGCCGACGGCGGGCCGGGCGACGATCACTTCACCGGTCTCGGCTCGGGCGGGCCGCTCACCGGCGGTGATGGCGAAGACGAGTTCGCGGAAGACTTGGCCGCGGTGTCCGGCGACGTCGACGTCACGCTCGACGACGCGGGGATCACCGCGGCGGCTGGGAACACGCCGGCCTTCCACGCGGCGTGGGGCTCGATCGAGCGCGTCGTGATCTCGCTCGGCCCCGGCCGGCAGACGGTCGACGGCAGCGGCTTCACGGGCTCCCTGCAGCTCGACGGCGGGCCCGGCGACGACCGGCTCGTCGGCGGCAACGGCGAGGACAGCCTCTTCGGCAGCAGCGGCAACGACGAGCTCGTCGGCGGGCCCGGCTTCGACTACGTCAGCGGAGGCGCCGGCGACGACACGCTGCAGCTGCGTGACGGGGTGGCGGACCGCGGGCTGTGCGGCGACGGCACGGACACCGTCACCGCGGACGCTGTCGACCTGCTCGCTGGCTGCGAGGCGGTCGACCTGCCGACGATGCCGCTCGGGAGCCCAGGGCCCACAACGCTGCCGCCGTCGCCCGTGACGCCGCCCGTCGCGAAGCTTCTGCTCGCGAAGGCGAGGCTTTCCGGCGCGCGCCTCAGCTTCACCGCGGCGTGCCCTGCGGCGGACGGGCATTGCCGCGGGAGCGCCACGTTGAAGGTGACGGGCAAGCGCGGGAGAAAGGCTGCCTCGCAGGCGCTCGGCAAGGTGACGCTGTCGCTGACGGGCGGCAAGACGGCGACGCTCGCGAAGAAGCTGACCGCCAAGCAGCTGGCGGCGCTGCGCCGACTGCGCTTCACGAGGCTGACGATCGCGCTGAACGTCAGCGACGACGCGCACGCGAGCGCAAAGCAGGCGGTCTCGCTCAGCCTGCGGGTGCCGCCGAAGTCGTCTAAGCCACACAGGCGGCACTGACGCGCCACGTTCGCGGCGGCTCACGCAAACGAGTGATTGCGAGCACACATGGCAGGCCTAAGGTGACCGTTCGCTGCCATCTCCCCCGAAGGAGCACGAACGCACGATGACCGCGGACAGACTGCGGGAGCTGATGACCACGGACGGCCTGTCCCTCGATGAGGCCGAGGCCAAGCTCCACAACCTGATCCACAGCGACGAGACGAAGTTCTGGTACGCCTACGCAAGCGGCCACGGCTGCTCGATGGCGACCGGCGAGGTCGACATCTACATGGAGATACTCGATTACGAGCGCCGGCTGCGCGAGCTGATCAACCTCGAGAAGGCCTACGCAGCTCCGGACGGGACGGACTCGCAGGCGGCCTGAGGCGGCGGCGCGGGCCGCTCGCTCCTTCGCTCGCTTGCTCGCTCGCGTGCTTGCTTGCGCCGGGGCCGTGCCGGGCCCGCGTGACGGGCGCCGGCCCGCTGGGCATACCAGGGCTCGTGGAGCTGCCCGAGCCGCAGAGCATCGTCACGCCGCCGACCGAGGCCGCGATCTTCCTTGTCCTGACGGTCGACGCGGGCGGCGAGGAGGGGATCCGTGACCTGCTCGCCGACGTCTCCGGGCTGCGCCGCTCGGTCGGGTTTCGCGCGCCGGACGCCGGGCTGACCTGCATCGTCGGGATCGGCGCCGGGCTGTGGGACCGCCTCTTCGGTGCGCCGCGCCCTGCCGGCCTCCATCCGCTGCCCGAGATCGCTGGCGACAAGCACCGCGTGGTCACGACGCCCGGCGACCTGCTGCTGCACATCCGCGCCCATCGCCTCGACCTCTGCTTCGAGCTCGCTCAGCGGCTGATGGAACGGCTGACCGGCTACGCGCGCGCGGTCGACGAGGTCCACGGCTTCAAGTCCTTTGACGAGCGCGACCTGCTCGGGTTTGTCGACGGGACGGAGAACCCCGAGGGGCGGGCGGCGCTCGACGCGGTCGTGATCGGCGAGGAGGAGCCGCTGTTCGCGGGCGGCAGCTACGTCGTCGTGCAGAAGTACCTTCACGACCTCGACGCGTGGGACGCGCTGCCCGTCGAGGAGCAGGAGAAGGCGATCGGCCGCTACAAGCTCAACGACGTCGAGATGCCTGACGAGGTGAAGCCGGCAAGCTCGCACGTCGCGCTGACGACGATCGAGGACGAGAACGGCGAGGAGCAGCAGATCGTCCGCTACAACATGCCGTTCGGCCGCGTCGGCGCGCAGGAGTTCGGCACCTACTTCATCGGCTACGGCCACGACTCAGCGGTGATCGAGCAGATGCTGCGCAACATGTTCGTCGGCGACCCGCCTGGCAACTACGACCGCATCCTCGACTTCTCGACCGCGGTCACCGGGAACCTCTTCTTCGTCCCGAGCGCGGACTTCCTTGACGATCCGCCGGGGGCGGGGGAGGCGACGTCGGAGGCGGACGGCGCGGCCGTCCCCGAGGCCGCCGCCCCGGCCTCCGACGAGTCGCTGCGGATCGGCAGTCTGCGCGGCGGGGCGCGCTGAGCTAGCGCTGCCGCGCCCGCCGGATGACATGGCCGTCGGCCGCCCGCCAGGTCGCGCTCAACAGGCGCGTTGACCCGGCGCCGGTCGGCACTCTTGTCGCCCAGTAGTTGCCGGGCGTGTCGAGGCTGCGGCGAATGCCGTGCGCGAAGCGCAGGTCGACGTGGGCAACGCCGTCCGGGAGCAGGCCGAAGGCGAGGTGGTTGAGCGCCGCATACGACAGCGCGTCGGTGCGGATGTCGTCGATGTCCATGCCGCCGCCGCCTCCGCCGCCCTTGCCCTCAGCGTCCAACACCATCGTTGAAAAACGCAGCCCGCTCGTGTTGTGGCGGATCAGCGCCGCGCGTCTTGCTTGGAACGCGCGGCCGCTCGGCGTCAGGGTCCGCAGGCAGCCAGGCCCCGGCCCGGTGCTCTGCCGCAGCGTGCTCGGTATCAGGTACAGCGAACCGCCGCCAGGCACGGCGCCGAGGCGCCGGATCGCGTCGACTTCGATCGTCTTCTCAAACGACGACCCGCTGACGAACGATCTCGGCGGCAGGTCGCTCTGGCGCTGCGGGCGCCGAAGCGGCGAAATCACGTTGCGCACCGCAAGCGGCGGGAGCGTGTGCACGAGACGGGTTCTCGCCGTCTCGGCGGCGGTCGGGTCGCAGCCGCGGCCGGGCACCGAGAAGCCGCCGCCCGGCGTGTCCGTGAAGTTTTCCGGCAGGCCGATCCGCTGCAGCAGGGCCCCGTGCGCGTCGTAGGCGGCGGCGCGCATCGCGAAGAACGGGCCAGCGAGCTCGGCAACGTAGTAGGCGAACGGCTTGCTGAGCCCCATCGCGGCGAGCGTGCGCGGGTCGCTGACGTGAATCACCCGCGCTCTCGTCGTCAGCGCCGGTCTCCTGACGCTGTGGATCCAGCGGAAGCCGACCGACGCCGCGGCCGCGTCGACCGCGCCGACGACGACGCCGCGGTCGAGGCCGCCGCCGACCAGGATCTGCCCCTGCCAGTCGAGCTTGCGGCCGCCCTTGGGGACGTTCGTCCCGCAGCCGCCCGACGATCTCGCGGCCGGCCAGTCGACGTCGATGCAGAAGCCGCGCGTCGTCTTGAATCCGACGAGCTGCCATTGGCGGCCGTCGTCGGGCAGGCGCCCGCGGGCCAAGATCACCGGCCGCGTCAACGCTCTGATCCCGGCCGCCTGCTGCTGAGGCGAGACCCGGCCGAAGGCGAGGCTCGGCGGGCCGCCGACCTCGCCGCGCGTGGCGAGCACGCCCGCTGTCCCGCCGGCGCCGGCGAGCACTGCGGCGCTGACGATCAGCAACGCACGCGTTGACGCGCGCCGGGGCCAGCCCAGCCGCGCGCGCCAGCTGCGCGCGTCGGCCTCGGCTTGCCGCTCGGCTGCAGCGACGAGCTGGTCGCCGAGCCGCTTCACGAGGTCGCTCATCCCAGCTCCTCCAGCTGTGCGCGCAGGGTTGCGAGGCCGCGGCTGACGCGCTTGCGCACGACGGTCTCCGAGCAGCGCAGGTCGCGCGCGATCTCCGGGTAGCCGCGCTCGTCGAGGATCCGCGCGACGACCGCCTCTCGCTGCGGCGCCGGCAGCGCCTGCACCAAGGACATCAGCGCGCTCGCGTCGCCGGCGGCGAGGTCGGCGAGCGCCTCGACGCGCTCGAGGTCGTCGTCGGTGACGAGCAGCGGCTCCATGCTGAGCTGCCGTCGCGCGCGGTCGGCGACGACGCCGCGCCGCACCGCGTCAACGAACTTGTTGCGTGCGATCGTGAACAGCCAGGCAGCCGCCGGCTCGCGCTGCGGGCGATACCGCCTCGCGCTGCGCAGCGCCGCCGCGAACGTCTCCGCCGCGAGGTCGGCGGCGACGTCCGGCTGACGCGTGCGCACGGCGAAGAACGCCAGCACAGCGTCGGCATATCGCAGGTAGAAGACCCCGAACGCGGCCGGCTCGCGCGCCGTCGCCGTCAGCAGCTCTTCGTCGCTTCGGTCATCCATCACCTGCTCAATCGCACGACGCGCGCCGGTGTGACAAGAGGCCGGCGTCCGTCGTTCACGGCAGCGAGCCCGCGGGGCTGGCCCCACGGCGGACGAGGCGCGACATCACGATCTGGGAGCGGGTGCGGACGACGTTGCCGTGGCGCTGGAGCTCCATGATCAGCTGCTCGAGCTCGCGCGCGTCGCGCGTCTGGACGCGGGCGACGGCGTCGGCGTCGCCCGCGACGCTCCACGCCTCGACGATCGCGGGGTGGCGGACGAGCTGCTCGGTGACCTCTTCCAACAGCGTGCCGGGCGCGAAGAACAGCTCGACGAGCGCCTCGGTGCGGTAGTCGAGCGCGCCGGGGTCGAGCACGGCGGTGAACGCCTCGATCACGCCTCTCTCGCGCAGCCGGTCGACGCGCCGCTTGACCGCTGGCGCGCTCAGCGCGATCCGCCGCCCGATGTCGCCGTAGGAGCGTCGCGCGTCCTCGACGAGCAGCGCAATGATCTGCTGGTCGATCGCATCCATACGCACGATGTTTGCAGCAAACACGGACGATCGGGCAGCGAAGGCGTTGTGGAGAGCGCGCTGCGCGGCTCGTTTAGACTCATCTTTTCTGCTGGACCACGGGGCGCGGAGAGAGGCTGCAACGGGGCAATGCTGGAGCTGCGCGAGCTGGTGAAGCACCATCGGGCGCCGGGCGGCGAGGCGATCCGCGCGGTCGACGGCGTCTCGATGACGGTCGCGTCCGGCGAGCTCGTCGCGCTGTACGGGCCAAGCGGCTCGGGCAAGTCGACGCTGCTGTCGCTCGTCGCCGCGCTGATCGAGCCTGACGCCGGCGAGATCTACGTCGGCGGGCGCGCGATCGCCCGGCTGTCGCGCCGCGAGGCCG
>DASYEC010000127.1:0-43718 GCA_036499225.1 Conexibacter sp.
GGGCACGCAGCTTGCGCGCGTGGAAGAGCCCGTGCAGCTCGACGCGCGGGAAGTGCGCCGTGCACAACGCGCGGAACTCGTGCGCCCGGTACTCCTTGATGTGCCACGGGTTGTCGGACTTCGCTGCGCCCTCGGGCGCGAGCGTCAGCAAATTGGGCGTCGATATGTACGCGACGCCGCCGGGCCCGAGCATCGAGCGGAAGTGCTCGATCACCTCGTCGGGGTTCTGCACGTGCTCGATCGTCTGCAGGAAGACGACCGCGTCGCACGGCTCGGCGAAGCGCTCGACGAGGTCACGCTCAAACCGCACGCCCGGCAGCACATAGCGCAGCCGCGCGTGCTCGTGCGCCTCGGGGTTGGCATCGACGCCAACGACGGAGGCGGCGGTGCGCGACAGCACCTCGGTCCCGTATCCCTCTCCACAGGCCATGTCGACGACACGCTGCCCGGTCGCGCGGGCAGCGATCCACTCGTAAACGGCGAGGTGGCGCCGGTACCAGTAGTTCTCCTCCGGCACGTCCGGCAGGGTGCGCTCACCAGTGAGCGCCAGCGGCGGCACGCCCTCTGGCTGGTTCAGTTGAACGTATGCGGTCTCCATGAGGGGCGACAGCGTAGACTCCCGCGGCCTATGAAGGCTCCAAGCACCGCCGAGGACATCCGCGTCGTCAACACGAAGTACCACGACGTCGCCGCCGACAGCTACGACGCCAAATGGGGCATCGACTTCGGCGCGACCGGCCAGCGGCAGGTGCTGATGAAGCTGCGCAAGCTGCTCGGCTCGCGCGTCGACGAGGGCTTCGGAAGCTCATTGGAGATTGGCTGTGGCACCGGGTATTTCACCCTCAACCTGATGCTCGCGGGCGTGATCGAGCAGGCGACCTGCACCGACATCTCGCCCGGCATGGTCGACACGCTCGAGGGCAACGCGCAGCGGCTCGGGCTCGACGTCGAGACCGCCATCACAGGCGCTGAGGACCTGCCGTTCGAGGACGCCTCCTTCGACCTCGTGATGGGCCACGCCGTGCTCCATCACCTGCCCGACCTCGAGCGCGCCTTCGGAGAGCTCAACCGCGTGCTGAAGCCGGGCGGGACGCTCGTCTTCGCCGGCGAGCCCTCGCGCTACGGCGACCGCCTCGCGCAGGTCCCCAAGCGCGCTGCCGCAGCGGTCGCGCCCGCTTGGCGGTGGGCCTTGAGAGCGCGCCCGGCCGGCGCGGCGGGCAACGGCCACGGTGGCTCCCAGGGCCACCATGAGGACCACGCGCTCGAGCAGTTCGTCGACATCCACGCCTTCGCACCCGCCGATCTCGCCGACTGCGCCCGCGCTGCCGGCTTCACCGACGTCAACGTGCGCGGTGAAGAGCTGACGGCCAACTGGTTCGGCTGGGCCAACCGCGTCCTCGAGGCGACCGCCGAGCCCGACGACGTGCCGTGGGGCTGGCGCCAGTACGCCTATCGCGGCTACCTCGCCTTCCAGCAGCTCGACGCCCGCCTGCTCGAAGGCCGCCTCCCCGCCGCGATCTTCTACAACCTGCTGATCTCGGCGCGCAAGCCGGGCTGAGCGCCCACCCACGCCAGCGCCCCGCGCGCCGCTTCGCGCGCGCTCGTCACCGCCGGGTCGGACAGCAAACCGCGCGCGGCAACGGCGTCACCGGCCAGGAAGCGCCCGTCGCCGCGGTCGACCGCCGGGCGGTCGCGCCAGGTCGTGCCGGGCGGGTCGGCGGCGCCGCTGCGGCCGGCGATCACCATCCGCCGTCTGAACGTGACGCGCTCGCGCCAGCCGTCGCGCAAGCTGTGGTCGAGCAGCGCCTCCAACCGCGCCTGCGTCTGCTCGACCGCCTCGCCGGGCCGTTGCGGCATCTGCGCCTGAAAGAGCTGCTCGCCTGGCGGCGCAACCGTCGGGTCGGGCGCGCTGAAGCGCTCAACCCAGCCGGCGTCGTCGAGGTCCCACACGACGAAGGGGTCGCCGCGACGCGTCCGAAGGCCGATGTCGAGCGTGACCGTTGCGCCGCTGGGCCAGGCGATCGCCTCGTCGCCGAGCAGCCGCGCGGCGTCGGCCAGCTCGGTCGCGACGATCACCGGGCCGGCGGGCAGCTGCTCGACGCGCGCGCCCGTCTCGATCCGTACGCCGCGCTCGAGCGCGCCGGCCGCCAGCCGCTCGATCGTCCGCTCCCAGCCGCCGACCACCCAGCGTGCCTTCGACGGCAGCGCGTGGAACGCCTGCCGCCAGCAAGACCAGACGAAGGCCGCCGACAACGAGCCAGGATCGTGGTGGAAGCAGAAGACGCCGGCGGAGCTGGACAGCTGATCGGCCGCGCTCGCGCCGACAAGTCCGGCCGCCCACGTGCGGAAGTCGACCGCCGCCGGCGCCTCGCGCACCCGCCACAGCCGCACGACCGCCCGCGCGAATGGGAGCGGCGGCACGCTGCGCGCGCGCCCGCCGCTGTGGAAGACGACTGGCGCCGACAGCCCCGCGAACAGCGACTGGGTCGCCAGCTGCGGCAGCAGGTCGCGCTCGCGCAGGAAGGCGTGGAGCGTGCCGTTGGCGTAGAGCACGTGCGGTCCGAAGTTCGCCAAGTACGGCGGCGCGGTCGTGCGCCCGCGACCGCCGAGCGTGTCGTGCGCCTCCAGCAGCCGCACCGCCGCGCCGCCCTCGGCGCACGCGATGCTCGCCACCAGCCCAGCCACGCCGCCGCCGACGACGGTGACTTCACTCGATCCCCGCATCGTTCCCTCCGGATTCAGGTCCGTTTGGCGTGGGCTACGGTACGCCAGGTGCCGGACATCCGACAGGACCAAACGGCAAGGGGCGAAACGGACCAAGGCGGCGCCCACGGGACGGCGCGCCGGACGGGCGCGCCCCGGGCAGCGCGGCCGGAACGAGCCACTGCGGCCGGCGCGCGCCGGCCGCCGGCGCGCCGGACGGGCGCGCCTCGGGCAGCGCGGCCGGAACGAGCCACTGCGGACGGCGCGCTCTG
The DNA here is from genome assembly GCA_036499225.1 of Conexibacter sp. Lineage (GTDB taxonomy): Bacteria > Actinomycetota > Thermoleophilia > Solirubrobacterales > Solirubrobacteraceae > Conexibacter. The sequence continues at coordinate 2,976 of DASYEC010000127.1, forward strand.
GCCGCGACGCGCCGCGCAAGGCGCCGCGAGGAGCGCAGCGCCTGAAGAGGAGGCCACATGGAGCTCCTGCTGACGCTCGAGCGCGGGCCGACCGCGCCGCCGTTCCACGTCCAGCTCGAGCAGCAGCTGCGCAGCGGGATCCGCGACGGGCTGCTCGCACCCGGCACGCGGCTGCCGGCGACGCGCGAGCTGGCGCGCGAGCTCAGCGTCTCGCGCGGGGTCGCGGTCGAGGCGTACGCGCAGCTGACCGCCGAGGGTTACCTGACGACCCGCCGCGGCGCCGGCACCGTCGTCGCCGACGCCTCGCGCCCGGCCGAGCCGCCGCGCGAGCTGCCGTTCCCGCGCTCGATCCCCGAGGACTTCCACCCCGGCATGCCCGATCTCGCCGGCTTCCCGCGCGCCGTGTGGATGCGCTCGCTGCGGGCCGTTACGCGCGACGCGCCCGACGTCGCCTTCGGCTATGCCGACCCGGCCGGGACGCCGGAGCTGCGGATGGCGCTGGCGCCTTACCTCGCGCGCGCCCGCGGCGTCGCGACAGACGCCGAGCGGCTGCTGATCACGAGCGGCCTCACGCAAGGGCTCGCCTTGATCGCGCGAGCTCTGCACGCGCGCGGCGTGCGGCGGATCGTCGTCGAGGATCCCGGCTTCTACATGCACCGCGCCATGCTCGTCCATCACGGCCTGGAGCCGGTCGGGGTGCCGGTCGACGCGGACGGCCTGCGGACTGACGTGCTCGCCGGTATCGAGGCCGGTGCCGCGCTTGTCACGCCCGCGCACCAGATGCCGCTCGGCGGCGTCCTGAGCCCGTCACGGCGAGCCGCGCTGCTTGCGTGGGCCGAGCGCAACGACGCGATCGTGATCGAGGACGACTACGACGCGGAGTACCGCTACGACCGCGGCCCCGTCGGGGCGCTGCAGGGTCTCGCACCCGAGCGCGTCGCGTATGCCGGCTGCGCGAGCAAGGTGCTGGCGCCGTCGCTGCGGCTCGGCTGGCTGGTGTTGCCGAGCGCGCTGCTGCACGAGGTGCGGATGGAGAAGGCGCTCGACGACCTCGGCACCTCCGCGCTCGAACAGCTCGCGCTCGCCGACTTCCTTGAGCGCGGCGAGCTCGACCGTCACCTGCGCCGCATGCGCCCGCGCTACCGCGCCCGTCGCGACGCCCTCGTCGCGGCCCTCGCACAGCGGCTGCCGCAGTGGCGCATCGGCGGCGTCGCCGCCGGCCTCGGGCTGCTCGCGCTGATGCCGCTTGAAGACGACGAGGCTGCCTTCCTCACCCACGCCGCCGACGCCGGCATGCGCCTCCACGGCCTGTCGTGGTTCCAGCTCACCCCCGGCCCACCCGGCCTCGTGCTCGGCTTCGGCGGCTCCAGCGAGCCCGCGATCGCCAGCGGAATCGCAAGACTGGCGGAGATCTACGACAGGTTTGTGGCAGGGCGGGCGGCCTCAGAGCCGCGCGCAGCCACGAGGTAGCGCCCCAGCGGTGAGCAACGCGCGGCTCGCTCGCGCGCCTACTTCCCGCGGCGCGCCAAAGCGCGTACCACGCGCGGCTCGCCCGCGCGCCTACCTCCCGCGCGCCGCCGCGTATCGTTCCAGCGCCCGTCGGCGCTCGCGGGCGTGATCGACGACAGGGGCCGGGTAGTCCTCGCCGACTCGACAGCCGGCCGCCGCTTGCTCGGCGTCGCTCATCGTCCACGGCTCGGGCAGCCGGGCATCGGGGACGTTCGCCAGCTCGGGGACCCAGCGGCGCACGTACGTCCCGTCGGGATCGTGGCGCCGCTGTTGCAAAGCTGGGTTGAGGATCCGCCGAAAGACCGGCGCCGGGTCGACGCCGACCGAGGCGATCCACTGCCAGTTGCCGTTGTTGGAGGCGACGTCGCCGTCGAGCAGCCAGCGCATGAACCACGCCTCGCCATCGCGCCAGTCGAGCTGCAAGTCCTTCGTCAAGAACGAGCCGACGACCAGCCTGGCGCGGTTGTGCATCCACCCGCTCGCGCGCAACTGCCGCATCCCGGCGTCGACCAGCGGATAGCCGGTCCGCCCCTCCTGCCACGCGCCCAACAGCGGCTCGTCACGCTCCCAGATCAGCCGCCGCATCGGCGGCTGATGCTCCCGCCGCGCGTTCTCCGGATGGTGCAGCAGCACGTGCGCGAAGAAGTCCCGCCAAGCGAGCTGCCGGATGAACGCCTCCGCGCCCTCCCCTCCGCGCCGCCCGGCCCGCTCCTCCAGCTCGCGCGCCGACAGGCACCCGAAGCGCAGATACGGCGACAGCCCCGACACCCCGCCCGCAAGCCGGTCATGGCGCTCGGCATAGCGGTCGATCGGCCCATCGAGCCAGCGCGCCACCGCATCGCGCGGCTGCCTCGCCGGCCTCGACCACGCGTCCGCGCCCGCGCCCAGCCGCACCGCCATCGCCGCTCGCCGCCCGCTCGCGCCCAGCCACGCCGCCCTCGCCGCCCGCCGCCCGCCCGCGCCCAGCCACACGGCCATCGCCGCCGACCGCCCGCCCGCGCCCAGCCGCACCGCCCTCGCCGCCCGCCGCCCGCCCGCGCCCAGCCGCATGGCCGCCACCGCCCCCGCCAACCTCATCCACCAGCCCCAACCGCTCGACCGTCGGCACCCGGGCGGGGTGGCGTGGTTCACAGCATCCCGCCTAGACTCCCGCGAATGCCCGACCGTCTCGTGCGCGAGTTCCCGCTCTTCCCGCTAGGGATCGTCGCGCTCCCCGGCGAGATCGTGCCGCTGCACATCTTCGAGGAGCGTTACAAGACGATGATGGAGCGCTGCCTCTCGCGCGGCTCCGAGTTCGGCATCGTCTGGCTCTCCGACGACGGCCTGCGCCCGGTCGGCTGCGCCTGCGAGATCACCGAGGTGCTCGAGCGGATGGACGACGGCAGGCTGAACTTGCTCGCGCGCGGCACGCGCCCCTTCCGGATCGTCGAGCGCGAAGAGCGGCTGCCCTACCCTGCCGGCACCGTCGAGTTCCTCCACGACCGTGACGAGGAGCCAGACGACCCGGCGCTCGAAACCGCGCACGAGGCGTACGCGGCGCTCGTCGAGAGAGCGACCGACAGTCGCCCCGACCCGGCCGAGCTCGCCGAGATGAGCGCCTACGCGATGGCCGCGACCGTCGACTTCGGCCTCGACGCCAAGCAGGGCCTGCTCGACCTTCGCTCAGAGCGCGCCCGTCTGCGGCTCGTCACGCGTCTCTTCCGCGCCGCCATGAAGCGGCTCGACTTCGTCTCGCGCGCGCAGGAGCGGGCGAGATCGAACGGCAAAGTCCGCTTCACGTAAGCGGCCGCGCAGCCAGCGCCACAGCCCCGACGAGCGTCCACTCCTGGGTTGCGGCATCCCTGCCGCGGGAACCTTTCGGGCATGGCACCGGATCCGAGAACCGACACGAGACCTGACGACGAGGCCGGCATCCACTACGTGGAGCGCCTCGCGGACGACGAGCTGCGGCGGCTGGAACGCGAGAGCGACCGCGTCGAGCACGACATCCAGGACACCCGCAGAGAGTGGGAGGCGAAGGTCAACGACCCGGCCGTCCCGGGCGCTGAGGCGCCGTGGCCGGCCGAGGAGCCCGCGGAGGAGCCGCTCGAAGACGTCGCTGGCGACTGGAGAGACGAGTCCAAGGGCGCCTAGGGCCCGCGCCCGATCGACAGCGGGCGCCCAGCACCCCGCGCCCGCCGCCCTACCGCGGCAGCCCGCAGACCTGCTGCGCGATTCTGCGCACGAGCAGCACCAGCCGCGCGACGTCTCTGTCGCGCGCCCCATCGACATCGCTGAAGGCAAGGTCGCCGTCGGCGGTCTCGGCTCTGAAGCGCAGCAGCGCGTCGGCGGCCGGCGGATACGTTCTGTTGTCGTGGAACTGCGGCTGCAACGCCGTCACGATGTTGCGCGACTCCAGCAGCAGCTTCGATCTCAACGCCATCTCTCTGCCGCCCTGACAGGAGATCGTGCCGCCGTCGTTGATCACGAACTGGAAGCGCGCGTCAGGCAGGCTGCCGGTCCGTCTGACCGCGATCAGGTCCGAGTAGCTGCCGCCGCAGCCAGCGAGCAGCAGCGCCAGCGCGGCGACCGCCGCGGCTCCAACCACCCCTGCGCGGCTCACGCGAGGACCGCCGCCCCGCCCCGGCGCGGGTCCCCGCCGCCGCTGAACCGGCCGCTGTCGAGGTCGCGCTCGACTGCCTGCACGCCGCCGAAGAAGAGGTTGCGTGATCTGAAGCGCGCGATCGTGTGCCCGTCGGACTCCAGCGCCCCGATCTCCGCGCCCGGCTCGGCGTAGACGATCCCGTCCTCGAAGTGCAGCCGCGGCGCGCGGACCGCCTCGTCGGCGGAGAGCCCGTGGTCGACGACGGCGACGATCGTCTGCAGGATCGCCGAGCGGATGCGGTTCGAGCCCGCGCTGCCGACGACCAGCTCCGGCCGTCCGTCGCGCAGCACGACCGTCGGCGCCATCATGCTCGGCAGCCGCCGGCCCGGCGGGAAGCGGTGGAAGCCGAGCGGGTTGAGGTCCTGCTCTCCCAGCATGTTGTTGAGGTGGATCCCGGTGCCTGGCACGACGATTCCCGCCCCTTCGCCGTTGGAGCAAGTGACGCTGCACGCCCCGCCGTCGCCGTCGAGCACCGAGACATGCGTCGTCGATCCCAGCCGCGACGCCATGAACTGGTCAAGGAACCCCTCCTGCGCGAGCCCGTCGAGGAAGCCCGGCGTCCGCTCGTCCTGCGAAGCGATCATCGCTGCGACAAGCTCTGCGGGGGCAGGACCCGAGCCCCGCTCCAACAACCGCAGCGCGTACGCGATCAACGTCCCACCGGCCGACGGCGGCGGGTTGGAGACGACCTCGCGCCCGCGGTAGGCGGCCCGCACCGGCTCGCGCTCGATCACCTCGTAGGCGGCGAGGTCGGCGGCCGTCAACAGCCCTCCTTTGGGCTCGAGCGCCTCGACCGCCGCCGCCGCGACCTCGCCCTCGTAGAACGGCCGCGACCCTTCCTCCGCCAGCAGCTCAAGCGTGTCGGCAAGCTCGGGCTGGCGCAGCGTGTCGCCTTCGCCCAGCAGCGTGCCGTCGGGCGCGAAGATCGCCTCGATCCCAGGCGTCATGCGGCAGATCCCTTCGAGGATCTCGATCACGTACGCCTGCTCGTGCGTCAGCGGGATGCCGTCGCGCGCAAGCGTCGCCGCCGGCCTGACGAGCTCCGCCAAGCCCATCCGCCCGAAGCGGGCCGCCGCCTCGCAGATCCCGCGCGGCATCCCATAGGTCCCGACCGACGCCGCGCCCGCATTGAAGACCTGCACTGCGTCGCCGAAGGAGACGTCGATCGGCACCAGCTGCGCACGCCGCTCGGGATCGGCGCCGCGCCCCGGCACCTCGACGAAGAAGTCGAGCAGCACGGGCTTGCTCCGGTCGTCGCCGGGCGCGCCATCGCCAGGCACGACGAGCATGTAGCCGCCGGCGCCCAGCCCCGTCAACAGCGGCTCAGCCGCAAACGAGGTCAGCACCGCCGCAAGCGCCGCGTCGACCGCGTTGCCACCGGCCCGCAGCGCCTCGGCGCCGGCCTGCGCGCTGCGCGGATGGCCAGCGGCGACGACGCCGCGACTCGCGTCTGAACCAGCTGCAGACCTGCTCACGGCTCCGAGCATCGCAGCTCACCCCCGCTCGGCGCCACTCTGGACCGACGCGCGGCCAGCGGCAGGGGTCGACCGGCCCAGCCGGCCCGCCCCAAGCAGGCAGACCGGGCCCCGCCCCCGCCCCCGCCCCCGCTCAGCGGTGCGGGATGAACTCAGGTATGTGCAGCTCGCCGCGCTCGGCCGGCTGGCCGGTGTGGCTGTGCGGCTCGCTCGACGTGCGCGAGACGCGCACCTCGCCCGCCGGGTCGGCGAAGCGGCTGCGAGCCGGAGCCGGCTGCTCACGAGGCGCCGCCGGGGCACGCTCGTCGCGCCCGCGGCCGATCTCGCCGCCCGCAAGCAGCTCCTCGCGCGAAGGACGCGGAGGCCGCATCTCGCCGTAGCCGGTCGCGACGACCGTCACCCACACCTGGTCGTCGAGCTTCTCGTCGACCATCGCGCCGAAGATGATGTTGGCGTCTGGGTGCGCGGCCTCGGAGACTGCCTTGGCGGCCTCGTTGACCTCCCACAGCGACAGGTCGTGCCCGCCGGTGATCGACAGCAGGATCGAGCGCGCGCCCTCCATGCTGGTCTCCAGCAGCGGCGAGGCGACAGCCTGCTCGGCCGCGTCGATCGCGCGGCGGTCGCCGGACCCCATGCCGATCCCGAGCAGCGCGCTGCCGGCCTCGGCCATGATCGTGCGGACGTCGGCGAAGTCGAGGTTGATCAGCCCCGGCAGCGTGACGAGGTCAGAGATCCCCTGGACGCCCTGGCGCAGCACGTCGTCGGCGACGCGGAACGCGTCGACCATCGACGTGTTGCGGTCGAGCACCGACAGCAGGCGGTTGTTCGGCACGACGATCAGCGTGTCGACCTCGGCCGCGAGCGCCTCGATGCCCTCGTCGGCCTGCGCCTTGCGGCGCGAGCCCTCGAAGCCGAACGGCTTCGTCACGATCCCGACCGTCAGCGCGCCGACCTCACGCGCGATCCGCGCCACGATCGGCGCCGCGCCGGTGCCGGTGCCGCCGCCCTCGCCGGCCGTGATGAAGATCATGTCGGAGCCCTTCAGCAGCGACTTGATCTTGTCGTACTCCTCCATCGCGGCACGGCTGCCGAGCGACGGGTCCGAGCCGGACCCCAGCCCGCGCGTCACCTGCGCGCCGATGTGCAGCGTGAGGTGCGCGGCCGACTGCTGCAGCGACTGCAGGTCGGTGTTGACGGCGAGGAACTCGACGCCGTGGACCTCGGCCTCGACCATCCGGTTGACCGCGTTGACGCCGCCGCCGCCGACGCCGACGACGCGCAGCACCGGGCCGCGCGCACGGCCGACGCCGTAGTCGATCGAGCGCAGGCCCGGCTCGTCAACGTGCGTGTAGACGCGCTCGGAATCGTGCCCTGAGGCGCTGGGCGCGGCGTCGAGGATGTTCTCGGGGATGTCGACCGAGAACGCCTGGCGCAGACGCTCCTGCGGGGTCGGCGAGGCCGCCTCGTCCTCGAACGCGAACGGCTCGGAGGCGCGCCGCGGCGCGGCCTCGGGGGTTGGCTCGGGCATATGGGTCGGCGCCGGCGCGCGCTCGCGCGCGCGTGCAGCCTCGGGCTCGCGGGCGGAGGGCTCGCGCGGGGCGGCCTCTTGCGTGGCAGCGGCGGGCGTCACGCCCGTGCCTGCGCCGTCGAGGCCCTCGTCCTCGGTTCTGCGAAAGAGCGCAGCGAGGGGACCTTCCCTCATGCTCACGCGTCTACTTGCGCCCATTTCCGAGAACCTCCTTCGCGAGCTGCCGGTAGGCGTTGGCTGCCATTCCGTCAGGGTCGTACTTCAGCACGGACATGCCCTGGACGGGCGCCTCCGCGAACCTCACCGTCTTCCGGATCCGGGACGCGAAGACCTGGTCCCCAAAGCTCTCTTCGAGCAGCTCGATCGCCTCCTTGGCGTGCAGCGTCCGCGTGTCGACGAGGGTCGGCAGGATGCCCTCGATGTCGACGTCCGGGTTGAGGTTCTCGCGGATCATCTTGAGCGTGTTCTGGAGTTGGAGCAGCCCCCGCATCGACAGATACTCGCATTGGACAGGGACGATCACCTTGTCTGCGGCCGTCAGGGCGTTGATCGTGAGCAGCCCGAGGCTCGGCGGGGTGTCGATGAAGATGAAGTCGTAGTCGCCCTTGATCTCGCGGAACGCCTTCTCCAGCGAGCGCTCGCGGCCGATCTGGGTCGACATCGCGATCTCGGCGCCGGCGAGGTCGATCGAGGCGCACGCGACGTCGATCTCGCGGCGGCGGATCACCTCGCGGATCGACGTGTGATGGACGAGCACGTCGTACATCGAGGTCTCGACGGTGTCGGGGTCTATCCCCTGCGACATCGTCAGGTTGCCCTGCGGGTCCATGTCACAGCAAAGGACGCGGTGGCCCTCTTCCGCGAACGCCACCGCAAGGTTCAGCGTCGACGTGGTTTTCGCGACGCCGCCCTTCTGGTTGGCGAACGCGATGACCTTGGCGTTGCCGCTGGTCACTGGTCGCTCCGCTTCGGTCGGGAAACCCATACGCGCCTCTATTCGCAGTGGCGGACGGCTTTCCTGCTTGCGAGCCCGGCCGGCATGACAGGCCAGGCGGGTAGGGTGATTGGGCCGTGCCGCGTCTAGCGAATAAGCGCCTCCTGTTCGTCACCGGAAAAGGGGGCGTCGGAAAGTCGACCGTGGCGATCGCGCTCGGCCTCGCCGCCGCGCGCCGCGGGCTGCGCACGATCGTCGCCGAGCTTGGCGGCCAGGAGCGCGCCGGGGCCGCCTTCGGCCATCGCCCCGGCGCCAGCAGCGGGCGCGAGCTGAGGCTCGACGGGCTGCTGCACGCGATCTCGATCGAGCCCCAGCAGGCGATGGAGGAGTACCTGCACCAGAAGGCCGGCGCGTTCGGCGGCGTGCTGTCGGCGTCGCGCACCTTCCACGGCTTCGTCTCCGCGACGCCCGGGATGCGCGAGCTGCTCGCGCTCGGCAAGGCGTGGGAGCTGTCGCAGGAGCGCCGTCGGGTCCCCGACGGACTGCCGTACGACCTCGTGATCGTCGACGCGCCCGCGACCGGCCACGGCGTCGGCGCGCTGCGCACGCCCCGCACGTTCGCCGAGATCGCGCGTGTCGGGCCGATCGCAAGCCAGGGCCGCACGCTCGACGAGGCGTTCGCCGACCCGGCGCAGACTGCCGTCCTTGCGGTTGCGCTGGCGGAGGAGATGCCGGTCAACGAGACGCTGTCGCTGCGGAGCGCGCTGCGCGAGGAGCTGGGGATCGAGCTGGCGGGGGCGATCGTCAACGCCGTCGTTGCCGACCGCCTCGGGCCCCGCCAGGCGACGACGGTGATCGACGCGCTCGCGACCCTCGACGGCAACGTCTCCCCGTTGGTGCACGCCGCGCTCCTCGCCGCCCGCTCCGAGCACATCCGCGCCCATGCACAGCGCGAGCAGATCGACCGCCTGAGCGCCGGCCTCAGCACCATCCCCACCGAGCTCCCCTATCTCTTCGCCCCCGCCATCGACCGCGACGGGCTCGAGCAGCTGTCGGAGGCGCTGGAGGGGATGTTGTGATGGTGTCGCCGCGCGCCTCGCGCCAGACGCCGCTGCCTCGCGAGTGCGTTGCTCGCTCGGCGCCGTCGGCTCGTCCCGCCCTCGCGCGCTCGCTCGGCGCGGCCTGGGAGGCAACGCGATGACCGGCGCGGGCCCCGGAGGCAACGCGATGACCGGCGCGGGCCCGGAGGCAACGCGATGACCGGCGCGGGGCCCGGAGGCAACGCGATGACCGGCGCGGCAGAGCTGCTCGACGGCGTTCGCGTCTGCGTCTGCGGCGGCTCGGGCGGCGTCGGCAAGACGACGACGTCGGCCGCGATCGCCGCCGGGATGGCCGCGCGCGGGCTGACGGTCTGCGTCGTCACGATCGACCCGGCGCAGCGGCTCGCCGACGCGCTCGGGCTCGACACGCTCGGCAACGAGCCGGTGCGCGTCGACGGCGCTCCGTTCGCCGCGGCCGGCATGCCGCTCGACGGCGAGCTGTGGGCGCTCCAGCTCGACCCCAAACGCACCTTCGACGACCTGATCGGCCGACTCTCGCCCGACGACCGCACGCGTGACGCGATCCTCTCCGACCGCATCTACGGCCAGCTGTCGGGCGCGGTCGCCGGCTCGCAGGAGTTCACCGCGATAGCGAAGCTGCACGACCTCGCCGCCTCGGGCCGTTTCGACCTGCTCGTGCTCGACACGCCTCCGTCGCGCAACGCGCTCGACTTCCTCGAAGCGCCCGACCGCCTGAGACAGTTCTTCGACGGCCGCGCGCTGCAGACGCTGCTGCGCCCCAGCGGCTTCGGCATGCGCCTGATCGCGCGCCCTGCTGGCATGGCGCTGAGCGTGTTGAAGAGGGTGACCGGCGTCGAGCTGCTGAGCGACCTGTCGTCGTTCTTCCGCCTGCTGGGCGGGCTGATGGAGGGCTTCAGAGCGCGCGCGGCCCAGGTCGAGGCGCTGCTGCACGACCCGACGACCCGCTTCCTGCTCGTGACCTCGCCCGAGCGCGAGCCGATCGAGGAGGCGATCTACTTCCAGCGCCGGCTGAACGAGGCGCACATGGGCTTCGGCGGCGGGATCGTCAACCGCGTCCACGACGATCACCTCGGCGACCTCGAGACAGCGGGCCTCCCCACCCGGATCGCCGACGAGACGGGCCTCTCGCTCGCGCTCTCCAAGCAGGTCCTCGGCGCCTTCCTGGGCGAGCACACGCTCGCCCTGCGCGACCGCGCCAACGTCGACCACCTCTCCGAACGCCTGGGCCCCGACGTCCCCCTCCTCCTCGTCCCCCACCTCGACGACGACGTCCACGACGCCCCCGGCCTCGTGCGGGTCGGCAGGTACCTCTTCGACGGCGCGTAGCGCCGCTCGCCCGCGACCCCGCCGCCGCGCTGGCGCTATCGCCGCCGCGCGGCCGGCTGCGCGACGCTTCCACCGCCCGGCGCAACCTTGCGGCCGCCTCGCGGCCGGCTGCGCGACGCTTCCACCGCCCGGCGCTGCCTCGCGGCCGCCCCTCGACGTTCCGCGAGGACTCGCGGCCTCGCCGCGCCCGCCGCTCGCCCAGCGCGTGCCGCCACCGCGCCAGTTAGTCTCCCCGCTGCGATGGACTTCGCTGCCGAGGGGCTGCTGGAGGGGGTAGAGGACGAGCGTGCGCGCGCCGATCGCGTCGCGCTGCTCCAACGCCTGCTCGACGAGGGCGTGCCGCTTGAGGTGCTGCGCAACGCCGTCACCGAGGACCGACTCGCGCTGCTGCCGGTCGAGCGCACGCTCGGGACCGAGCGCTGGACCCCCAACGAGGTAGCGGAGAAGGCCGGCATGCCCGTCGAGGTCGTCATGAGACTGCGCCAGGCGCTCGGCCTCCCACGCCCGGGCCCCGACGAGCGCGTGCTGACCGACAGCGACGTCGAGGCCGCCGAGCGGCTGAAGCTGTTCCACTCCGCCGGCCTCTCTGAGGAGGGCATCCTCGAGGTAGCCCGCGTCCTCGGCGAGGGGCTGGCGCGCGTCGCGTCAACGCTGCGGCCGCTCGTGCGCGACACCTTCCTCGAGCCAGGGATCGGCGAGCTGACGTTGAGCGAGCGCTACGCGATGGCAAGCGCTGAGCTGGGCCCGCAGCTCGGCGCGGTCATGCAGCACGTGTTGAACATGCACCTGCGGGATCAGCTGCGCACCGAGGTCGTCGGCCGTGCGGAGCTGGAGCGCGGCGGGATGCGCGGAGCGGTCGAGATGTCGGTCGCCTTCGCAGACCTGGTCGGCTTCACGAAGCTCGGCGAGCAGGTCCCGCCCGAGGAGCTCGGCGCCGTCGCCCAGCGCCTGACCGAGCTCGCGACAGCCGTGGCCCGCCCGCCGGTAGTGCTCGTGAAGACGATCGGCGACGCCGCAATGCTCGTCTCCCCCCAGCCCGAGGCACTGCTCGACGCCTCGCTCGAGCTCGTCAGCGCAGCAGAGGAAGAGGGCGAGGAGCTCCCCCGCCTGCGCGCCGGGGTCGCGACCGGCTCGATGCTCGGCTACGCCGGCGACTGGTACGGCAGCCCCGTGAACCTCGCCAGCCGCATCACCGCCATCGCCCGACCCAGCTCCGTCGTCGCAGCCGCCTCCACCCGCGACGCTCTCCCCGACGCCAGCCGCTGGCGCTGGTCCCCGCTGCCCACCCGGCGCCTGAAGGGCGTCGATCACCCGGTGCCACTGCTGCGGGTGCGGGCGGCTGCACCGGGCGCTTAGCTCCGTCGCCTCGTTCTTTCGGCCCTTCCGCCGCGCTGGGAAAGGTGGGTGAGGGGCGGATCGGCCTGGGCGGCGTCCCGTTCGGACGCCTCTTCACACGGCGTGTTGCCCCCGTCTTCGCTTCCGCGCCAGCCCGGCCAATCGCTCATCCCCTCGATGCGCCGTCGGGCACGGACAGCGCGACCAGATCGCCCGTGCGCCGCGCCCACCACGCCAATCGCTCATCCTTTCGATGAGCCGTCGGCCACGGCCAGCGCGACCAGATCTCACATTCTGCGCGCCCACACCGCCAATCGCTCATCCCCTCGATGCGCCGTCAGTCACGGCCAGCCCCACCACCTCGCCGGCGCTGAGCTCCCCGCGCAGTTCCGCCGCGACTTGGTCGGCGTCCTCGACCACATCGTGCCATCTGTACCGGAGGACGCCCCATCCGGCGGCGCGGAGGTCGTCGTCTTTGCGGGCGTCACGGAGTCTGGCGGCGACGGTTGAGTGGAATCTGCGGCTGTCGAGCTCGACCACGAGCCGCTGTGCGCGCCAGCACGCGTCGACCTCCCATCCCGCGATCCGGACGTTGTGCTCCGCCCGCGGCAGCGCGTGATCGTGCACCAACGACCTGAACTCACGCTCCAGCTCCGAGCGCAGGACGAGCGGCCCGTGGTGCTGCGCGAGCACCGTGAGCAATGCCGCGTGGCCGCTCCCTCGCCGACCCCTCAGGCGGTCGAGCACCGTCAACAACGCCGCGACGTCGAGCACACGCAACACGTCGGCCTCGTTGACCGCCCGCTCGAGCTCCCGCCGCTCGACCACTCCGGCCAAGTCGGCCAACGTCCTCGAAACTGACGTCACCGGGATCCGGTCTCGCACCGTCACGTCCCCAGCGACCACCGTCCGATGGACCTCTACCCAGTTCGTCGTGACCCGTCGGTCGCTGGTCGTCACCTCGACCCGTCTCCCCCGCTCAGGCAGCAGCCCATGCAGCGCCGCAGCGCTCCGATGGCTCAGCACCGCCCCGGGCCCGGCCGCAAGCACCCCCGCCATCCACTCCCCCTGCCGCGTCAACCGCGCATGCCCGACGGCGGAGACGCCGCGGTGCAATTCGAGCAGGCGGCTCGCGGCAAGCCGCGTCCTGATCATCTTCGGAGTGAGGCCCATTCCGAGGAGCTGCCGTCGCGCGACCACACCGTGCTGGGAATTCACCAGGCGGGCGAGGGCGAGGTCTGGAGGAGGGGAAGTTCGGTGCCCTATAGGGGCATCAAACTTCCCCTCCTCTGGACCTCGCGACGGCATGCGCCCAAGCCTCCCAGCGCACCGCGCACACGTGGGTGGTGAAATGCCACGTCTCTGTGGAACGACGCCAACGGTGGCGCCGCCCCAACCCGCCGCCGATCCCTAAAACACGCTGGCGGACGGCGCCTCAGCCGCCGCTTCAGCTAACAGCTCGTCCGCGAGGGTGCGGACGTCCGAGTCGAGGTGGCCGCAGAGGATGTCGCGCAGGAGGGCGCGGAGGTGGGCGCCGAGCTCTTCGAACAGCGCGTCGCTCGCTGCGTCGCCTTGCGCGAGGCCGGCGATCACGGTGCGCTCGAGCGACGCCGCCCGTGCGATGCGCTCCGCGAGCGCGGCGCGGTCCTCCGGCTGGGCGCAGATCACCGCGAGCCGCTGAGCCAGCCGGCCGCTGTCGGCGCCCTCGGGCTCCAGAAGCGCGCGCAGCGCGAGCAGGTCGTCGGTCAGCGCCTCCAGCGGGGACAGCCGTTCGCGGGCCATCTCGAACCGCCCGAGCGCCCATGCCACTTCGCCCGCCCGCGGCGTGCGCCGGGTCACGAGGTTGCAAAAGGCGCGCAACTCGTCCTCCTGCTCCATCACCAAGGTCTGGCGGCCACGCGCGCGGCCGCTGGCACCGAGCGGGACAACCTGCCACGGGCCCGCATCGAGCCGCGCCCACGCGACCGGCCCGAGCGCGTAGGCGCCCTCGTCGAAGAGGCGCAGCGCGCTCAGGAGGCGACGGAAGCGGGCGCGGGCGGTCGTCAGCGGCGGACCGGCGAGCTTCTCGCCCTCAAGCGTGAGGACCGCGAGCACGCTTCCATGCTCGACCTCGCCAGGCGTCGACCAGACCGCCTCCGGCGGCACGTCCGGCACGCTCTCCCCGCGCGCCAGCGACAGCCCCTCGCCGATCGGCACGTCGTCGGACTCCAGCGCCAGCCCGAGCAGCGGCGCGACGACGAGCGCGACCTGGCGCCCCTCGTACAGCGCGGCCTCGAGCTCCTCGTACGCGGCCGTGAAGCGCTCGAGCTGGAAGCCGAACTCACTCGTGTCGGCGTAGACGGCGGAAAGGAAGGAGCGCAGCACCGCGTCGGTCCGCTCGCGCTCGTCCGGCGGGATCCGCGGCTCGCCGCGCTTGCGCAGATAGGCGTCGATCGCGGGGATCTCGACGATCGCGCGCGCGGCCGGCAGGTAGCTCGGGAGCCGGTCGAGGATCCCCATCCGCGAGCGGATGAAGTTGCCCGTCAGCGGCCGGTAGCAGTAGAGGGCGCTGCGGGCGCCCGGCTCTTCGACGACCTCGAACGGGATCTCCGCGCCGCGCGCCGTCTCCGCCGCGAGCTGCAGGCCCGACTCCTCGGTGAACGCCTGGAGCAACTGGTGGAGCGTGCGATTGCGCATAAAAAGGCGTTCGACGCCTCCGTGAGCCGCTCCTCCACTCGCACGAGAGCTTGCAGCGCCTCACAGCGCGCTGACGCGCTCACGCGCACCGGCCGCTCGCAGCGCCTCACAGCGCGCTGACGCGCTCACGCGCACCGGCCGCTCGCAGCGCCTCACAGCGCGCTGACGCGCTCACCCGCACCGGCCGCTCGCAGCGCCTCACAGCGCGCTGACGCGCACCGGCTGTTCTAGGCCCGCCAGCGCGCCGCGCGCACCGGCACCGGCCTGTGGGGCCTGACGCGCTTAGGCGGCGACGGGTGCGTCTTCGACGAGCTCGTCGCGCTCGCCGATATCGGTCGAGCTCGCCTCGTCACTGCCGAGCCAGACGCGGCCGTAGTCGCGCATCTCCTCGATCAGCGGGACAAGCGCGAGGCCCTTCTCGGTCAGCGCGTACTCGACTCGCGGCGGGACCTCAGGGAAGGTCTGGCGCTCGACGATGCCCTCTTCCTCAAGGGCACGAAGCCGCAGCGACAGCGTGCGCGGGCTGATCCCCTTCAGCGAGCGCTCCAGCTCGCAGAAGCGTGCGCGGCCCTCAACGAGGTCTCGCACAATCAGGAGCGTCCACTTGCCGCAGACAATGTCGGCGGTGCGGCAGACCGGACAGCTGTCGTCGTACGACATGTGTCGATGGTAGCGCAAGACTTCACCAACTGAAGTGTCGCGCGCCAGCACCGACAGTCCACTAACCGGCGTGCGCGCCGACGCGCTCGGTTAGCGTCCGCGGCATGCGCGCAACGCTCTACAGCCTCAGCGTGTCTCCGCCCGGCCACAGCGCCCGCATGATGCTGGAGCGCAAGGGCGTCGAGACGAAGGTCGTCGACCTGCTGCCGGGGATGCACCCGGTCTACCTGTGGGCGCGGGGCTTCCGCAGAGGGACGGTCCCGGCCGTCCGCTTCGACAACGGCCGCCGCGTCGAGACGTCGTGCGCGATCTCCCGCGCGCTCGACGAGCTCGTGCTCGAGCAGCCGCTCTTCCCTGCCGACCCCGCCCGCCGCGCGCAGGTCGAAGAGGCAGAGCGCTGGGGCGACGTGGTGCTGCAGAACCTCCCGCGCCAGCTGATCCGCTACGCGCTCGCCAACGACAGCGAGCTGCGCACGTGGTTCGCGCGCGAGGTCGCGCATGTGCCGCTGCCGAGCGTCGCGGCCGCGCTCAACGCCCCGGTCGCGCGGCTGATGACGCGCAGAGCCGGTGCCGACGAGGCCGGCGCCCGCTCGGCGCTCGCCACGCTGCCAAGCGCGCTTGACCACGTCGACGCGCTGATCGCCGACGGCACGATCGGCGGCGAGGACCCCAACGCCGCGGACTTCCAGATCGTCACCTCGGTGCGCAACCTGATGGACATGGAAGACACCGCGCCGCTCGCCAGTGGCCGCCCGTGCGCGAGCTGGGCCGAGGGCATGATGAAGGGCTACAAGCACCTGCCGTCCGTCGGTGCGATCCGCGCGCTGCGGAGCTAAGCAGGCCCACCGGCGCGTCCGCGACGCGCGAGGCGCGCCCCGCCGCGCCCCGCCGCGCCCCGCCGCGCCCCGCCGCGCTAAGCAGGCCCACCAGCGCGCCCGCGAGGCGCGCCCCGCCCCGCCCCCCGACGCGCGAGGTGCCCCGGCCCCGCCCCGCCCGCCCAACGAAGAAGGGCCCCGTCGCCGGGGCCCTTCGAGAAACGGATGTTTGGATCGCTTACGCGACGTCGCGGAGCTTCTGCGCCTCCGCGAGCGACTGCAGCTTCTTGAGCGACTGGTTCTCGATCTGCCGGATCCGCTCGCGCGTGACGTTGAAGGTGCGGCCGACCTCGTCGAGCGTGCGGGGGTGCTCGCCGCCCAGGCCGTAACGCAGCTCCAGCACGCGACGCTCGCGGTAGGAGAGGTTCTCCAGCGCCTCACGCAGCGCTTCCTTCGTGAGGATCTCGGCAGCGCGCTCGTAGGGGGACTCGGCGCGCTCGTCCGCGATGAACTGGCCGAACTCCGACTCCTCCTCGTCGCCGACCGGCTTCTCGAGCGAGACCGGCGCCTGCGCGGAGCGCTTGATCGAGTCGACCTCCTCCGGGTCGATCCCCGTGACGTCGGCGATCTCCTCGGCGGTGGGCTCACGGCCCAGCTCCGTGACGAGCTTGCGCTCGGCGCGGCCGATCTTGTTCAGCTTCTCGACGACGTGGACCGGGATGCGGATCGTGCGCGCCTTGTCGGCGAGCGCGCGGGCGATCGCCTGACGGATCCACCACGTCGCGTCGGTCGTGAACTTGATGCCCTTGCGGTAGTCGAACTTCTCTGCCGCGCGGACGAGGCCGAGCGTCCCCTCCTGGATGAGGTCGAGGAACGGCAGGCCCTGGTTGCGGTAGTTCTTCGCGATCGAGACGACGAGGCGGAGGTTCGACTCGACCATCTTCTGCTTGGCGTCGAGATCGCCGCGCTCGATCCGCTTGGCGAGGTCGACTTCCTCTTGCGCCGTCAGCAGCCGCACCTTGCCGATGTCCTTCAGGAAGAGCTGAAGGGAGTCGGTCGTCATGTCGGGCTTGAGGTCAAGCGCCGTTCTCGCACGGCGGCCGCGCCGTCTGTCCGGCGCGCGCTCGACCTCGTTGGCCGCGGCAGCGGCCGGGTCGATCTCCTCGACGAGCTCGATCTCGGAGCGCTCGAGGAAGTGGTGGAGGTCCTCGACGTCGGACTCGTCGAGATCGAGCTCGCTGACCGCGGTGGCGATCTCGGCGTACGTCAGGACGCCGAGCTGCGAGCCGCGGTTGACGAGGCCCTTGACCTCTTCGAGTTCCTGAAGTTCAGCTACAGACATCTGATTCCGTTTCTCGTCGCGTGCGCCACCCCAAATGCTGCCCTCGGCGCGATCATCCAACGCATGGCGCCCGCATAAAGCGCGCACCACCGCCATCCAAACATGGGCGGCAGTCTAGCTACTTCATTTTTTGAAGTCAACGCGTCGGCGCCTGTGGGGTGAAGCGATTGGCCCTCTAGCCGGGCCCGGTTGCGCGAGCGGGGGACTCGTTATCTATACGCACAACGGACGGGAACGTTTCAGGTTGCGGTGCGCGTTGGCATCAATATCGGCTCGGCGCGGCAACGCTTGAGCGCACCTGATCTCGGGGTGATGGCGAACGCGACAGGCCAGCCGCCCCAGCTTGTTCCGCCATGCGGTTTGCATATACTGCCCGCCGCCACGCCGAACGGTCGCACGCCATGCGAGTGACCGACGGGGGACCCACTTGCGAGCCTCGGCTCGCTGGGGCGAATCGGTTGCAGCACCGGACCGTAGCGGCGCCGAAGCTGGCGTTGCGAGCCCGACAGCTCACCTCGTAGGCATAGGCACCCATCTATGACCTTCATCAGACGCCGCCAAGTCGCCGTACTCGCTGCTGCCATGCTTGCGGCGGCCGCCCTGCCCGCGCAGGCGCTCGCCGGCACCGGCGGCGCCTCCCCCGACGCCGCGCCATCGCCGACCGGCCCGCCGTCGGTCCTCGCGCTCGGCGTGCCGACCGCGACCGCCAGCGCGAACGGGATCACGGTCAGCTCCAGCCCCGCCGCGATGCTCGCGAAGGCCGCGACGGTCACGGGCATCGCCCCCGCCCCGCTGGGCGCCGTCGAGGTCGACGAGCTCGACGCGACGAACGGCGTATGGACTGAGGTCGCGACCGCCGCGGTCGCCCCCACCGGCGCCTTCAAAGCCCGCTGGAAGCCGGCGGACCTCGGCGCGCAGCAGCTTCGGATCGTCCCCCTCGGCAGCGCTTCCAGCGCGGACGCAACCGCCCCGCAGCTCAACGTCACCGTCTACCGCGCCGGCGGCGCGAGCTGGTACGGCCCGACCGGCAAGAAGGCTGGGATGACCGCATGCGGCGTGAGACTGACGAGAACGACGGTCGGCGTCGCGCACAAGACGCTGCCGTGCGGCACAGAGGTCCAGCTCTTTTTCGGCGGCAGAACGCTGACGGTACCGGTGATCGACCGAGGGCCGTTCGTCACGGGCCGCTCGTGGGATCTGACGAAGGCGACCTTCTCCGCCCTCGACGACACGAGCGACGGCGTGATCACGGTTGGCGCGCTGCCGCTGACCGACCAGCCGCGCATGAAGACTCCCTTCTCCGCGCCGCCGATCAAGATCGTGGCGCCTGCGGCGAAGACGAAGCTGAAGTCAGCTTCGAAGCGCTGACGCCTCCCGCGCGGCCCGCGCTGGGCGAGCGCTGTCGCGGAGCGGTCGCGCGGCCCGCGCTGGGCGAGCGCGGTCGCGGAGCGACGCGCCAAGAAGCAGCCGAGCCGTGGGACGAACGGGTCAGCGCACGAGCCGCGGCCCAGAGCGGCTCGGGTCGCCTTCGGGCGCCGGGACCGCTTCGCCGATCCGCGCGCCGGCCGCCTCGGCGGCGAGCATCGCTTCCTCGGCACGGTCGATCAGCGCGACGGCGTCGCTGCCGTCCTCGCCGTAGACGGCGAACCCGATCGTCGCTGAGAGCGGCGCGCCGCGCCAGCCCTCGCCCTCCTCGACGCCCGCGCCGATCCGCTCGGCGAGCGCGATCGCGCCGGCCCGGCCGACGCCAGGCGCGATCACCCACGCGCGGCCCTGATGGTCAGAGGCGACAAGGTCCTGGCGGCGGATCGCGCGGCGCACCGCCTGCGCGAGCTTGCCGTACGGCACGTGCGCGTCCTCGTCGCCCGCGCTTGCGGCGACGCGGTCGCCGTCGACCAGCTCGACGCGCAGCAGCGCCAGCGGCCCGCCCTCGCGCTTGCAGCGGTCGATGTGGCGCTCGAGCGTCGCGATCCAGAGGTCGCCGTCCTCCATCTCGGCCGTCGCGGCAGGCCCCGCGTCGGGCCGCTGCGGCAGCTGCGAGACGACGCTGTGGTGCTCGACCGGCCCGTCGTCATCCTCCCCGCGCAGGTCGTCCAACGTCGGCGCGTGCGGGCCGTACGAGGGCGTGTCGGCACGCTCGCTGCCACCTGCCGCAGGGGCGGGGCGCATCCCGGCCGCAAACCCGGCCGCCGGCGGGTCGTGCAGCTCGGCGGGCGCTGGTGGGTCGCCAACGACACCGCCGGCGTCCGGACCGCGCCGTTCGGTCTCTACCGGAGCGGCCTCGCGCGCGCGCCATGCATCGCCCGCCCCCGCCTCAAGCGCCGTCGCCGTGATCACCGCGGCGACCTCGGCGAGGCGGCCGGCGAGGGCACGGACGGAGTCGACGTCGGCGCGCGGGCCAAGCTCGTCGAGCGCGGCCGACCACAGGCACGCGCGCAGCGCCTCTACGGCGGCGACGGTCGCGACCGCGTCACGCGCGCCAGCCAGCTCGCCGACGCGGCGGGCGAGCGGCGCGAGATCGCCGGCAGGGCGCAGCCGCTCCAGCTCGTAGTCGGAGGCGAGGCAGCGGACGACGGCAGCGCACAGCCCCGGTCCCTCGGCGGCGAGCGCGGCGGCGGGGATCGTGCCGACCGTGTCGAGCGGCGCGCGCTCGAGCAGGTGCAGCAGCCATCCCTTGGCAATCGTCTGCGCACGCCCCGTAAGCGGCTCAACCGTCCCCCACGCGAGTGGCTCGGGACGGTGAGGACGCGGCGTCCTCGAATCCGTCATCTGCGTGTCTATACCAGTGCGAGGGGACGAGTGCACGCGGATATGGACACAATTGACCCGTGTCCAGAGTCCTCATCTCGATCGCTCAAGCGCGCCAACTGGTGCTCGACGCCGTCGGAGCCCTGCCCTCAGAGCCCGTCCCGCTTGGGAATGCGCTCGATCGCACGCTCGCGGCGGATGTCGTTGCGGCCGAAAACGTGCCGCCATTCGGAAATTCGGCCATGGACGGTTTTGCGGTCCAACATGGGCCGTCCAGACGGACCCTGCGGATCGTCGGAGAGGCCCGCGCCGGCACTCCGTCAGCGGTCGCCGTCGGCCCCGGCGAGGCGGTCCGCATCTCGACCGGTGCCGCGATGCCGGACGGCGCAGACGCCGTCGTCCCGGTCGAAGACCTTCAGGAGCACGATGGCGAGATCGTCGTCGGGATCGCGCTCGACGCCGGCCATCACGTCCGCTCCGCGGGGGAGGACCTGCGGGCCGGCGAGACGGTGCTGCCGGCCGGCACGCGCCTCGGCGCCGCCGAGCTGGCGCTCGCGATCGGCGCGGGGGCAAGCGCGCTCACGTGCGCGCGGCGCCCGCGCGTGGCGATCCTCGGCACCGGCGACGAGCTGCGCGAGCCCGGCGCCCCGCTCGGCCCCGGCGAGATCCACAACTCCAACGGCATGATGCTGTCCGCGCTCGCGACGCGGGCCGGCGCCGAGGTCGTCGCCGTCGAGCACGTGCGGGACGACCGCGAGGCGACCGGCGCCGCCTTCGCCGCCGCGCTCGACCAGGCCGACGTCGTGATCGCCTCCGGCGGCGTCTCGGTCGGACCGCACGACCATGTCAAGCCGGCGCTGACCGCGCTCGGCGTGCAGGAGACGTTCTGGCGGGTCTCGCTGCAGCCCGGCAAGCCGACGTGGTTCGGCACGCGCGGCGGCCAGCTCGTCTTCGGCCTGCCCGGCAACCCCGTCTCCAGCTACGTGACCTTCCTGCTGTTCGCCCGCCCGGCGCTGCGCGCGCTGCAGGGCGGCGTCCCGTTGCCGCGCCGCGAGTCCGCCGCCCTGTCGACGAGCGTTCGCCGCGGCGGCCGGGAGCAGGCGATGCGCGTGCGGCTGGCAAGCGCGCCCGGCGACCCCGTCCTGCGCGCGACGCCGAACGGCCCGCAGGGCTCCCACATCACCAGCTCGCTGCACGACGCCGACGCGCTCGCGTTCATTCCGGCGGGCGACGGCGAGCTGACGGCAGGCGAACCTGTCGAGATCGAGCGAATCTGAGCTGCGCGTTAGCCGCACGCGTAACAATCTGGAGATGCTGGCCCCGATCGTCGCCCTCTTCGCAGTGCTAGCTGCCGCCTTCGCCGCGGTCCGGCGCCGCGCGCAGCGCCGTTGGCCGGCGCGGGCGAGGGTCGTCAGCGGCGAGGACCACACGACGGTCGACGCCCGGGGCGCCGTCCGCTCGACGCAGGCGGCCGACCTGACGATGACCAAGCAGGAGCTCGAGCACCTGTGGACGCCAGCCCAGCTGGAGCGGCTGGCCGCGACCTACTGGCGCTTCCTCTCGCGCGTGACGCTGCACCT
Source organism: Conexibacter sp. (assembly GCA_036499225.1). GTDB lineage: Bacteria > Actinomycetota > Thermoleophilia > Solirubrobacterales > Solirubrobacteraceae > Conexibacter. The sequence goes on from DASYEC010000127.1 coordinate 24,630, forward strand.
GATCCGCGTCGACTACAGCGAGACGCAGCGGACGGTCGTGCTGCTCGGCGAGCCGCTGCGGCTCTTGCGCTTCCAGGCGCCCGAGTACGAGATGGACGCCGAGCGGGGGATCGTGCGCTGGCGGATCGACGACGGCATCCTCGTCGCACGCGCCGGCTGCCACGGCGACGGCTACCTGCAGATCGACGTCAGACGTCTAGGCCCCGCGCCCGGCGAGCCGGGCAAGGAGCGGCTCCACGTCGAGGTCGAGGTCGCGAACTTCTACCCGTCGATCGCGCACAGCATCAGCCGCCACGTCTACCGCTGGACGCAGTCGGCGATCCACGTGCTCGTCACGCACGGCTTCCTGCGCTCGCTCGGCCGACTCGACCTCGCCGAGTCGCGCGTCGGGCGCTTCGCCCCGCAGAGCCTCGCCGAGGTCCCCGACCCGCCAGCCAGATAGCAGCCGGCGGCCAAGGCCTGACCGACGCATCCGCGTTGACGCCGCGGCGTGGGTTTGGCGCCAGCCAAACCCACTATGGAATCGGCGCCAGCCGATTCCACTCAGCCGTAACGCTCGCCGGTGATCGCGCGCAGCTTCGCGCGGTCGTGCGTCGCGTGGACGCGGCGGACGGTGCCCGAGCGGGAGCGCATCACGAGCGACTCGGTCGTCGCGCCCCTGCCGCGGTAGCGGACACCCTCGAGCACGTCCCCGTCGGTGACGCCGGTGGCGGAGAAGAAGACGTCGTCGCCCCAGCAGAGGTCGTTCGTGCTCAGCACTCTGGTGAGGTCGAAGCCGGCGTCGAGCGCCGCCTGTCTCTCGGTCTCGTCGCGCGGCCACAGGCGGCCGAGGATCGCGCCGCCCATGCACTTCAGCGCGGCGGCAGAGATGACGCCCTCAGGCGTGCCGCCGATCCCGTAGAGCAGGTCGACCGGGGAGCGCTCGCTGGAGGCGAGCAGCGCTGCGGAGACGTCGCCGTCGGTGATCAGGCGGATGCGGCCGCCAGCCTCGCGGACCTCCTGCATCGCTCTCTCGTGTCGCGGGCGGTCGAGCATCACGACCGTCACGTCGCCGACGCCCATTCCCTTGCGCTGGGCGATCAGCTTGAGCGTCTCGGCGATCGGCCGGTCGAGGTCGAGCAGGTCCGCGATCTCCTCGCCGCCGGCCATCTTCTCCATGTAGACGATCGGGCCCGGATCGAACATCGTGCCGCGCTCGGCGAGCGCGATCACGGCGATCGCGCTCGGCATGCCCAGCGCGGTCAAGCGCGTGCCCTCGAGCGGGTCGACGGCGATGTCGACCTCCGGCGGCGAGCCGTCGCCGATCTGCTCGCCGTTGTAGAGCATCGGCGCCTCGTCCTTCTCGCCTTCGCCGATCACGACGGTGCCGTTCATCGGCACCGAGTCGAGCACGAAGCGCATCGCGTCGACGGCGGCCTGGTCGGCCGCCTCCTTGTCGCCGCGGCCGACGAGCCGGGCGGCAGCGAGCGCAGCAGCTTCGGTGACGCGCGCAAGCTCGAGTGCGAGGTTGCGATCCGGACGGGCCTGCTGGTTCGAGGTCATGTGAGGGGGACGGCGGTCGGGGGTGTGGGGGCGCCGAGCGCCGGACGCTACCAGCGTGCCCGGAAATGTCGGACGGTATGCCACGCACAGCCTCCCGCTCGTGGCGGTAGCGTGGCGACGATGGAGTTCAACCGCCTCCTCCCCACGCCCGCGACGGTCGACAGCTTGGAGCTGCTCGGCGACCTCAGGCTCGCCGAGCTCGCACCGGCCGAGCGGCCATACGTGATCGCCAACTTCGCGGCGACGGTCGACGGGCGCATCGCGATCGACGGCAAGTCGGGCTCGATCGGCGACGACGGCGACCGCGAGGTCTTCCGCCGCCTGCGCACGCAGCCCGAGGCGCTGCTCGTCGGCACCGGCACGATCGCCGCGGAGGGCTACTCGCGCCCGATCCGCAGAGCCGACCTGCGCGCCGCGCGCGAGGCGATCGGGCTGTCGCCGACGCTGCCGATCGTGACGGTCACGCGCAGCGGGAGACTGCCGCTGGAGGTCCCGCTGTTCGCCGACCCCGAAGCGCACGTGATCGTCTACACGACCGTCGACGCGGCCTCACCGCAGGTCGCAGCGCGCGTGGACGTGGTGCGGATCGAGGAGCACGAGCAGCCGCTCGCCCATGCCGCGCTCCACGACCTGCGCGTGAACCGCGGGATCCGCTCGGTGCTCTGCGAGGGCGGCCCGATGCTGTTCGGCAGCCTGCTCGCCGAGCGCCTCGTCGACGAGCTGTTCCTCACGATGGCGCCGCTGCTGACGAGCGGCGGCGAGCTGCCGATGACGGCCGGCGACTCGCTGCCCGAGCCGACGAGGATGGCGCTGCGCTGGCTGCTGGAGCGCAACGGATCGCTCTACCTGCGCTACAAGCTGACGTAGGAACGGGCGAGCGCCCTCGTGCCAGGTCCCGACCCGGCACGAGGCTGCCACACGAGCGCGGGCAGGGATAGGCTCAGGGAACCGCAATCGCTCGAGGACAGGGTGGTCATGATCCAACTGACCGTCGCCGGGGACGCAGAGGCTACCGCCCGGACCACAGCAGAGCGCATCGCCGCGGCGATCGCCGACGCCCGCGCCGAGCGCGGCGTCGCCCATGTCTCGCTCGCCGGCGGACGCACGCCGGCACGCGCGTACAGACTGCTCGGGAGGGTGGTGAGCGACTGGCGCGACGTCCACCTGTGGTTCGGCGACGAGCGCTGCGTCCCGCTCGACGACCCCGACAGCAACCACCGGCTCGTCGTCGAGAACCTGCTCGACGGCGTCAGCGAGCCGCTGCCGACCGTCCACCCCGTCCTCGGCTCCACGGAGGACCCGGCCGGCGCCGCAGCCGACTACGAGCGGGAGCTGCGCACGACGATCGGCGACGAGACGCCGCGGCTCGACGTCGCGCTGCTCGGCCTCGGCGAGGACGGCCACACGGCCTCGCTCTTCCCCAACGGCCCCGAGCTCGACGAGCGCCAGCGGCTCTGCATCCCGGTCCACGGCACGAAGCCGCCGTTCGACCGCATCACGCTGACGCTGCCGATGCTGCGCGCGGCGCGCAGCATGCTCGTGCTCGCCGAAGGGGCCGGCAAGGCGTGGGCGATCACGCAGCTGCTCGCCGGCCCAACGCCGAGGATCCCCGCCAGCCTGCTCGACTCCGACAACGCCGCGATCGAGCTGATCGTCGATCACACCGCCGCGCCGAGCTGAGCGCCGCGGCGCCAATTCTGCGGCGTCCGCCCACTGCTTACCGCCAGTGCTCATGCGCCGAGCCAGCCGCTCGGCGCCGAGCGCCGCGTTTGGACCGCGGGGTCCTTGTGCAAGACTGACTAGTCAATGCCGAGCCGCACGGCAGCCGCCTCAGATCCTCTCCTCGACCAGCTTGCAGAAGCGCGTGAGCGCACGCTGAAGCTCGTCGCCCATCTCGACGATGACGCGCTCGAGCGCGTCCACTCGTCGCTGATGAGCCCGCTCGTCTGGGACCTCGGCCACATCGCCGCGTTCGAGGACCTGTGGCTGGTCCACAACTACGGCGGCCTCCCGCTGCTGCGGCCCGACCTCGCCGAGATATACGACGCCTTCGAGACGCCGCGCTCGCAGCGGGGCGCGATCCCCTTCCTGCGGCACGCCGAGGCGGTCGACTACCTCGCCGCCGTCCGCGAGCGCACGCTTGAGGTCGTCGCCCGTGACGGCCTCAGCGACCGCCTCACCCACGAGCTGGTCCTGCGCCACGAGCAGCAGCACACCGAGACGATGCTGCAGACGATGGAGCTCGCGCACCTGCCGGCGCCGCCCGCGCTCGGCGGCGACCGCGACAGCGCCGCGCTCGCGAGCGCCGCGACGCGCGCCCCCGGCGACGGCGGCCTCGAGCTGGTCGAGGTGCCAGCCGGCCCCGCGACGATCGGCCTCGACGCCGCCGACGGCTTCTCCTACGACAACGAGCGCCCACGCCACCGTGTCGAGCTCCCCGCCTTCCGCATCGGCCGCACGCCGATCACGAACGCGACCTTCCTGACGTTCGTCGAGGGCGGCGGCTACGAGCGCCGCGAGTGGTGGTCGCGCGAGGCCTGGGCTTGGAAAGAGGAGTACGACATCGAGCGCCCGGCAGGCTGGACGGCCGACGGCCGCGAATGGCGGATGGGGCGGCTCCTCCCGCTCCATCCCGACCGGCCCGTCGCGCACGTCTCCTGGTTCGAGGCCGACGCCTTCGCCCGCGCTCACGGCGTCCGCCTCCCCACTGAAGAAGAGTGGGAGAAGGCGGCGACCTGGGACCAGGAGTCAGGCAGCGCCCGACGTTGGCCGTGGGATCGCACCGCCTCCAACGGCGACGACCACGGCCCCGCCGCGCCAAGGCATGGCGCGGCCGCCAACGTCGGCTGGCGCAGCTTCGGCACCGAGCCCGTCGGCACGCACCTCGCCGGCGCCACGCCCAGCGGCGTGCTCGGCCTGATCGGCGATCTGTGGGAGTGGACCGCGAGCGAGCTCCGCGGCTATCCCGGCTTCGTCGCGCACCCGTACAGGGAGTACTCCGAGGTCTTCTTCGGCCCTGACCACCGTGTGCTGCGCGGCGGCTCGTGGGCGACGCAGGACGCGATCGCCACACCGACGTTCCGCAACTGGGACTACCCGCAGCGCCGCCAGATCTTCTCCGGCTTTCGGATCGCAAAGGACGTCTGATGCCCCCTCTCAGCACCGTCGACCCTGCGGTCGTGATCGACTCTCACCTGGACGAGGCGCATGAGCGCGGCCTCGCCGACGACGTCCTGGACGGTTTGACGCGGCCGTTCAAGGAGCTGCCGCCCAAGCACTTCTACGACGAGCGCGGCTGTGAGCTGTTCGATGCGATCTGCGAGCTGCCCGAGTACTACCCCACCCGCGCAGAGCGCTCGATCCTCGAAGCCGACGCCGCCGCGATCGTCGCCGAGACCGGCGCCAGCGAGCTCGTCGAGCTCGGCTCCGGCACCGCCGCCAAAACCCGTGTCCTGCTCGACGCGATGGCCGCCGCCGACACCGGCCTGCACCGCTACATCCCCTTGGACGTCGCCGAGACCGTCGTGCGCGCGAGCGCCGAGCAGCTCGTCGACGAGTACCCCGGCCTGCGCGTGCACGGCGTGATCGGCGACTTCGAGCGCCACCTCGACCGCATCCCCGGCCCGCAAGACGGGGTCGGTCGGATCGTCGCGCTGCTCGGCGGCACGATCGGCAACTTCCCACCCGGCTCCCGGCGGCGGCTGATGCGCGACATCGCGTCGCTGCTCGGGCCTGAGGACCACCTGCTCTTGGGGACCGACTTGGTGAAGGACCCGGCCGTGATCGAGGCCGCCTACGACGACGCCGCCGGCGTCACCGCCCAGTTCAACCGCAACGTCCTCACCGTCCTCAACCGCGAGCTGGACGCCGACTTCCCCGTCGACGCCTTCGACCACATCGCCTTCTTCGACCGCCGCAACGAATGGATCGAGATGCGCCTGCGCGCGCAGCGCCCCGCGTCGGTCCTGATAAGCGACCTCGGCCTGCGCGTCGAGATCGCCGCCGGCGAGGAGATCCGCACCGAGATCAGCGCGAAGTTCACGCGCGAGCGGATCGAGCAGGACTACGAAGCCGCGGGCCTCAGGCTCGTCGGCTGGCACACCGACAAGCTCGACCGCTTCGCGCTCTCGCTCGCGCGGCGCGCGTAGCCGGGCGGGTCGACCGGCCCGCGCGAGGTATCGGGCGCGCCGGCCGCGCGCCAGCCCCGCCTCGTGCACGGGCGCGCCGAGCCGCAGCCGGGCGCCTGACCGTTCGCGACGGCCGCCGCCCGCCACTACGATCGCTCGGGTGCGGACGGCGCAACATCGCCAAGCCTTGCTCGACGCTCTCCGGATGGCGATCTTCGGGCCGGCGGCGTTCGCCTTCGCGTTCGTCGTGCTCGACGACCAGAAAGCGGCCGTCTTCGCCATCTTCGGCTGTTTCGCGCAGATGGCCTTTGCGGCGTTCGCCGGCCCGTTGCGCGCACGGCTGACGGCCTACCTCGGGCTCGCCGTCGCGGGCGCCGCGCTCGTCGCACTCGGCACGCTCTGCTGCAACTCGCCCGCGCTCGCGGCCAGCGCAATGCTCGTCGTCGGCTTCGTCGTGTTGTTCTCGGGCGTGCTCGGCGGCCCCTTCGTCGCCAGCTCGACCGGGGCGATCCTCTCGTTCGTGCTCGCCGTGACGATCGCGGCGCCGATCGACGACCTCCCCTCTCGCCTGCTCGGCTGGGCGATTGCCTCGGCCGTCTCGATACCCGCCTCGCTGCTGCTGTGGCCAGCGCATCCGCACGACCGGCTGCGTGCGAGGGCCGCGACCGCCTGCGCCCAGCTCGGCAAGCTCGTCAAGGCGATCGCGAGCGATGACGCGCGCGTGATCGGGACTTGCCAGGCAGCGGCCAGCAGAGCCGCCTACGACGCGCGCAGAGACTTCTACGCGACTCCGTTCCGCGCCGCCGCAGCGACCGGCCCGACGGCGGCGCTCGCGCGGGTCGTCGACATCGTCGGCTGGCTCGTCCAGTTCACGATGCCCCTCCCGCCGACCAGCGTGCCGGCCGGAGGGCTGATGCTCGCAGGGGAGCGCGCGGAGGTCGAGGAGGGCGTCGCCGACCTGCTCGACGCGGCCGCCGACCGGCTTCGGGGCGGCGACGCCGAGCCTGACTTCGCGCGCGTCGAGCAGGCACGCAAGCAACTGCGCGAAACGGTCCTCGAACGGGTCGCCGCTGCGAGGCCAGGCGAGGAGCTTGCCGTCGAGCGGGAGCTCGAGGAGGGCTTCCGCCTGCGGATGCTGTCGTACTCAGCGTGGTACGTCGTCGCCAACGCGCTGCGCGCCAGCGGGTCGCCCGCCCCGCCGCCTGACCACACCGCCGACCCGATGGAGGACCGGCTGGGCGAGGCGGCGGTGCACGCGGTACGGGCGTCGAGCACCCTCGCGGCCGCCTACCTCAGCACGCGCTCGGTCTGGTTTCGCAACAGCGTGCGCGGCGCGACAGGTCTCGCGCTCGCGGTGCTGATCGCCCAGCTGGTCGACCTGCAGCATGGCTTCTGGGTCGCCCTCGGCGTGATCTCCGTGCTGCGCTCGCGCGCGATGACGACCGGCAACACCGTCGTGGAGGCGCTCGGCGGCACGCTCGCGGGCATCGTCGTCGGCGGCGCCATGGTCGAGCTGATCGGCTCCGACACCGCCATCCTGTGGGCGATATTCCCGCTCGCCGTGTTCGCCGCCGTCTACGCGCCGAGAGCGATCTCCTTCTTCGCCGGGCAGGCCGCCTTCTCGCTCACGGTGCTGATCCTCTTCAACCTCGTCGACCCAGTCGGCTGGAGCGTTGGGCTGGTGCGGATCGAAGACGTCGCGATCGGCGCAGCGATCAGCCTCGTCGTCGGGCTCTTGATGTGGCCGCGCGGTGCCGCCGGCCTGGTGCGCAGATGCATCGACGACGCCTACTCGGCGAGCGCCGGCGAGCTCTACGCGACCGTCGCGCTGCAGCTGCACGACGGTGACGAGGAGCCGGTCGCCCGCCACATCGCCGCCGCCTTCACGGCAAGCAACCGGCTCGACGACGCGCTGCGGCAGTTCCTCGCCGATCCCGGCCGCGACAAGCTGCCGTTCGCCGAGCTGTCGCGGCTGCGCGGCGGCAGCGAGGCGATGCGGCGCACCGCCCATTCGCTGCGCGTCGGCCAGATCGCGCTGCCGCGCCCGGTGACGAGCGCGAGCGATGATCTGCGCGTGAAGGAGCGCGCGGTGCTCGAAGAGGAGGCGCTTGCGCTGAGCGGCTGGATGCGCGCGCTCGGGACGGCGGTCGGCGACGACATCGCGCCGCCGGAGCCGCAGCCACGCGACGACGACGTCGCCGGCGGGGTGCGGCTGCTGCACGGCTCGGGCGAGCCCGGCGCGATCGGCGCCGCGGCGAGCCTTGCCTGGACACGCCAGCACATCGTCGCCCTCCGCGCGATCGAGCCGCGCCTGGCGGCCGCCGCCGTCGCGCTCGACCGCGGTCCCGCCGAGGAGCGCAAAACGCCCCCACCGGCCACGCCGGACGCGGCGCCCACCGAGCGGGCGCCGACGGGCACGGCGACGCGCCCGTCGGCCGCGAGCTAGTTCAGCCGCTCGACGATCATCGCCTGGCCCATGCCGCCGGCGACGCACATCGTCTCGAGGCCGATCGACGCGTCGAGCGTCTCGAGGTCGTTCAGCAGCGTCGTCATGATGCGGGCGCCGGTCATCCCGAACGGATGGCCGAGCGCGATCGCGCCGCCGAACGGGTTGAGCTTCTCGTCGGCGACCCCCCACTCGCGCTGGCACGGCACGACCTGCGCCGCGAACGCCTCGTTCAACTCGATCACGTCGATGTCGTCGATCGACATGCCGGCCTGCTTGAGCACCTTGCGCACCGCCGGGATCGGCCCCAGGCCCATGTACTCGGGCTCGAGCGCGCCGACGGCGGAGGCGATGATCCGGGCGCGCGGCTTCATCCCGAGCGCCGCGGCCTTCTCCTCCGACATCACGAGCACGGCGGCGGCGCCGTCGTTGAGCGGGCAGGCGTTGCCGGCGGTGACGGTCCCGTCGCCTCTGAAGACCGGTCTCAGCGCGGCCAGCTTCTCGGCCGTCGTGCCGGGGCGCGGCCCGTCGTCGGTCGTGACGACCGCCGCGGCGACCGTCACCTCCTCGCCCTCGGGCGTCTGCTCGACGTGCTCGGGGACGGTGACCGCGACGATCTCGCGGTCGAAGTGGCCCTCCTGCTGCGCGGCGACCGCGCGCGTCTGGGAGATCAGCGCCCAGCGGTCCTGCTGCTCGCGCGTGACGCCCTCGCGCGCGGCGACGTTCTCCGCCGTCAAGCCCATCGGGATGTAGACGTTCATCAGCGAGCCTGGCGAGCCGTCGAGCTTGGGGTGGAACGGCATCGGCGAGCCGCCGGCGCGCGAGACGGCCTCGACGCCTGCCGCGATGTAGACGTCGCCCTCGCCGGCCTTGATCGCGTGGAAGGCCATCCGCAGCGTCTGCAGCGAGGAGGCGCAGAAGCGGTTGAGCGTGCAGCCGGGGACGGACAACGGCAGCCCGGCGAGCAGGGCCGCGTTACGGCCGATGTTGTAGTTCTGCTCGCCCTCGCCGCTGGCAGCGCCCATCATCACGTCGACGATGTCGGAAGGGGTGAGCTCGGGGTTGCGCTCGATCAGCGCGCTGAGCGGGATGGCGGCGAGGTCGTCGGCGCGCATTGCGCGCAGCGAGCCCTTGCCGGCGCGCCCGATCGGCGTCCGCACGGCATCGACGATCACGGCTTCAGCCATGGTCTTTCCCTCCTGTGCAAGGTGCCCGGCGGTCGCACTCCACGGGCATGCGTTTTCCCCGGCGGTCACACTCCACGGGGGCCTGGCACGGAGCCTAGCGCGTTCGCCGCGCTCGACTGTCCGGTTCCGTTCAGCTGGGGACGCCGTTCGGCGGGCTCTACAGGCCGAGGCCGCGCACGCCGTCCTCGTCCCAGCCGAGGTGGTGTGCCAGCTCGTGGCGCAGCGTGCGCGTGACCTGCGCTCTCAGCAGGTCAGTGTCGTAGCCGAAGTCGCGCAGCAGCGTGTCGCGGTAGATGATGATCCGGTCCGCGAAGCCGTCGCGCGCGACGGTGCCGCCGTGGTAGAGGCCGTAAGCGCCGCGGCGTCGGCCTCCGTCGGAGACGACGACGGCGACGTGCTCGAGCGCGCGGTGGAACTCGAGCGGCAGCTCGTCGATCGCCGAGCGCAGGATCGCCTTGAAGTCCTCTTCGTTCCACGGATCGACGAGATCGTCGTCATCGTCGTCGTCCAGCGTCTCGTAGTCGTCGTCGGCCTCTCCCCACGAGCCCTCGCGGGCCAGCCTTTCGCTGCGCTCGACGAGGTCCTCAAAGTCGGCGTCGGACTCAGGAGTGCGCCAGCCGGCGATCGGGCCGGTGATCAGCGACGCGACGAACGCGATCGCGAGCACCGCGCCGATCGCGACGGCGATCCCCTGGAACAGCCGCAGCGGGTAAGTCGTGGAGAACCCGGTGAAGATCGTGATGAAGGCGATGCCGACGAACAGCGCGACGGCCGCAGAGAAGGCGATCCGTTGTGGGGTTGGAGCACGCATGGCGGTAGCCCCTACGTTAGCCGCCCCGACGACGCGAGGCCACCCGCGCAACACGCGGGCAACCTCGCCGCAGAAGCGCGCCCTACCGGAGCGTGCGCGCGATCACGACGCGCTGGATCTCGTTCGTGCCCTCGTAGATCTGCGTGATCTTCGCGTCGCGCAGCATCCGCTCGACGGGGTACTCGCTGACATAGCCGTAACCGCCCAGGATCTGGACCGCCTCGACCGTCACGCGCATCGCGTTGTCCGAGTTGTAGAGCTTCGCCATCGCGGAGTACTTGCCGCGGTCGGCGTCGCCGCGATCGGCCTTCGCGCACGCCTGGTAGAGCAGCTCGCGGCCGGCGGCCGTCTGCGTCTCCATGTCGGCGAGCTTGAACTGGATCCCCTGGAAGGCGTTGATCGACTTGCCGAACTGTCTGCGCTCGCGCGCGTAGGCGGCCGCGTAGTCGGTCGCGCCCTGCGCGATCCCGAGCGCTTGCGCCGCGACGCCGAGGCGCGAGTAGTCGAGCGTGCCGAGCGCGACGTGCATCCCCTTGTTGACCTCGCCGATCAGGTTGCCGGCGGGGATGCGGACGTCGTCGAAGATCGGCTGGCCGGTCGGGCTGCCCTTGATGCCGAGCTTGTGCTCGAGCTTGCCGACGGAGAAGCCCGGGCGGGTTCTCTCGACGACGAAGGCGCTGATCCCGCGCGAGTGGCCGGCGCCCGGGTCGGTGACCGCGAAGACGATGTAGAAGTCAGCGACCCCGAGGTTCGAGATCCAGTTCTTCGTGCCGGTGATGACCCACTCGTCGCCGTCCCGGACGGCCTTCGTGATCATGCCTCCCGGGTCGGAGCCGGCCTCGGGCTCGGACAGCGCGAAGGCCGGGGTCCACTCGCCGGTCGCGCACTTGGGCAGGAAGCGCTGCTGCAGCTCCTCGCTGCCGAACAGCTTGATCGGCAGCGTGCCGAGCTCCTGCACCATCAGCATCAGCGCGGTCGACGCGCATGCCTTCGCGATCTCCTCGACCGCGATGTTCAGCATCAGCACGCCGGTGCCGGTGCCGCCGTGCTCAGGCTCGAACGGCAGCCCGAAGAGGTTCAGCTCGGCGAACAGCTCGCGCAGGTCCCACGGGTACTCGGCCTTCGCGTCGATCTCAGCAGCTCGCGGCGCGACGCGCTCTTGCGCGACTCTGCGGATCGTCTCGCGCAGGTCGCGCTGCTCGTCTGTCAGGGCGTAGGAATCGGCAAGTGCTGACATGCGGCCGATCCTACTCGCGCAGCCCATCGCTCCACGCCGGTTTCCCGAGCGGGGCCGCCGGCCCGGCGGGGAGCGGAGCGGGGCTTCGTCCCAGAACGCGCAACGGCCGCGCCGGAGGTCCGGGCGCGGCCGTTGGCGAAGCTCTGATGCGGGGTGGCTAGAAGCCCGTCGGGTGACGGACGACGAAGCCGCTGTTGTCGCGCATGTCGGACTGCCAGCGCGACGGGTCGGCGCCGCTCGTGTCGAAGCGGAGACCGGCGACGGTCATGTACATGTGGCCGCCGTTGGCGTAGATCGTTATCCACTGGCCTCTGCCCGACTGGCCCCAGCCCTCGAAGCCGCCGGAGGGCATCGACGAGTCGAGCATGCCGCCGCCGTGCAGCGCGAAGCTGACGGAGCCCGAGCAGTCGTAGCCGCGGTCTCTCCAGCTGCCGTGGCCGCCGCCGTAGATGTACGGCATGGTCGCGATCTGGTTGCCGGCGTCGATGACGTCCTTGACCTCCTGCGGCGCGTCCGAAGGCGCGACCGCAAGGCCGTTGGAGAGCAGCTTCGCTCTGCCGACGGGCGCCTGAACGGTGCTCATGTCGAAGTCGGCGCCGCCAGCGGTGTTGGTCGCGGCGACGTCACCGACGCGACGCAGCGCGGAGACGGTCGTGGTGTCGACGATGCCGGTGATTCTCAGCTCCTGCGCCTGCTGGAACTTCTTCACCATTCTCAACGTCGTCGGGCCGAACTCGCCGTCTATGCCGCTGGTGAAGCCAGCGCGCTCGAGGTAGTCCTGCAGGACGCGGACGTCCTGGCCGGTGGCGCCCTTGCGCAGCACACGGTCGCCGAGGTGGCGGTGGCCGCCTCTGGTCGTCGTGGTGGTGCGCGAGGTGGTGGGCGTGGCCGACGGCGTCGTCGTGGTGGACGTCGACGTCGTCGTGGTCGCCGAGCTGGGGTCGGCGATCGAGCGGAGCTTGGCGATCACGTCGGCGTCGACGACGCCGTCGGTCGGCATGCTCTGCTGCTTCTCGAACGCCTTCACGTTCGTGAGCGTGACTGGGCCGAACTCGCCGGCGACCGGCGTCTTGAAGCCGGCTCTGGTGAGGAAGTCCTGCAGGACGCGGACGTCCTGGCCGGTCATCCCCTCGGTAAGGGTGCGTCTCCCCAGCGAGGCGCCGAACGCCGAGGTAGTGACGAACAGCGCGGCAGCCATCGCCGCGAACAAGACCGCGGACAGGCGTATGGCAGGCCGAGCAGCAGTGAACGACAAGGTGCAACCCCTTCTCTTTCGGGCGCCTGCGGGGTTAGCTGTCGGGCTCGCGCAGAAAGAGCAGCGCTACGTCGTTGGGGAAAACGACGATTCGCCCCTGGGCCATATCGACCCTTTGGTTCCCCCGCTCCCGAGCGGTTGCGGCGCTCGAGATTCGGCTGGGTTCTGTGAACGACGGCGATGAGGCTACCAACCCGTGCGGAGCGATGTCGAACGGTTATGGAGCCGACCCGTCACAACTCGACGAATCGCTCGTACGTGCGCGGGTTATGGAGCGACCTTCCCGCCCGATCTGCCCGCATGCAGGGAAATCTGGGCTTATGTCGACGCACCGGGCGTCCCGCCGGTAGGGTCGCGGGGCGTCTGAGCCGCAAGCGCAGCAGGCGCGCCGGGAGCGCGCGACGGCGCCGCTTGCCCCCGCGCGAAGGCCGCTTCTTCCCCTGACTCTGACCCTCAGGTCGAGGGTTACGAAGCGGTGCCCGCCGAGGCGGCCCCGCCGCGGCACGGTTCTGCGCTAGTGGTCGGCGACGAACCCGTCGGGGTCGGAGAGCGGAAGGCCCTCGTCGACCCAGGCGACGATCCCGCCGGTCATGTTGCGCGCGTCCCAGCCGGAGGCGCGGAAGGCGTCGGTCGCCATCTTCGAACGGCCGCCGACGCGGCAGTAGAAGACGACCGGGCGGTTGGGGTCAAGCTGCTCGGCCGCGGCCATCAGGTCCTGCAGCGGCACATGCTTGGCGCCAGCGATCGCGCCGGCGTCGACCTCATGCGGCTCGCGCACGTCGACGAGCTGGATCTCGCCGTCCTGCGCAAGCAGCGCGGAGACCTCGGCGGGCGTGTGTTCGGCGTTCTCGGTCACGACTCGGAGGATAGTCCGGGCGGTCTCTGCAACCTGCCTCTGTCCCGCTCAGGTACGCGCCGCCGGCTCGCGGCCGGCCTTGCGGCCGGCGGCGCGGAAGCCGGGGAGGGTGAAGGCGACGCGGGCGCCGCCTTCGGGGGAGCTCTCGGCGTAGATGCGGCCGCCGTGGCCCTCGACGATCGCGCGGGCGATCGCGAGGCCGAGGCCGGCGCCGCCCGTACGGCGGGCGCGGGCGCTGTCGGTGCGGTGGAAGCGGTCGAAGACGCGATCGCGCTGGTCGACCGGGATGCCCGGGCCGTCGTCCTCGATCGCGAGCTCGACGCGGGTACGGCCGACCGGCTTCACCGTCAGGCGCACCACGCCGCCGGGGCCGGTGTGCTCGACAGCGTTGCGCGCGAGGTTCCGCACGACCTGGGCGATCCGGTCCTCGTCGGCGATCAATCTCCCTGCCGGCAGGTCGCTCAGCTCGAAGTTGCGGTCGGCAGTCAGCGTCAGCGCGTCGAACAGCTCGGTCACGAACGCCGAGAGGTCGAGCTCGGCCGGGCGCACGAGCTCTCCCTCGTCGGCGCGCGCCAGCAGCAGCAGGTCCTCGACCAGCCGCTCCATCCGCAGCACCTCGGTGCGCACGACCTCGTTCACATGCCGGACGTCCTGGGGGTCGACGGCCGACTGGCGCGCAAGCACCTCGAGCTGGCCGCGGATCACTGTCAGCGGCGTGCGCAGCTCGTGGGAGGCGTCGGCGACAAAGCCGCGCTGGCGCGCGAAGGCGTCCTCGAGCCGGTCGAGCATCCCGTCGAACGCGTCGGCGAGCACGCGCACCTCGTCCTGGGGCCCATGCGAGTCGATCCGCTGCGAAAGGTCGCCGGCCGTCACCTCGGTCGCGGTGCGAGCCATCCGCCGCAGCGGCTGCGACAGCCGCGTCGCGAACGCGAAACCGAGCAGGATCGCCGCGATCAGCGTCATCGTGCCCGCGAACAGGAAGGTCCGCGCGACGCCGCTCTGGGCGCGGTTGATCGCCGAGGCCGGCTCGCCGACGCCGATCTCGGCGACCTTTCTGCTGTCACGGATGACGTTGACGAAGTAGAGGCGGTAGGGCTCGCCGTTCGCGTCTACCGTCGAGAAGCCCAGCCGCGCGCTGCCGAGCGCGCGCGCCTCTGGGCTCTCGCGCCGCGGCCCGAGCACGTCGCGGTCGACGCTCGTGTCGCCCTCAGCCGCGTTCAGCTCCGGCAGGTTGGAGATCGCGCCGGTGCCGCGCGGTCTGACGATGAACAGCGACGCCGCCGGGTTGCCGAAGTTCAGGCGCGAGTCGAGGTAGTCCGACGCCTCCTGCGCGATCGCTCTCGGCTTCGTGTAGACCGGCGGCAGGTGAGAGTCGACGACCGCGGCGTCGTTGCGCAGGTCGTCGTCGATCTGGTTGCGGACCTGGGTCGCGGTGCCGCGGTAGGTCGCGATGAACGCCGTCCCCAGCGCGACGACGAGGATCAGCGAGAAGGTGAGCGCCAGGCGGGCGCGCAGGCCGGTCGTCCAGCGCCAGCGTGACCGCTCGTCGCTGGGGACCCGCCTGCTCATGGCCGTGTCGTGAGCCGGTACCCGACCGATCGCAGCGTGTCGATCGGCGCCGGCCTGCCGGGCAGCTCGAGCTTGCGCCGCAGGTAGCGGATGTAGACCTCGACGACGTTCGTGCCGGGGTCGAAGTCATAGCCCCAGACCGCGCTGAGGATCTGCTGGCGCGACAGCGCCTGGTCAGGGTGGCGCAAGAAGTAGGCGAGCAGGTCGAACTCGCGCGCGGAGAGGCGCAGCTCGTTCCCGTCGCGCGAGACCGTGCGGGCGAGCAGGTCGAGCTCTATCCCGGCCGCCGACAGCGTCGTCGCGTCCCGCTGGCGGGGCCTGCGCAGGTGCGCACGCACGCGCGCCGCGAGCTCGTCGAACGAGAACGGCTTCGTCACGTAGTCGGTCGCGCCGCCGTCAAGGCCAGCGACGCGATCGTCGACGGTCGCTCGCGCGCTCAACATCACGACCGGCAGCTCCGGCTTGACGCGGCGGATCGAGGCGAGCACGGCGAGGCCGTCGCGGCCCGGCAGCATCACGTCGAGCACGACGAGATCGACGTCGTCATGCAGCGCACGCCGCTCGCCCTCGATCCCGTCCCCGGCTATCGAGACGGCATAGCCCTCCGCCTGCAGCCCGCGCTGAACGAAATCGGCGATCGCGCTCTCGTCCTCGATCACCAGGATCCGCATAGCTCTCCATCCTAGAGATGGGCCTGCGCCAGCGGCGTTTTCCGTTTTAGGCGACCGTCCAGGTGTCGCCCGCGTGCAGCAGCTGCTCCAGCGCGTCGGGGCCGGCGACCGTGCGGCCGGGGCTCTCGCTCGCGGCGGCGGCGTGGACCGGGCGCTCGACGTCGCGGAAGACGCCGATCGGCGTCGGCTCGTGCGGGCCGCCGGCGAGGCGCGCGAGTGCGAACGCGAGGCTCGGGTCCTCACGGTGGGCGTCGTGCACCAGCAGCTTGTCCTCGCCGGCGTCGGCGACGCGGACGATCTCCAGCCCGCCGTCGGCCTGGGCACCGCCGGCGAAGCCGGTGGTCGCGACGCCGAGCTCCCCGTCGACGCCGAAGCGGATCGGCTGGCCGTGCTCGAGGCGGATCTGCGTCGCGCCCTTCGTCTCCTTCTCCGTCAGGTTGAAGAAGGCGCCGTCGTTGAAGACCGGGCAGTTCTGGTAGATCTCGACGAGCGAGGCGCCTCTGTGCTCGGCGGCCGCGCGCAGCACCTCGGTCATGTGCCTTCTGTCGCGGTCGAGCGTGCGCGCGACGAACGACGCCTCGGCGCCGAGCGCCAGCGCGAGCGGGTTGAACGGCCGGTCATGCGAGCCGAACGGCGTCGACTTGGTGACCTTGCCGCGCTCGGAGGTCGGCGAAGCCTGGCCCTTTGTCAGCCCGTAGATCTGGTTGTTGAACAGCAGGATCTTGACCGGGACGTTGCGGCGCAGCGCGTGGATCAGGTGGTTGCCGCCGATCGAGAGCGCGTCGCCGTCGCCGGAGACGACCCAGATCGAGAGGTCCTCGCGCGTCGTCGCCAGGCCGGTCGCGATCGCCGTCGCACGGCCGTGGATGCTGTGCATCCCGTACGTGTCCATGTAATACGCGAAGCGGCCGGCGCAGCCGATGCCGGTGACGAAGACCGTCTTCTCGGTCGGCACGCCGAGCTCGGGCATGAGTGTCTGGACGGCGTTGAGGATCGCGTAGTCGCCGCAGCCCGGGCACCAGCGCGTCTCCTGGTCGGACTGGAAGTCGGCCTTCGTCAGTCTCGGCGTGGGCGGGTGGGCGCCGTTGCCGTTGCCGTTCACGTGCAGCGTGGCGCTCATCGAACCGCCTCCGACGGAGTGGGAGCCTCGATCAGCTCCATGATCGCTTCCTCCAGCTCGGCCGCGAACAGCGGCTGGCCGGTGATCTTGTTGTAGGGCGTCGCGTCGACGAGGTACTCGGCGCGCAGCATCTTCACCAGCTGGCCCGTGTTCATCTCCGGCACGAGCACCTTCGGGTAGGCGCGCAGGACCTCGCCGATGTTCGCCGGCAGCGGGCTGAGATAGCGGACGTGCGCGCGGGCGACCTTCAGCC
Organism: Conexibacter sp.; assembly: GCA_036499225.1. GTDB lineage: Bacteria > Actinomycetota > Thermoleophilia > Solirubrobacterales > Solirubrobacteraceae > Conexibacter. The sequence goes on from DASYEC010000127.1 coordinate 41,704, forward strand.
CACGGTCGCGGACGCGCCGGACGCCAGCGCGGATCGAGCCATAGGTCGATCCCCAGCCGAGCACGAGCACCTCGGCGCCCTCGTCGGCGTCGACCTCCAGCAGCGGCAGCTCGTCGGCGATCTTGTCGACCTTCTCGCGGCGCAGGCGCGTCATCGTCGCGTGGTTGGCCGCGTCGTAGGAGATGTTGCCGGTGCCGTCCTGCTTCTCGATCCCGCCGATGCGGTGCTCGAGGCCGGGGATGCCGGGCGGCGCCCACGGCCGCACGCCGCGCTCGTCGCGCGCGTAGGGCATGAACGACTCGCCCTCCGGCGGCGCGGCGGCAAAGGCCGGCTCGATCGGCGGCAGGTCGCTCAGCTCCGGGATCCGCCACGGCTCCGAGGAGTTGGCGAGGAAGCCGTCGGTCAGCAGGATCACCGGCGTGCGCCGCTCGATCGCGATCTGAACCGCCTCGAATGCCGCTCTGAAGCAGTCGCCGGGCGTCTGCGCGGCGACGATCGGCAGCGGCGCGTCGCCGTGGCGGCCGTACATCGCCATCAGCAGGTCCGACTGCTCGGTCTTCGTCGGCAGGCCGGTCGACGGGCCGGCGCGCTGGACGTCGACGATCACCATCGGCAGCTCGAGCATCAGCGCGAGGCCGATCGTCTCGGCCTTCAGGTCCATCCCCGGGCCGCTCGTCGAGGTGATGCCCAGGTGGCCGCCGAAGGCCGCGCCGAGCGCCATGCCGGCGGCGGCGATCTCATCCTCGGCCTGGACGGTGCGCACGCCGAGCTTTTCGTGCTTGGAAAGCTCGTGGAGCAGCTCGGAGGCCGGCGTGATCGGGTAGCTGGCGAGCAGCAGCGGCAGGCCGCTGCGGACGCTGCCGGCGAGCAGGCCAAGCGCCGTCGCCGTCGTGCCGTTTATCTGGCGGTAGCTGCCGGGCTCGACGTCGCTGGCCGGCGCGATCTTGTACTGGACGTCGAGCAGCTCGGTCGTCTCGCCGAACGACCAGCCGGCCTGGAAGGCGGCGAGGTTGGCGGCCTTCGCGGCCGGCTTCTTCGCGAACTTGCCCTCGATCCAGCGCTCGGTGACGTCGGTCGGGCGGTCGTACAGCCACGACAGCAGCCCGAGCGCGAAGAGGTTCTTCGCGCGCCCGGCGTCACGCGAGCCGACGTCCTCGAGGCCCTCCGCGGCGCGCGCGGTCAGCGTCGTCATCGGGATGCGGTGGACGGTGAGGTCTTTCAGCGTCTCGTCGTCGAGCGGGCTCTCGGCGTAGCCGGCCTTCTCGAGGTTGCGCTTCGTGAAGGCGTCCTCGTTGACGATGATCGTCGCACCGCGCGGGAGCGCTGCGAGGTTGGCCTTCAGCGCCGCAGGGTTCATCGCGACGAGCACGTTGGGCGCGTCGCCCGGCGTGAGGATGTCGCGCGAAGCGAAGTGGATCTGGAAGGCGGAGACGCCCGGGATCGTGCCTGCGGGAGCGCGGATCTCAGCCGGAAAGTCCGGCAGCGTCGCGAGATCGTTGCCGAGCACCGCCGTCGCGTCCGTGAAGCGCCCGCCGGCCAGCTGCATGCCGTCGCCGGAGTCGCCCGCGAAGCGCACGACGACCCGCTCGCGCTCCTCAACTGTCTTGCTCACCGATTCACCGACCCAATTCCCTAAAGTTCGATCAGGATTTGCCACATTGTACGCATCGGCGCCGTCGCAGGCGCCCAGCAGCAACGCGCCAACGGCTGAGCGCTCCAGCCGTTCTTCGAACCTAGCGCGACCAGCGCAATAGGACACCGAGATCCGGTCTCTCAGCCAGAAACACGAAAGGCCCCCGATGCCGGGGGCCTTTCAAAACATCGCGCAGCTGTGCGACGACTCAGATGGCAGAGACGTTGACCGCCTTGGGGCCCTTGTCGCCCTGCTCCTCGTCGTAGGAGACCTTGCTGCCCTCGGCCAGCGAACGGTAGCCGTCGGCGTTGATCCCGGTGTGATGGACGAAGAGATCCCTGCTGCCCTCGTCAGGGGTGATAAAGCCGAAGCCCTTCTCATC